>NZ_CANMHM010000039.1 GCF_947497695.1 uncultured Polaribacter sp. | reverse complement strand
GTAAATAATGGAGGAACACCAAATGATCCAACAGATGATACAATAGATTATACACCAAATGCAAATTACAATGGACCAGACAGTATTACATACCAAATTTGTGATGCAGATGGCGATTGTGATACAGCAACTGTTGTTTTAACAGTAACATCAGTAGATGATGTACCAGTAGCAAATAACGATCCAGTTAGTTTACCAGAAGATAATGGACTGACTAATATTGT
>NZ_CANMHM010000038.1 GCF_947497695.1 uncultured Polaribacter sp. | reverse complement strand
AACTAATGGCATTGTTTGTTCCATTTACTAAAGAACCTACATTTGATCCGTTTCTTCTTAATTGGTATCTTACTCCTGTCTGTGAATCGGATAAAGTAACAGCAACTCCTGTTCCGCCTGAACAATAAGCGCCTCCTCCTGATACTGTATAAGCTGTTGGCAAGGCATTCACTGTGACTGTTCTTGATCCTGACATCACTCGTGTACATGAAGTACTTGTTCTTGTCGCTAT
>NZ_CANMHM010000037.1 GCF_947497695.1 uncultured Polaribacter sp. | reverse complement strand
ACGGAACTTTAGGTTGGTTTTATGGCTTTAAATTACATCTTGTATGCAATGATAAAGGAGAAATAGTTGAGTTTATGCTTACTCCAGGCAATGTAGATGATAGAAAACCACTTCGAAATAAATCTTTTAATGATAAAATATTTGGTAAAATTTACGGAGATAAGGGGTATCTTGGAAAAGATTTATTCGATAAATTATTTGTAGATGGTATTCACCTTATAACAAAGGTTAGAAAAAATATGAA
>NZ_CANMHM010000036.1 GCF_947497695.1 uncultured Polaribacter sp. | reverse complement strand
CATCTGTTTATAACTCCAATCAACAGACTCCCATAATAGTTTCTGATTTGTGGGATATCTAACTTCACTCTCATAACGTTGATGTGTATGATTAGTTGCGTGATTTAAGCACTAAAGTTAGCAAAAAAATCACAGATAAAAAGTCCGCGAGGACTTTCGTAAGTGGGCTATTACCAAGCAATTAATTATACACGGCTTAAGTTTGTCTTTTAATAAATTTGATAAAATAATAAGAAAGAATAAAAGAGAGAATTAAGGTT
>NZ_CANMHM010000035.1 GCF_947497695.1 uncultured Polaribacter sp. | reverse complement strand
TTTTCTCTTTTATAATGGCATGATTTTAAAGTAGTAGAATCTATAAATGAAATACCAGTGCAATCTCCTAAACAATGCATTTTCATAAATACTCCAAGAGGTTGAACTACTTTCTTTTGTAGTTCAACAAAACGATTATAAGAAACACAGTCAGGAAAATCATCTCGCATATGTTTGCAAACATGGTTTATGTAAAAATGCTTCAAACTTCTATAAGATTTTAAATGAAATAGCACCAAAATTGTCATTACTTCTCCATCAGACATTTTACGTTTTCTTTT
>NZ_CANMHM010000034.1 GCF_947497695.1 uncultured Polaribacter sp. | reverse complement strand
ACTGTATATGTTCCTGCTGCTGTTTGATTTCCAAAACTAATGGCATTTCCTGTTCCTGTAATTGGAGAACCAACATTCGTTCCGTTTCTTCTTAATTGATAGCTAAATGCTGAGGATTGGGTATCTGATAATCCTACTACAACGCCTGAACCTCCTGAACAATATGCCCCTCCTCCTGTTACTGTGTAAAGAGTTGGCAAGGCATTCACTGTGACTGTTCTTGATCCTGACATCACTCGTGTACATGAAGTACTTGTTCTTGTCGCTACTACTGTATATGTTCCTGCTGCTGTTTGATTTCCAAAACTAATGGCATTTCCTGTTCCTGTAATTGGAGAACCAACATTCGTTCCGTTTCTTCTTAATTGATA
>NZ_CANMHM010000033.1 GCF_947497695.1 uncultured Polaribacter sp. | reverse complement strand
GCAAACATACAACTCTTTTTTATTAGTAAACAATAAAACCTTATATTTATTTCTAAAAATAAATAATCAAAAAAACTGAAAAATCAATGAACAAACTAACAAACAATATTTCCGTTAGCGGCTGCAAAACTACAACACATTATTAATATAACAATATATTTTTGAATGTTTTTTTTACTTATTTTTTAGCACACCTCTAAAAGCATTATTATGAACAGATTACAAATCAATTTTTCTTTGACTCGCTTGAAAATTAAAATCTTATCACTGCTTTTTTAATACTTAGAAAATTAAGTTAAGTTTCGAGAGTTAAATAATAGGATATCTGAAGAGCTCGCTTTTAAACAAAATATCCAAGTCAAAAAGAAAATTAACTGATAAATACGATCGGGTTAGGGATAGAAACGGCATCCTTTTTTTTGTTTTTGATGCAATAGCAGAAAAAATTGAAAAAAGATATAGTG
>NZ_CANMHM010000032.1 GCF_947497695.1 uncultured Polaribacter sp. | reverse complement strand
TAAATAGTGTTTTTAAACTGTGTTCCTTCATTAAAATTATCAAAACTAATACGCTGAATAAAATTGATTCCGTCAATTTGGAGTTTGTTTACTTTTGCTCCAAATTCTACCGCTTTAATTTCTTTACCCCTTATTATTGGGCGAAGATATTCTTTATCAATACTTACAATTCTGTTTTTTGGTTTTTCGTCTTTGTTAAAAAGAAGTGATTGTTGGTAGGCTATTTTCTTGATAATTACTCTTCGTTTGTAATATTTATCAGACATTTTAAAAGAATATTGTTTTTCTAAACTATCTAATTCTTTATTTATTTTTTTTAGTAAGTGAAGTAAAGATCTGGTTAAAGGAGTGCGTTTTTTGTTGGTCTTTCTTCTCATTTTACTATAATTTATATAGCGCTTTTTCCATTTTAAATATTTAGTACGGGGTAACTTTAATTTTAAAGTTTTACAAATTGTTTTCATTTGATGAAAACTCCAATCAAC
>NZ_CANMHM010000031.1 GCF_947497695.1 uncultured Polaribacter sp. | reverse complement strand
ATAAAACAAAACCCCGAAAACGAGCTCTACACTCAAAAAACGGGGTTTTCTATCATTTGTCTATGTCTAAAATACGAAGAATTTCCGATTTCCAGCACGAATTTTCATTTTTAAGTGCTACAGAGAATTACACGCTGTATTTCAATCAATTTTTGAATAGCGATTTAGGTAAAATCTATGCTGCTATTCCTTGGTATGATTTAGTAACAAATTTTAAGATTACAGAATCACCAAAAGGAACGAAAAATTATTTTAGTCCAAAAGGCAAACTTGCCTTAATGTTTTTAAAACACCATGCTTGTTGTTCAGATAGAAAATTAATTGAACAATTGAATGCCAATATTGATTATCAATTTTTTTGCGATATTCATTTAGGACATCATCGTTTAACCAACTACAAAATCGTAAGCCAAATACGTTGTGAGTTGGCTCAAAATCTAATTATAGAAAAGGTAGAAAAAACACTTTTTAATTACTGGTCAGGTTTCATTGCAAATCAGCAAAGTATTACTACTGATGCCACTTGTT
>NZ_CANMHM010000030.1 GCF_947497695.1 uncultured Polaribacter sp. | reverse complement strand
GATTCCCAGAGTAATTTTTGATCAGTTGGATATCTAACTTCACTCTCATAACAAGTAGCATCAGTAAAAATGCAACCTTGCTCTTTTATATGGTTTGACCAATGATTAAATAGTGATTTTTCAATCTCTATTATTGATAAATTCTCAGCTAATTCACATCGTATTTGACTAACAATCTTGTAATTTGTCAAACGATAATGTCCTAAATGAATATCACAAAAAAATTGATAGTCAATATTGGCGTTAAGTTGCTCAATTAATTTTCTATCAGAACAGCAAGCATAATGTTTTAAAAACATAAGAGCTAACTTCCCTTTGGGACTAAAATAATTCTTTGTTCCTTTTTTTGATTCTTTGATTTTGAAAACATCAACCAAAGAATCCCAAGGAATCGCAGTGTAAATTTTCCCTAAATCGCTTAATAAAAATTGATTGAAATAAAGATTGAAGTTATCAATAGCACTTAAAAATGAAAATTTGTGCTGAAATTCGGAGATTCTTTGTATTTTAGACATAGACAAGAAAATTAAAACCCCGTTTTTTGAGTGTAGAGCTCATTTTCGGGGTTTGATTTTATCTAAAATACAACTTATTTAATTGATAAACAAGTGTTTATTTACTTCTGAAAGTGCC
>NZ_CANMHM010000029.1 GCF_947497695.1 uncultured Polaribacter sp. | reverse complement strand
CTACTTCAACAATGCCAGATAAATAATGCCTAAATTTAATGAAGAATTTGTTTGCTTTTTAACTCAGTTCTTTGTTGGCAACAGTTTTTTTATTCAGTTGTTCAATCATCATCATTATATTCCATAACGAGAATAAGTCACTTCCTTTTTTCGTAATGAAAATAGTTTCCTTTCCGTTAAATTCCGTAATTAACAATTCAGATTCATTTCGCTTTTTTATTTTCTTTAGTTTTGTTTCTCCAGCTTCTGCTTTTTCAAAATATTCTTTCCGATTTTTAGAATCAACATCTTTTATAGAATTCAATTCGACAGAGTTAAATTCAGTTCCGTCAAAACCAATGATTTTTTTTGTTCCGATTGCTGTCCAGTGCTTTTTTGAAACTGTAAAGAGTAAAATTATTTTTCCACAATCATTCTCATTGAAATGAGTTAAATATTCCGCTTTTTTATCAGCCGTTAAATTCTCAAACAAATGAACATTTTTATTCGGCAAATCGTGTTTTGAAGCTCGCCATTTAATTCTATTTTCAATAAACTCTTCTGTTTTCTGCATTTCGGTTAAATTGGCTACAACAAGTGGCATCAGTAGTAATACTTTGCTGATTTGCAATGAAACCTGACCAGTAATTAAAAAGTGTTTTTTCTACC
>NZ_CANMHM010000028.1 GCF_947497695.1 uncultured Polaribacter sp. | reverse complement strand
AAGCACTAAAAAAAAGCAATGTAAAACTATAAGTTTTACATTGCTTTTTTTAATTTTTAAACATAATTTGAGTTTACAGCAAAATTATGACGTAATTATCCCATTATTTAATTTTTAATAATTAAAATTTAAGCTGTTTTTACTAAGATTTGTTTTTCCATTCTTCTACCAATTTCAAGACAATTTGCTGTATGAATACCAAAAAATATCCATAGTATTTCGGTTTTCTTAGTCTTGGCTTTGATTTTTTTTAGATGATAATGTTCTTTCTCTTTTCCAAAACTGCCCTCTAATCTTGTAGCTCTTTCTTTAGTTATCATTTTAGCTAATTGTAATTGTTGTTTTCGATGTTTTGAAGGTTTTCCCTTTGGCTTAAAGTCAGTTTGTATTTTTTTTGAAGTAGCAAAAACTCTATTTTTATTAGTGGCGTAGATTGCATCTGCTCCAACTATTTTAACTTTTGTTTTTGTAAGTCTTTGCGCTTTATAAATTGTGTTTTTTAATTGAGTGCCTTCGTTAAAATTATCAAAACTAACTCGCTGTATAAAATTAATTCCATCTATTTGGAGCTTATTTACCTTTGCTCCAAACTCTACAGCTTTAATCTCCTTTCCTCTCACAATTGGTCGAAGATACTCTTTACCAATACTTACAATTCTATTTTTAGGTTTTTCTCCCTTAATAAATAGTAATGATTGTTGATTACTTATTTTCTTAATGGTTGCTCTACGTTTATAATAGTTAGAAGGCATTTTAAAAGAATATTGTTTTTCTAAACTATCTAATTCTTTGTTTATTTTTTTGAGTAAATACAATAAAGATCTGGTTAAAGGTGTGCGTTTTTTGTTCGTTTTTCTACGCATTTTACTGAAATTAATATACCGCTTTTCCATTTTAAGTATTTGGTACGAGGTAGTTTTAACTTTAGTTCTTTACAGATTATTTTCATCTGTTTATAACTCCAATCAACAGACTCCCATAATAGTTTCTGATTTGTGGGATATCTAACTTCACTCTCATAAC
>NZ_CANMHM010000026.1 GCF_947497695.1 uncultured Polaribacter sp. | reverse complement strand
CAACAAAGAACTGAGTTAAAAAGCAAACAAATTCTTCATTAAATTTAGGCATTATTTATCTGGCATTGTTGAAGTAGAATAAATCTACTTTGGTCGATTTATTT
Source organism: uncultured Polaribacter sp. (assembly GCF_947497695.1). Taxonomy (GTDB): domain Bacteria; phylum Bacteroidota; class Bacteroidia; order Flavobacteriales; family Flavobacteriaceae; genus Polaribacter. Next base: position 1,229 of record NZ_CANMHM010000026.1, on the reverse strand, counting down.
CCAATTCAACAAGCTATAATTATCATAATTTCTTTTACATTTTATTTCACTTTTAAAACTGAAACATGTCCCTCATCATATGCAATGCCAGACTTTGCAATGGCAAAACATTGTTTTAAAAGTTTATTGGAAACTGCAATTAAAGCTAGCTTTTTACTTTTTCCTTTATTGGTAATTCGCTCAAATATTTCTACACATCCTTTATTATGCTTGTACGCACTAAAAGAACATAGGAAAAGTAAATTTCTTAATTTCCTGTTTCCAACTTTACTAATTCTTGAACGACCTCTTACACTACTTCCAGATTCTCTAATTGTTGGCGTTATTCCTGCATAACTACAAAGTTGTGAGGCTGTTTCAAACTTTTTAAAACCATCTGTAATTACAATTAAAAACAAGGCTGTTTTAAGTCCAATACCAGGAATACTCTGCAATAATGTTAGTTGCTTTTGTTGGTCTTTTTTTACTAATGAAAGTAACTTTGCATCAATTCCCTTTAATTCTTTCTCTAAATATTTTTTAGTCTTAAGTAAAGAACGATACACATATTCTGAAGGTATGCCTAGTACTTTTTCTCCGTGAATTTTATTTTTTGTTGCGGTTCTGGTTTTTAATAAATTATCCATCAATCGAAACAATTGTAAACACTCACTTTGAGTATCTGTAAGCGCGTTATACAAAGGTACTTCATAAATTAGACCATAATCACAAATAGCTTTTGCATCACTTTTATCTGTTTTTATTTTTGCCAGCTTAATCTGTATAAATCGCTTTATTGACAAAGGATTTACAACTGAAACACAAATACCTTTCTTGTATAAAAACTGCGCAAATCTGTAATGATAGTAACCTGTAGCTTCCATAACTACTAAACTGTTTTTGGGTAGTAGTTTATGAAACTTCTTAAATCCTAATTCACTGTTTTTGAATTGTAAATGACCTTGTGTACTACCATAACAATCAAAGACATCTTTACTAATGTCAATTCCAAAAGTTTCACTATATTTATTCATAAGAAAATGTTTTATGAAAGAATAAATCTACTTGAGCCACAACAACTTAAAATCGAGATCTAAAGTCTCACAGAACTGAACGTGATTTTAGTAGAAAAGAGAGAGGATTATCAGTGTTGTCTGAGTCTAGGCTCAACCGTGTAAATTAACCTTAATTCTCTCTTTTATTCTTTCTTATTATTTTATCAAATTTATTAAAAGACAAACTTAAGCCGT
>NZ_CANMHM010000025.1 GCF_947497695.1 uncultured Polaribacter sp. | reverse complement strand
GACTCCACAACGCCTAGCGACGCCACTTCAATGTCTCCCACCTATCCTACACATTACTTATCCAAAGCCAATACTAAGCTATAGTAAAGGTTCACGGGGTCTTTTCGTCCCGCTGCGGGTAATCGGCATCTTCACCGATACTACAATTTCACCGAGCTCATGGCTGAGACAGTGTCCAGATCGTTGCACCATTCGTGCAGGTCGGAACTTACCCGACAAGGAATTTCGCTACCTTAGGACCGTTATAGTTACGGCCGCCGTTTACTGGGGCTTCATTTCAGATCTTCGCCGAAGCTAAACCCTCCACTTAACCTTCCAGCACCGGGCAGGTGTCAGGCCTTATACATCATCTTTCAATTTAGCAAAGCCCTGTGTTTTTGATAAACAGTCGCCTGGACCTTTTCACTGCGGCCACGCCGAAGCGTGGCGACCCTTCTCCCGAAGTTACGGGTCGATTTTGCCTAGTTCCTTAGCCATGAATCTCTCGAGCACCTTAGAATTCTCATCCCAACTACCTGTGTCGGTTTACGGTACGGGTTCTCATAATCTGAAGCTTAGAGGTTTTTCTTGGAAGCCCTTAGGCACACTATCCAATTGTCCGAAGACTCTTGGTACTATCACAATTCAGCTAACTCTGCGGATTTACCTACAGTGCCAATACCTACTTGTTTCAACGAACTATTCCGTCAGTTCGCGGTGCTTTCATTACTCCGTCACCCCATCGCAATTATAAGAAGTACAGGAATATTAACCTGTGAGCCATCGACTACTCCCTTCGGATTCGCCTTAGGACCCGACTAACCCTCAGCTGATTAGCATCGCTGAGGAAACCTTAGTCTTTCGGTGTGGGGGTTTCTCGCCCCCATTATCGTTACTTATGCCTACATTTTCTTTTGTAATCACTCCAGCATACCTCACAGTACACCTTCTACGCAGATTACAATGCTCCCCTACCACTTATACTTAGTATAAATCCATAGCTTCGGTAATATGTTTATGCCCGATTATTATCCATGCTCGTCCGCTCGACTAGTGAGCTGTTACGCACTCTTTAAATGAATGGCTGCTTCCAAGCCAACATCCTAGCTGTCTGGGCAGACAAACCTCGTTTTTTCAACTTAACATATATTTGGGGACCTTAGCTGATGGTCTGGGTTCTTTCCCTCTCGGACATGGACCTTAGCACCCATGCCCTCACTGCTGAGAAACATTTTATAGCATTCGGAGTTTGTCAGGAATTGGTAGGCGGTGAAGCCCCCGCATCCAATCAGTAGCTCTACCTCTATAAAACTTTTACTCAACGCTGCACCTAAATGCATTTCGGGGAGTACGAGCTATTTCCGAGTTTGATTGGCCTTTCACCCCTACCCACAGGTCATCCAAAGACTTTTCAACGTCAACTGGTTCGGTCCTCCACTGTATGTTACTACAGCTTCAACCTGCCCATGGGTAGATCACTCGGTTTCGCGTCTACTACTACTAACTAAACGCCCTATTCAGACTCGCTTTCGCTACGGCTCCTTGACTTAATCAATTAACCTTGCTAGAAACAGTAACTCGTAGGCTCATTATGCAAAAGGCACGCCGTCACATGTAAACATGCTCCGACCGCTTGTAGGCGTACGGTTTCAGGATCTCTTTCACTCCCTTACTTAGGGTTCTTTTCACCTTTCCCTCACGGTACTAGTTCACTATCGGTCTCTCAGGAGTATTTAGCCTTACCGGATGGTCCCGGTGGATTCATACAGGATTACTCGTGTCCCGCACTACTCAGGGTACCACTATCTAAAATTCGCTTACTTTTACGGGACTATCACCCTCTATGGTCTGAATTTCCAATCAGTTCTAATTCACTTATTCTCGAATATCGTGGCCCTACAACCCCTATATTGCCGTAACAAAATAGGTTTGGGCTAATCCGCGTTCGCTCGCCACTACTAACGGAATCACTATTGTTTTCTCTTCCTCCGGTTACTTAGATGTTTCAGTTCACCGGGTTTACTTGGCTTACGCCATGATATGTCTTCAACATACCGGGTTGCCCCATTCGGAAATCTACGGATTAAAAGGTATGTGCCCCTCCCCGTAGCTTATCGCAGCTTATCGCGTCCTTCATCGTCTCTGAGAGCCTAGGCATCCGCCATACGCCCTTACTTAACTTATTGTACTTTTTGCTACAGTGTGTCTCCACACCATAATGAACTCTTTTATATTTTTATAAAAAAATTACTTAATTAGAATATCAATATTCTAACTGTTCTCTATCTATTTGATTCTTACGATATCATTTTACCAATATGTCAATGAACATTATTCAATTATACAAATATCAATTAACAATTATCAATGTTAAATGGTCTTTGTTAATTGACCTGTGGAGAATATCGGAGTCGAACCGATGACCTCTTGCGTGCAAGGCAAGCGCTCTAGCCAGCTGAGCTAATCCCCCATTACTAGTCGTTAGTAATTAGTTGTTAGTCATTAGTAATTACTAATTCGTAATTTGTAATTATCCTGCTCCTAGAATTTCCTTTATATTAAACTTTTGTAGTCTCGGGCAGACTCGAACTGCCGACCTCTACATTATCAGTGTAGCGCTCTAACCAGCTGAGCTACGAGACTGTTTTAGTTATTAGTTGTTAGTGATTAGGCGCTAGTAAATTCTAACGATTAAAAATTAACACTAACTTCTACAACTGTAATAGCTTAATACTTATTTTTTAAAATTAACAGCAAAGAGTAAAAATCCCCTTTTGTAACTCACCATCTTTCTCTAGAAAGGAGGTGTTCCAGCCGCACCTTCCGGTACGGCTACCTTGTTACGACTTAGCCCTAGTTACCAGTTTTACCCTAGGCGGTTCCTCGCGGTGACCGACTTCAGGCACTCCCAGCTTCCATGGCTTGACGGGCGGTGTGTACAAGGCCCGGGAACGTATTCACCGGATCATGGCTGATATCCGATTACTAGCGATTCCAGCTTCACGGAGTCGAGTTGCAGACTCCGATCCGAACTGTGATATGGTTTATAGATTCGCTCTCTGTTGCCAGATGGCTGCTCATTGTCCATACCATTGTAGCACGTGTGTGGCCCAGGACGTAAGGGCCGTGATGATTTGACGTCATCCCCACCTTCCTCACTACTTGCGTAGGCAGTCTCGTTAGAGTCCCCAACTTTACTTGCTGGCAACTAACGACAGGGGTTGCGCTCGTTATAGGACTTAACCTGACACCTCACGGCACGAGCTGACGACAACCATGCAGCACCTTGTAATATGTCCGAAGAAAAAAGTGTCTCCACTCCTGTCATACTACATTTAAGCCCTGGTAAGGTTCCTCGCGTATCATCGAATTAAACCACATGCTCCACCGCTTGTGCGGGCCCCCGTCAATTCCTTTGAGTTTCAGTCTTGCGACCGTACTCCCCAGGTGGGATACTTATCACTTTCGCTTAGTCACTGAACAATCGCCCAACAACTAGTATCCATCGTTTACGGCGTGGACTACCAGGGTATCTAATCCTGTTCGCTCCCCACGCTTTCGTCCCTCAGCGTCAGTACACACGTAGTAGACTGCCTTCGCAATCGGTATTCTGTGTAATATCTATGCATTTCACCGCTACACTACACATTCTATCTACTTCCATGTGACTCAAGTCAACCAGTATCAAAGGCAGTTCCATAGTTAAGCTATGGGATTTCACCTCTGACTTAATCGACCGCCTGCGGACCCTTTAAACCCAATGATTCCGGATAACGCTCGGACCCTCCGTATTACCGCGGCTGCTGGCACGGAGTTAGCCGGTCCTTATTCTTACAGTACCGTCAAGCTGGTATACATACCAGTGTTTCTTCCTGTATAAAAGCAGTTTACAACCCATAGGGCAGTCTTCCTGCACGCGGCATGGCTGGGTCAGAGTTGCCTCCATTGCCCAATATTCCTCACTGCTGCCTCCCGTAGGAGTCTGGTCCGTGTCTCAGTACCAGTGTGGGGGATCTCCCTCTCAGGACCCCTACCTATCATCGCCATGGTAAGCCATTACCCCACCATCTAGCTAATAGGACGCATAGTCATCTTGTACCCATAAATGTTTAATCTAATAATGATGCCATCATTAAATATTATGGGGTATTAATCTTCATTTCTAAAGGCTATCCCCCTGTACAAGGTAGATTCTATACGCGTTACGCACCCGTGCGCCGGTCGTCATCTGAAGCAAGCTCCAATGTTACCCCTCGACTTGCATGTGTTAAGCCTGCCGCTAGCGTTCATCCTGAGCCAGGATCAAACTCTTCATTGTATATCTTTAAATATTATAATGAATAAGTTTCAAAAGAATTTTGTCTATAATTAAATAAACATGGTCATTCTACTCTTTAATTTACGCTGTCAATTTCAATATTTTCAATGAACTTAGAATTCTGAATTTAAAATTCTGAATTTTTTTGTAGAAATGTTAGAATCGAACTAACTGATCTTTTTATAATCATTCCAAAACCTCTCTGAACTTTTTTACTCCTTTTCTTAGCGGCTGCAAACATACAAAGTATTTATAACCTGACAAGAAAAAAATTAAGTTTTTTTTATTTATTTTTTTGCAAATCTAAATCAAAAAAACTGAACTTTTAACCCCCGAATTTTTCGGAATGCAAACATACAACTCTTTTTTATTAGTAAACAATAAAACCTTATATTTATTTCTAAAAATAAATAATCAAAAAAACT
>NZ_CANMHM010000024.1 GCF_947497695.1 uncultured Polaribacter sp. | reverse complement strand
TGTAAATTAACCTTAATTCTCTCTTTTATTCTTTCTTATTATTTTATCAAATTTATTAAAAGACAAACTTAAGCCGTATAAAATTAATTGCTGGTTTCAGCCAATTTACGAAAGTCCTCGCGGACTTTCTATCTGTGATTTATTTGCTAACTTTAGTGCTTATAACACGCAACTAATCTTATACAAACACGTTGGCAAACATAACTCACGAAATCCAAATACTGAAAAATTGAAAAAAAAATAATGAAAAAAATACTACTATTTATTGCAATAATCTGTTACGGAATAATACAATCCCAAAATGTTAATATTCCTGACCAAATTTTTAAAAACAAGTTATTAAACCACACAAATCCAGTAATCGATACAAATTCAGATAATGAAATTCAAGTTAGTGAAGCTGAAGCAGTAACAGGTATAATAAATGTTTCAGCTTCAGATATATCTGATGTCACAGGAATTGAAATGTTTATTAATATGACCGAATTTTCATGTTCTGAATCTAAAGTAACGAAAATTGATATGAGTAGTAACACCAAACTGACATATTTAGAATTTAATAATGCAAAAGTCTCAAGCCTTGATATTAGTAATTGTACAGAACTGAAAGGATTGTCGTGTTTTGGGAATGAATTAAAATCTTTGAATATCCAAAATAATAAAAAATTAGAATTACTTTATTGTTACAATAATAAATTAACGGAATTAAATACCGAAAATAATATTGAATTAAAAATTATAAATGCTCTTAATAATAAAATACTAGTTGTAAATATTGAAAACAATACTAATCTTGAAGCTTTAGTTTTAAGTCAGAATTTAATCACAAATCTAGATGTAAGTAATAATTCTAAAGTTTATATTTTTAGGACTCAAGATAATCCAAATTTAAAAACAATTAATTTAAAAAACGGAAATAACCAAAATTTCACATTTTCTGGAGACGTAAAAAGTAATTTTGAAAATTTACCGAATTTAGAAACAATTTGTATAGACGATTTAAATAATACTGCTTTTAAAAGTGGAATTTCAAACCAAGTAGGAAAATCTATAACTTTTACAAATAATTGTTCGACTCTTTCAAATGAGGAGTTTTCAATAGAAAATTATGTAATCTCACCAAATCCTATTGAAAATATATTGACAATCAAATCAAAAAAAGAAATTTTTAAAATTAAAATCTATAATTATATTGGCAAATTAATTTTAGAAAAAAAACAAGAAAGAAAAATAAATATTTCTAGTTTAAAAAAAGGAATATACCTTTTAAAAATATTTGGAAAAAATGGAGAAGTTAAAATAAAGAAAATTCTGAAAAAATAAAAATACGTTTGCCAACACCGTATATAATTTATTGCTAGTTCTAGCCTACTTACGAAAATTCTAGCGGACTTTCTATTCGGTTTTTATTTGCTAAATTAGGTGCTTAAACCACGCAACAAACCATATACAAACACGTTAGCAAAAATATAAAACTAACATAACGTTAAAATAACACATTGAAGGTTACATTTGAAGACAAATATTAATTAACCATAAAAAAAATATGAAAAAACAAAATTTAAGATTTTTAACATTAACCCTCCTGATTGGAATACTGGTTTATTCCTGCCAAAAAGAAGATGAATTTGTAAATGAAGAAATTTCTTCTATTCAACAAACGAAACCAGAAAACATTACAAAACTTGGAAATAAATTAGAGAATCCATTTTCAGTTACAAATATGCAACGAGCGTTGGATACTATTTTAAAAGAAGTAAAAAAATCTAAAAGTTATCAAGCAAAATCATTTCAAAAATCAGCAGAACAAATTGAAATTAAGAAAACAGATTTGTATGTTCGATTTTTGCCAAAAGATTCATTAGAACTAAATATCATTGAAAAAGACACTACTATAGTGCTATATGACCACCCACTTGATTATGAAATAGAAGAACAAGGAGAATATTATCATGACCCTGAATTACCTGAAGATCAAATTTCATGGCGATATACAGTTGTAAAACCCGACTATGAGTTTCCCGAAATTCAATATGAAGTTTTATCAGATTTATTTATTCCTGAAAATAGTGAAGGATATTTTGAAGAAGAAGACACAAATCTTAAAGGAAAAAGTACATATTCAAAAACAAATAGCCTCGGTAGTTTAGAGACAGTATCATTATATCTTACCAATAATTTAACCCAAGAAGAAAAACAAGAAATAGAAAAAGATAAAAAGAAAAACCTTTTAGCAAAACGTGTTTGTGTTTGGTTTATTTGTTGGAATGTTCCAGACCGTTGGAATCCATCAGGAACTATAAAACTATGGGATGATAGATTAAATAACTATTACCCAATGCAAGGTGTCAACGTTAGAGCAAGAAGATGGTTTACTACAAAGACAGATATTACTGACAGTAATGGAAAATTTGAAACAGGTTCATTTAGAAGACCTGCAAATTATTCTATTAAGTGGGAACGCCATCATTTTTCGGTAAAATGGTCTTGGTGGTTATTTTGGTCAGGAACTGCTAGGTATAATGGCCCAAAACAAAAATCTGCTTGGAACTTAAATATTAAAGGAGGTACACAACAATATTATGCTACTGTTTTTCAAGCGGCACACGATTATTATTACAAGTATAGTTATGGTTTAACAAAACCTTCAAGATGGGGAGGTTTTTGGAAAATGAGAATTAGAGCTAGATTAAAAAATGGAACTTCTTCTTATGTAAAAGCACGTAGGTTATGGAATGGATCTGATATATCTTTGCAGGCTTGGGGAGACCCTTCTGACTTAGTTTATGGAACAACTATACACGAATTAGCACATGCTGCTCACAGAAAAGTAGATGGTAGTGCCTATAATAGTTTGGTTAGTAAAGGATATTCATTTGCAGTTTATCAAACAGATGCAGTTAGTAATAGCGCGAAAAGAGTGATGGAAACTTGGGCGACTACTGTAGAAATTGCATTGACAAATTTAAGGTATAAGAGCTACCTGAGAGATAATAATTTTGAATATGGTTTATGGAAAGACCCATCAACAAATAATAGACAAAATTTTCCATTAGAATCACAACCAATTTATACTTCTTTAGGTTATGATTTGATGGATAACACAAACCAAAGAATAGACATAGAGCATGACTATGTAGGTACATATGCTCAAGATAGAGTTTCAGGCTATTCAATAAAACAGGTAGAAAACAGCCTAAAAGGTACTAATAGTTGGGGAGAGTGGAAAGAAAATATTAAGAAACAAAACCCAAACAATTCAACAAAAAAGTATATTGATGAACTATTTAATAATTGGTAAAATGAGAACAACACTATTTCTAATATTTATACTATTTTTAAGTTGTGGTCCAGAAGATGAATGTGAGTCATATAAATACACATTACAAAATAAGAGTGGAGTAACTATAAAAATAATAACATACAATATTGAAGGTATAATTAAATTAGATAATAATCAAGAGAAATCGAAAACATACAAAAGTTGTTCACATAATGATATTCCTTACTATAGTTATGTCAATTTCTTTGCTTCTGATTCTATAAAAATTATTTTTAATTCTACAAAAAAACTTTTTTTCAAAAAAAAAATCATTTGTGAGCAAGGAGGTATCAAAGAGAATGAAAGAAATCTTTTAAATGAGTGTTTTTATAATAGTAATAAAAATTCAAAGAAAACATTCATTTTTACATCAGAAGATTATGAAAACGCAGAAGATTGTAATGGAAACTGTGAGTAAACACTTTTGCTAACACGGTATATAAAAAATAGCAGTTTAATGCAAACTAAAGAGTTTGTGCTTTTCTGTTATCTTTATTGCTAAATTAAAAGTGAAAGCATTTTTATTCTGCTACTTTTCATATACCAACACGTTGTAAACAATGCCCAAAAAAACTCAATAGTGAGTATTATAAATAAATGTTTAATTAAAATTAAAAAGTATGATTAAAAATTCAATGAAAATGATGACAGTATTATTTGCTTCATCTATGTTATTAACATCTTGTTATTCTTATACAAGTGTTGTCGGAGAAGGAGCTCAAGGAAATTCTCAAACGACAAAATGGAATCATTATGTTGTTTATGGTTTAGCTCCTGTTGGAGTTTCTGATTCAAAACAAATGGCGAATGGTGCGAAAAATTATACAGTTCACACAAGACAGACATTTGTGAATGGATTAGTTGCTTCTTTGACTTTTGGAATTTATACTCCATCAACAACGACAGTTACTAAATAATTAGTTAATTAAAAAAGGAGGTAATTCTTGAATTGCCTCCTTACTGAAAAATCTGAAAATGAAAAAAATAATATTTTACATATCATCTATTTTCTGCCTAATATTAACTGTTAATATATCTAAAATATTAATTAACGATTTTGAAAGATTGAACGAATACGGATTTGGATATTTAGTCGGAAAAATTATACTTTTTATAATATTTTTAATTTTGGTTCTTTTAACGAGAAAGAGTATTTTGAAAAAGAAAGTAACTGAATAATGCACTGTTTACAACACCGTATATAATTTATTGCTGGCTTCTTGCCTACTTGCGAAAGTCCTCGCGGACTTTCTTGGTCGGTAATTATTTACTAAATTAGTTACTTGAAACACGCAACAAACCATATACATCAACGTTGCCCAAAATAGAGCGAAAATCAAATCAGAAACAAAAATAATTGATTTTAAAGTTAAATTAACCAATGGCATTTAGTGAAAAACAGAACTTATTTCTTGATTATTTACTTGAAAAAGTTGGTTTTCAAAAAGAGGATTTAATTTTTAACTATAAAACTAAACTTGAGTCAGTTTATGGTAAGTATCATAAAGAATGGAAAAGAGTAATTTACGATAACGGATATACATATATGCGATATTTCTTTAGATACTCAAACTCGGAATGTATAGAGGAAGTTTTAAAAGAAATTGATATAAGAAAGAATTTAGGTTCAATTTCATTATTAAAATTAAATGAAAACTCAAAAATTAGTGCAACTGATTTATCTTCTTTTAATTTTTGCCCAGTAAGTTTTTCCATAAACAAATCTTTCGTAATTGAACATCCTACTGGAGAAGACAAAAGAATAATTGGCATTAACTTTCACGAAACTTTAAGGTTAATAGATAAACAAATCCCAAAAGAATATGATGAAAGTGATTTTATTGAATACGATGTAAGAGAAAATAACATTATCAAAAAAATAAAGAATTGTGAGCTTATATTTTCTGGACATACCAAAGAAAAAACAGTTTTTGAAAATCAATCAAAAAATTTTATAGGACAACCTGATTATATATTCAAAGACCCAAATGGAAAATATTTTGTCGTAGAAGAAAAGTTTAAATATTTAAATAGTTATTACAATCCTGAGGACTTTCAATCAGAAGAAATAGAGAAAAATAGACAAAAAATTAAAACTACTTTCTTTTCAAATCATATAATACAATTAGCGTCTTATTTAGATTTTATCAAAGAATATGACTTTGATTATGGAGTTTTAATTTATTGGTTTTACGACTTCAATGATAATAGACCTTTTGTACATAGCGTTTCGACAAAAATTATTAAAAAAAGTGAGTATTCACCTCTTTTAGATAAAACATTATCGAATTTAAATGATTTTATAGAAAATAAAGAAATAGATTTTAAGAATAAAGTAAATCCGAATAAATGCGCAGCTTGTATTGTTAACAAATATTGTGCTCACAAAACGGGCGAATTAAATATTTTAAAAATTCCTTACAATCGATATGATTTAAAACTAAAATTTGTAGAATTCCCAGAGGTATTAAAAAAACCGAAAGAGGACGATAAACCTGAAAGTATAAATTGAAACTAAAAAACCACTTTGGGCAACACCTTGTATAAAAAATTGCTAAATTTGGCTTAACCGAAAGTTTGTTCTTTTTTAATAAACTATATTTTTCCTGCGGAAAAATAGCCGTTCATTTAAAACGCAACTTTCCATACAAAACAACGTTACCAAAAATAGTTCTCAATTTTACGTTGGAAAAAATAGCGACCCAAAACTTTCTAAAAAAAAGTGAAATTATGTAATGTTTGACACTGACTCGCTCGTGAAATTTTACGTGAGAATTTCGAAAAATGCAGAATTGTAAAATGTGGGAATTTACTCAAACTTAAGAAACCAAAATTGCGGAATTTCCAATCAAACGTGAAATTGAGCAAAATTACAGAGTTAAACTGGAAACCTGAAACCAAAATTGTGGAAAACAAAAATTGCGGAATTTAAAACTGAACATAAGATTGAGCAAAATTGCAGAATTAAGCAAAGAATGAAAAACCAAAATTGCGGAATTGCCAATCAAACGCTGAAATTTGGTAATTAATTACAAAAAGTTGAAAATAAAAAAACTACTTTTGGTAACACCGTGTATTAAAAATTGCTAAATTTGGCTTAATCGAAAGTTTGTGCTTTTTTAAAAACTTCTAATTTTCCGGTGGAAAATTAGCCGCGTTTTTAAAACGCAACTTTCATTACACAAACACGTTGTATGCCATTTGAGAAAAATTTGAACTTAATGAAAAAAATATTTGCTTTTTTAATAATTATTGCCTGTTTAAACTTATCTGCCCAAAAAATTAATTACGCGATTCCAAATGGTTACGAAAATGAAATATCAAAGAAGGATTATAAATTTTTGGTAAATGAATCTGTAAAAGCTATTTCCAAAAACTACAAGATAACTTCAATAAAAAGTGGAGCGATAGAACTTGAAAAAGGTCAAGATTATTCTATTGTTAATCTTCATAATCTGATTTTAAATTGTTCTCAAATAGACAAGAAAAACTGGTCTGAATTTATTAATTCCCATTTTCAAAGTATGTATGAGTCAATGGAAAAACAAAAACAACTTGACCCAAATAAATTTGAAACATTGGTTGATTATTTAGGTATTAGAATATATCCAGAAAATTATGTTAGTCAAAATGGCGGAACAGATAACCTAATTTCGAAAAAACAATTAGACGGCACAATATCACTATTGGTTTTAGATTTACCATCGACTTTCGCATCAGTCCAAAAAGAAATGTTTGATTTATGGAACAAAACAATTGATGAAGTCTTTGACATTGCTCAAAAAAATATAAACAGGCAAGAATTCACTAAAGCAACTGAATATTTTGACATAAATGGACAAAAAATTGAAGTAGACTTTATAGAGAATGAAGATTATGGAGCAAGTTTAGCACTTGATTTAATAAGTAATGTGCCCGAATTTGTTGGAGAATGGGGTTCGGTAATAGCAATTCCCAATAAAGGCATAGTTGACATTTGTAAAATCACAAAAGATAAACCATTGGACTTTATACTTTTCATTCAGCACTTCAAACCAGTAGTAGAACAGTTCTTTAACCAGCATCCGCAACGCATTTCAAGAGATTTTTATTGGTATTATGACAATAAATTCACTAAAATAAACATCTCGAAAAATAATGGTGAATTTAACGTTATTTCACCTATTGGACTGACTGAATTGATGACTGAAAAGAAATAAAAAACGGCATACAACACCGTGTAAAAAAAATTGCTGGTAAAAGCTAATTTACGAAAGTCCTCGCGGACTTTCTATCTGTGTTTTATTTGCTAACTTTAGTGCTTAAACCACGCAACTTTCCTTACACAAACACGTTAGCACCAATAAAACTGAAATGAAAAAAAAATACCAAATTTTTATATCATCAACTTTTAAGGATTTAAAAAATGAAAGAGAACTCGTTATTAAAGCAATCCTTGAAATGGGACATATACCTGTTGGAATGGAAATGTTTAGCGCTGGTGACACACAACAATGGAAATTAATACAAACCCAAATTGATGATTGTGATTATTATGTTATAATATCTGCCTTTACTTATGGATCGCTTGATGGAGAAATTAGTTATACAGAAAAAGAATATGATTATGCAGTTTCAAAAGATATTCCTATTTTAGGATTTATTATAAACGATGGAGTAAATTGGCCAGCTAAAAGCTTTGACAAAACAGAAGATAAGATTAAAAAACTTAACGATTTTAAAGAAAAAATAAAAAATAGAATTGTTAGTTTTTGGGATGACAAAAATGATTTGTACGCAAAAGTATCTATTTCCCTTATGAAACAATTCAATACTAATCCAAGAATTGGTTGGATAAAATCATCTGAACAAATGGGACCAGAAGTATTAAAGGAAGTATCAAGACTTAGTAATGAAAATTCAAAACTAAGAGATATAATCCAAGAGCAGGAATTACAAATAGAAAATGAAAAAAAAGCTGAATTTGAAAAGCTAATTAAGACTTTAAAGCATAATAAAAGAGAAATTGCATTTAAATATGAATACGATAATGAATGGAGTGATTCGACTGAATTTACATTACTTAATATATTTAATTTACTTGCTCCTGAATTTATGATTGAATCATCAACTGAAAGATGTAGGTCTTATTTAGGCTTTATACTAAAACCTAATAAAGAACGAAAAATTAAAACTAATAATTCTACACCATTAAATAAAATAAAAAGCATATTAGCTGACTTAAGTGCATTAGAAATTATAAAGCCATCTTTAAAAAAACATCCAGTTTCAGATAAAAATGAATATTGGACTTTAACACTTGAAGGAAGGCAATTATTTAGAGAAGTTAGAAGAGAAGTATTAGACGAAAATTTGTCAATTTCTATTGATAATGAGGAAGTAGAAACAAGTGAAAATTAAAAATAAAGAAAAAACTGGTGCTAACACCGTATATAATTTATTGCTGGCTTATTGCCTACTTGCGAAAGTCCTCGTGGACTTTCTTTGTCCGTAATTATTTACTAAATTAGTTGCTTAAAACACGCAACAAACCATATACAAAAACGTTGGCAGTAAGCTGAAAATCGAACTTCAAATTAAAAATGGAACTAAAAAAACCAACAAAGGAATTTATAAGTGAAATACTTGAATTTTACGATAAAGAAGAAGGAAACGAATTGAATGAGAATTTATTGAAGTTATTTAAAACTTTTGATAATGATTTAAATAAATATGATGTTTTAATAAAAGTAGCTTCGTTAAACAAAATATATTCTACTGCAATTACGAATATAAATCCAGTTGTTGAGCAAATAATAAAAACTACAAAGGAAAATAATGAACTGAACGAATTAAATGACTTTGTGAATTTCGTGGACAAAATATCCAAAATAGAATGGACGAATAATAAAGGAAAAACTTTTAAACGGAACAATTTATCTTTTGCGTCTAAATACGTTCACTTTTTGAGTGAATATGAAACGCCAATTTATGACAGTTATATTTGGATAGTTATTAAAGGATATTTAGGTCAGAAAAATGGAGAATTAAAAACGTTCAATAATCCTGAAAATTTTAGAGAATTTTACTCAATATTTAACGAATTTAAAAAAGAATTGAATTTAGAAAATTATTCAAATTACGAAATCGACAAGTTTCTTTGGCAATATGGGAAAAATTTGATTGTGGAAATTGAATCCGAATTGAATTTAAGTCTTGAACAATCGAAATCTGAATTAAAAAAACGAATAAAAGCCTACTGCCAACAACATATATAATTTATTGCTTTTTTAGGCTCACTTTCGAAAGTTCTCACGAACTTTCTTGGTCAGTAATTATTTAGTAAATTAGTTGCTTAATTCACGCAACAAATCATATATAAAAACGTTGCCAACCATTACCCATCAGAATCCGATAAATTCCTTGGGCTAAAGAGAAAAAAAACTCTAAAATGTTTATTAAAATTGGTAGATTTGACCCAAATATAATTAACTGAATAACAAAACTTGACATTAGACAAGATAAAAAGAAGCATACGATATTGTGATAACTGTTTTTTTAAAATATTTCAAAAATATAACATCCCAAAAAATGATTTTATGGTGTTATTTAGTTTGGTATCTAACAATTATAAGCATATACTTTGAAGCTTCACTAAAATTATGGGCTAGCTCTATAGGAATTTCACTTATCATCGGGTTTGCCCTAATACTATCCACTATTCAACAAGGCATAAAGCAAAATATTTGGGTAAAAATTAGACTTTTTTTGTTCCCTTTCTGTGTTTCTAGTTATTCAGCTACAATAAAAGATTATGATTTCATTCTATTATTTCCTAGTAATTTCTTACACTTATCTATTTCAATACTGAATTGCTTATTGTTTTTATTTCCAATTTGGTGCATAAAAACTTTCTATAGACCATAAGATACCCAATAAATTGAAATAACGGTTGGCAACAAGGGCTATAATTAATACGGGTTTTGATGCTTAACCCAAAGTTTTGGTATATTTACTAAGTCCGCCAAATCTTTTGATTTGGCTTTAATAAAGAAAAGATAAAACAAAATAAAAAAATTTGGCTAAGTGATTAATCGGAAATTCATTACTTTTAATTCCCGTACTAACCATAGCCGAGACGTTGTGTGTAATACAAAAAAAACTGCTAATATGAAAGAATTTTTTACTGAATGCCTAAATGAAACATTTACTTCCTCAAATTTGAAAATACTTTGGGAAAACAAACAATCTGATAAAGATATTATTGGATTAGAAACTAATTTACCAATTAGATATAAACGAAACGAAGTTGGAACAAGGAATATTGAATTGATGTTACAATCAAATTTTGGCTTTTATTATAAAACTATTGCTTTAGTAGAAAATGAAAATCTCCTTTTCCCAAGAGCTTTCGATGACATTATTGGGTGGAAAGATTTAGGAAATTTCAAAAAATTTGGTTTAAAATCTGAAATTAATGTTATGATCGCTGGGTTTTCAATGGAAACATTAAGTTTTGCTGTTAAAAATGAAGATAAAGACGAATATGAATCGAACGGAGGAAAAATGGAGTTAATCAAAGCATTTGACGGAACTATGCAAACATTTGTAAAACCTAAAAAGCGTTTTTCAGTTGAAAGTTTTGACCCTTTAAGTCACTTAGATAGAAGTAGTTTAGATGGTGAAGCAATTTCTTCATTTAATTTCACAAATGGGAATTCAGGAGTTTACCCCACTAATAATACTCATAATTGGCTTGAAAGATTAGTTCCACAAAGATTAATGGAAATTTTCACGATTGAGCAACTACCACAATAATGTAAATAGAAAATTAAATAAAAAAAGGAAATGAATTTAGAGTTAATCTACCAAGGGTTTGAAAATGAGATAAAAAAAAACATACAAACTCGAATGAAAAAAAATAACGGTCATTTAGATATAATTGGTGTAAAAGAAGAGTGTGTTTTTTTTCTTTTAATAAACACTTTTATGATGAAAAAAAGATTATTAGTAAAATATGAAATAAACGAAATAGAGTTACCTGAAGAAGAAAAAAAATTACTTTTTGTAGGTTTTAAAAAAACTTTATATAAATTAATTATGAATAAAGAAGATGTTGAAAGTGTTTATGATAGTATTATTAATTCTTATAATTTATTTTTAAAAATGCACAACATAAAAGATTTAATAAACTCACATTATAATGAGTTATATAATGATTATACTTCAAACTTATTAAATTAACTAAAACATTAAAAATTACAATTTGTGAATGAACAGAAAAGTACTACACACAACAAAGAACTGAGTTAAAAAGCAAACAAATTCTTCATTAAATTTAGGCATTATTTATCTGGCATTGTTGAAGT
>NZ_CANMHM010000023.1 GCF_947497695.1 uncultured Polaribacter sp. | reverse complement strand
TTCAGTATTCAGTATTCAGTATTCAGTATTCAGTATTCAGTATTCAGTATTCAGTATTCAGTATTCAGTATTCAAAAATGAAAAAACCTAATGAAAGATGCGTCAAAATCGTAAAAAGTTATCAACTTTCTTAGTTCTTAGTTCTTGTTTCTATGAATTAAAAAATAATTCATAATCAAACGGAAAACAAAGTTTTAATTTCATTTCTTATGTCTCTTGTCTCAACAACTTAAAAAAACTAAGCTCTCAAACCTAAATCTTGCATTATCTTATTAAATTCTTCTGTGGTTGGTGTTAAATAAACTACATTATCTATAAATAAGGTTGGAAACTTTACAACGCCTCCATACAATTCTTTTGTGTGTGCTTTTGCTTCTTCATCTTTAGAAACGTCTCTATAAATATAAGTTTGATCTGTTGATTTTAAAAATTTTTAATGCAACTGTATAAGCATGCCCTTGTTTTCCGTACAAAACTATTTTCATAATTATTCATTTACTAAGTTTTCGAATTGGTTTACTTGCTTTTTTAAGGATCCTAATAATTCTTGATTTATAATTTTACCTTCTTTAAAATGATTATAAAAATTAGGCAAAGAATAGGAAACCAATTCTTTTGCTCCCATTCTAGAAAATCTTGTTATTGCAGCATCTAAAACAGATATCCCTCCTCTTGCTCCTGGAGAAGTTGCCATTAATAATAAAGGCTTGTCTCTAAAAACTTTTGCTTCTATTCTAGAACTCCAATCAAAAATATTTTTAAAAGCTGCAGTATAAGAACCATTGTGTTCTGCTAATGAAAGTATAAATCCATCATAAGAACCTAGTATAGAAGTAAACTTCTTTGCATCTTCTGGAAAACCTTTTTTTTCTTCATCTTCACTGTAAAAAGGGAGTATGAAATCTCTTAAATCAATAACATCAAAAGCAGTATTTTCTAAATTTTCTGCTGCAAAAGTTGCTAATTTTTTATTGATAGAAGTAGAACTTGTGCTGCCTGCAAATGCTAGTATTTTTTTCATTTAAATTTACTTTTTTAATTTTAAACTCGTTCTCTATACTATTTCGCATAAAAGGGAAATCACTAGAACTAACAAACTTTTAGAGTGATCAACTAAAAACTGAAACTGACATTTTTTTTACTGTATACTAGTAACTATCTCAGTTTCTCCTTTTACCATTTTAGCAACAGGGCATTTTCCTGCAATTACTAATAATCTTTTTCTTTGGTCTTCTGAAATTTCTTTTTCAAAGGATATTTCTTCTGATAAATGAGAACCTTTTTTGTCTTTTATCTGAGAAACATTGACAGTAATTTCACCTACATCCCAACCTTTCCTTTCTGCATACATTCTTAAAGTAATTGAAACACAGCCTCCAATTGCTGTTAATAAATATTCTACAGGTGTTGGACCATTATCATCTCCACCATAAGAAACAGGTTCATCTATTGTTGCAAAATGATTTCTCATTTTTGCTTCTGCTAAATATTTTTTGTTTGATAAAACTACTTTAGAATTTGCCATTATTTTATTTTTTTACTGTAAAAATAAGATACTAAAAGTAAAATTATTGCCACTAAAGCTCCCATTTGTTCTCCATCTGAAATCATATAATGGGCAAAAAAGGCTAAAATAAAATTAAAGAAAAAACCTGCATAAGCCCATTCTTTTAAAGATGTATTATTGATAAACCAAATAGCAACCAAACCTAATATTTTAGCTGTTGCTAATGGATAAATAAGATATGTAGGAAATCCAAAACTTGTAAATGCTTTTGTTATTTCTGTATTATTAAAAAGATACATACTTACAGAAAAAAGCATTAGTAAAGTTAATAATCCTGTAGAAATGTAATATACTATTTTTTTAGTTTTCATTTTGAGATTTTTTAAAATTCTAAGCAAACTTACAAAATATTTAATTATTTTCCAAGGAATATATTTCTACGGAATATTTTTTATATAAAATAGTTTTGAATTTATATATTTAAAGAATTCATATAAATATTGATACAATTAAATGGATTGATATAAATTTTCTAACAAATTGAAACCAAATTGAATATTGAGACTTTACTAATAACTGGCAAAAAAAGCGAGTAGTGATATACTGAAAATAACTTTAAAAAAAAACACTTCCAAAATACTTCTGGAAGTGTTTCAATAATTATTGACAAATAATTTATGTAGTGTAAAAAAGTAGATTAAAATAACTATTTACCTTCTTCAGCTCTTTTTGCTTCTTTTTTTAATTTGATATTTTCCCAAATAGTTCCACCAATCCAATAAGGAACTACAAATGTTAGTAAAAATAATAACAACCAAAAACCAGCTGTAAAAATGAACATGAATAAAACTAATCCTGAAAATTGAGAAAAATCTAACATTTATATCTTTTTTTATTATGATAGAACAAAAATAATACTATTTTCAAAAATAAACCATCAAAAAAAAAGTTTTTTTTAAACCTTTAAAAATCATTGTTATCAACTTTAAATAAACATTGTTTTTTGTAAATTTGTTTCATCTAAAATTTACAAAAACTTATGAAATATAGAATCGAAAAAGATACTATGGGAAATGTTGAAGTTCCTGCAGACAAATATTGGGGAGCACAAACAGAACGTTCTAGAAACAACTTTAAAATCGGTGCTGCTGGTTCTATGCCATTAGAAATAGTATATGGTTTTGCTTATCTTAAAAAAGCTGCTGCATACACAAATGCAGAATTAGGTGTTTTAAGTGATGAAAAAAGAGATTTAATAGCAAAAGTTTGCGATGAAATTTTAGCTGGAAAATTAGATGATCAATTTCCGTTAGTAATTTGGCAAACAGGTTCTGGTACACAATCTAACATGAATGTGAATGAAGTAATTGCCAATAGAGCTCATGAAATTGCTGGCAATGTAATTGGAGAGGGAGAAAAAACCATTCAACCAAATGATGATGTAAACAAATCTCAATCATCTAATGATACTTTTCCTACAGGAATGCACATTGCAGCGTATCAAAAAATTATTGAAACTACAATTCCTGGAATCACACAATTAAGAGATACTTTAAAAGCGAAAGCAGTAGCATTTAACGACGTTGTTAAAATTGGTAGAACACATTTAATGGATGCTACTCCCCTAACTTTAGGGCAAGAGTTTTCTGGTTATGTAGCTCAGTTAAACTTTGGTTTAAAAGCTTTAAATAATACTTTAGAGCATTTAGCTCAATTAGCTTTGGGAGGTACAGCTGTTGGAACAGGTTTAAATACACCTGCAGGTTATGATGTTTTAGTTGCTAAATATATTGCTCAATTTACAGGCTTACCTTTTGTAACTGCAGAAAATAAATTTGAAGCTTTAGCAGCACATGATGCTTTGGTAGAAACTCATGGAGCTTTAAAGCAAATTGCTGTCTCTTTAAATAAGATAGCAAATGATATTAGAATGATGGCTTCTGGACCTAGATCTGGAATTGGAGAAATTATCATTCCTGCTAACGAACCTGGTTCTTCTATTATGCCTGGAAAAGTAAACCCAACACAATGTGAAGCTATGACAATGGTTTGTGCACAAGTTGTTGGTAATGATGTTGCTGTTACTTTTGGTGGTGCTCAAGGGCATTATGAGTTAAATGTTTTTAAACCAGTTATGGCTTCTAATGTTTTACAATCTGCCCAATTAATTGGAGATGCTTGTAAATCTTTTGATGAAAATTGTGCAGTTGGTATTGAGCCAAATCATGCAAGAATTACAGAATTGGTAAATAACTCTTTAATGTTAGTGACTGCTTTAAATACTAAAATTGGGTATTACAAAGCTGCTGAAATTGCAAATACAGCACATGCAAATGGTACAACATTAAAAGTTGAAGCTGTTCGTTTAGGTTATGTTACAGAAGAACAATATGATGAATGGGTTAAACCAGAGGAAATGATTGGAACTTTAAAGTAATCTTTGCTTATATTTTTAAAAATCCGAAGTTTTAACTTCGGATTTTTCTTTTTAATGAGTAATAAATATTGTGAAAATTATAAATATCTTTCTTGTATTACATTTAAATGATGCATTTGGTGTCCAGAAAACAAATAGCCTAAAGCTCTCACTGATATTTTTTTTTCTGATGCAACTCCGACTCTTAACAAATCCTCATCAGTAAAACTCTTAAAAAGCATTATTGTTCCTTTTCTTAAGAGTGCTAATTCATTTAACAAATCATTAAAATCTCTGTCATTAGATTTTGTATTATTTACAAAAGTATCTTGATCAAAACCAGGTTGCACTGTTTTATCATTCCTAGCAAAACATAATGCTCTGTAACTAAAAATACGTTCTGTATCTATAATATGCTGAATCAATTCTTTTAATGTCCATTTTCCTTCCCCATAAGAAAAATGCTGTTTTTCCTCTGGTAAATTTCTCAAAAGAAGTTGAAATTGTTTTTGAGAACTTTCTAAATTATCAATAATAGATGTATTCTTATTCAATACAAATTGAAGGTATTGATCAAAATAAGAATCATATTCGTTTTTAGGAATCATCATTGTAATTGTTTCTGTCTTATATTGATTTTTTTTTTAATACTTTTAATATAAAAAAGCATCGAATTAACGATGCTTTAAATTTAACTTTTAGTTTTAAATATATTTTTAATTTTAGAAAATATACCATTAGATTCTTCAACTTCATGGTAACCATATTTTCCATAGCCATAACCATAGCCATAACCATAACTGTAGCCATAACCATATTTATTATTGATAGAGAAATCATTTAATACATAACAAATATTAGAAACCTCTTTATTTATATACTTTTCATCAATCATTTTCATCATCCCTTTCTCAGAATAATTTTGACGAATTACATAAATAATTGCGTCTCCATATTTAAATAATTCTAATGCATCAGAAACTAAACCAACAGGAGGCGTATCAATAACAACATAATCGTACCTTTTTTGAAGGTCTTTAATCATTTTATCTGCAGTTTCGTTTAACAGCAATTCTGATGGATTTGGAGGTATTGGTCCCGATAAAATAAGATCTAAATTTGGTATTTTAGTTTTTATAATAATTTCGTCTAATGTTTTTTGATTGATTAGGTGATTTACAACACCAACATCATTTGTTAAATCAAAATCATCATAAATTTTTGGCTTTCTTAAATCTAAACCTATTAATACTGTCTTCTTCCCGCTCAAAGCAAAAACAGTTGCCATATTAATAGAAATCATTGTTTTTCCTTCTCCACTTACAGAAGAAGTTAACACTAATGTTTTTGCTTCTTCTTTTTCTGTACTCTTAAATAAAAATTGAATATTAGATCTTAATGTTCTAAATGATTCTGCAACAGATGATTTTGGCTTGTTAAAAACCGCTAAATTATTATCTGCTTGATTTCTACCAACAACTCCTAAAACAGGTATTGCGTAATTATTCTGAATTTCATCTGCAGTGTGAATTTTATTATCTAAAATTTCTCTTATAATTATGTAAAACAATGGGATAATAATACCCATCATTAAACCAACCAGATAATTAAATTGTGGTTTTGGATAATTAGGTTTTTCTCCTAAATCTTTTGCTTCATCAATTATTTTAACATCAGATACGTTTGCTGCAATTGCCGTTCCTGCTTCGTAACTTTTTTGTTTTAAATAATTATAATTTGATTCTGAAATTTCAAAATTTCTTTGATAGTTTAACAACCCTTGTTCTCTAGTAGGTATTTTTTTTAGTTTAGAGTTTGTTACGGTAAGTCTTTTGTTAAGTTTACCTATTTTAGTATTATTGATACCTAACAAATTTGTAATGTTTTCTAACAAATTATTTTTGGTAATTGCAATTTCATTATTTAACTTCTTTAGAGGAGGATAATCATCAGTAACTGTATTTCTTAAACTTTCTCTTAGAGTAGATTTTTGAATTAATATTGAAATTTCTTTAGCAATCTTAACATCTTGTATTTTTATTAAGGCTGGTACAGGAATACCCTCTGAATATTGGCTATGAGTTGAAAGATAATTTTTTAAATTACTTAAATATTCATTAAATTCTAAAAGTTCTTTTTTTTCCTTTTCTAACTCAACTATCTCACTAAAAATTTGATCTCCTTCAGAAGATAAGTCAAAAATATTATTTACTTCTTTGTAAACTCCTAACTCTTTTTGTATTCTTCCTAAACTATCTTTTTCTTTAATAAATAATTCATCAATATATTTTTTTGTCTTTCTTGCATATAAAATTTTCTGCTCTTGTTTATCCTCCTCTAAAACCTGCACTGTAGCATTTAAATAGGCAACAATTCTTTTTTTGTTAGGCCCACTCATCGATAAACTTAATAAAGATGCTGCATCAGTTAATGCTCTTACACTAACATCTCTATATGTACTTACTGCTCCATCAAAATTTTGAAATTTTATAAAATAAGACTCTCCAATATTAAACTTACTACTTTTTTTAAGTGAAAAATTTAAAAAAGGAGTATTAATTATTTCTCCAACTTTATATTCTTTTGAAAAACTCGAAGTTTCTGAAATAAATTCCTTTATTAAATTACGATCATAAGTTATTAATTGATCTGATCCTAAAGCATTAAAATCAAAAGATAATTTAAATCTATCCTCTCCTGTTATTTCTACTTTTATAAGTTTATTATACAACTGAGGTTTATCTGTTTTAAGATTAACTGTAAATGGTGTATAACCAAATACATCTTCCATTCTATACCTACCCTCTTTTAAATAAGCTATATAGAATTTTAATTTTTCAACTACTTTTTCATTATGAGACCTAGATCCTAAGATAACTTTTATGGTCTCTATTTCATCACTTGCTCCTCCCCAATTAAAAGCAATATTTGTACCTGTAGAAAATAATGGATTATTTTCTTCTTTTACAGAAATTATAGTATTTAAACTATATTTTTTTTCTACATAACCACTCATAAAATTTGCTATAATTAAAGCTGTAATTATAGTTACTAAAAAAAGTTTCCAATAAGAAATTATCTTATATATATAACTTTTAATATCAATACTGTTTTGAATTGTTGGTGCTTTAAAATTTATTTTATTATCCATAAATGCTATTAGTTTCTAGCTAAAATAAATGTTGTTGTTAATAATGTAAATATTGACAATAAAGTTGTAAGACTCTGAACCCCAGTAACTCCTGTTCCCCAAGATTTTTGTTTTAGTGGAATAATGTTTATAATGTCATTAGGTTTAATATAAAACACATCAGAGTTAAAGGCTTTAATATCAGTTAAATCAATTATAAATTTTTCAGTCCCAGAAATAGAATTTCTAATTACCACGACCTCTTTTCTATTACCTACCATGGTAATATCTCCAGAATTTGCAATTGCATCTATAATAGAAACTTTGTTTTGAAAAATAACCTTTGGTCCTGGGTTATTAATTTCTCCTATAATTGTATATTTTATTCCAGAAAGTTTAACAGAAACAAAGGTATCTTCTTTATTTTTTAAGTATTTATTTAATTCTTTTTCAATTTTTTTTCTAACTTCTAAAGTTGTATATCCTAAAACATTAATTTCTCCAATGGTTGGCATTCTAATATTTCCATAACTATCAATGCTGTAATCTGAAAAATATCCAGATCCAGAATCAAAATCCTGATTAGAATTTTGGTTTAAATTACTCCCCTCAAGTTGTTTTTGAAAAATTGAAACCATTTTTTCATCACTAGATTTGATATCAATATTTAAAATATCGTCAACCTGAAGTTTGTAAGGAATGTCATTAATTCTTGTTATTTCTTTCTTTTTAACAGGTTCTCCTTGTAAATAAATTAATTCTTTACTTGGGATACAAGAAAAAATTATACTCGTAAAAATTAGTAATAGAAAATATTTTTTCATTTTATTTTTAATCATAAGGCACAAATATACTTTTTAAAAGTGATTTTATATAATTTTATTTTACTTTCGTTTTTTGTAAAACAATGATTTATTTAATAAAAGAATATTTAAATTTTAAACTAAAATCTTCTAATGAACATGGGGTTCACTCCCCTTTTGTGTATAATTTGGTAACCAAATGTTTCTATAAGAAAACTAATATAATTTTATGGGAATCTTTTAAAAAAAGAAAGCAACAATTATTAGACAACAAAACCATAATAAAAGTCACAGATTTTGGCAATGGTTCTAAAATTTTTAAAACAAATAATCGTCAAGTTTCTAAAATTGCAAAAATCGCAGGAATCTCTTCAAGAAAAGCAAAATTATTAATTCGTTTAGTTAGTTATTTTAAAACTAATAATATTTTAGAAATCGGTACCTCTTTAGGATTAAGCACCTTAGCTATTAAAACAGCAAATAAAAATGCTAAAATTACAACTCTAGAAGGTTGTTTAGAAACTAGTAAAGTAGCAAAAGATCTATTTAATAAAAATAACTTTAAAAATATTGATCTAATTACTGGTAATTTTAAAGAAACACTCCCCAAATCAATCATAAATAAACAATTCGATTTTATTTATTTTGATGGAAATCATAATAAAAAAGCTACTTTAAATTATTTTGAAACCTGTTTACCAACTATAAATAATAATGCTGTTTGGGTTTTTGATGATATTTATTGGAGTCATGAAATGAAAGAGGCGTGGTTAGAAATTAAAAAACACCCAAAAGTAACAGTTACTGTTGATGTTTTTTATTGGGGAATTGTTTTCTTTAGAAAAGAACAAGCAAAAGAGCATTTTAAGATAAGAGTATAAGAAAAGTTGATGCGTTTATTTGTTAAATCATTTAAATGCTACATACTAAAAGATGTAACTTTGTAACTTTGACTTAATAAAATTATACAAGTATTCTTCAATGAAAATATATACAAAAACTGGCGATTCTGGAACTACAGCTCTTTATGGAGGAACAAGAGTTAAAAAATATAACTTACGTATAGAAAGTTACGGAACTGTTGACGAACTAAACTCATATATTGGTTTAATAAAGGACCAAAAAATTTCTTCTACAGTCAAAGAATCACTTTTAAAAATTCAAAACGAATTATTTACTTTAGGAGCAATGTTAGCAACTCCACCAGAAAAAGAAACCTTAAAATCAGGTAAAGAAAGACTCAATATTCCTAAAATAGATGATAATTCTATTCTTTTTTTAGAAAATGAAATTGATAAAATGGATGAAGAACTTCCTCAAATGACTCATTTTATTCTTCCTGGTGGGCATCAAGGAGTGTCATTCTGTCATATTGCAAGATGTGTTTGTAGAAGAGCAGAAAGACTTTCTGTGGAATTAAATGACCAAGAAGCTATTAATGAGGACATCATAAAATACTTAAACCGACTTTCTGACTTTCTATTTATGTTGGCACGAAAATTGGCTAAAGATTTAGTAGTAGAGGAAATTAAATGGATTCCTAATAAAAATTAATACGTTCTTTTTTTATCGATATAAATAAACTTTAACATTTTATTTTTCACATAAATCATTTATTTAAAAGGCTTTATAAAATAGTTAAATTACTTTTCAATAAATTTCTTTAAAAAGACTTGCATAATTCAGTAAAAAAATTATTTTTGCACAAAATTAAACAATAAAAAATGTATTGGACATTAGAATTAGCATCTTATTTAGCAGATGCACCTTGGCCAGCAACCAAAGATGAGTTAATAGATTATGCTATTAGAACCGGTTCTCCTTTAGAAGTAGTAGAAAACCTACAAGATATTGAAGATGAGGGTGATTCTTATGACTCAATTGTTGAGATTTGGCCAGATTATCCAACTGAAGATGATTATCTTTGGAATGAGGATGAATACTAAATCAACATAAAAATATAAAGTCTCTAAAGAGGCTTTTTTTTTGTTATTTTTTAAAATCGATACTTTTTTTTGGTTGATAAAACTTAAACTTCAAAATCAAAATAACAAAGTCACAAAAGTGGCTTAAAACATACAGATATAAATGAATATTTTAAATTCAGTAATTAAACTTTTTGTAGGTGATAAACAACAAAAAGATTTAAAAGGACTACAACCAATCGTAGAAGATGTTAAAAAATTTGAAACTGCTTTTTCTAAGCTTTCTCATGATGAGTTGCGTGGAAAAACTTTAGAGTTTAAAGAAAGAATAAAAGAAGCTATTAAAGAGTTTACAGATAAAATTATAGCTTTAGAAGAAGAAGCTAAAACTGCCAACATAGATCGTCAAGAAGATATTTATACAGAAATAGATGCTTTAAAAGACCAATCTTATACTGTTTCTGAAGAAACTTTACTTCAAATTATGCCAGAAGCTTTTGCTGTAGTTAAAGAAACTGCAAAACGTTTTGTACATAATGACGAAATTGAAGTAACTGCCTCTCCTTCTGATAGAGAATTATCTGCAGAAAGAGAAAATGTTACTTTAAACGGAGACAAAGCTATTTGGGCAAATTCTTGGGATGCTGCAGGGAAACCTGTTACTTGGGATATGATTCATTATGATGTTCAATTAATTGGTGGGTCTGTTTTACACAAAGGTAAAGTGGCAGAAATGATGACTGGTGAAGGAAAAACATTGGTTTCTACCCTACCCGTTTATTTAAATGCCTTAACTGGTAATGGAGTTCATTTAGTTACTGTAAATGATTATTTAGCAAAACGTGATAAAGCTTGGATGGCTCCTCTTTTTGAGTTTCATGGTTTTACAACAGATTGTATTGATTATCATCAACCAAATTCTGATGCTCGTAGAAAAGCCTACAATGCAGATATTACTTATGGTACAAATAACGAATTTGGATTCGATTATTTACGTGATAATATGGCAAGTTCTAAAGATGATTTAGTACAAAGAGCTCCTAATTACGCTATTATTGATGAAGTAGATTCTGTTTTAATTGATGATGCAAGAACTCCATTAATTATTTCTGGTCCTGTTCCTCAAGGAGATAGACACGAGTTTACAGAATTAAAACCTTTGGTTGCTGATTTAGTTACAATGCAAAAAAACCATTTAGTTAGTGTTTTTGCAGAAGCTAAAAAGTTAATTAAAGAAGGAAATGATAAAGATGGTGGTTTCTTATTGTTAAGAGTTTATAGAGGTTTGCCAAAAAATAAAGCATTGATAAAATTCTTATCACAAGAAGGTATCAAACAAATCTTGCAGAAAACAGAAAACTATTACATGCAAGATAACAACAAATTAATGCCAGAAGTAGATGAAGATTTATGGTTTGTTGTTGAAGAAAAAAACAATCAAATTGATTTAACAGATAAAGGAATTGCACATTTATCACAAAAAACAGATAACAATAACTTTTTTGTTTTACCAGATATTGGTGTAAAAATTGGTCAGATTGATGCTTCTGATGCTAGTAAAGAAGAAAAAACTTCTCAAAAAGAAGAATTATATAAAGACTTTAGCATAAAAAGTGAACGAATTCATACTATGAATCAACTTTTAAAAGCATACACTGTTTTTGAAAAAGATGTTGAGTATGTTGTCATGGACAATAAAGTAATGATTGTTGATGAGCAGACTGGTCGTATTATGGATGGTCGTCGTTATTCTGATGGATTACACCAAGCAATTGAAGCAAAAGAAAATTGTAAAATTGAAGATGCTACACAAACTTTTGCAACAGTAACCTTACAGAATTACTTTAGAATGTATCGTAAACTTTCTGGAATGACAGGAACTGCAATTACAGAAGCTGGTGAATTATGGGAAATATACAAATTAGATGTGGTAGAAATCCCTACTAATAAACCTATTCAAAGAGACGATAAAGAAGATTTAATCTACAAAACTGCTCGTGAAAAATACAATGCAGTAATTGAAGATGTTGTAAAATTAGTAGAACAAAAAAGACCTGTTTTAGTAGGTACAACTTCTGTAGAAATATCAGAATTATTAGGTAGAATGTTACAAATGCGTAAAATTCCTCATAATATCTTAAATGCAAAATTACACAAACGTGAAGCCGATGTTGTTGCAGAGGCAGGTAAACCTGGTGTAGTTACTATTGCAACAAACATGGCTGGACGTGGTACTGATATTAAACTATCTAACGAAGTTAAAGATTCTGGTGGTTTGGCTATTATTGGTACAGAAAGACATGATTCTAGACGAGTTGATAGACAGTTAAGAGGTCGTGCAGGAAGACAAGGTGATGTAGGTTCTTCTCAATTCTATGTCGCTTTAGATGATAATTTAATGCGTCTTTTTGGTTCTGATAGAATTGCCAAAATGATGGATAGAATGGGCTTAAAAGAAGGTGAAGTAATACAGCATTCTATGATTACCAAATCTATTGAAAGAGCACAAAAGAAAGTAGAAGAAAACAACTTTGGTATTAGAAAACGTTTGTTAGAATATGATGATATCATGAACGCTCAACGTGAGTTTGTATATCAAAGAAGACGACATGCTTTAGATGGTAAACGTTTGCAAGTTGATATTGCAAATATGATTTATGATACTTGTGAGTCTATCATCAATTCTAACAAAGCTGCAAAAGATTTTCAAAATTTTGAGTTCGAATTGATTCGTTTTTCATCAATGACTTCTCCAATAACAGAAGAAGAATTTCATAAATTATCTGAGAAAGAAATTGCAGATAAATTGTATGATGTTGTTGCTGAACATTACAAAAACAAAATTGAAAAAAATGCCGTTTTAGCTTATCCTGTTATTAAAGATGTTTATGAAAATGAAGGCGATAAATACGAAAGAATTGTTGTGCCTTTTACAGACGGAATTAAATCTTTACAAGTTGTTACCAACTTAAAAGAAGCGTATGAAAGTGAAGGAAAAAGTTTAGTAACAGATTTTGAGAAAAATATCACTTTAGCCATTATTGACGAAAACTGGAAAGATCATTTACGTAAAATGGACGATTTAAAACAATCTGTTCAAAATGCGTCTTATGAACAAAAAGACCCATTATTAATTTATAAATTCGAAGCTTTTGAACTTTTCAAAACTACAGTAGATCAAATAAATAAAGAAGTATTATCATTTTTGTTTAAAGGAGAATTACCTCAACAATCTAATCAAATTTCAGAAGCTCGTCAGCAAAAAAGAGAACGTTTAAATACCTCTAAGGCAGATGTACAAAACTCTACGGAGCAAGCTATAGAAAACTCTCGTCAACAATCTTCAGAACCTGTTGAAACCATTGTACGTGATCAACCAAAAATTGGTAGAAACGAACGTGTTACCATTAAAAATATAATGAGTGGTCAAGAAAAAGAAGTGAAGTTTAAACAAGCAATTCCTTTAATAGAAAAAGGAGAATGGGTTTTAGTTAGTAGTTAGTAGTTAGTAGTTAGTAAAAGAATGTATTTAGCATTAGAATATTGATATTGCTATTAAAAAAATATTCTCTTAAACGATAAAGTTTAGTTTTGTCATCCTATGTTTGTAAACTTTTAAAGTTCATAAAGGCACTTTCAGAAGTAAGCTATTTTTTCATAAGCACTAAAAAAAAGCAATGTAAAACTATAAGTTTTACATTGCTTTTTTTAATTTTTAAACATAATTTGAGTTTAC
>NZ_CANMHM010000022.1 GCF_947497695.1 uncultured Polaribacter sp. | reverse complement strand
CATTGTTTAGGAGATTGCACTGGTATTTCATTTATAGATTCTACTACTTTAAAATCATGCCATTATAAAAGAGAAAATAA
The DNA here is from genome assembly GCF_947497695.1 of uncultured Polaribacter sp. Taxonomy (GTDB): domain Bacteria; phylum Bacteroidota; class Bacteroidia; order Flavobacteriales; family Flavobacteriaceae; genus Polaribacter. Next base: position 27,873 of record NZ_CANMHM010000022.1, on the reverse strand, counting down.
CACAGATTTTTTTGTTGATTTAGCCCAAAAAAGTTACGGAATTTTAGGTTCGTTTTATGGTTTAAATTACACCTTATATGAATTGACAAAGGAGAAGTTATTGAGTTTATGCCCATACCAGTATATGTTGGCGATAGAAAACCACTCATAAATAAATCTTTTAATTATCAAATATTTGTAAATGGTATTCATCTGGTAAAGATGATTACAAAGAATATGAAGAAAAAACCATAGATTTTATGGAGCGTAATTAACTGCGAAAAAGAGCCATTATAGAGTCTATAAATAATATCTTAAAAACATATATTAAATTGAGTATAAAAGACATAGATCAGTTGATAATTTTATTTAAAATTTAATATTTAGTTTAATTACATATTATTTTTACCTAAGAAACCTTAAATAAAAATCGCCAATATGTTACCTAATATATATATAAGTTAAGTCAAGCTAACTTTAATCATTATTTTTTTATAAAATTACCAATTTAAAAGTTTGTTGCACTTTTAAGTAGAAAACAATATAATTTTATTCTATTAACTTAGTTATAAATAAACTTAATTTATTATTCAAAATAATTTAAAGTACTATATCCCCCTTCTTTTAGATACTGATCTTTTTTCATCAACTTTACATCAGACTGCATCATATCTTTTACCAAATCTTGTAAATCATATTTACATTCCCAACCTAATTTTTGTTTTGCTTTTGATGGATCACCAATTAACAAGTCTACTTCAGTTGGCCTAAAGTACTTAGGGTCAATTTCTAACACCTCTTTTCCTACCTCTAACTGATATTCTGGATTTGCACATGATTTTACATATCCTTTTTCATCAATACCTTTTCCTTTAAAACCTAACTCTATTCCCACCTCAGCAAAACTCATTCTCACAAAATCTCTTACAGATGTTGTTACACCTGTAGCAATTACCCAATCTTCAGGAGTTTCTGCTTGTAAAATCATCCACATCATACGCACATAATCTTTTGCATGTCCCCAATCTCTTTTTGCATCTAAGTTTCCAAGATACAATTTATCCTGTAAGTTTAAGGCTATTCTTGAGGCTGCTCTTGTAATTTTACGGGTTACAAATGTTTCTCCTCTTAATGGAGATTCATGATTAAACAAAATACCATTACAAGCAAACATATCATAAGCTTCTCTGTAATTTACAGAAATCCAAAAGGCATACATTTTTGCTACTGCATAAGGAGAACGAGGATAAAATGGTGTTGTTTCTGATTGTGGCACTTCTTGCACTTTTCCATACAATTCTGAGGTAGAGGCCTGGTAAATTCTAGTTTTCTTTTCTAAACCCAATAAACGGACTGCATCTAATATACGTAAAGTACCTAACCCATCAGCGTTCCCTGTATACTCTGGTGTTTCAAATGATACTGCTACATGACTCATTGCCGCTAAATTATATATCTCGTCAGGCTGAATTTGCTTTATTAAACGAGTAATATTTGTACTATCTGTCATATCTCCATAATGCAAGAAGAAATTGCGACTATCAACATGTGGGTCTTGATATAAATGATCTATCCTATCAGTATTGAAAAGTGAAGACCTTCTTTTCATTCCGTGTACTTGATATCCTTTTTTTAATAAAAACTCACTTAAATAAGCCCCATCTTGACCTGTTACTCCTGTTATAAATGCTACTTTCATTTAACTTTTACTTCTTTTATGTTTTCTATATTCTTTAAAAACCAAAAATATGTTTTTTCAATCCCTTCTTTTAGTTCTGTAGAATATTCCCACCCAATATGCTTCATTTTTGAAACATCCATTAACTTTCTAGGTGTTCCATCTGGTTTGGTTGCATCCCATATAATTTTTCCTTGATGACCTATAACTTTTTGAATTGTTTCTGCCAATTCTTTAATAGTTATATCTTTACCTGTACCAACATTATACAAATACTCTGGTAAATCATTTTCTAAAGCATAAACAACTGCTTCTGCCATATCATCAACATACAAAAATTCTCTCATTGGAGTTCCACTTCCCCACAATACAACATCTGAGTGATTATTATTTTTAGCTTCATGAAACTTACGAATCATGGCTGGCAAAACATGTGATGTTTGTAAATCAAAATTATCAAAATAACCATATAGATTTGTAGGCATCAAACTAACATAATCTTTCTGATATTGTTTTCTAATTGCCTGGCATGCTTTGACACCTGCTATTTTTGCTATTGCGTACCATTCATTAGTCGGCTCTAAAGAATCTGTTAATAAATACTCTTCTTTTAAAGGTTGTCGAGCAAATTTAGGATAAATACAAGAACTTCCTAAAAAAATAAATTTTTCAATTCCTGTTTTTAATGCACTATCAATTAAATTATTTTGAATTTGCATATTTTCCATCAAAAATTGATAAGGGAAATTAGTATTTGCTAAAATACCACCAACTCGAGCTGCAGCGTCTATAACAACATTTGGTTTTTCTTTTTGCAAAAAAATTAAAACCTCATCTTGATTTTTTAAATCTAACTCTTTACTAGACCTTCCAACTAAATTAAAATAACCTTTCTTTTTTAAAGCCCTCCATACTGCTGAACCAACCATACCCTTATGACCCGCAATATATATTTTAGTATTCTTTTCCAATATTTCTTATTTACCTATTTGAAAATATTCAAAACCTTTACCCTCTAAATTGAAAGCATTATATTGATTTCTACCATCAAAAATAATAGGGAGGTTTAATTGTTGTTTAATTTCTACAAAATCAGGAGATCTAAATTCTTTCCATTCTGTTAACAAGATTAAAGAATCTGCATCCTTTAAAACCTCATATTTTGAATTGTAAAATGTTACATTTTCAACCCCTTTTAAATAAAACTCTTTAGCTTCATTTATTGCTTTTGGATCGTAAGCTTTTACTTTTGCCCCTCTTTTTACCAACTCTTTTATTGTGTAAATTGAAGGAGCTTCTCTCATATCATCTGTACCTGGTTTAAAAGACAAACCCCATAATGCAAAAGTTAAATCAGATAAATTTTCCCCAAATCTCTTTACAATTTTATGAGCAATAACTAATTTTTGAGCATCATTAACACTTTCTACTGATGCTATTAAATTTGCCTTATATCCATTTTCTTCCGCTATTTTCTTTAATGCTTTTACATCTTTTGGAAAACAAGAACCTCCGTAACCCGCTCCAGGATATATAAAACTATATCCTATCCTATTATCTGACCCGATTCCTATCCTTACCATATTTGCATCTGCACCAACTCTTTCACAAATATTAGCAATTTCATTCATAAATGAAATTTTTGTTGCCAACATTGTGTTTGCTGCATATTTAGTCATTTCTGCAGAACGTATATCCATTGTTATAAAACGATCATGAGTCCTAAAGAAAGGAGAATACAATTGCTTCATTTTTTCAAAAGCATAATTAGAATCTGCTCCAATTACCACTCTATCAGGCTTCATAAAATCATCGATAGCAGCTCCTTCTTTTAAAAACTCCGGATTTGAAACTACATTAAATTCTAAATCAACATTTCTTTTATCAAGTTCATTTTGAATTGTTGCTTTTACCATATCTGCTGTACCAACAGGAACAGTTGATTTATCTACTATTATTAATCTTTTATCCATAGCTTCACCGATAGACTTTGCAACAGCCAAAACATACTGTAAATCAGCTGCTCCATCTTCTCCCATTGGTGTACCAACCGCAATAAATACAATTTCTACATCGCTAATAGCTTCTTCTAAATTAGTTGTAAAAAATAAATTTTTATTTTTTACATTTTTTAAAACCATTTGATCTAAACCAGGTTCAAAAATTGGTAAAAAACCTTGCTTCAGCTTTTTAATTTTCTTTTCATCTATATCAACACAGGTAACTTTATTTCCCATTTCAGAAAAACAAGTTCCAGATACTAACCCAACATAACCTGAACCAATCACAGCTATATTCATAAAAACTTATATCTATTTAATTTTTTTTAACTAATAATTAATGATAAGTTCGTAAAAAAACATAATCTTTTTCAACTTTAAAACTTATATCTACAATTCGTTTTTACTACAAATGTAAATTATTTATTATATTTTAAAAAGAAATGCTTTTCACCAATTTCACTTATTTCCATATTTCTAATTTGATGGACAATTTCTATTGATTTCATAGAATCTTGCAATCCAAAACCATTTCCTTTTAATATTTCTTGATAACTTTCAGTATGCAAATCAGTAAAACCTGTGCTAAATTCCAACTCCTCTCTATCAACTGTAATTGATCGGAAAGTTCTTTGCTTTTTTTCTTTAACATCACTTGGCAAATCATTTTCATTAATTGATAAAAACCATCTAACCCTAGCGTTCTTAAATTCTAAATAACCAGCTGATTTATCTTTTTCTCTAAGATGAACAATATTTTCTTGTACATCTCCAAAAATCCAAGTAAGCATGTCATAAAAATGAACACCTATATTTGTTGCTATTCCTCCAGATTTACTTTCGTCTCCTTTCCAAGAGATATCATACCATCTTCCTCTTGAAGTTATATAGGTTAAATCTACATCGTATTTCTCTTTTTTATTAGCATTGGCTACTTTCTCTTTTAAAGCAATGATACTAGGATGCAGCCTTAATTGTAAAATTGTATTTGTTTTCTGTCCTGATTCTTTTTCAATATCTAATAAAGCATCAACATTCCACGGATTTAAAACCAATGGTTTTTCACAAATGGCATCTGCCCCTCTTCTTAAAGCCATTCTAATATGAGAATCATGAAGATAATTTGGAGTACAAATACTTACATAATCTAAATGAGTACCTGCACGTTTTAATTTTTCAATATGGCGATCAAATCTTTCAAATTCTACAAAAAAGTCTGCGTTAGGAAAATAACTATCCATTACACCAACACTGTCAAATTTATCTAAAGCAGCTATTAATTGATTATCTGTTTCTTTAATCGCTTTTAAGTGTCTTGGAGCAATATAACCTGCAGCACCAATTAATGCAAAATTTTTCATTTCTTATAGTGATTTATCTACATGTTTAGATTGTAGAAAATTCTTTACATCATATAAAACTGAATTCTCTTTTTTTATTTCTTCTAAATTCAAGTTCTTGAACTCTTGATGCGAAACTGTTAAAATAACAGCATCAAACTTAGTTTTAGGGATTTTTTTTGATGATTTAAGCTTATATTCATTCATTACCTCTTCTTCATTAGCCCAAGGATCATATATAGTAACATTGGTACTATACTCTTTTAAAGCAGCCACAACATCTATGACTTTTGTATTTCTAACATCCGGACAATTTTCCTTAAATGTTATTCCTAAAATTAAAACTTCAGCATTTTTTATTTTAATATCTTTTTCAATCATTAACTTAACAACCTCTGAAGCTACATAGCCTCCCATACTATCATTTAATCGTCTACCAGCAAGAATAATTTCAGGATGATACCCAAATTCTTGAGCTTTTTGTGCTAAATAATAAGGATCTACCCCTATACAATGCCCTCCAACCAAACCTGGCTTAAAAGGTAAAAAGTTCCATTTTGTTCCTGCAGCCTTTAATACATCATGTGTATTAATCCCCATTAATCCAAAAATTTTAGCCAATTCATTGACAAATGCAATGTTAATATCTCTTTGAGAGTTTTCAATTACCTTAGCTGCCTCTGCTACTTTAATTGTGGGTGCTAAATAAGTACCTGCAATAATTACTGATTTATATAAATCGTCAACTTTTTTTCCTATTTCTGGAGTTGACCCTGATGTTACTTTTAATATTTTTTCTACGGTATGTTCTTTATCTCCAGGATTAATTCTTTCTGGTGAATACCCTGCATAAAAATCTTTATTAAATTCCAGTCTTGAAATTTTTTCTAAAATCGGGACACACTCTTCTTCTGTTGCTCCAGGATAAACTGTTGATTCATATACTACAACATCTCCTTTTTTAAGAACCTTCCCTACTGCTTCACTCGCTTTTATCAAAGGAACAAGAACAGGTCTGTTATTTTTATCAACAGGAGTGGGCACTGTAATAATATAATAATTACAGTCTTCAATATCTTTTAGCTGAGTAGAACAAAACAAACCTATTTTTTTCGATGACTTTTCTACTAAAACAGATTGCAATACCTCATCAGAAACTTCTAAAGTAGAGTCAGTTCCTGACATTAACTCATCAATACGTTCTTTATTAATATCAAAACCTACCACAGAAAACTTAGTTGCAAATAACCTAGCTAAAGGCAAGCCAACATATCCTAATCCTATAATCGCTATTTTTGGTTGATTCATTTTTCTTATAGGTTTTCCCAATACCATTTTACAGCTTCTTTTAAGCCTTTCTGTAATGAATATTCTGGAGAATAATTTAAATTATTTTTTGCTTTCTCAATACTTGCATGTGAATGAGGAATATCACCTATTCTATTTGAACCATGTAGTACTTCTATATTTGATATTGATGCATCAAATTCTGAAAGATATTCTTTTAAGTAACCTACCAAATCATTAAGTGTATTTCTTTCTCCAAACGCAACATTATAAATAGTATTTATAGCTTCACTTTTTTGACTGATTAGACTTAGCAAATTTGCTTGAATAACATTATCTATATATGTGAAATCTCTGGAATACATACCATCTCCATTTATTACTGGAGATTCTCCTGCCATCAATTGTCCTACAAATTTTGGAATAACAGCGGCATAAGCACCATTTGGATCCTGTCTTCTTCCAAAAACGTTAAAATAACGCAATCCAATCGTTTCTAAACCATAAGTTTTAGAAAAAACATCTGCATACAATTCATTTACATATTTTGTAACTGCATAAGGTGATAAAGGTTTCCCTATTACATCTTCTACTTTAGGCATTGAAGTTGAATCACCATAAGTAGAAGAACTTGCTGCATAAACAAATCTTTTTATGTTATTATCTCTAGAAGCAACCAGCATGTTTAAAAAACCATTTACATTTACCTCATTTGAAGTTATGGGGTCTTTTATTGATCTTGGAACAGACCCTAAAGCCGCTTGATGCAAGACAAAATCAACACCCCTAGTTGCTTTTAAACAATCCTCTAAATGCCTTATATCTCCTTCAATCAAAGTGAACTTTTTATTATTTTTAAAAGCTTTTAAATTCTCCTTTTTACCTGTAGCAAAATTATCTAAACAAACAACTTCATTTCCTTTTAACAATAAAAACTCACATAAATTAGAGCCAATAAAACCAGCACCTCCAGTTACTAAAATTTTTTTTCCTTCTAAATTTATTTCCAATACCAAATGTTTTTATTGTTTAAAAATCAAATATACAAAAAAGGTTTTTCGATATGTGATCTTTAACTAATTTAAGACCTCAATTACTTGATAAAAATAAAAAATCCTTCACAAATTTGTGAAGGATTTTAGTTTAGTGGGCAATGAGGGATTCGAACCCCCGACCCCCTCGGTGTAAACGAGGTGCTCTGAACCAACTGAGCTAATTGCCCTTAGCGGTTGCAAATATAGCACGTATTTTTAGTTTACCAAATAAAAAACATCTTTTATTTAAATTATTTCAGCAACCACAAACGTACTTCCTCCAACATAAATTATATCTTGCTGATTTGCATTATGTAACGCGTTTTTTAAAGCTTCTTTTACAGATAAATATTTTTCTCCAATCAAACCAAATTCTTTTGCTTTTTCTTGTAACTCTAATTCAGAGAGTCCTCTTTCTATATTAGGCTTACAAAAATAATAATGTGCTTTTTTAGGGAATAGCGGTAAAATATCTTGTATTTTTTTATCTGAAACAACACCTAAGACAAAATGTATCTTATTAAAAGATTCTTTTTCTAATTGCTCTATAACAATACTTAAACCCTCTTTATTATGTGCTGTATCACAAATTACTTTGGGATTTTCTTGTAAAACCTGCCACCTACCTTTAAGACTTGTATTTTTAACAACGTTTAGTAATCCTTTTTCTATATTTTCATCGGAAATACTAAAACCTTTTAATTGCTTAATTGCAGTAACTGCAGTATTTGTATTTTTCTTTTGATAATCACCTAATAAATCTGTTTTATAACTTTTATGATTATCTGATGAAAAATAGATAGCTGCTTTTTGTTCTTCTGCTTTAGCTATAAAAACATGCTTAACTTCATTTTGTTTCTCGCCAATTATAACAGGAATTTCATTTTTAATAATTCCTGCTTTTTCAAAAGCTATTTCTGGCAGCGTTTCTCCTAAAAACTGTGTATGATCTAATCCTATATTTGTAATTACAGAAACTTCTGGAGTAATAATATTTGTAGAATCTAATCTACCTCCTAAGCCAACTTCAATAATAGCGATATCTACTTTTTCTTCTGCAAAATAATTAAAAGCTAGGCCAACAGTCATTTCAAAAAAAGACAACTTTTGTTTTTTTAAAAATTCTTTGTGCTCTTTAATAAAGGAGGTAACCTTTACCTTTGAAATTTCTTTTCCATTAATTCGAATTCTCTCAGTAAAACTTTTTAAATGGGGAGATGTATACAAACCTACTTTATAACCAGCCTCTTGTAGAATAGAAGCTAACATGTGGCTTGTAGATCCTTTCCCGTTTGTTCCTCCAACATGAATTGATTTAAATTTTCTTTCAGGATAATTTAATTCTTTAGAAAATGCTAAAATATTAGTTAAATCTTTTTTGAATGCACTTTTACCCTGTTTTTGATACATTGGCAATTGCACAAACATCCAGTCTATGGTTTCTTGATATGTCATGGACTTTTAAAATACTTAGTAAAACTATTTTTAAAGGATACTAAAATAAAAACTTTATCAAAGTAATAAAAAACGAATTAAAATGACAGAAGTAAACTATTTGTCTTTAGATTTTAAATTTTCTTTTTCTTGTACTTCTTTTCTTAATCCACTACTAGAAAAACGGTGTTCTCTTTTATTAAAATACAAATCGATGCCTTTTTCCTCACAATATTGTCTGCCTGTAAATTGTTTACTTGCATACTCTTCACCAATAATCCTAACATCCACCTTAAATGATCGTAAAACATCTTCTAAATCTTGTTCTGTAGCATAAGGGACAATTTCATCTACAAATTTGCATCCTTTTAGCTGTATATATCTTTCTACTACAGACTGTACAGGTCTGTTTTTTTCTGGCCTATCTAATGTTGGGTCTGTTTGTAAAGCACAAATTAAATAATCACACTGACGTTTTGCATCTTCTAACATAGTAATATGCCCTGCATGTAGCAAATCGAATGCACTAAAAGTAATTCCTATTTTCATAATTTTATTTTTTATTTAACAACCAAGATGAAGATTGTATCTTATCTCCTAAACCATCTATTAATTCTATATTTAACTCATTACAAGTTGGAGCTTCTGGAATAGAGTTGTTATCTTGATCTCCTCCATTAGCAAAGCCAAGATCATATTGCTGACCATAAGTTTCAAAAATTGAACGAATTGACTCACAAACCGTTCTATCTTTATCAACAGAAATGATTGCCTTATCTACTGCTTTAATATTTTGGACTATAAATAATCTTTCATCCTCTTTTTGAAATTCACTCGATCCTTTGAGTCCTCTTTGTAAATCGCTATTCACAATTACAAATAATTCGTCTGCTAATGCTTTTGCACTATTAAAATACTCTAAATGTCCTTTGTGAATTGGGTTAAAATAACCTGAAACTATAATGGCCTTTTTTTTCATTTTTTTTATGTTAATATGTTAATTATAGAACAAATATCAGCTACAAATTCTACAAAAAAACAAACTGTCGACGAAAAATCAATTCGTGTTGTTGAGCTACTAAAAACTAATGTTTAACCTATAACAAAGAAAACTTATAAATAATTGTACCTTTTTGTTTTATTGGAGCATTATTATCTGCATTCCATTTAGTTTTTAAAGCTGCTTCTTTTGCAGGCTTAAATAAACAAGGAGCAGAATTTGTTGTTCCTTTTACTCCTGGTTTCGCATAAATAACCTTTCCGTTTTTATTTACATGAATTTCTACTACAACGGTTCCTATCTCTTGACAATCGGGTTGTTGTTTTGACTTAAAATCTACTGTTCTACCTTTTAAATTATAATCTCCTCCAGAGCCACTCCCAGAATTTCCATAATATTTAGAAGAATTTGGGTCTCCTCCTTCTTTACCTTTTGTTCCTGGTTGATTATCATCACCTTCTCCCTGAGGTTTCCCATCAGAAGAATTACCGTTTAACAAATTATTTAAGGCATCTTGATTTTCTTTTGATGGTTTTGGCTTCACTTTTACCACTTCTTTTTCAACCACTTTCTCTACTGGCTTTTTTACCTCCTTTTCAATTTCCTTTTCTACAACCTCTTTAATTGGGTCTTTTTTTACTTCTTTCACTTTTTCTACCACAGAAACATCTTTAGATGTTTCATTTGTAATAATTTCCTCTTCAATAATTTCTTTAGACGTTTCTTTTACAACTCCCTCTACTACCTCTTCCTCAACAACTTCTTGTTCTTCAACTTCCTGCTTTTCAAATTCTTTGGGGGCTGAAATTTGCTTTGTATTTTCTACAGGTTCTCCACTTCCTACTTCTGAATTCCCAAAATTTATTGCCAAACCATATTCTTGTGGTGGGTCTAAATATTTCATTCCGAAATTAAAAATAACAAACAATAATAGCAATAACAGTACTATTGTTATTGCTGCTGACTTTTTTTTATGTGGTGTTTCTAATATTTTCACTGTAATTTAATAAGTATGATTAGAATATCTAAATGTTTGTATATTTTTTTAACCCTACAATTGCTTTAAGGACTGAAGCGGCATCTTTTTTGCTTTTTTTTTGGAAAAAAATACAGTCTTTTGACTAAGCTCAAGATAAATTCCAAACCTGTTAAAACGCCCAAAAACTATTTACCTTTTACTGCTAAAATCATTTTTAACTTATTTTTATTGGCGATATCTATAACTTTCATCACATTTTTATAAGAAGCTTCTTTATGCCCTCTAATTACTATCGTTTTCTTTTTATCTGCACCAACACTTGCTATAATTTTACTTTCTAACGAAGAGGAACTTACTTTAGTTTTATCAATATAAAACAAAGCGTCATTAGTAATTGTTACTGCTACAGATTTATTACTCTCTGTTTTTCCTCCAGCTTTTGGTAACAAAACGTCAATAGCACTAACTGTAACTAAAGTTGATGTTAGCATAAAAAATATTAACAACAAAAAAACAATATCTGTCATTGATGACATATTAAATGTTGGATCTACTTTATTTCTTCCACGTAAATTCATGCTATTTATTCAAAAGATTAAAAAATTAAATTATTGAAAGATTTTTTTGAATTTTTCAATTCTTAAATCTTTCAATAATTTATACTGGTTCGTTTAATAAATCTAAAAATTCTACAGATTTTGCTTCCATTTGATACACAACTTTATCTGTTTTAACCACCAAATGATTATAGGTTATATAGGCTATAATACCTACTATTAAACCTGCAACTGTAGTTGTCATAGCTGTATACAAACCATCTGATAGCATTTTAATATCTATTTGACCACCAGCGTTTGCAATTTCATGAATAGCTACAATCATACCAATTACTGTTCCTAAAAAACCAATCATTGGTGCTGCACCTGCAATGGTTGCTAAAACGCTAACATTTTTTTCTAGTTGATATACTTCTAATTTCCCTGCAGTTTCAATAGCTGTATTTATATCTTCTAAAGGCTTACCTATTCTAGAGATTCCTTTTTCAATTAATCTTGCAGTTGGGGTATTTTTACTTTTACACAAAGCATCTGCAGCCTCTAACTTACCGTTAGAAACATAATCTTTAATTTGATTCATAAAATTAACATCTATTCTTGAGGCTGATTTTATAGCAAAAAAACGTTCAAAATAAATATACACACCTACTGTTAACAGCAAAAACAATATTGCTATAATAATTTGCCCTCCTAGACCTCCATCCATAATTAAGTTATAGATAGATAATGTTTTTTCTTCTGAAACAACTTCTTCTAAAAGCTCTTGATTTTCCTGAAAAAATGATGTCATTTAATTCTTTTTTAAGTTCTAATTATGTAACGAGTATTCTTTTTTAAAATTGTTTAAAAAAAATCCTGAACAATATTCCAGGATTTTTTTTACTTAAATTTATAAGTCTAAGATAATACTATTTTCACCATTATATATCCTAACCCACCTAAAACTATGGTGTAAGGAAATGCCATTTTTACCATTTTTCCGTAAGAAAGATTAATCAATGGTGCTAAAGCAGATGTTAATAAAAATAAAAATGCGGCTTGTCCATTTGGCGTTGCAACACTTGGTAAGTTTGTACCTGTATTAATAGCTATTGCCAATTGCTCAAAATGCTCTCTTGTTATAGTACCACTTTTAAAAGCACTTTGTACTTCACCTATATAAACTGTTGCCACAAAAACATTATCACTAATGGCAGATAGTACTCCGTTTGCAAGATAAAAAAGTCCTGGTTGAGAAGCTGGATCTTGATGTAATGCCCAGTCTATAATAGGACTAAACAAATGCTGATCATGAATCATAGCTACAATAACAAAGAAAACCACTAATAATCCTGTAAATGGCAAAGCTTCTTCAAAAGCATGTCCTAAACTATGCTCTTCTATAATACCCATAAAGGCCGTTTGTACAATTATTAAGGCCAAACCTATTAAACCTACAGGAGCAATATGCAATGCCAAACCTGCAATTAATAATATAGCAGATACTCCCTGAACAATTAAAGCATACTTCTCTTTATCAGTTCGATTTTTATCTTCTTCAACAGTATACCCTTCTATAATATCGGCTGCAATTTTTGGTAATTTTGCTCCAAAACCAAACCAACCTGTTAGTTCTAAAACTACAGTTGTTACCAAACCTCCTAATAAAACTGGTATTGTTATAGGTGCCATTTGTAAAAAGAAATCTACAAAATCCCAACCTAATCGCTCTCCTATTAATAGGTTTTGTGGCTCTCCTACCAAGGTACAAACACCTCCTAAAGCTGTACCTACAACACCATGCATAATTAAACTTCTTAAAAAACTACGAAACTGTTCTAAAGTTTCTCCGCTTAATTCTTTACGGTCTAATTTTCCATCATCATTATAATCATCTGAACTAGAATGTATTTTATGATATACACCATAAAAACCAACAGCAACACTAATTAAAACTGCAGTTACTGTTAGTGCGTCTAAAAATGCAGATAAAACCGCAGATAAAAACACAAATAGCAATGATAGTACTACTTTAGATTTTATTTTAGTAAAAACCTTACTAAAAATAAACATTAATAAAGGTTTCATAAAATAAATACCTGCAACCATAAAAACTAAAAGTAATACAACTTCTAAATTCTGATCAATTTCATGGTATGCATTTTTAGGGGTTGTTAAACCTAAAGCTATTGCTTCAATTGCCAACAAACCACCAGATTGCAATGGGTAACATTTCAATGCCATTGCCAAAGTAAAAATAAACTCGCCTATAAAAATCCAAGCTGTAATTGTTTTTCCTAATGTAAAAATTGAAATAATATTAAAAAGTAAAAAACCAATCATAGTCATTTTAAACCATTTTGGTGAATTCCCTAAAAAGTACTTAAACATGTGTTATTTATTTAATTTATTTATTTATTTATTTATTTATGATATTTAATGTTTCTGTTATTGTAATACTATTAACCTGTATCAACTTAAACTGTGTGTAAAATTTATTCTTAAATCATTAGATAATCTTTAACAAAAAAGACGATTTAATTAATTTCTAACAAACTTACAGTAAAAAAAATGATTGTTCAATTTTTTTATTATCATTTAGGATAAAAAATTTCTCCTGAAGAATGATTTTTACTAGCTCCTGTAACAGTACTTAAACAATTTACTTTTCCTTCACTTTTTAACAAGCCCAAAAAAGCAAACACAATTGCTTCTTTAAAATTTATTAATTTTTTATTAGGTACTACTAAATTTACTTTTTTATGTTGGTTAATTTTATGAATTAAATAGGTATTAAAAGCACCTCCTCCAGTTACTAAAACTTTTGCATTTACAGGTAAAACTTTTGCAATTGCCCAAGCAATATGATCTGTAAAAGTTCTTAAAATATCTTCTGGCCGCTTTTTTACAGAAGCTAACCTAGGAAAAATTTCTTTTTGCACCCACTCTAAACCCAAAGATTTTGGTGGTTTTTGTTTATAAAACGGCAACATTTGCAAGTCTGCTTCTAACTGCTTTAAAGTACCCCCTTTAGCTGCAATACTACCTTTATCATCATACTCAAAACCTAATTCTTGTGCATATCTATTCAACACAATATTTACAGGGCAAATATCAAAAGCAATTCTTTTTCCTTCCTTATTATAAGAGATATTAGAAAATCCACCTAAATTTAAACAATAATCATAATCAGAAAACAACAACTCATCACCAATTGGCACTAAAGGTGCTCCTTGCCCGCCCAATTTTACATCTTGCGTTCTAAAATCGCAAATAACTTTTTGTTTTGTAGCATTTGCTATGGTTTGTCCATCTCCAATCTGCAAAGTAACCCCTTTTTCTGGTTCATGTAAAATAGTATGCCCATGAGAGGCAATAAAATCTATTTTTTTAATCGAAAAGGAATCAACAAAATCATTAATAACACTTCCTAAAAGTTCGCCATAATTAATATTCAAAACTGTTAAATCATCCGCAGAAAAATGAATCGCTTCTTGTAAAATTCGTTTCCATTCCTTTGAATACGAAATAGTTTCTGATGCTAATACCTCAAAATATTGATACTTTTCTTTTAAAAATTTCACATACACCAAATCAATACCATCTAAAGAAGTTCCAGACATTAAACCAATAACAAAAATTTCATTTGCTTTCATACCTGTAAAATTAACAAATGTCTATTGATAATATGTTACTAAATCAATATCTTTGAAAGCATAGTCTAATAATTTAATAAAAATAAACCCCAATGGATTTTAACCTAACAGAAGAACATGTAATGATTCGTGATGCTGCAAGAGATTTTGCACAAACAGAATTATTACCTGGCGTTATTGAAAGAGATAACAAACAAGAGTTTCCTGATGCGTTGGTTAAAAAAATGGGAGATTTAGGTTTTATGGGTATTATGGTAAACCCAAAATATGGAGGAAGTGGCATGGACACCATTTCTTACATATTAATTATGGAAGAACTTTCTAAAATTGACGCTTCTGCTGCTGTAATTGTTTCTGTAAACAATTCATTAGTCTGTTATGGCTTAGAAGCTTTTGGAACCGAAGATCAAAAACAAAAATATTTAACAAAATTAGCAACAGGAGAATTCATTGGGGCATTTTGCCTAAGTGAACCAGAAGCTGGTTCTGATGCCACCTCACAAGCAACAACAGCAGAAGATAAAGGAGACCATTATATAATTAACGGCACAAAAAACTGGATTACAAATGGTGGTAGAGCAGATATTTATTTAGTGATTGCACAAACCGATAGAGAAAAAGGACACAAAGGCATCAATGTTTTTATTGTAGAAAAAGGAACAGAAGGTTTTCATATTGGGCCAAAA
The DNA here is from genome assembly GCF_947497695.1 of uncultured Polaribacter sp. Lineage (GTDB taxonomy): Bacteria > Bacteroidota > Bacteroidia > Flavobacteriales > Flavobacteriaceae > Polaribacter. Next base: position 12,264 of record NZ_CANMHM010000022.1, on the reverse strand, counting down.
GAAGATAAATTAGGTATTCGTGGTTCTGATACTCATACTTTACAGTTTAACGATGTAAAAATACCCAAAGAAAATAGAATTGCAGAAGATGGTTTTGGCTTTAAATTTGCCATGAAAACACTTTCTGGCGGTAGAATTGGTATTGCAGCCCAAGCTCTAGGTATTGCTGCTGGAGGTTATGAATTGGCTTTAAAATACGCTAAAGTCCGCAAATCTTTTGGTACAGAAATTTGCAATCATCAAGCAATTGCTTTTAAACTAGCAGATATGTATACAGAAATTGAAGCTGCAAGAATGCTGGTTCTAAAATCTGGCTGGGACAAAGACCAAGGTAAAAACTATGATAAATCTAGTGCAATGGCAAAATTATATGCTAGTAAAGTTGCCATGGAGCAAACCATAGAAGCTGTACAAATTCATGGAGGCAATGGTTTTGTAAAAGAATACCATGTAGAACGTTTAATGCGCGATGCAAAAATTACACAAATTTACGAAGGCACCTCAGAAATTCAGAAAATGGTTATTTCTAGGGCTATTATTAAACAATAAACTACTCCTTATATATAAGGTATAAAAAAACAACATTTATTTAGCACATATTTTTTTGGCACAACCTTTCAGGTCAGGCTTTCAGCACTCGCTTCACGCCCAAAAGCGTGAGAGCTCAAACAAATGCTTCAATCCTTTGTGCAGAGGCGTCTTTGAAACAAAAACCCGTACAATAAAATACAATTTTATATTTCAAATTCAACATCATACAACTGCAAACCAGAAGAAGGAGCATTGGTTTTCATATACATTCTATCATTGTCTTCTTTTAAAGACGCTTCAATAAACTGTAAATCTAAATTTCCTTTTCCTACTTCAAACAAAGCAGCCATCATCAATCTTATCTGATAACGCAAAAAACCTTTTCCTTTTACCTTTAATATATAAGAGGTTTCAGGAAAAAAATTGGCGGTTAAAATATCGTTCTCAACAATTTCACAAGAATCAATGATTCTTTTAAAAATAGTATTCTCTGATGGTTTTGTACAATATTTATGAAAATAATGTTCTCCCTCAAATAATTTTGCAGCTTGCATCATCACATCTAAATTCAATTTTTCATCAATATTTACCATAAAAGGTGCAGAAAAAGGGTGGTTTTTATCTCCAAAAGAAAAATAATAATGATACTCTTTAATCTTCGGAGCATTAATTACATTAAAACTTCTATCTACTTGCTGAATAGAAATCGCTCTAAAATCAGGAGAAAAATTACTGTTTAAACAAGCTATAAAAGAATTTTCATCAACCAAAACCCCTGTAAACATCTGAATATAGTAAGTATTTGCAGAAACCTTAGCATCTGTTCTACCAATACCTATAGTCTTGTAGGCAACATCTTTAAAAACAAACGACAACGATTTATCTACCATATCATGCAATGTTTTAGCATTAGTTTGTTTTTGCCATCCAGAAAAACGAAAACCTAAAAATTGCAACCTTACTATATAAGAAAACGAGTATTTCATAAATGCAAATGTACAATAATTGCATTTTTTTTTACAAAAGGTGCATTTTTATGAATATCCTAAAATTACAACCTAGTTTTTTACAAACCTCATATTTTAAACCACTCAAAAACAAAAAAATAAATTTATCTTAATATAACCCCCTTTTTTTTGAGGGTATAAATTAAAAATATCCTATTTTTAAAAACACACCCCTTGTCAGTTTAAAATAAAAGTATACTTTTGACCCGTTCAATAAAACTAAAACATAACTAAAAGAACAAACATTATGAAAAAAATTATTTTTACTTTATTATTAGCAACCAGTTTAATTGTAACTGGACAAGAGAAAGAAGAAAAAGGAACATTTTCAGTAAGCGGAACAGTAGACATGTATGGAACAACTAACTTTGTAGACGGATCTGGAACTCCAGGTATTTTAATTGCAAATCCACAAAATGCAAACGGATTTGGTTTAGGTTCAGCAAACACTGTATTTGCTTATGAAAAAGGAAAATCTGGTGTAGTTGCTGATTTAGCTTTTGGACCAAAAGCGGATGACGCTAACTTAGCAGGTGCAATTAACCAATTGTATGCTTACTATAACGTAAGTGACAAAGTAACATTAACAGCTGGTCAGTTTAACACGTTTTTAGGATATGAAGTTATCAATCCTATGGCAAACTTTAACTACACAGTATCTTACTTATTTAATGCAGGACCATTTTCTCATACAGGTATTAAATTAGACTACGCTGCATCAGAAGATTTATCTTACATGTTAGCAATAACAAACTCTCATGCAATATCTAGTGCTGATGGAAATGTAGGTGGTGAAATGCAATTTGGAGCACAAGTTGGTTACAAAGGTCAATACTTAAACTTTATTTACGGTGGTGTAGATGGAAGTGGGGTTACAGATAATATATTTATTGACTATACAGGTGGTTTTGATTTATCTGAAACTTTTTTCTTAGGTATAAATGCTGCTTACTCTAACTCTTCTGACGCAGATGCAGGTTACCAAGGTGTTGCATTATACCTTCAACAAACACTTTCTGATACTTTTGCTTTAGGTTTAAGACCAGAATTTTTTCAAGCAAATGGAGCTTCAGACGCTAGTGTAACAGCTTTTACTTTAACAGCAAACGCTGACTTAACGAGTAACTTAAAATTAATTACTGACTTAAGATTCGACTCTTCTGACGATGCTGCTATTGAAGTATTTAACGCAACTGATGGTCCTCTTGAAAAAAGTGTATCTGCTTTAACAATCGCTGCAGTATACTCTTTCTAAGAATTACAAAAAAATCAACCTACGAAGTTCGCTCTTCGTAGGTTAACAAATCAATTACTAACTAAAATTTATATAATATGAGTTTATTCTTAACATTATTACAAGAAACTCCAACTGCAGAAGTTGCACAAGCTGTAGAACAAATAAACGGAGATATGGGAATGCTTTGGATGCTAATTGCAGGTATCTTAGTATTCTTAATGCAAGCAGGGTTTACACTAGTAGAGTCTGGAATGACAAGATCTAAAAATGCGGTAAACATCGCAATGAAAAATTTACTAGACATTTGTGTTGGATCAATAACTTTTTGGTTAGTAGGTTACTCTTTAATGTATGGAGATACTTCAAACGGATGGTTTTTCTGGAGTGGATTATTTCAAGGTGAAGGAGCAGATTTATTTTTCCAAACAATGTTTGCTGCAACAACAGCAACTATTGTATCTGGAGCAATAGCAGGTAGAACAAAATATACAACATATATTATTTTCTCTTTAATTATGACTGCTGTAATCTACCCAATATCTGGTGGATGGCAATGGCAAGGTGAAGGCTGGTTAACAAACTTAGGTTTCATTGATTTTGCTGGTTCTTCAATAGTACACTCTGTAGGTGGTTGGGCTGCTTTAGTAGCTGCATTTATGGTAGGTCCTAGATTAGGAAAATATGTAGATGGTAAAGTAATTCCTATTCCAGGACATAACCAAATATTAGCAACTTTAGGTGTTTTTATACTTTGGTTTGGATGGTTTGGTTTTAACGGTGGATCTCAATTAGCTTGGGGTGGTGCTGATGCAACTGGAGCTTCAACTGTAGTATTAATCACAAATTTAGCAGCAGCAGCTGGTGGATTAGGTGCCTTAGTTACAACTTGGATCTGGTATGGAAAACCAAACTTAGCTCAAACTTTAAATGGTTGTTTAGCTGGTTTAGTTAGTATTACTGCTGGTTGTGGAAACATGACTGCTGGAGGTGCTGTACTTGCAGGTTTAATTGGTGGTATTATTGTAGTATTCTCAATTGAATTTATTGAAAAGAAATTAAAAATAGACGATGCTATTGGAGCAGCTTCTGTACATGGTGTTGCAGGTGCTTGGGGTACTTTAGTAATCGGTCTTTGGGGTGTTGATGGTGATACAGCTATTGGTTTATTTAATGGTGGTGGAGCTTCTCAATTAGGTGCTCAAGCAATTGGTGTTTTAGCATATGCTGTTTGGGCAGTTGCTTTATCATTTATTGTTTTAGCTATCTTAAAAGCAACAATGGGTTTACGTGTTACTAAAGAAGTAGAAATCGAAGGATTAGATATTTCAGAACATGGTTCAATTGCTTACCCAGGTAAAAGACAAAGAGATTTTGAAGACAAATAAAAATTAAATTAGTTAATTACTTCAACCTAAAATCACATAACCTAAAAAAAGGTTATGTGATTTTGTATTGAAAATTAATGTCATTAAGTTTGTAGATAATAAAACAATTAACTTTTTAAAAAGAACAAATTATATTCTATTATGAAAAAAATCGAAGCGATTATTAGAAAATCTAAATTTAGCGATGTAAAAGAAGCACTACATGAGGTAGACGTAAACTTTTTCTCTTATTGGGATGTTACTGGTTTAGGTAACGAAAAAGAAGCACATGTATACAGGGGTGTAAGTTATAGTACAAGTGATATTCAAAGAAGACATTTATCTATAGTTGTAAATGACGATTTCGAACAATTAACTATAGATGCATTATTAAAATCTGCTTCTACAGGAGAAGTTGGTGATGGTAAAATATTTGTATCAGACATTACTGAAGCTTATAGAATAAGAACGGGAGAAAAAGGAGGAACAACTTTAAAGAAAAAATCTAAATAATATACAACATGGAATTATTAACAACAAACAATGTATGGATGATGATCTGTACAGCTTTAGTTTTCTTCATGCATACTGGTTTTGCATTTTTAGAAATTGGTTTAACAAGACAAAAAAATACTATTAACATTTTATTTAAAAATATATTTATTATTACAGTAGGTTTACTACTATATTATATTGCTGGTTTTAATATGATGTACCCTGGTTTTGCAGAAGGTTCTTCAGGATTCTTTGGTTTTGCTGGTTTTGGTATTGATGCTCCTGCAAATGGAATGACTGCAGAATATGCAGATGGAGGTTACACTTGGTGGACAGATTTCTTATTTCAAGGAATGTTTGCAGCAACAGCAGCAACAATTGTTTCTGGTGCAGTTGCTGAAAGAATGAAAATTGGACCTTTTATGATTTTTACAGTAATCTACGTTGGGTTAATTTACCCAATTGCAGGTTCTTGGAAATGGGGTGGTGGATTTTTAGACGCAATGGGATTCTATGATTTTGCTGGTTCTACATTAGTACACTCAGTTGGTGGTTGGGCTGCTTTAGTTGCAGTTTGGTTACTAGGTCCTAGAATAGGGAAATTCAAAAACGGAAAGGCTCAAGCAATTCCTGGACATAACATACCATTAGCAACTGCAGGTGTTTTAATACTTTGGTTAGGTTGGTTTGGTTTTAATGGTGGTTCTGTATTATCTGCAGATCCAGAATTAACTTCTTTAACTTTAGTTACAACTTGTTTAGCAGCAGCTGCAGGTGGTGTTATTGCTGCTTTAGTTTCTTTCTTAAAGTATAAGAACTTAGATTTAACAATGTTCTTAAATGGTATATTAGGTGGTTTAGTTGGTATTACTGCTGGTGCAGATGTTATGACACCAGAAAGTGCAATTATTATTGGTGGTATTGCAGGTGCAATTATTGTTTTTGCTGTTGCTTTAGTAGACGCCATTAAATTAGATGATCCAGTTGGTGCAATTGCAGTACACTTAGTTTGTGGTATTTGGGGTACTTTAGCTGTAGGAATTTTCTCTACAAACCCAGATCACTCATTCTTAATTCAGTTAACAGGAGTGGCTTGCTATGCAGCTTTCTGTATCGTAACCTCTTTCTTAATTATATTTACATTAAAGAAAACAGTGGGAATTAGAGTTAGTGAAAAAGAAGAATTAGAAGGCTTAGATGCTCATGAACATGGTATGGATGCTTATGCAGACTTCCGTTTAAACGAACACTAATCACATCAATATTTTAATATTCAAGTCTGTAAATAGTAATATTTGCAGACTTATTCTTGTTTTGTGAATTTGACAATAAATAAGAGATTCATTGCAATAAATAAATTTTTTCTTGCAATTTATTGTTTTCATCATAAAAATCCTGCTAAAATAGGTCAATTACTAAATCCTTCATAATAAAACCCTTATTTTTGTACATATAATTTAATATGATATGCAGAAACAAGGATTATACTTACCAGAGTTTGAACATGAAAATTGCGGTGCAGGTTTTATCTGTAATTTAAATGGAGAAAAGACAAATCAAATTATACACGATGCCCTAGAAATACTAGTAAAACTAGAACATAGAGGGGGTGTTAGTTCAGATGGAAAAACAGGAGATGGAGCTGGTTTATTAATAGACATTCCTCATGCTTATTTTAAGCGAGTCTGTGATTTCCCGATTCCAGATCAAAGAGAATACGCTGTTGGTATGGTTTTCTTGCCAAAAGTTACCAACCAATATAATTTTTGTAAAAATACTTTCGAAAACGAAATTAAAGCACAAGGTCTTTCTATTTTAGGATGGAGAGAAGTGCCTGTAGATTCTCATCAATTAGGAGAAATCGCATTAGCATCAGAACCTAATATAGAACAATTATTTGTTGGTAAAACAGAAGAAATTGATGAAGCTACTTTTAAAGCAAAATTATATGCTGCTCGTAAAATAGCTGAACACACTATAAGAGAATCTAAAACTTCTGAAAGTAGTTATTTTTACATTCCGAGTTTATCAATAACAACCATTATCTATAAAGGTATTATTATGCCAGAAGATATTGGACCTTATTATAAAGACTTACAAGAAATAGATTTAGTAACACGTTTGGCTTTAGTACACCAACGTTTTTCAACAAACACAATGCCTACTTGGGAGTTAGCACAACCATTTAGACACATGTGTCAAAATGGAGAAATTAATACTCTAAGAGGTAACGTAAGTAGAATGCGTGTGCGTGAAGAAATCATGAAAAGTGATGTCTTTGGACCTCAAATAGAAAAACTATTCCCAATCATCTTACCAGGAAAATCAGACTCTGCTTCTATGGATATGGTTGTTGAGTTATTAACACATACAGGTAGATCATTACCAGAAATTATGATGATGATGATACCTGAAGCATGGGAAAAACATGCAACAATGTCTAAAGAGCGTAAAGCTTTTTATGAATACAATGCCTGTATTATGGAACCTTGGGATGGGCCTGCTTCTGTACCTTTTACAGATGGAGACTATATTGGTGCTCTATTAGACAGAAATGGTTTAAGACCTTCTAGATATACAGTTACTAAAAGTGGTAGCTTAATAATGTCATCTGAAATTGGTGTGGTAGATGTTGCTCCAGAGGATGTAAAAGAACATGGTAGACTAGAACCTGGAAAAATGTTCTTAGTAGACATGAATGAAGGACGTATTATTGGTGATGAAGAAATTAAAAGTAAAATTGTTTCAGAAAGACCGTATCAAAAATGGTTAGACAATACACGCTTACACTTAAAAGATGTTCCTTATACAGAAGAAACATGTTCTATTGAAACTATTGATGTAAAAACTCGTCAACGTTTATTTAATTATACTTTTGAGGATATCCAAGAAGTAATAACACCAATGGCACAAGTTGGTAAAGAGGCTTTAGGTTCTATGGGAATAGATACCCCTTTAGCTGTTTTATCAGACAGACCTCAGTTAATATCAAATTACTTTAAACAATTATTTGCACAAGTTACCAACCCCCCTTTAGATGGTATTCGTGAAGAAATTGTAACTGACATTAGTTTAAACTTAGGAAAAGATAGAAACATTTTTAGTATTACAGACAGACAATGTAGAAAATTAAGAATACAAAACCCTGTAATTTCTAATGCAGATTTAGAAAAAATTAGAAATATTGATATTGAGAGTTTTAAAGCAGAAACAATTCAAATCTTATATCCAAAAACTCAAGGTTTAAATGGATTAGAAGATGCTTTAGATGCTATTGTTGTCCAAGTTGAAAAAGCAATTGAAAATAAAAATAATATCATTATTTTATCAGATAGAGGTGTAAATCAAGAGTTTGCTCCAATCCCTGCTTTGTTAGCTTGTTCTTTTGTTAATCATCAATTAAACAGATTAAGAAAACGTTCTTACTTTGATATTATTATTGAATCTGCTGAACCAAGAGAACCACATCATTTTGCTACGTTATTTGGTTATGGTGCTAGTGCCATCAATCCTTACATGGTAAATGAAATTATTAGAACGCAAGTTAAAGATGGTTTCATCACAGGAATGGATGAACAGAAAGCTGTTGATAATTTTAACAAAGCCATTGGAAAAGGAATTCTAAAAGTGATGAATAAAATAGGAATCTCTACACTACACTCTTACAGAGGTTCTCAAATTTTTGAAATCGTAGGATTTAATTCTCAATTTGTAGAAAAATATTTCCCATACACAGCTTCTAGAATAGAAGGTATTGGTTTATATGAAATAGAAAAAGAAATAGATCAACGTTTTAGACAAGCCTATCCAGATAATAAAATCGACAAAAACTTAGGTTTAAACGTTGGTGGAGATTATAGATGGAGAAGAAATGGTGAACGTCATTTATTTAACCCAACTACAGTTTCTAAATTACAGCAAGCAGTTCGTTTAAGCGACCAAAATAGTTATAATGTCTATGCAAAAGCAATTAACGAACAGGCAGAAAATTTAATGACAATTCGTGGTTTGTTTCAATTTGATAACTTAGATCCTATTCCTTTAGAAGAAGTAGAACCTTGGACAGAAATTGTTAAACGTTTTAAAACAGGTGCAATGTCTTATGGGTCTATCTCTAGAGAAGCACATGAAAACTTAGCAATTGCCATGAACAGAATTGGTGGTAAATCTAACTCTGGTGAAGGTGGTGAAGATAGAAACCGTTTTCAAAAAGATATTAATGGAGATAGTAGAAACTCTGCAATTAAGCAGGTAGCTTCTGGCCGTTTTGGTGTAACTTCTCATTATTTATCAAACGCAAGAGAAATTCAAATTAAAATGGCACAAGGTGCAAAACCTGGTGAAGGTGGTCAATTACCTGGTTACAAAGTGTTACCTTGGATTGCAAATGCAAGAAACTCAACACCTTTTGTAGGATTAATTTCTCCTCCTCCACACCATGATATTTATTCAATTGAAGATTTAGCACAATTAATATACGATTTAAAAAATGCAAATCGCGAAGCTAGAATTAATGTAAAATTAGTATCAGAAGTTGGTGTTGGTACCATTGCTGCTGGTGTTGCAAAAGCAAAAGCAGATGTTGTGTTAATATCTGGTTATGATGGTGGTACAGGAGCTTCTCCTCTTACCTCACTAAAACATGCTGGTTTACCTTGGGAACTTGGTTTAGCAGAAGCACAGCAAACATTAGTGCTTAACGATCTAAGAAGTAGAATTGTTGTAGAGTGTGATGGTCAATTAAAAACAGGTAGAGATGTTGCTATTGCAGCATTATTAGGAGCAGAAGAATTTGGTTTTGCTACCGCTCCTTTAGTTGCCTCTGGATGTATTATGATGCGTAAATGTCATTTAAATACATGTCCTGTTGGTATTGCAACGCAAGACAAAGAATTGCGTAAAAACTTTAAAGGTACACCAGAACACGTAATTAATTTCTTCTATTATATTGCAGAAGAATTAAGAGCAATTATGGCACAACTAGGTTTTAGAACCTTAGATGAAATGGTGGGACAAACTCACAAAATAAATGCAAACAATGCTATTAAGCATTACAAAGCTAAAGGGTTAGATTTATCTAGTATTTTACACAGACCAACTTCTTACAGAAGTATGACTGTAAGAAATACTGAAAAACAAGATCATAATTTAGAAGATGTTTTAGATTTTACAATCTTAAAAGATTCTCACAGAGCTTTGTATCGTAAAGAACAAATGACACTAAATTACCCTATAAAAAACACAAACAGAACTGTTGGTGCTATTGTAAGTAATGAAGTTTCTAAAATATATGGTCACTTAGGTTTACCTGAAGATACATTAAACATTAACTTTACAGGTTCTGCAGGACAAAGTTTTGGAGCATTTGGTGCACATGGTTTAACTTTTATATTAGATGGTAATACAAACGATTATTTAGGAAAAGGGTTGTCTGGAGCAAAATTAATCGTAAAAAAACCTGCAAAAGCAGACTTTTTAGCAGAAAACAATATCATTGTTGGTAATGTTTGTATGTTTGGAGCAGTTGCTGGTGAAGCTTACATTAATGGTATTGCAGGAGAACGCTTTGCTGTTCGCAACTCTGGTGCAACAGCTGTTGTAGAAGGTGTTGGAGATCACTGTTGTGAATATATGACGGGTGGTAAAGTAGTTGTTTTAGGTAAAACAGGTAGAAATTTTGCGGCAGGAATGAGTGGTGGTATTGCTTATGTATATGACCCAGAAAACAAATTTGTAAACGGTCTTTGTAATACAGAAACAATAGAATTTGAAGATATTTCTGAAGCAGTAGCAGCAGAATTAAAAGCAGACATAGAAAAACACGTTTTATATACCAATAGTAAAAAAGGTGCTGAATTATTAGCAGACTGGGATACAAGTTTAAAAAACTTTGTAAAAGTAATGCCTACTGAATACAAAAAAGCATTAAAACGTATAGAAACAGAAGAACCAATGTTCGAAGAATTAACAATAGCATAATGTCATGGGAAAAGTAACAGGATTTAAAGAATTTGAAAGACAAGATGAAAAATACACCTCTGTAAAAGATCGTGTAAAAGATTATAAAGAATTTACAGTTCCTTTATCAGAAAAAGAGATTACCAAACAAGGATCTCGTTGTATGGATTGTGGTATTCCTTTCTGTCATAGTGGTTGCCCATTAGGAAATCTAATTCCAGATTTTAATCACATGGTACACCAAGGAGAATGGAAAAAAGCCTCATGGATTTTACATTCTACAAATAATTTTCCAGAATTTACAGGTCGTTTATGCCCAGCACCGTGTGAACAAGCATGTGTACTAGGTATTATAGAAGACCCTGTTTCAATAGAAAATATAGAAAAAAATATTGTAGAACGTGCTTTTAAAGAAGGTTGGATTAAACCACAACCTCCTAAAACAAGAACTGGTAAAACGGTCGCTATTGTAGGTTCTGGACCTGCAGGTTTAGCTGCAGCACAACAATTAAATAGAGCTGGTCATACAGTTACTGTTTTTGAAAGAGACGATGAAGTTGGTGGTTTATTACGTTATGGAATCCCTAACTTTAAAATGGAAAAAGGAATCATCGATAGAAGAATTGCCATTTTAGAAGCAGAAGGAATTACCTTTAAAACCAATGTAAATGTTGGGGTTAATTATGATGTAAAAGAGCTAAAATCTTTCGATTCTATTGTTCTTTGTGGTGGTTCTACAGAAAGACGTAGCTTACCTACTCCTGGTATTGATGCTGATGGTGTTGTACAAGCAATGGATTTTTTAACGCAACAAACAAAAGTTTTATTTGGTAAAGAAGTCAAAAACCAAATTATGGCTACTGATAAAGACGTAATTGTAATTGGTGGTGGAGATACAGGATCTGATTGTATTGGTACTTCAAATAGACATGGAGCAAAATCTGTGGTTAACTTTGAAATCATGCCAAAACCTCCAGGACATAGATCTCCAACTACTCCTTGGCCTTTTTGGCCTTTACAACTAAAAACTTCTTCATCTCATAAAGAAGGTGTAGAACGTAATTGGCTAATCAACACCAAAGAATTTGTAAAAGATAAAAATGGAAAGTTAATTGCTCTTAAAACAGTAAATGTAGAATGGAAAATGGTTCCAGGACAAAGACCAGAACTAATAGAAGTTGCAGGTACAGAAAAAACATGGCCTTGTGATTTAGCCTTATTAGCACTTGGTTTTACTGGTCCAGAAAATACGTTGGCAGATCAATTAGGCTTAGACAGAGATGTACGCTCTAACTACAAAGCAGCCTATGGAAAATACCAAACCAACGTAAAAAATATTTTTACAGCTGGTGATATGCGTCGTGGTCAATCTTTAATTGTTTGGGCAATATCAGAAGGTAGAGAAGCTGCACGTCAAGTAGATATTTTCTTAATGGGTAAGTCTTTATTGCCTTCAAAAGATATTACTGGCGATTTAGTAGCAATGTAACAAACAGTATTTAAGGCAATTTAATGCTTAAAATATCTAATAAAAAACAAAAACTCATCAATATATAAATTGATGAGTTTTTTGCTTTAAAATAATAAGAACTATTATTTGGGCGTGCCCATTTTTTTAAAAAACCTGTAGTGTGTAAAGCAAAAATCGTCTAAAAAAATGGTCAGGCTTTTC
>NZ_CANMHM010000021.1 GCF_947497695.1 uncultured Polaribacter sp. | reverse complement strand
ATTTTCGGGGTTTGATTTTATCTAAAATACAACTTATTTAATTGATAAACAAGTGTTTATTTACTTCTGAAAGTGCCAAATTATATTGTTGAATTTAAATTTATAATAATTCTATAACCTTAATTATAGCAAAGATTTTAGCTACTTTTAAACAAACGTCAATCCAATTTTCATGTTAAGACCTTGTTCAAAAATTCGAATCAAAGTTGAAAGTTGAATATTACCTTTTGCATTCTCTAATTTTGATATATAACTTTTTTTAGTACCTGTTTTTTTTGCTAGTTGCTCTTGTGTCATTTTTGCTTCTTTTCGAGCTTCTTTTAGCATTTCAGATATAATAAACATCTGTGATTTTTCTTCATAGCTGTTTCTAGTTTCTGTCCCAATTTTTCCATGTTCAACCTCAATCAGTTGCTCAAAATTTGTAATGTTTTTATATTTATCCATTTTCTTTATCTTTTTGGTTAAAATATGATTTCATTAATTTCTTCGCTTTTTCCAACTCATTTTTTGGTGTTTTTTGAGTTTTCTTTTGGAAGCCATTAAAAAGTACTACTAATTTACCTTTGTCAAAACAGCAAAATATTCGATAAATATTTGATTGATATTCAATTCTAATTTCATAAAGTCCGTTTGTTCCTGTTAAATGTTTTAAAAATTTTTCAGGTACACGTTCTACTTGTTTTAGTAATTCAAATGCATATTGAATCTTTCCTTTTACTTTTCCGTTTTGTTTTTGATAAAATTCTATAAAATGTGTTTCAAAGAATATTATTTCTCTAATCATTAAACAAAGTTAACTTAAAAGATAACATTTTCCAAATTCTAAATTATTTATTGAGTTTTTATCTTACAAGTAGAACTATTTTTAATCATAATTTACTTTCTTTATCAAAACAAAAAACTCGAAGCAAAGCTTCGAGTTTTTTTATGAATTTATGAATAATTCTAAGAAAAGAATTTATCCATTTTTTCTTTTTCTTCTTCTGCCAAAGCAGCATCCACTAAAATACGACCACTATGTTCATCAATGGTAATTTTCTTTCTATTCGCAATTTCTAATTGTACTTGTGGTGGAATTGTAAAGTAAGAACCTCCAGAAGCTCCACGTTCAATAGCAACAACAGCCAAACCGTTTTTTACTTTAGATCTAATTCTTGTGTACGCAGCAAATAAATGAGTTTCTAAAGTTTGAGAAAATTCATCAGATTTTTTAGCTAATAATTCTTCTTCTTTTTCAGTTTCTTTTAAAATCGCATCTAATTCTGCTTTTTTATTCTTTAAGTGATCTTCTTGTTTCGCTAATTTTTCAGTAGTGTTTTCAATAACTATTTTTTTCTGAGCTATTTTTGCTTTGTATTCAGTAATTCTTTTTTCAGCCAATTGAATTTCTAAATCTTGGTATTCAATTTCTTTAGATAACGAGTCAAATTCTCTGTTATTTCTAACTTTTTGTTGCTGTTCTTCGTACTTTTTCATTAACCCATTAGACTCTTCAATAGCTAATTTTTTGTTGTTAATGTCGTTTTCAAAGCCTGCTAATTCTTCGTTTAATTTTGCAATACGCGTATTTAATCCGGCAACTTCATCTGCTAAATCTTCCACTTCTAAAGGTAATTCACCTCTAACGTTTCTAATTTCATCAATTCTAGAGTCGATTAATTGTAAATCGTATAATGCTCTTAATTTTGCTTCCACCGAAATTTCTTTCTTCTTTGCCATGTTTATATATAATATATAGGATTTGTACTTTTTTCTGATAAAATGACTGCAAAATTACTAAATTTTTTCGTAAGATAGTCAACCAAAAGGTTTTTTGTAAACTGTTCGCTCTCATAATGACCAATATCTGCCAAAAGTATGCTGTTTTCTGCTGTAAAAAACTCATGATATTTAAAATCGGCACTTACATATGCATCTGCACCAGCACGTTTTGCGTTAGAAATTGCAAAACTACCAGATCCACCTAAAAGGGCTACTTTTTTTATTTTTTTATTGATAAAGTTAGAATGACGTACACAAGCTGTTTGCATAGTTTTCTTTAAATATAGAAGAAACTCGGTTTCATCCATTTCTAAAGGAAGTTCTCCAATCATTCCCATACCAATATTTTGATGAACATTTTCTGTTGTTATTATTTGGTAAGCAACTTCTTCATAAGGATGATTTTTTTGCAAAGCATTTAAAATAGAACTTTCATTTTTACTTTCAAAAACTACAGAAATTTCAGTTTCTTTTTCGGTGTGTAATTTTCCTTTTTCTCCTAAAGTCGGATTTGAGTTTTCGTTCCCTCTATAAGTTCCTTTTCCAATCATATTAAAAGAACAATGGTCATAATTACCAATATTTCCTGCACCAGCATTAAAAAGATGATTTCTTAATTCTTTTGCTTTATCAACAGGAACATAAGTGGTTAGTTTTTTTATAATTCCTTTTTTAGGAATTAAAATTTTAGTGTTTTCTAAACCTAAAACAGCACACATTTTTGCTGAAACTCCGTTTTTAGAATTATCTAAAGCAGTATGAGTTGCATAAATAGCAATATCATTTTTTATCGCTTTTAAAACCACACGTTCTACATAAGAGTTTCCATTAAGTTTTTTTAGACCTCCAAAAATAATAGGATGAAAACTAATAATTAAATTACATTTTTTTTCAATTGCTTCATCAACAGTTTCTTCTAGAGTATCTAAAGTTACTAAAACTCCAGAAACAGATGTACTGTAATTACCAACTAATAAACCAACATTGTCAAAATCTTCTGCATATTGTAAAGGTGCTAATTCTTCTAAATAATTGGTGATGTCTTTTATGGTCATAAATTATAATTGTATCGAAAACCAAAGTTAGTTATTGAATTTCAATTATTTTAATAAAGTACCACTAATTCACGAATAAAATTAATTTTTCTAATTCTTAAAAATTCCAGCGGAATTTTCTATTCGTGAAATGTTTTTTTTGATGATATCAAATTCGTGAATTCGTGGCTTTAAAACTTTTCATATTTTTAAAGATGATTTTATAAGTAAAGTTTGTGTTTTCAATTTATCAATCCATAAAAATGACTTATTTTCGTATTAATGAAATTTCTACGCTTTTTATTATTTCCTTTTGCCATTATTTATGATGTGGTTACAAGCATTCGTAATTTTTTTTTTGATATAGGAGTTTTTAAGCAAACTTCATTTAAGATTCCTGTAATTGTTGTGGGGAATTTAAGTGTTGGAGGAACAGGAAAAACGCCTCAAATAGAATATTTAATTCGTTTGTTAAAAGACCAATTTAAAACTTCGGTTTTAAGTAGAGGATACAAACGTAAAACAGCTGGTTTTGTGTTGATAAATGACACTCATTCTGCAGAAGATGTAGGTGATGAACCTTTGCAATACTATAAAAAGTTTAAAAATATTAATGTTGCTGTGGATGCCAATAGAGTTGCAGGAATTACAAAGTTAATTTCAGGCAAATCTACAGATGTTGTTTTGTTAGATGATGCCTTTCAACACAGAAAAGTAAAAGGCAGTTTTTATATTTTATTGACTAAATATGATGATTTATTTACTGCTGATTTTTTACTACCTACAGGTAATTTAAGAGAAAGTAGGAGAGGAGCTATTAGGGCAGATGTAATTTTAGTCACTAAATGTCCAACCAACTTATCAGAAAAAAGTAAAAATAAAATTAGTAACAAATTAAAGAAACACAATAAAGATGTGTTTTTTACCAGTATTTCTTATGATGATACAACTTCTGGAAAAGAATCTATTTTAGTTGACGATTTAAAAAATTACGACGTTTTATTAATTACAGGAATAGCAAACCCAACCCCACTTTTATCATTTTTAAAAGACAAGAACGTAAATTTTAAACATTTAAAATACTCAGATCATCATCATTTTTCTGATAAAGAAATACAAGGTATTAAAAGTGAATATTCTGCTTTAAAATCATCTAAAAAACTGATTTTAACCACAGAAAAAGATTATGTTCGTTTAGAAAGTAAGTTGAAAGAACTTTCTTATTTAGGCATACAAACTTCTTTTTTAGAGCAGCAAGAAGTATTTGATGCAATCATTAAAAGTCATATACAATAAAACCAGCATTGTTAGATGCTGGTTTTTTTTTGATTTTTGTTAGAAGTATCTTTTAAAGCCACTTCATTATATTTGACACAATACATTTTGATAAGTCACATTTTTTTAAATAACTATTATAAAGTCAGATTATTATTAGATTTCTACGAAATGACAAACAGTATATATTACGTTTAACATTTTTTCTTTGTGCTACTCTGTAAAATTACTCTGCGTAACTCCTTGAAATAACTTTACATTTCCATAGAATGAAAAACATTCTGTACATCATCATCTTCTTCTAACTTTTCTAACAATTTTTCAACATCAGCTTGTTGCTCTTCGTTTAATTTTGTGGTTGTTGTGGGTATTCTTTCAAATCCAGAAGATAAAATTTCGGTATTATTTTCTTCAAAATAGGTTTGTATTGCTCCAAATTGCTCAAAAGGAGCGTAAATAATTACACCTTCTTCATCATCAAAAACCTCTTCAACATCAAAATCTATCAACTCTAATTCTAATTCCTCTAAATCAACAGTAATATCTTCTTTTTTAATTGTAAAAGTACATACATGATCAAACATAAAAACAACAGATCCAGAAGTACCTAAATTTCCATCGTTCTTATTAAAAGCAGCTCTAATATTGGCAACAGTTCTATTGTTATTGTCTGTAGCAGTTTCTAAAAGAACAGCAATTCCATGAGGAGCATAGCCTTCAAATAAAGCTTCTTTGTAGTTTGCAGTATCTTTATCGGTTGCTTTTTTTATGGCACGTTCTACATTGTCTTTTGGCATATTAGCAGCTTTTGCATTTTGCATAACTGCTCTTAATCTAGAGTTAGAATCTGGGTTTGGACCACCTTCTTTAATAGCCATTACAATGTCTTTACCTATTCTAGTAAAGGTTTTAGCCATTGCAGACCAACGTTTCATTTTGCGTCCTTTTCTAAGTTCAAATGCTCTACCCATTTCTAATGTTTATTTTTTTAATTAACTATACAAATGTAAAGGATTGAATGTTGTTTTACAATTTTTTGAATACTGATTATTTAAAATGTAAATTAAAGAATTTAAACCAAATTAAGTACTCATAATACTCATTATAAGTTTTTAAAGTTCTTTTATTATACTTATATTTGTTTTACCAAACAATTTAAAACTAAATTACTATGAAAAAAATTACATTTTTACTCCTTACTTTTACAGCCATTTCAATTTTTGGCCAAAACAAATTAACTTCTAGCGTAGAAGAAAATTATGATGGTATAAATTGGCTTAGTAATAGCAGAACTGAATATACCTATGATGAGAATAAAAATTTAATCGAAGAAAAGCAATATGAATGGGATGGAACTTCTACTGGTGCTATTATGAATACAGCCAATTATACTTACAATTCTTCTAATAAAATACTAACAGAAGTTTATGAGGAATTTGATACAAGTAATGGCAATTCTCTGGGGAAATATCGTGAAACTTATACTTACACAAATGGTATTGTAAGTTTAATTATTGATCAAGAATGGTTAGATGGTGCTTGGAAGAATGAGTACAGGAGAGAGTTTTTAATAAATAATAACTTGATTACTCAAATAACTGGATCAGAATGGAATGGTTCTGGTTGGGTTTTTGAAGAAGATTCTGCCCAAGTTACCGTTTCTTATAACACTAATAATTTAATTTCTAGTACAACAATAGAAATTTGGAATGGTACAAGTTGGGTGCCAAGTGAAATATCAACAAACACCTACAATGCCAATAATAAATTAATTTCTATTTTGTATAAAGAATGGAATGGTACATCATATTTAAATACTTATAAAGACGAGTATGTTTATGATGGTAATGGGAATCAAATATCTGAAACTTCCTTTAATTATGAAAATGGAGTTTTTACAGAAAGCTATCAACAAACATATGTTTTTGATAATTCTATAAATCTTGAGAGTTTCTCTCATCCTTTTAGAGATAGAACTGGTTTAGGAGTTTTTACAAATCAAGAGGTAAGTTTTGTAAATAAAATATTAAGTAGTTCTTCTGGAGGTTCAGATTACAGAACAACCTATAACTATAATGAAGCTACAGTAAGTTTAGATGATTTTAATAGTATTGATTTTTCTGTATATCCAAATCCTACATCTTCTGTTTTAAATATTGATGATAGAAATTTTACTATTAAAAATGTATCAATTTTTAATGTTATTGGTAAAAAAATAGTAACATCAACCAAAAATAAAATTAATTTAGAAAACTTAAATAAAGGTGTTTATATTTTAAGAGTAGAATCTAACACAGGTAGTATTGCAACAAAAAGAATTGTTAAAAACTAAAGATTCTTTTATTAAATTTTGATGAACAATATCTTGTTCAAGTAAATAAGACCCTTCAGTTTTTTAAAATCTGAAGGGTCTTTGTTTATTATCATTTGTAAAATCGTATAATAGGTTATTTTATAAGTTGATAAGACTGTTTTGCAATTTCAATTTCCTCATTAGTAGGGATAACTAAAATCTTCACTTTACCGTTTTCTTTTTGAATTTCTTGGATTTCTTTAGAACGAATTGCATTTTTTTGGGCATCTAAATCAATTCCCAGAAAATCTAAATTAGCACAAGTTAATTGTCTCATTAAACTTGAGTTTTCTCCTATTCCTGCTGTAAAAACAATGGCATCTAAACCATTTAAAGCAGCAGTATAAGAACCTATAAATTTTTTAATTCTATGGCTTGTAAGTTTTAATGCATTTTTACAAAGTTCATTTCCTTTGGCTGCTTGTTCAGAGATTTCTCTTAAATCAGAAAAACCAGTTAAACCTTTTAATCCAGATTCTTTTTGTAAGATATTGTTTACTTCATCTGCAGATTTATGGAGTTTTTTCATCAAAAAGAAAATAACAGATTGGTCTATATCACCAGCTCTTGTACCCATAATTAATCCATTTGTTGGCGAAAAACCCATAGAAGTTTCTATACATTTTCCATTTTTAATGGCAGACATACTGCAACCATTGCCTAAATGAATGGTAATGATGTTTTTAGATTTTTCTCCTAAATATTCAATTGCTTTTTCTGATACATATTTATGGCTTGTGCCATGAAAACCATAAGCTCTAATTTTATGATCATCTAAATACGTATTTGGAATTGCATATTGATAGGCTTCTTTTGGCATTGTTTGATGAAAAGCAGTATCAAAAATTACAATTTGTTTTGCTGATGTAAAAATAGTTTCTGCAATTTCTATACCTTTTAAATTTGCAGGGTTGTGTAAAGGAGCTAAGTCAAATAATTCACGAATATTATCTTTTACTTCTTTTGTAGCTTCTACAGTATCGCTAAATTTACTACCTCCATGTACAACTCTATGACCTACTGCTTTTATTTCATCCACAGAATTAATAACCCCAAATTCTTTGTCTAATAAAGTTTTTGCTACTTTTTTTAAACCAACTTCATGATTTAAAATGGGTAAAATTTCTGAGTTTTTTACACTTCCTTTTTCATGGGTAAAAACAGCATCTTCCATACCAATTCTTTCTACTAAACCAACACATTTTACTGTTTGAGAAGGCATTTCTATTACTTGATATTTTAAAGATGATGAGCCTGCATTTAAAACTAAAATATTCATATTATTCTTGGTGTGCTTGAATTGCTGTTAATAAAACGGTATTAAAAATATCATCTACAGTACAACCTCTACTTAAATCGTTTACAGGTTTATTTAAACCTTGTAACATTGGGCCAATTGCCAATGCACCAGTTTCTCTTTGTATGGCTTTGTAGGTGTTGTTACCTGTATTTAAATCAGGAAAAATCAATACAGATGCTTGACCTGCAACTTTAGAATCTGGCATTTTTGTTTTTGCGACAGACATGTCTACAGCAGCATCATATTGTATAGGACCTTCAATTTTTAATTGAGGGTTTAAATTGCGAACAATTTCTGTTGCTTTTCTTACTTTTTCTACCTCTTCTCCTTTTCCAGAGCTTCCAGAAGAGTAAGAAAGCATTGCAATTCTTGCTTCGATACCAAAAGCTTCAGCAGATTGTGCAGAAGAAATGGCAATTTCTGCCAATTGTTCTGCATTAGGATTTGGGTTTACTGCACAATCTCCCATTACAGAAACTCTGTCTGATAAACACATAAAAAATACAGAAGAAACTACAGAAACACCAGGTTTTGTTTTAATTAACTGCAAAGATGGTTTTATGGTGTGCATAGTTGTGTGTACTGCTCCAGAAACCATTCCATCTGCCAAACCATTTAAAATCATTAAAGTTCCGTAATAAGAAACATCGGTCACTAAATCTTTTGCAGCAATTTCTGTCATTCCTTTGTGTTTACGAGCTTCGTATAACGTTTTTATAAAAGCATCATTATGTATAGAATTGTCAGGGTTTAGAATGTTTATTTTATTTAAATCTATTTGTAAACCTAATTGGTTGCATTTTAATTCAATGGTATTTTTATCGCCTAATAAAGTTAAATCTACAATGTTTAATAATTGTAAACGAGCAGCAGCTTTTATAATTCTATCATCATTACCTTCTGGTAAAACAATGTGTTTTTTATTTTTTCTTGCTTTTTGTAATAAATTATACTGAAACATGTTAGGTGTTAACCTGTCTGATTGATAAGACGTTAAAATGTTTGTTAAACCTTCTGCATTTACATATTTATCAAAAGTATCTAAGGATAATAAAATCTTTTTGTTGTGTGTAGAATAAATTTTAGATTTTACTGCACCAATTTTATTAGAAATATTAAAAGTACCTCCATCAACAGAAATAATAGGCACTGTAGATTGTACACCTTCTATTAGTTTAATGATAGATTCTTCAGGTAAAATAGTACCTGTTAAAATAATTCCTGCAATTTTAGGATAATTACTAGAGGCGTTAGCTTGTAAAGCACCTAAAATAATATCTGCTCTATCACCAGGGGTTACAACTAAAGCGTTTTCTTTAATTCTTGTTAAATAATTACGCAGCTGCATTGCACCTGTGCTGTAACTACCAATTGCATTGTCTAAAAATTGCTCTCCAAATAATACACGACCATTTAAAGCTTGTACTACTTCTTTAACTGTTGGAAAAGCTAAGAAATCAACTATAGGAACAATATCTATTTGTAAGTTTTTAGGAAAACTTTTTTGAAGTTCTGTTTGAATGTAACCTACTTCATCTACTTCAATTTTATTGGCAATGATACCAATTACATCTACTTCTTTTGCTATAAAAGACTTGTAAGTCAATTGCATGGTATTGATAAAATCTTTCTTTTTCTTTCCGTTTCCAGAACCTACAATTAATGCAGGAATACCAAGGTTTTTAGCAATCATTAGATTTACATCTAATTCTGTAAAACCACCTTCTCCAGAAAAATCGGTTCCTTCAACTAATACATAATCGAATTTAGCCTCTAGTTTCTTATATTTCTCAATAACAGTCTGAATAACATCGTCTGTTTTACCTTCACTTAAAAGCTCTACTACTTCACTTTGTTTGTAAGCATAACAGTCATTGTAATCTAAACCTAGGTTAAAATAACTAATAGCTGTTTTTGTATGATTGTCAATAGTACTGTCTATTGCTTCGTTTATAATAGGTCTAAAATAACCAACCTTAGAAGATTTGGTTAACATCATTCTTAAAAGACCTAATGATACCAAAGATTTACCACTATCAGACTCAATTGCAGCAATATAAATAGCTTTACTCATTGTTTTAAATTAAATATTTGACAAAAATAAGTTTTAAACAGTTTATTAGTTATGATAAAGGTCATTAATTTATGATAATATTTTTCTGTATAGTTTTATTATTCTGAAAGAATCTTTAACAGTTTGTGATTTTTTGTAAAGGATGCTTTTAGCATGACAAATTGAATAGATAGTTGTTTTCCATACAGTTTTGTCATTCTTAAAGAATCTTTAATGGTTTGTTTGTTGTTGTGTGAGATGCTTTCAGTATGACAAATTTAATAGATAGTTATTTTCCACACAGTTTTGGTATTCTTAAAGAATCTTTTTCGTTTTGTGAATTATTATGTGAGATGCTTTTCAGCATGACAAATTGAATAGATAGTTATTTTCCACACAGTTTTGTCATTCTGAAAGAATCTTTTTCGTTTTGCGAATTATTATGTGAGATGCTTTCAGCATGACAAACTGAATAGATAGTTATTTTTCATACAGTTTTGTCATTCTTAAAGAATCTTTAATGGTTTGTTTGTTTTTGTGTGAGATGCTTTTAGCATGACAAACTGTATTAAACTAAACCTGCAAAACACCCATATTAAATTGTTTTTCAATAGGAGCGTGGTTTGCTGCATCTATACCCATAGAAATCCATGTTCTGGTTTCTAATGGATTGATAACTGCATCTGTCCATATTCTTGCAGCAGCGTAATAAGGAGAAATTTGTTGGTCGTAACGAGATTTTATTTTGTCAAATAATTCTGCTTCTTTTTCTGGCGTAATTTCTTCTCCGCGTTTTTTTAAAGATGCTGTTTCTATTTGCAACAATACTTTAGCAGCAGAATTTCCACTCATTACAGCAAGTTCTGCACTTGGCCATGCTACAATTAATCTTGGGTCATAGGCTTTGCCACACATTGCATAGTTTCCTGCTCCGTAAGAATTTCCAATAATAATTGTAAATTTTGGAACCACAGAATTACTTACTGCATTTACCATTTTGGCTCCATCTTTTATAATGCCTCCATGTTCAGATTTTGAGCCAACCATAAAACCAGTAACATCTTGTAAAAAAACTAAAGGTATTTTTTTCTGATTGCAATTGGCAATAAAACGTGTAGCCTTGTCTGCAGAATCATTGTAAATAACACCACCAAACTGCATTTCTGTAGGTTTTGTTTTAGAAGATGTAGTTTTTACCAATTTTCGCTGATTGGCAATAATACCAACTGCCCAACCATCAATTCTGGCATACCCAGTAATAATGGTTTGTCCATAACCTTCTTTGTATTGTTCAAATTCAGATTTATCTACCAAACGTTTTATGATTTCTAACATATCATATTGTGCGTTTCTTTCTTTGGGTAGAATTCCAAAAATATCATCTTCATTTTCTTTTGGTAAAAAAGAATCGGTTTTGCTAAACCCAGCTTTGTTAGCATCCCCAATTTTATCAACAATAAATTTAATTTTATCTAGTGCATCTTTATCATCTTTGGCTTTGTAATCTGTAACACCAGAAATTTCACAATGAGTTGTTGCTCCACCTAAAGTTTCATTATCAATACTTTCTCCAATAGCAGCTTTTACCAAATAACTTCCTGCTAGAAAAATACTTGCTGTTTTATCTACAATTATAGCTTCATCACTCATAATTGGTAAATAAGCACCTCCTGCAACACAGCTACCCATCACTGCAGAAATTTGGGTAATACCCATGCTACTCATCACTGCATTGTTTCTAAATATGCGTCCAAAATGCTCTTTATCAGGAAAAATTTCATCTTGCATAGGCAAATAAACGCCAGCAGAATCTACTAAATAAATAATCGGAATTTTATTTTCTATGGATATTTCTTGTGCTCTTAAATTTTTTTTTCCTGTGATGGGAAACCAAGCACCTGCTTTTACAGTAGCATCATTGGCAACCACAATACATATTTTTTTTTTGATGTAGCCTATTTTTACAACAACGCCACCAGAAGGGCAGCCTCCATGTTCTGCATACATATCTTCACCAGCATAAGCACCAATTTCTATAGATTTAGCATTTTTATCTAAAAGATAATCTATTCTTTCTCTTGCTGTCATCTTACCTTTAGCATGGTGTTTGTCAATTCTTTTTTGACCACCACCTAATTTTACTTTGGCAAATCTTTTTCTTAAATCTGAAACTAATAATTTATTATAATCTTCGTTTTTATTGAAGTTTAAATCCATAGAAATTTATTTCTTATTTTCTGCTAAATTAACTAATATTTTGCTCAAACTCTTATTGTGTCTTTTGGAATTTGTAAAGGTTTTCTAGTGGATGCTTCTACTAAAATATAAGTTTATTCTATCTTTTTAATAGTGAGAAATGTCCGCTTTTTTGAATTGGTTTTTTTGATGTATCAATTGGTACTAAGAGTACATTAAACCAATAATCATCAGCAGGTAGTGTATTGCTATTATAAGTACCATCCCAACCACGACCATTAATAGGTGTTTTTGCAACTAACTTGCCATATCTATTAAAAATGTTAATGCTACTAAGGCTACTTGAATAAAATTCAGTATTTGCTCCTTTAATTTTCCAGGTATCATTAATTCCATCGCCATTAGGCGTTATAAATTTTTGAAATTGAATTACTGAGACTTGCAATTCTGTATTGGTAGAACAACCATTTTTATCGTTTACAGTAATCGTATAAATACCTCCTTCTAGATTTTCGAAAAAAGGTTCGTCTTGAAAACCTATTGAAGGAAATGCATCTCCTGTATCATCATTTCTAAGTGAAAATTGATAATCGCCAAAAGCTAAACTATTGTCTATATTATTTATACGAATAGAAATATTATCACTAAAGTCTATTGCATTTACATCATCATCAATTGTAATAAAACTTTCATCAAAATTTACTTGTTGTGATGGTTTTACCTCAAAATCTATAGTTCTAGTACACATGGTACCATCTTTTGTAGTTGCTGTAACTGTGTAAAACCCTGGAAGTGTAATATCAATATTATCATCAGTATTTAATGGGTTTAAATCATTACCATCAATATCTTTCCATTGATAATTATAATCATCTGAAAAATCTTCAGCAAAAATATTTATTTTTCCGTCCCTTAAACAGAGTGTTTGAGGACTTCTTATAGTAAAACTAGGTAAAGGATTTATAATGATTTGAAATGTAGCTTCACTATTTACACATAATGTTGTTTTGTTTTGAATGTAAACATAAATATTTTCTGTGGCACTGGTGTTTTGATAAGGAAATGTTAGTTGATTAACTCCTGTTAAAGCGTCTGTTGGGTCTGTATGAAAAGTTACAGTATAATTATTAGGGTTTTGATTTACACCCAAAATTTCAGGAATTTTAGTATTTAAATCAATATTCTGAATAATTCCATTTGTATCATCTCCATCTTCATTTGTATCACATTGAGTAAAATTAGAGATTGTTTCGAAACTTGGTGCAGGGTTTACAATAATGGTTAAAGTAGCTTCTTTAAAAGCACAGTTTGTTGTGTTGTTTAATAACCTAATAAATAAAACCTCTTCACTACTATTTGTTATGGGATTTATTGTAACTCTTAATGGATCAGAATCGTAGCTGTTTTTATTGATTCCTGTTGATGATAAATCGTTTAAATCTGCTTGGGTTTTATGATATGTTACTGTAAAATCATTGGCATTTCTAGTACCTAAAATAGATACATCTCTGGTGCTAATGTCTATATTTTGTGCTAGTCCGTTTGTTGAGTTTCCATCATTACCAATATCACAAACTGTAATAGGGTCAATTAAGTTACTAATTACAGGCAAAGGATTGATTATAACTTGAAAACTTACATTAGAATTTGTACAGCCAGTAATTAAGTTTAAAATACGAAGATAAATAGTTTGCGTTGCAGTATTACCAACTGTAAAACCTGTATCAACATCGTTTGTATACTGTGAAGGTGTACCAATAAAATCGGGTCTAGTTATGTTGCCAATTGCTGCTGCTGTAGCCGTTTTAAAGAAAGTTACTTGAAAATCATTGATATTTTGCCCAGTTCCTTCAAACACTTCTTCAATTTTTTGGGTTAAATCAATATTGTTATTGCTTCCGTTTGTAAAATTGCCATCAAAAAAACCGGTATCACATTGTTCAATAGGGGTTAGTACATTGCTACTAGCTATTGGTCTTTCATTTATTTGTAAGTTAAATTGCCCCAAACCTTCGCAGTTTTTATTTAAGGTACTTACAATTTTATAATAGATTGGAAATTGTATTCCATGAGGAATTACTGTAACATCATTTTTAGCAATATTGTTTCTAAAGTTACTAATATCAATTTCATTTATAGAATTATTTCTATCTGTTGCATTTTCATAAAATAAGACAGTTGTATTGGCAGGAGGATTAATACTACTTATTATGGATGTTCTATTTAGCCTGAAATTAGAAATTTTATCTGTGTCAGAATTATTAGCAGTATTATTGCCTTCTGCATCTAAAAAATCATCACAAACTGGTTGTTGAGTTTCATTAAAAGGGTTGTCTGCAGTTTCTCCAACGTTTAGTATTAATTCAGCTATTTTTTGGGTACAATTGTTAGCTGACGTTACTTTTACAAATACAGATTGTACTGTATTAGCAATAACAGGGTAAGAAGTAAAATTTGTAATTTCTATTAAACCAGCTTGATCTTCAAAGTACTTAAAAGTAACATTGGCAGTTGAAGAAATATTATTTTCTGCGGTTGTTAAATTTACTGTTGGGTTTGTATCATTTTCACTAATACAATGTTGTAATGTTGGGTTTGCTTTTAATACAGGAGCAGGGTTAACAGTAAGTCTAATAGCCTCAGATCTTATAGGGCAAGAGTTTCCTGCTCTACTTAAAGTAACTCTGTAGAAATAATTATCATAAGTTAAAGGTGTTTCAGTTATTTGCAAGTTAGCAGTATTACTACCACTGTAAATAGCATCATCAGATATTAAATTCCAACCCAATCCGTTAAATACTTCCCATTTAAAACTTTCTGCGGTAGATTCTATTGTAATTATATCCGTGTCATTTTCACAAAACGTAGTATCTTCAAATTTTGTTATGTTTATAGGTGCAGCTATAATGTAATTATTATTAGGCAATGTTGCATAGCCATTAGAGCCTGTTACTTTTCCGTTTTTATCAACAATTACAAAAGGAGTAGGGAATGTGTTTACTGTACCAGTATCTATACCAAAATAGCCAGCTTCTAAAAAATCAAAACAATCATCATTGTCAGCATCTACTTCTGTAAAATTGAAGTTAGTATCTTCATCAGTATCAGCAACTGTATAATCAATAGTTAGTATTTTAGCATCTGGTGTTGTTTCTAAAGCATCTACCAAACCATTACTACCAATATTTGCATTTGCGTTGTCTAAAATACCATCTAAATTTGCATCTGTTAGATTATGCCCAGCTTCTGTAAGATCGTAAATTCCATCATTATCAGAATCGATGTCTAAATAATTTAAAACGCCATCTGTATCATTGTCATTTGCAGTTTCAATAAGATCTGGTATTCCATCATTATCAGAATCTAAATCAAACATATCTTCAATACCATCATTGTCATTGTCTCTAGAAAAACATGTTAATTGAATATTTCCATTAAAATTAGATGTTGCAGTAATTTCTTTAGATTGATGCTTAAATTCAATTTGATTTACTTGATTTGCTACAAATTTAAAGGTAGCATTTGCTCCATTTAAATTGGTTTTGTATTTAAATTTTATTTCTGATGCAGATAAAATTGTAATACCAGCTTCAAACTCATCGTCTGAATTAGTATCTACTAGTAATTGATCATTTGGGTCTATAAGTGTAATATTTTTATTATTGGGGTTTACTGTTAAAATAAAATATTCTCCCTCAGAAATTGTATGATTTGTAGTTTGATTTTGGGTTATTACAAAATTAATATTTTGATTAAATGTTAAATTGTATGCCAGTTTAGAGTCTGGTGCTGTATTAATAGTTGATGTAAAGTTACCTGTATTGGTTCCTGAAAAATTATTATTAGTTTCAGTTTCTGTATATATACTTGTAGTTGAGTTATTGGTGCTATTATCATTAAAAATAATACTAGGACTGTTAATATTACTGATATTTAAAGTAGCATTCCCAATAGATTCATCACAGTTTAAAATACCATCATTATCAATATCATCATCTATATTATCTATAATAGTGTCTCCATCATAATCATCAGGACAAGCACTAACCACAACAGTGGCAGATGTAAATTTAGTACCAGAGCAATTAATTGTACCTACCAACTTGTATCTACCAGGTTGAATTGGACTTATTTTTGGGGTTATGTCACCTGTAGCAACTTCTCCAGATCCATCATCAAAAAACCACTCAAAAGTATCAAATAAATCTGTGTTGGCAGCTTCTAATGTTAAATCATTACCAATACAATTACCAAGTGTATTTATTGCAGCTTCAAAATTTATTTCTGGAGCAGAAGGAAATCCAGAATAAAAACCACCAGAAGTTGCACGTCCATTTTGGTTAAAATAAGAACAATATAATTCTGTAGCAACATCATTACCAGCACTATTTTTAACTAAACTTTTTACAGAAACGTTTCCAGAAAGATTTGTAATTCTGTAGGTTACATAGTCCGTTTTTCCAGTAACATTATTTGGTCCATTAATAGAAAAAGTAGGGTTGCTAGAGTTTTCTACAATTACTAAATTCCCTTCTCTTTTAGTTACTACAGTAACGCCCCCTTGAAAAGAATCGAATCCAACTCTATCTATTTCAGGTATATTGTCTACAAAACCAGTGCTTTCACAATTTAAAGGAGGTACAAAAAACAGGCTTTGGTTTGCAGCACTGCTTCCAAAACCAACACCCTGAAAAGCAAATGCAGGTTCTGAGGTTTCTACATACATATTTCCACTAGAAGAATAATTGCTTCCTTCAATAACATACCATTCACTTTTATTAATGGTTGTAATTGCTGGATTACCATTAATTTTTATTTGAGTATTATCATTATGTGCAACTATTAAAATATTTTCCCAGCCATTTGCTCCTTCCCCTTTTACAAAAATATATTCTTTCCCTACTTTAGAGGCGTCTACTAATTGATCCATTCCAAAATCTCTTGCATTTCCTGTATGAAAACTACCAGTTGCTGAGCCAGAATTAACAACAATAGGTTTGTCAGATTTAATTAGTGTACCAATCAAATCACTTGGTCTGCCACCTCTTTCTTCAGAAACAGAAACAATATAAGTTTCTCCTTCATTTAGGTTGATGTTTATAGGTAAAGTACCAGAATAATTGTTAATTAAAATGCCTGGCGTAAATTCATCAAAAGTTACATTTGTATTATTTTCTGTAGCCATTACAGAAATAAAATTTAGGTTATCAACATCAGTACTTATATTTGAGAAACCACCCATTCTAAAATTTGTACCTAAAGCAGAAACTCCTTTACTAACAATGGCTGCAGCCTGAGAACTGCTAGTGGAACGCATTCTTACAGAAACATAAATAACATCATTTGCCTCAATTATATATCCTTTATTAGAAGTTATAACAGCATTAGAGTTTGAGGCTTGATAAAGTTGAGAGCCAACACTAGAAGAGGTTGTGCTATATGTATTAGTATTAGAAACAGTACCTGTAATAATTTCATTTTCAGGTCTTCCAATAGGGATAATTTTAAAACTTACATTTTTGGTTTTGGGTGTAGATATGTAAATGAATTGGTTTTGTATGCCTTCATCACTTGTAATTGGAGGTAGGTAGTGAGTTTTACTCAATTGAGCTTGTGTATTCTTAGAATATAATAAGCAAAATAAGATGGTTAATAAAAATGATAATTTAAGTTTCATTAAAGTTGCACTTTTAAAAAAATTAGATGCTAAAAATACTGAGAAAATAGCAGTAAACTCTTAAAGTTTAAATAAATATTAACTTTTAAAGATAAATTACTAGATATAAATAGTGAAACGCTCCTTTTTTATCAAAAAAATAACGAAATTGCTACACTTAAAAAATGTTCAACTTAAAAAAAATATAAAAAATGGCTGATGATTTTGATTTATTAGAAACAAATGCTACTCAAAAAACAGAAAAAGTAGATGTAAACTGGGGGAAAGCTATAGATACAATGAAATCTAAACTTTCACAAGAAGAAGATCCAGAAAAGCGTCAGAAAATATTAAATGCTACTTTAGATGATGTGGTAGATATGGCAAAAGAAGATAGAACTTCTTTATTAGACGCTATAAAAGATTTAACAGATTATCAAGATGAAGTTGGTATCAAATTCGAAGGTTTTTCTGCTTTAAATGCAGAGGAACAAAAAGTGATAGACGATGCTCAAAAAGCATTAGAAAGAGCAAGAATAGAATTGGAAGACGCCCAAAACAAACCAGATACTTGGTGGAATAATTTGTGGGGTAGAAAATCTAAAATAAAAAGAGAGGAAGTAGAATTTGCAGCAGCAGAGAAAGTAAGAGCAGGTGCAGATAATAAAGCAAAAGCACTATTTCAACAACGTATAGAAAGTGCAGATATTCAAACTTTGTTGGGCGAACTTTCTTTTAAATCTCAAGCTGCAGTTACGCGTTTAAAAAATAGAGAAGTAGAAATTAAGGAAGTAGAAGAAAAATTAAAAACAGCAATTGTAGAGGCTTCTAAAAATCATACAAAAGCCTTAGAAAAAAAGAAGGAAGTAGAAAATCAATTAGAAGAACAATATGCTTTGTTAAAACAATCTCGACAAGAATTAGATGAAATTGCAGACAAACAATCTACAGCCTATTCAGAAGCGATTGGTAAAGTAACAACGATTGAGCAAAAAGTAGAAGAATTAGAAGGACTTAAAAATGCTTACACAACACTTGCTGCATCTAAAGATAGTTTTGTACATAAGCACAATTTAACAATTAAAGTGCTAACTTCTTTGCGTTCTAACTTACAAACTCATAGAGCAAAATTAAAATCAGATACAGAAGAAAGATTAAAATATTACGATGGTTATATTGTTGCGCTAAAAGCAAGAACAGATCAAGAATTTGCAGCAATTTTAGAGCATTTAGGTGTAAAAACTGATGAACATATTGGTGAAACCTTGGCTTCTATGCATTCTGCAAGTGCAAGAGCTCGTCAAGATATGATGGATAATATTCCTGTTCATGAAAAAGTAATGACAGGTGTTTATAGTACCTATGCAGAAGCTTTACATGAAATTAGAGAGAAGGATGTAGACATTCAAAAGAACTTTGCAGACCGTTATGGAATTGATATGAAAGAAATTTTTGAAGACTATTATAAAGCAGATGCAAATGCACCTGTTGAGAATAATGAAGAGGTGTCATCAGAAAAACCAAAAACAGACACTTCTAATGATGATTTGCTTTCTTAATTGAGTTTACAGTTTACAGTCGCAGTTTTCAGTCAGTTGAGAACTGTAAACTGTGACTGAACACTAAAGCTCTTTTCTAATGATGATTTACTTTCTTAATTGAGTTTACAGTTGCAGTTGCAGTTTTTAGTCAGTTGAAAGTTGTAAACTGAGACTGAACACTGAATACTTAAACTCTAAAATGTTAATTTTTAACAAATTAACTTATTCTTTATAAATAAAATTAATAAATATTATTTATATTTGTAAAAAACAAATATAAAATGGCAACATTCACATCTTCATTACCAGATAATTTATTAGATAAGTTATCTGCTTTGGCAAAAGAGTTACAGCTTCCTAAAAATAGGATCATAGAAAACGCGTTAGAAATTTATTTAGAGCAAGTAGAAAAGGCCAGTTATATTAATTCTTATAAGCAAGCTGCAACAGATAAAGATATTTTAATGGTTGCAGAAGAAGGCATGCAAGAGTATTTTACTGCTGTAAATAACTCAGAAGCAAACTAAATGAAGCAAGGAGAAATTTGGGAGTTGTACTTAAACCCAACCAAAGGAAGTGAGCAAAGTGGCAAAAGACCTGCTGTAATTATTAGTGGAAATATGTTAAACAAATATTTACAAGTGGTTATTGTTTGTCCTTTAACTACAAGTATAAAAAATTATAAAGGGAATCTTATTTTAAATCCGAATGAAATAAACGGATTAGATAAAACTTCCGAAGTTTTGACATTTCATGTTCAATCTGTTTCTAAAACAAGGTTAGATAAAAAAATTGGTAAAATAGCTTTAAAAGATGTAGAGCTTATTAAAAAGACTTTGAACGATATTCTTAAATTTTAAAAATGATAACAACACCTTTAGATTCTGCACTTTTAGACTCCAAAGAACAATACGTTTTTTATCATAAAATGGTCGATTTTGTTTTAAAAGAATTGATTGTAAGTGTGCAGCAAGAAAAACTATGTACCCAACAAGAGTTACAGATTTTTAAGCAATATTCAGACTTACTTTTGTATTCAATAGAAGCAATGCGTATTAAATATATGTATGATGAAGAAGACAATATGAAGGTCGATTTAACAGATTCTGGATTCCCTAATTATTTAGAATTCAGATTTTTGTACAACGATTTAGAATTAAAAAATCAACATTTAGGCAATCTAAAAGATATTAATATTTTAAAAGGAGAATTTTTAAATACGCTTTTACAGAAAAAACAACCTATTAAAAGGTTAGATTTATTTAAGGCTTCTTCTATCGTTTATTATTCATCCGTAGAAAAAAAATATATTTTTAACAGATTTGTACAAGGTAAAATATTAGAAGCTCCAAAGGATACAGTTCATCAATATGTAACAAGTTGGAGCTTTTATGATGTTAGTCATAACAGACCTTTTATTTGTTATTTATATTTTGATTATGATGGGAAAATAGAGAAAGATAAAGACAAAATTTATCAAGTACTAAAAGAAACAGCAGATAGAGAAATGGCTTTAGATACAATGGCGTATAATATTGATAGAAAATTATCAGATTTAAAGCCAAAGCATATTAAAAGAATAGATTTAGGGCCGTTTCATAATGTATTTGCAAAAGATGAAAACGAAATAACACATGCAATTTTAGGTGGAATTGCAAGAAAAGAAATTCCTTTAGAAAGTTATGCTTTATCACTTAAAATTGATGCTGTTTTTTCTGGGGATACTTTTACAGAAGGTGGTTTTTTCTCGAAACAAACCATGCAAAAATGGAGTGAAGTAATTCATCAAAAATACGTTTTAGCACCACACAGAATTATACAATTATTACATAATAGAACTCCAGAGTTTTTGCACAAGTTAGCTAAAGAACCTATTGAATTGGCGAGTTTACAGATAAAAGTTTAAATAGTTTGCAGTCTTCAGTAGGCAGTCTTCAGTTTGTGTGAGATGGGATTAATAATAAAAACAAGGTAATAATAAAAATAGAGACAGTAAAAGTATCAGAGTGGACTGCCAACTGCTGACTGAAAACTGCCAACTGAATTATGAGTTTTAAAACACTTTTAGCATATAAAAAAGGATTTGCCTTGGCAATGGAGGTTTTTAAATTAACTAAAACGTTTCCTAAAGAAGAACTGTTTAGTTTAACTTCTCAAATTGTTCGTTCAAGTCGTTCTGTGTGTTCAAATATTTCTGAAGGATATAGAAAAAGACAATACGAAAAGCATTTTAAAAGTAAAATTTCTGATGCAGATAGTGAAAATTCTGAGACTCAATTATGGTTAGATTTTGCTGTTGCTTGCCAATATATTTCAGAAGAAAAGAAATTAGATTTACAAACAAAAAGTGAAGAAGTTGGGAAACTTCTTAATTATATGATGAACAACCCTGATAAATTTAGGTAAGAAAAAAGTGAGCAGTTGGCAGTATTCAGTCAGCAGTCAAAAATAAATTAGAAAATAGATTGAAATAAAAAAATATTAATAGTTGCTGAAGTTAGAAGTTAAATGATGACTGCTAACTGCCAACTGAAAAACTGCTAACTGAAATGAACCACAACTCAACCTTTCCAATAAAACAAAACGAATTAGATATTCTAAGAGATGAAGCTTCTGGTTATTTAAAATCAGTACAATGGGAGCAAAGCAATAAAGCAAAAAGTAGAGATAAAGACGCAAAAGACAATTCCATTTTATTGTATTTGTCAAGAGCAAACTCTGGAAGCAATGTAGAAATCACCTCAGTTTCTAAAACTATTTTAGCTTTAAAAAAGCGATTATTGCCAGATTCTATAGCAATACCTGTCTATTTAAATCAGACTTTGTATGCAGTGCAAGAAGGGTTGACTTTAGGTATTTGGATTAAAGACAATTATTACGATTCTTCAGGTTTGTCATCTTTAAATGAAAGAAAATCTGCATTAGATAATTCTGGAAAAAGAGAATTTGAGAGCAAATTACAAACTGCCACTGCTTTTCAGTTATTTGCAATGTCGTATAAAATTTTACACGATTTAAAACCTCATGCTTCAGATGATTTATCTGTGATGAAACAGAAGTTTGCAGGTATTCCAGAAGTTTCGTTTTTATCGCCTTTAAAAGGAATTGCCTGTTCTTTGTTTTATTATGATAAATATTTAGGACATCCAGATATTGTAAAACAAGACAAAGATGTGATTGATTTTACAGTAGTTTTTTATGAAGCTTTAATTGATGAAATTCAGCTTCGAAAAAGCAGTTTAGAATACACAGAAACTATAGAAGACAGAACTTATAAGTTAGAAAAATCTGATTTTGCAATTGCTGGCTGGAGCAATGTTTTCTCTGGAACCGCAAAAAGTGTTGAGTTTAATAAAATTAAGTTCGAGCAAATTGTAGGGAATAAAGATGCGAAACATTTTGCACGTAGATTAACAGAAAGAATGCTAAGTTACGATTTTGAGGCAAAGAAAAATCCGTTTCAAGAATTGGGTGGATTTATGCCTGTTTTTATGGGTTATGGAATTCCAGGAACAGGAAAATCGATGTTAATTGCAGCCATTGCAACTCGTTTAAAAGAGCATTCAGATAATTTGGAGATTCCGTTTTTGTTTCATCCAATGCCAGATACTTTAATTAGTACTTTTCAAGGTGGTTCTGCAGAAAAAATGGTAGCATGGATGAAGCCAATGCAAGACCCAACAAAATTAATTTTTGCTCCAATTGACGATGCAGAAAATAACTTGCAAGAAAGAACTGCACAAGGTGTTTCTGCAGGAGTTAAAGAAGTTATTGGCGTTTTCTTGCGTTATACAGAAGGTGCTTATGCTGTAAATTATGGAAATTCGTCCATCGGATTATTTACAAATTTACCAGAAATGTTAGACAAAGCTGTCATTTCTCGTGTTCAAGGACGATTTAAAATTGATGGAGCAAGAACTGAACATGATTTTTTAGACCAAGATTATATTTGGTGGAAAAAGTTTGAAAAAACAATGCCCAATTTTGTGAATATGCAAGATCCATCAAACTACAAGTTTTTAAAAGACCAAGGATTGACTAAAAATATGGGAGATGTTTTAGGTGCTGTAGAAAAACCATCCGAAGAAAGAGTTTTAGAAGCGTATGATAGAGCAGAAAGGAATCATAAACCCAATGAACACTTATTTTTCGCAAACTTATACAAAGAAATTCAGCAAATATTTCCATTCTTTTCATCAAGAGATGTTAGAAACATACAATCTGCAATTTCATTACGTTTAACAGATTTCGATTTAGAACCAAATTGGTTTGAGAACCCAGAAACGTATTTTAAAAAAGATTATCAAACAAAGTTTGAAATGTTACAAGAGTTGATGAAAGCAAACATGAAAGGTTTGAATTTTTCTGAAGTAAGACGACAAGAAGTAGTACGTTATTTAGATAATGTTGCCACAATTGCAGATACAGATTTTAAAAGAAAGGTAGATGCAAGAGTAAATCAATTAAATATCGATTTTGAAGCAAGAAAAAACTTTGAAAATGGAAATTAAGAGCAAAGTAAACAACGTAACATCAAAAGTGATTTCTAATTTTTGGGCAAAATTAACACAAGTTAGTTTCGATTTTACCTTTAAAAACGGAAAAACTGAGCGTTTAACCCACGAAGTTTATGGTAAAAATGATGGAGTTGCAGTTTTGTTGTACAATCCATCAACCAAAAATGTAATTTTATCCAAGCAATTTCGAATTCCAATGTATGTTGCAGGTGTAAAAAATGGGTTTTCTATTGAAGTTTGTGGAGGTGCAATTGATGCAAATGAATCCCCAGAAACAACAGTAATTAGAGAAACCAAAGAAGAAGTTGGTTACACGATTAAGGAACTAAAAAAAGTAAGTACCATTTTTTTATCACCAGGTTTAATGAATGAGCAAGTCCATTTATATATCGCAGAATATAAAGACGAATATAAAATTGCAAAAGGTGGAGGTTTAGCATCAGAAAGTGAAGAAATAACTGTTTTAGAAACTCCGTTTAAAGACGCTTTAAAAATGATTGAAACTGCTGAAATTATAGATGCAAGAACGATATTGTTGTTGCAGTATGTACAAATTCATCAATTGATTAAATAAAAGTTTGTCATTCCTGCGAAAGCAGGAATCCAGAAAATAGATAATTTAGATTCCTGTCTTCGCAGGAATGACAGAAAAGAATATGCAAAAACTAATAAAAGCCAATTTATACAGAAGCGAATCAATTTCTATTAGTGGAAAATTGGTAGAGCGTTATAATAAATGTTTAGTAAAACTTGGTTTTACAAGAACCAAATTAACATCATTTTCTATTGATGGAGTTGGTTGGAGTCCAGAAATTGCACAAGAAAAAGGAGTCTCTTTTTATTTAAATAACGGAGAAGCAAACACACATGCCATTATTATTACGCCAAAACAAAAAGGATTACCAGTGTATAATCCTTTTAATTCTTTTGATGCAGCATTGATGAAAATTGTGTTTAAAAAACACGAACAAACTATTAATGATATTACAAGAGATTCTGCTATTTGTCTTGAATTTGATCAAAAAATAGACGCTTTTTATGAGCCTTTAGATGTTTTAAGATATAAAGATATTAGTATTAAATTTTATTTAATTGATAATTTACAAAAAGCGAAAGAAGAACAGTTAAAATTAGTCGAATTATTCAATAACGATTATAATTTTATAGATGAAAATATACATAAAAAATTATTAATTTCTGCCAAAAAATATGGCGATTTAAGAGAAAGAAATTTAAATATAGAAGATGTTACTTTTACAACAGACTCCTTTTATACAAAAGCTTTTGGCGGAATTTATTTTTTAAGAGATTTAGTAATTCCTGTTTTAATTTTTGAAGATGAAGCCACTTATAAAGAAGCTACAAAAGATACTACTCATGATGTTTTAATGTATCATATTTCTCATCCAGAAATGATTGAAAAACTCATAAGTTACAATGTTTTAGAATTAGATTTAGAAGAGGAAGCCACTAAAAAAAGGCACAAGAGAATTCAGCAATTTATGTTTTCAAGCTATTTAAAGCAAACAACTCATCCTGTAAAAGATATTTTACAAGAGCGTATTTTATTTAAAAGTTATTTGAATAAAATTGATATTGCATCAAGAAAAAAAGTGATGGGTTTAGAGCGTTTTTTAGAAAAACAAAAGATGTCTAAAAATACAAATCCTAAAGATATTATTGATCAAGAAATGTATATTGCTTTGCACAAACCACATTCATCTTTAAAACCAAATTATCAAGATTTAATATGGAATTTACTCGTAAATATTTCGCCAAAAGATGTACTCTTTTTGTATTGGTATGATAAAGAGCAGTTTTATAAACAGTTTAAAACTTTAGAAGATTCAACGCAAGATTGGATTATCGAAACAATTTGTAATAGTTTTTAGAAAAAAATAGACTAATTTTATAATCTTTGTCATTCCTGCGAAAGCAGTAATCTACAATAAAATTTTATATGTTTACATTCTGAGTAATAACAGTAAATAAGTAATAAAGTAGAATAAATTATTTGTGAGAATTTATAGATATTTACTCTCAAATTCAAATTAAAAAAAATGACCATAGAAATTATTTTATTTATTGCAGCAATTTTATTTGGAGTTGTTATGTATTGGCGAGAATCAAGAGGAAATAAAATATACTTATTCTTTAATAAACTTATGAATTCTGAAGAATTACAGATGAAAGATACAGACACAAAAGGCTTTGTATATCAACAGAACTTAATTTTAAGATTGGTGTATATTGCTGTTTTTTTTCTGATATTAATTTTAATTCTTCAATTTATAATTCCGATAAATTATACAGCAATTTCATTATTTATATCGATGATTTTCGGAACTTTGATAGGCACTTATATTGCAGGAGCTATTTTTAAATCATCAGAAATTATAGAAGAACAAGCAGATGCTATTGAAGATACTTTTAATGATGTTATAGAAAAGGGAAAAGATATTTTGGAAGATTTTCAAGCCAAAGAAACAGTAATAGAAAAAGAAGCACCAAAAGTTACGGAAAAAAGTGCAAGAGATCGTTTAAAAGACAAAGGATTGTTATAGAAATTCGTTATTAAAAGTAGTTTTTTACAACAGTAATCTGTAAATTAGAATTATACAAAAATAGATTGGTGTGTTTTTATTTGAAAAGTCACGCAATAACAACATAAAATTATGATTAAAAATTATTGGAGTAAAGGAGCAAAGCAAAAGAAAATAGTTATTTTATTTAGTATAATTCTATTGGCTCTATTATTCTTTTTTAGAGACGATTATCAGCCAGTATTAATATTTTTCAGAAAATATATTTTCATCTTTTTAGCATCATTTATAATTTTATTTTTAAGTCTAAGAAGTTTTAGAAAATCTGCAGGTGTAGGCAAAAGAATCGGAATTTTATTTTTTTTATCGGTGTTTTTCGGAATCTTATATTATGTAGGTTGGAATTTAAAATTCTACGATTACATGAAAACCTACAATGTTTTTAATGATTTAAATAAAATTGAAATCAACGAATTACCATTAACACAAAATGAAAGAATTCAGCCTTTAAGAAACATTTTTTCTATGGCAAATGAATCTGTTGGCGAAACTAAAGACGTTTCTTTACCACATTTGGTAAGAGTTGATGGTCATAATCAATGGACAATGGCAATTCAGCCAACAGAAAAATATTATTGGCAAGGGTTAAAAGACAATACAGAAGAGGTTTTTTCTGTGTCAAGTACAACACCTTTTCCACGTTTTTCATCAGAAAACAGAATACCTGTTACGTTTTCAATTGGCGAATCTTTAAAGTTTAGTAGAAATACCTACAATGCAGTTGTACAACGTTTAAACCCTTGGATGCTTTTTAATTACGAGCCAAGTGATACTTATTACATGAAAAACGACAAAGGTGCTTGGGTACAAGTTGTCAGTTTGATAAAATGGAAAGGCTTCTTTTTTCCATATCCAACTTTTGGTGGCGTAATGGTTGTTGATAATGGAGAGCATGATATTAAAGATTATTTAGAAAGAATTACCATTGGTAAAGGAACTTATATTTCGCCTACAGAAATGAAAAAATTTGCCTATTTAACGCACCAAAATACATTATCAGAAAAAGTATCTCGTTTACAAGCAGAAAGTTTAAAGTTTTTAGCAGGTTTTTCAGATCCTTTACCTTGGAATATGGAAAGTGCCGTTAAAATACCTGAA
The DNA here is from genome assembly GCF_947497695.1 of uncultured Polaribacter sp. Taxonomy (GTDB): domain Bacteria; phylum Bacteroidota; class Bacteroidia; order Flavobacteriales; family Flavobacteriaceae; genus Polaribacter. The sequence goes on along the minus strand of NZ_CANMHM010000021.1, from coordinate 4,367 downwards.
GCCCCAAAAGATCAAAATGCACAACCTTATGTAACCGATTTCGATTTTTCTGATACGAAAACAAAAGCTTTTACAGGTTTGTATCACTGGTTTGGTTTAGAGCCAGTAGGTAAAGAAAGAACCAGTTTAAGTTTTAGTGTATTTATTCCTGCAGATGGTACAAATGAGTTGTATTATTATGACCATGCATCAAAAAAACAAGGATATGCAGGTATTTCTGCCATGCCTTTAAAGGTAAAAGAATCTAAAAAAGAGTATGATTGGAACTCAAATACTCCAGTTGAATTTAGACCCTATATTAAAAATATTGCAGGTAGAAAACGTATGTTTTTCCTGGGCACAGTTTCTACTATCAATCAAGATAATCCAGAACAGTTTGATGGTTCTGCAACACCAGATTTGGCTTTGGTAGATAGTGAATATAGAGATGTAGTTTGGATAAATGCAAAAAAACCAAGTACTTGGAATGAGGAAATTTACGATCAATTAAACGAAGCTTGGAGAACCAGTGAAGGCACAAATCTTTATTTTGAAAAAGAGTTGACTGTTATTGAAAAAAACCAAGCAATTTTAGATTCAATTCAAATAATTACCAAACAACAAAAAAGTATTCAAGAAATTCAACGTTTACAAAAACAAATAGATTCAATAAGAATTAGTCAGTAGTTTTTTTTGAAGCTATTTCCTGCTTTTCACTATATCTTTTTTGTGAAAAACAAAAAAGGATGCCGTTTCAATCAGGGCTATAATTTTTTGATAACTTACAGTAAGTTAGAAAATTATTTTATTCTTTATAAATTTATTCTCAAAAAATTAAACCTTTTATAGCTTCATAAAATCAAAATTTAAACGAATGAAAATTTTATTAAATATTACAACAATATTTTTTTTTACTATTTCTATGAACTCACAAAACAACCTACCTTATTACCAAATTCCAGAAATGGAAGAAAATTATACAGCACAAAATACAGTTGCAAGAATGATTGATGGATTAGGATTTAGATATTTTTGGGCAACAGAAGGTTTAAGAGCATTAGATTTAGCTTATCAACCTAAAGGAAAAGGTAGAGATTGCCAAAAAACAATACATCATATTTACGATTTATCAACAAAAATGTTAAGCTTAACAAAAACAGAGTTTAAGCAAGAAATAGAAAAAGATAAAATGTTGTTTGCAGAAATAAGAAAACAAACACTTTTAAATTTAGAAGCACTAAGTAATATTATAAAAACAAGCAAAGATTTATCTGAATTTACAATAAGGAAAGATGGTGAGATTAGCATCCCTTTTTTTTATATAATCAATGGGCCAATTGCAGATGCAATTTGGCATACAGGACAAATAGCAAGTTTTAGGCGTTCTTCTGGCAATCCTATAAATTCTAAAGTAAATCATTTTTCAGGTACTGTTAGCAACTAGTAAATTATGACAATTCAACAAAAAATACAATCTTTAAAAGAGGAGTTAAATAACCATAATTACAATTATTATGTGTTAGATAATGCAACAATTTCAGATGTTGATTTTGACATCAAACTAAAAGAATTAGAAAAGTTAGAAAAACAAAACCCTGAGTTTTCAGACCCAAACTCTCCAACTCAAAGAGTAGGAGGAGCAATTACCAAAAACTTTAAAACAGTTACGCATAAAAATAGAATGTATTCTTTAGATAATTCTTATTCTAAAGATGATTTATTAGATTGGGAAAAAAGAATTCAAAAAGGACTTGGTACAACAGAAACTCAATATACATGTGAATTAAAGTTTGATGGAGCTTCTATCAATTTAACTTATGAAAACGGGCAATTTATAAAAGCAGTAACACGTGGAGATGGTTTTCAAGGAGATGATGTTTCCACAAATATCAGAACAATAAAGTCAATTCCATTAATACCAAATGGAGATTTTGTATCTAACTTTGAAATGCGTGGAGAAATTATTTTGCCAATTGATGGTTTTAATAAAATGAATGAAGAGCGTTTAGAAAACGGAGAAGAAGAATACAGAAACCCAAGAAATACTGCAAGTGGAAGTTTAAAATTACAAGATAGTACAGAAGTTGCAAAAAGACCTTTAGATTGTTTGCTGTATCAAGTAGTAACATCAGAAAGAAAATATAAAACACATTTTGAAAGCCTAGAAAACGCAAGAAAAGTTGGTTTTAAAGTTCCAGAAACTATAAAATTAGCAAAATCAATAGATCAAGTTTTTGAGTTTGTAAATTATTGGGATGTAGAGCGTCATAATTTACCTTATGAAACAGATGGAATTGTAATAAAAGTAAATAATTTACAACAACAAGAAGAGTTAGGCTATACAGCAAAAGCTCCTCGTTGGGCAATTGCATACAAGTTTAAAGCAGAGCAAGTTGCTACTATTTTAAATGAAATTACATATCAAGTTGGTAGAACAGGGGCAATTACACCAGTTGCAAATTTAGCACCTGTGCAATTAGCTGGCACAACTGTAAAAAGAGCTTCGTTACACAATGCAGACCAAATTGAAAAGTTAGATATTAGGGTAAATGATACTGTTTTTGTAGAAAAAGGTGGAGAAATTATACCTAAAATTATTGCGGTAGATTTAACAAAACGTCCAGAAAGTTCAAAACCAACAATTTATGCTACCAATTGCCCAGAATGCAATACAAAATTAGTTAGAACAGAAGGAGATGCAAAGCATTATTGTCCAAATGAGTTTGGATGTGCACCACAAATTACAGGTCGTATTCAGCATTTTATCTCTAGAAAAGCAATGGATATTGATGGTTTAGGAGGAGAAACTGTAGATTTATTAAGAAAAGAAGGTCTAATTCAAAATTATGCAGATTTATACGATTTAACTGTAAAGCAAGTAATACCTTTAGAACGAATGGCAGAAAAATCTGCTCAAAATATGATTTCAGGAATCGAAAAATCAAAAGAAATTCCGTTCGAAAAAGTCTTATTTGCACTTGGTATTCGCTTTGTTGGTGAAACAGTCGCTAAAAAACTAGCAAAACATTTCAAATCAATTGATAATATAATGACTGCAACTTTTGAAGAATTGATAAACGCAGATGAAATTGGCGATAGAATTGCACAAAGTATTCTCGATTTTTCATCAGATGCAACAAACATTCAGTTAATAAACAGATTAAAAGAATATGGACTTCAATTAGAAGTATCTCCAGACAGTCTAAAAAATCAAACAAATATATTACAAGGACAAGTATTTGTAGTTTCTGGTGTGTTTCATCAAATGAGTAGAAACGAACTTAAGAAAGCAATAGAAGACAATGGAGGTAAAGTAAGTTCTTCAATCTCAAAAAAAACAAACTTTATCGTTGCAGGTGATAATATGGGGCCCTCAAAACTAATAAAAGCAGAAGATTTAGGGATAACAATTATCACAGAACAAGATTTTATCGATAAAATCAATTAAAAATAACTTTGGTATTTAATTTGTAACTCAAATTTTGTAATTTATAATATTCCATTTTTTTGAAAAAAATCTTATACATATATATATATATAGTCTTTATTTCTGTAACCGCTTTTTCCCAAAAAAAAGAGTCAGATTCGCTACCTATTAACATAGATGACTATGTTTTTGTAAAACCAGGAGATACATTAACAATAAATCTCAACGAATTTTCACTTTTACCAAAACATAAATTCAATTCTAAAGATGATATTCGTTACTACTTATGGTTTCGAAGAAAAGTATTCAAAGCCTATCCTTATGCACAGCTTGCATCACAAAGATTAGATTCTTTAAATATAGTTTTACAGAAAATTAAAACTAAAAGAAAGCGTAGAAAACATGTAAAGCTGGTTCAAAAATACGTAGAAGGTGAATTTTCAGATCAAATTAAAAAAATGACCAGAACAGAAGGACGCATTTTAATAAAACTCATTCATCGCCAAACAGGGCAGACAGCATTTCAAAATATCAAAGTTTTAAGAAGCGGTTGGAAAGCCTTTTGGTACAATACAACAGCAAATCTTTTCAATCTTTCATTAAAAACAGAATACCATCCAGAATCAAATAACGAAGATTTTTTAATAGAAGATGTTTTGCAACGTGCTTTTCAAGACGATAAATTAAAGTATCAAGACTCAAAACTAACGTTCGATTTTTTGAAAATTATTACAGAAAGAAAATCAAAAATAAATGTAGAAGAGTATAAGTTGATGTTTTCAAAGATGAGAAAAAAGAAAAAGCCTAAAAAAAAGGATTAATTTTTTTTGTGTGTTCCAACGCCAAAAAAGGCGTTGTCAGGCTATCCACTGTATCTTTTTTCCATTTTTTCTGCTATTGCATCAAAAACAAAAAAAAGGATGCCGTTTCTATCCCTAACCCGAGCGTATTTATCAGTTAA
>NZ_CANMHM010000020.1 GCF_947497695.1 uncultured Polaribacter sp. | reverse complement strand
TCGTATTTTAGACATAGACAAATGATAGAAAACCCCGTTTTTTGAGTGTAGAGCTCGTTTTCGGGGTTTTGTTTTATATAAAATACAACTTATTTAATTGATAAACAAGTATTTATATACTTATGAAAGTGCCTATTTAAATATTTATGAATGAGATTTCTCCTATCGTCAAAACGACAAAGTTGGAGAAATTCTGAATATAAAATTACGCTTTAAAAACAATTTTACGCATTCTTAAGCTTTCAGGAGTTACTTCTAAATACTCATCTGCTTTAATGTATTCCATGTTTTCTTCTAAAGAAAAATCTACTTTTGGAGCAATTTTCATAGCATCATCTGTACCAGATTTACGCATATTTGTTAATTGCTTTCCTTTGATTAAGTTTACAGCCATATCGTCTGATTTAGAGTTTTCTCCAATAACCTGACCAACATAGATTTCTTGGTTAATATCAATAAAGAAAACACCTCTATCTTGCAAACGATTTAATGCATAAGCAGTTGCTTTACCAGCAGCAGAAGAAACAATTGCACCTTTTACTTCTTCAGTAAAATCTCCTTTATAAGGACCATATTCACTAAATCTATGGTTAATAATTGCTGTACCACCAGTTGCTGTTAATATTTTATTTCTTAAACCAATTAAACCTCTTGAAGGAATAGAAAATTCTAAGTGCTGTAAATCTCCTTTAGGTTCCATTACCAACATATCTCCTTTTCTTAAAGAAACTAAGTTAATAGCTTTAGAAGCCATCTCTTCTGGTACATCAATAGACAATGTTTCCATTGGCTCGTGCTTTTTACCATCAATTTCTTTAATAATTACTTGTGGACGACCAACTTGTAATTCATAGCCTTCTCTACGCATTGTTTCAATTAAAACAGATAAGTGTAAAACTCCACGTCCAAAAACGTTAAATTTATCTTCACTATCTGTAGTTTCAACTTTTAATGCTAAGTTTTTTTCTAATTCTTTAAATAAACGATCTCTTAAGTGACGAGATGTTACAAATTTACCTTCTTTACCAAAGAAAGGCGAGTTGTTAATTGTAAACAACATACTCATTGTAGGTTGGTCAATTTCTGTTCTTGGCAATGCTTCTGGTGCTTCTAAATCTGCAACAGTATCTCCAATTTCAAATCCTTCTAAACCAGTAATTGCACAAATATCTCCACAAGGAACTTTATCTACTTGTACTTTACCCATTCCTTCAAAAACATGTAATTCTTTAATTCTAACTTTTTTAGTAGAACCATCAGCTTTACATAAGCTATAATCTTTACCAACTTCTAAATCGCCTCTAAACACACGCCCAATTGCAATTCTTCCTGTAAATTTAGAAAAATCTAAAGAAGTAATTTGCATTTGTGGTGTTCCTTCGTTGTATTTTGTTTCTGGTATAGATTCTAAAACAGCATCTAATAAAGGCACAATGTCTTCTGTTTGATTTTTCCAATCTGTAGACATCCAGTTGTTCTTTGCAGAACCATAAATTGTTGTAAAATCTAATTGCTCTTCAGTTGCTTCTAAAGCAAACATTAAATCAAACACTTTTTCGTGAACGATATCTGGAGTACAGTTTTCTTTATCTACTTTATTTACAACAACAATAGGTGTTAATCCTAACTCTAAAGCCTTACCTAATACAAAACGAGTTTGAGGCATTGGCCCTTCAAAAGCATCTACTAATAATAAAACACCATCAGCCATTTTTAATACACGCTCTACTTCTCCACCAAAATCGGCGTGACCAGGAGTATCAATTACGTTAATTTTTGTGTTTTTATAGTTTACAGAAACGTTTTTAGAAAGAATCGTAATTCCTCTTTCACGCTCTAAGTCGTTATTATCTAACAATAAATCTGTACGTTCTTTACGTTCGTCTAAGATTTTAGCTTGATCTATAATTTTGTCTACTAACGTTGTTTTTCCGTGATCGACATGGGCTATAATAGCGATGTTTCTAATTGGTTGCATTTGTGTATTCTTAAATTTCGTGCAAAAGTAGTGGTTTCTGTGTTAATTATAAGATTTTGAACTAATTATTTTTAGTACAAATAAATTTTGAACTTGTTCTTTTACCAATTTAACTTTATAATGTTGGCTTTCAATTAAAAATATGAATATCATTCTGATCTTTACATAGAATGGTTAAACTTTTATAAGAAAGGCTTCGACAAGCTCAGACTTACAAAACGTTGTTGCAATTATTATAGGTTAAATAAAATATAGTGACCTTAAAATACCTAAATTGTTATTAAAAGCTGTATGGTTGTTTTATGCTACTATTTTATACTTTGAACAAATAATACTTTTATTTAAGAATAATAGTAGTTCGCAAAAATATGCGTTAGTGATTGGCGTGGAAATCCTTTTTTGTTTTTTTCAAAAAAGATTGTAGCAAAAGCACGACCTTAATCCTGAATGCTTTCAGGATAAGGAAACGCCCAAATTATTTTTTATCTTTAGGAATATCATCTTGAAAAGCAGAAGGTAAAATATCTGGAATTAGTTTGATTAATAAGGGTAATAATAATGCACCTCCAGGTAGTAAAAAAACTGCTAAAGCAGGAATTGCCTTACAAATATCTAACAATTGAACTCTAATTTTTTCTTTTTCTTCTTCGGATAAATTGGAGTGTGTTGCCTTTTTTATTAATGAAACCGCTTCTTTACTCTGTCTTAATTCTAAATCTAGTCTAAGCTTATTTCTATGAAGTAAGGTTTTTATTTCTTCTAGGCTTGTCATTATATAATGATGCTTTTTTACTGATATTTATACTTTAAATAACTCTAAATCTTAATTTATAAAATGAAATATCAATAAAAAGTTATTCAACAAAACAAATATAGCTATTGAATGGTAATAATTGAATAATTTCTTTTTAATTTGCACTCTTAATCAATTACAAATGAAATCTATTCAAGCAGTAACGTATCCTGTTCTTTTTCAAGACAAAGCGTATCAAAAACTCTCTAAATTAGTAGAAGTAAACAACTACTCTACCCTATTTATTATGGTTGATGAGAATACTTTTGAACATTGTTACCCTAAGTTTATTCGAAATTTAGCGACTGATAAACGTATTGAGTTGATAGAAATTGAATCTGGAGAAATCAACAAAAATATAGAAACTTGTATTGGTGTTTGGAATGCGATTACTGAATTAGGTGGCGATCGTAAAAGTTTACTAATTACTTTAGGTGGTGGAGTTATTACTGATTTAGGTGGTTTTGTGGCTTCTTGTTTTAAACGTGGAATTGATTTTGTAAACATACCAACCACACTTTTATCTATGGTTGATGCTTCTGTTGGAGGAAAAACAGGTGTTGATTTAGGCGTTTTAAAAAACCAAATTGGATTGTTTGCAAACCCAGAAATGGTGATTGTTGATACAGATTATTTAACAACAGTTACTGAAAGAGAGATTAAATCTGGTACTGCAGAGATTATTAAATATGGGGTTACTTATGATGTAAACCTTTTTAACGAAATAAAAAACAATAAAAATTTAGATATTAAAGATTTAATATTTAGATCTATAGAAATAAAAAACGAAGTTGTTTTACAAGATCCTAAAGAACAAAATTTACGTAAAATTCTAAATTTTGGTCATACTTTAGGGCATGCTATTGAGTCTTTTTACTTAGAATCTGAAGACAAAGAAAACTTAACACATGGTGAAGCTATTGCTATTGGAATGGTGTGTGAATGTTTTATGTCTGCTAAATTATTAGGGTTCCCTATTGAAAAAGTAAACGAAGTTAAAGAGGTGGTTTTGAATATTTATGATAAAATAACTCTTTTAAAAGATGATTTTTCTGCAATTATGGAGTTACTTAAACATGATAAGAAAAACATAAACGGACAAGTAAATTTTGTTTTATTGAATGATTATGAAAATCATCAAATAGATTGTAAAGTGCCAGAAGAACTGATTGTAGAAAGTATGGAGTTTTATAATTCTTAGTTTTTTTGAACTAAGAAAGAAATAAAAAAGAGATAATTCAAAAAGCCCTTTTAATTTTAAAAATTAAAAGGGCTTTATTATGAGTATTAGAAATAGAACTTAAAACTCACGTTTCCCAAACTCACTTTCAATAAATTTCGATTTATTTTTAGCGGCATTAAAAGTATAAGATAGGTTTAAAGTAACCACATCTACTTCATAGACATAGTTTGTAGTAGTAAAAAACTGATCTGGTCTTGAGGTTGTTATTCGCTGTTCATTGGTTTTAAGTAACCCCATATCCATATTTTGCCATTGTAAAGTAGCTGTTAATTTATCGTCCAAAAACTTTTTTCTGAACGTTAAATTCGGAGAATAAAAACGAGAATCTTCTCCCATTGCTGTATTTCTATCAGACAAATAATTAAATGTAAATTGTAAAGAAGCGTTTTGCCAAAAACTATAGGTAGTGTTTAAATTGAAAGAATAAATAGTAGCTTCAGAATCAATTGCATAACTTCTTTCTACACCATCTCTGTGTCTAAAATTTAAAACACCATCAATTGCATAATTGTACACATTTACACCTAAAGAGTTTGTCCAGTTTTCTGTTGGTTTAACTGTTGCTCCAAGTTCTAAACCAATAGAATTACTTTTACCAACATTAGAGTATACTCTGTTAATAATACTGTCTATTACTGCCCCGTTTTGTTGATAAGCCAATGTATTTACACGATTAATTACGTTATCTACATGTCTAAAATAGGCTGTTGCATAGACAGAATTTCCTCTATTTAATTTTTTAGTAACACCTAATTCTACCAAATCAATAAATTCTGGCTCTAAAGTGTTGTCTCCTTGTTCAAAAACTTCAGAATGTTCACGTTCTGCAAAACTATTCATTTTAAAAGTGGTAGTTCTTTCCACTCTTTTACTATAGGCTGTTTTAATGTTTGTTTTATCATCAATTTTATATTGTAAAGAGGCAGAAGGAAATAACTTTACAAAATCGTAATTGTATACATTTTCTGTAGTTTCACTTTGCAAAGCTTCTTTATACACTCTGTCCATAGCTTCTAAACGAACTCCTGCATTGTAATCCCATTTGCTTTTAGAGCCAGATAACTGTGCATAACCTGCATGAATTTTTCTGGTTAAACTAACATCACTTGAAAATTCATCAACTTGATTACCATCTCTTTCATAAACAAACTTCCCTGTATGATCTAAATCTCTATATTGATAACCTGTTTCTAAAGTTCCGAAAGAAAAAGGTTTAAATTGATAATCTAAGTTAAAACGTGTACCATATAAAGGATTGTCATTGGTATTAAATTCTCTTTGATATACAATACTATTATCTGGATGTCCTAAATTATCATTTTCTGTTGGACCACCTAAAAAAGTATATTCATATAAAATAGAAGCAGAAACTTTTGATTCATTATCAAACTTATGAGCATAATCAAAACTTCCTAAGGCAAAATCTCCCTTTCTTACTCTTAAATTATGATTAAAATACGTAAAATCATACAAATTATTATCGCTATTTATTGGATAAATAGCAGAATTACTATACACAATATCTGCCAAACGTTCTTTGGTACGTTTTCCTGCAAAAAGACCTAATGAATAGGTATCTTTTTTATTAGGAGTATAATCTATGTTAAAACGACCATTATAGGTTATTTCATCAAAACTACGCTCTCCATCAGAAGGTAAAAAGGTCGTTTTATTTTCTGGAGTATTTACAATAAACATATCTCCTTCTCTTCTACCCGATATATCATTTCTTTGATAACTAGCTCCTGCAGAAATATTCCAATTGTTTGTTCTTTTATTTATAGTAGCATCAATTCCATATCTTCCAGCAGGAACTTGGGTATCATAATCTTCTATAGAAGGAAATCCTCCACGAATATTTACTTGAGCAAAAGTGCCATTAATTGCCCCTTTTTTGGTGATAATATTTAAAATCCCACCTTTTCCTTCTGGATCATATTTTGCTGATGGAGCAGTAATTAACTCCACACTTTGCAAAGCATTTGCTGGTAATTGTGCTAAAATAGTACCTACATTACCTTGAGTTGGTTTTCCGTTTACTAAAACAGCAAAACCCTTACTACCTCTCACACTAATTTCTCCTAAACCATCTAAAGTTACAGAAGGTAAATTTCTAATTACATCTACTGCATTCCCCCCAACTGTATTTTGGTATTTTTTGGTATCAAAAACTTGTCTGTCTATTTTATGTACAACTGTATTACTTTCTGATTTTACAACAACTTCACTTAATTGACTTCCAGAACCTAAAGTTAACTTTATAAGTCCTAAATCTTTACGCTCACCTTTTCTATTGATAACAATTGAATTTATGGTTTTTAATTGATAGCCTAGAAATGATGCTTCTATATAATAGTTACCTGGTTTAACATTGTCTATAATAAATTGACCACTACCATTTGTAACAACACCAGTTGCTAATACTTTATTGCTTGTTTTGTACAAAGCTACAGATGCATATTCTAAAGGATAACTATCTTCTGCATCCACTATTTTACCTGTTATTTGAGCATTTATAAATTGACAAACAACTAAAAATAATAGTAAAATAGACTGTTTTTTAAAATTCATTGTATTAATTTCTTTAAAATTTTAAGAGTTCAAAAATACTTTAATAATTATATTTAATAGCATTACATTAAAAAAAATAGATAAAAACAAACTTGGTGATAAATGTTGTTATCTAATAAGATTAATAATAATTTATACCTATAAATTTAATGAATTCACGTAATTAATATTTTTTCAAAATCAGTTTATAAATACTCAACTTTTAAAGTTGCTATTTAATAGCACTATCTTATAATTATGTATGATCAATCTTTACTGTTATTGTGAGGTTTGATTACTATAATTACTTTTGCAGTAAAGAGTATTTTCTTAAAAGGAATATAATTTTTGTAGAAAAACACAAACTACATCAACAATTAAAAAAACACAAATTAAATAACTCAAAAAAATATGGATAACCAAAAATTAACAATTATAGCAAGAATTTTAGCAAAACCCGATAAAAGGGAATTGGTAAAAAAAGAGTTATTAAAACTAATTGATACTACAAGAGCAGAAAAAGGGTGTATTAATTATGATTTGCACCAAGACAATGAAAATAAAAATTTATTTTTATTCTTTGAAAACTGGGAAAGTAGAGCTTTATGGCAAACTCACATGAATAATAAGCACTTAGCTGAGTATGTAAAAGCTACAGAAGGAGCTGTTGAAGAGTTTCTGTTAAATGAAATGACTCAAATTGAATAACAATTAAAAAAGTTTCTAATAAAAAGAATCAAATTATAGCAAAAAAAATCCTTCTAACTAGAAGGATTTTTTTATAGGGTAAAAAAGTTGTTATATTTTAGTAACTTTTACAGCATTCATACCACGCATTCCTCTTTCTAATTCAAAAGAAACTTTGTCGTTTTCTGCTATTTGATCTATCAAACCACTAACGTGTGTAAAATATTTTTCGTTATTTTCTGTATCAATAATAAAACCAAAACCTTTAGAAGTATCAAAGAAAGATACTTTTCCTTTTCTTACAGGATCTTCTTCTGGTAAATCTTCTTTTTTAGTTACAGAAATTTGAATATCTTCTAATTCGTATTCTACTTTTAACTCTGGATCTGGTGGTGTATCTGTTAAATTTCCATTATGATCTACATATGCAAACTGAATTCCAGAGGTTCCATTTTCTTCCTTTTCCGCTTTTCTAGCCTCCATTTTCTTTTGCTTGTCCAAACGTTTTTTTAAACGTTTCTTTTCTTTTTCACTTTTACTAAAGGTTTGTTGCGATTTTGCCATTAAAAATATAAGAGTTTTTTAAATTAATATTTCTGATAAGAAGAAATACCTAACTGAAAATTCAAAATTAAACTAACGCTAACTAGTGTATTGAGTGGAGTGTATTCTGTCTTATGCTGCAAAGATACAAATTATTCAGGAAATATTATTATTTCTATTACTGTAGATGTTAAAAAAATCAAAAAAACTAAAAACCACTAGTATTTGATAGTAATACTATTATATTTGCAACAAATTCAATTAATATGAAAAATTTATTGTCTGCTTTAAAAATATCAGTCCCAGATAAAATATTTATAAAAGACCCTGAGACCTCAGAATTAGGAAAACGAATAGTAGAAAATAGTATTATACTAATAAATGACATTGGGTTTGAAAGTTTTACTTTTAAAAAACTAGGAACTCGAATTTGTTCTAATGAAAGTTCTATTTACAGGTATTTTGAAAGCAAACACAAATTACTATTATATTTATCTTCTTGGTATTGGGCTTGGTTAGAATATCAATTAGTACTAGAAACATATAGTATAACTGATGCAGATGAGAAACTAGCAAAAGCAGTATTAATAGTAACCAGAATGGTAAAAGAAGACAGTAACTTTACGCACATAAATGAAGTACTTTTATACAAAATTATTGTTAATGAAAGTTCTAAGTCTTTTTTAACAAAAGAAGTTGATATTGAAAATAAAGAAGGTTATTTTGAAGTATATAAAAGAATCATTGCAAGAATTGGTGAAATGATTTCTGCTGTAAATAGTGACTATCCTTTTGCTTTAAGTTTAGCAAGTACCATAATTGAAGGAGGTTTACACCAACATTATTTAAAAGAGCATTTTCCATCTATTTCTAATTACGAATCTGGCAAAACCCCAACAAATTTTTTCGTTCAATTAATTAAAAGTACAATAAAGTAATTATTATGGAAAATAAAGAATTAACACCTTGGCTTCGTTTTGTAAGAGCGTTAGAAATTGAAAGAAAAGATATTATTCAAGTTTTATATTACTCCGTTTTTGGAGGTGCAATCTCCCTAACATTACCTCTTGGTATTCAGGCAATTATTAATCTTATACAGGGTGCACAAGTATCTACTTCTTGGATTATTTTAGTAATATTTGTTACTATTGGAGTTATTTTTTCTGGTGGATTGCAACTAATGCAATTAAGAATTGTGGAAACTATACAACAACGTATTTTTACAAGAGCTGCCTTTGAACTTTGTTTTCGATTTCCAAAGATAAAAATGACAGAATTAAGAAACTTTTATCCACCAGAATTGGCAAATCGTTTTTTTGATACACTAACTTTTCAAAAAGGATTATCAAAAATTTTAATTGATGTTCCTACTGCTATTTTACAAATTATTTTTGCCTTAATTTTATTATCCTTTTATCATCCATTCTTTATAATTTTTGGCGTCTTTTTGCTATTATTAATATACATCGTTTTTAAATTTACAATCCAAAAAGGTCTACAAACCAGCTTATTAGAATCTAAAATAAAATATAAAGTTGCACACTGGATACAAGAAGTTGCCAGAGCAATTGTAAGCTTTAAACTCTCTGGAAAAACGGATTTGGCAATGACCAAAAACGATTATTTAGTTGATAAATATTTACAAGCAAGAGAAAATCACTTTAAAATATTGATTTTGCAATTTACACAAATGATTGGTTTTAAAGTTATTGTTACTGCTAGTTTACTGTTAATTGGAGGTATTTTAGTTTTAAACCAACAAATGAATATTGGGCAATTTGTAGCCGCAGAAATTGTAATTTTATTAGTAATAACTTCTGTAGAAAAACTAATTGTTGGTTTAGAATCTTTTTATGACGTGTTAACATCCATAGAAAAAATTGGGCAAGTTGTAGATAAAGAGTTAGAATCTCAAGTGGGTGAAAGTCCTACTTTTAAAGACGGACTTTCTCTTGAGTTAGAAAAGGTTTCTTACCGAGTAGAAAATAGATATTTACCAATCATAAAAAATCTTTCCTTAAAAATAGAACCCAATAGTAGAATATTAATTACAGGTGAGAGTGGCTCTGGAAAATCGAGCTTATTAAGATTAATTGCAGGAATTATTCAGCCAGATGATGGTAATATTTATATTAATAATTTATCTTTAAAAAGCTTATATTTAAATCATTACAGATCTCAACTAGGTTTGTCTTTATCAGAAGAAACACCTTTTGAAGGAAACTTAAGAGAAAACCTTATTTTTAGTAATGACAAGTCTAAAGACGAATTAATTTTTAATGTTTTAAAATCTATCGGATTGTCTCAGTTTTTAAGAGAGCAAGTAAATGGTTTAGATACTGATTTGTATCCTGAAGGCAAACAAATGTCTTATACAATTACTAAAAAAATTATATTAGCAAGAGCAATTATTAAAGAACCTAAACTTTTAATTCTAGAAGATCCCTTAGATCAATTTAACTTAGATGAATCAGAAAAAATAATAGATTATTTAACAGATAAAGCCAGACCTTGGGCACTTGTTGTTGTTAGTAATAAAAAAAGCTGGAGAACAAAATGTAGTAAAATAGTTACTTTAGAGGAAGGTAAAATTAAGAATATAAATTAGAAATAGCATGTTAAATATATCTAAAAACGAATTTCAAAATAAAATCGATATTACTAAATATGCTTCTGGCAAAAGAGTTTTTAATATCGAGTATTATAAATATTTTAATAATTTTTTGAAAGTTTTTGCAATCACGCTTGTAATTGCACTGTTTTTACCTTGGACACAAAATATTACAGGAAATGGCTTAGTAACTACTTTAACTCCAGGTCAAAGGCCACAAACCATACAATCTCCAATTCCTGGTAGAATTGAGCAATGGTATGTTAGAGAAGGAGATTATATAAAAAAAGGGGATACTATTTTAAGAATTTCTGAAGTAAAAAGTGAATATTTTGACGATCAGTTGATTGAAAGAACTAACGATCAAATTAGTGCAAAAACTTCTTCTGTAAATGCTTATCAATTTACAGTAAATGCTTTGGGTAGCCGAATTATTGCATTAAAACAAGATCGTGTCTTAAAATTAGAGATTGCACGAAATAAACTTTTACAATCGAAATTAAAAGTACAAAGTGATAGTATAAAATTTGAAGCAGCCAAAACGAATCTTAGAATTGCAGAAAGGCAATTTAATCGAACAGAAATGTTAGAAAACGAAGGCATTATGGCACTTAAAGATGTAGAAGAAAAACGTTTAAAACTACAAGAAACACAAGCTAAATTAATAGAGCAAGAAAATAATTTACTCGCTGCAAAAAACAATATTTTAAATGCAAAAGCAGAAATATCTAGAGTAAATGCTACTTATGCAGATAAAATATCAAAAGCACAAAGTGACCAATTTAAAGCAGAATCTAGTGGTTTAAATGCACAAGTAGAAGTATCCAAACTAGAAAACTCTAACAGTAATTATAGAATTAGAAATAGCCTGCTGTTTGTAACTGCTCCACAAAATGGTTATATCAATAAAGCTTTAAAAGGTGGTTTAGGAGAAACATTTAAAGAGGGTGAACAATTGGTTAGCATTATGCCTGCGCAAATAGATTTAGCTGTAGAAACTTATGTAAGACCTATAGATTTACCTTTGATACATTTTAATGAAAAAGTACGTGTAGAGTTTGATGGTTGGCCTGCAATTGTTTTTAGTGGTTGGCCCAATGTTTCTTATGGTACTTATGGTGCAAAAGTTGTTGCCATAGAAAGATTTATTAGTGATAATGGAAAATACCGAATTTTACTTTCTCCTGATGAAACAGATCATGAATGGCCTTCAGAAATTAGAGCTGGTTCTGGTGCTAGAACTATTGCTTTGCTAGAAGATGTGCCAATTTGGTTTGAACTTTGGAGACAATTAAATAGCTTCCCTCCTAACTATTACCAGCCACAAAATAATGGAAAGAAAGGTGAAAAAGAAGCAAAAAAATAGAAGTTTCAAAGGCAATGTCTATAAAACATTTAAATACTGTTTGTGTTTAAAAACCTGATTTGAGATACTAATTAATTATGAAAAAATATATTTTATTAATGTTTTTGGTAATGATTACCAATCTTTATGCTCAAGATAACATTACCTCTGTAATGACTTTATCTGAATATTTAGGATATGTAAAAAACTACCATCCAATTGTAAAACAAGCAAATTTAGTAATCAATGCCAGTGAAGCTAAATTATTAAAAGCAAGAGGTGCTTTTGACCCTAAAATTGAGGTTGATTTTGATAAAAAAGAGTTTAAAGAAAAAGAATATTACAATCAATTAAATGGTGCTTTTAAAATACCAACTTGGTATGGTTTAGAGTTTAAAGGAAATTTTGAACAAAACGACGGACTTTTTCTAAACCCAGAAAACAATGTACCTTTAGATGGTTTATATAGTGCAGGTGTTTCTGCATCATTATTAAAAGGTTTTTTAATGAACAAAAGAATGGCTTCTTTAAAACAAGCAAAATTCTTTTTAAACCAAACCCAAGAAGACCAACAAATTCTTGTAAACCAAATTTTATACGATGCCTCTTTATCTTATTTTAATTGGTTAAAAACATTTAATGAAAAAAAAGTATTTGAAGCATTTTTAAAAAATGCAGAGGTACGTTTTAAAGCTACAAAGCGTGCCTTTGTACAAGGAGAAAAACCAGCAATAGATACTACAGAAGCAATCATTACATTAAATAGCAGAAAATTAAGTTTAGAAAAAGCACGTATTAAACTGGTAAAATCTTCTCTAGAATTATCTAACTTTTTATGGCTGAATGATAATACACCTGTAGAATTACAAGAATCTATTATACCTGATGTTGATACCTTTAATTCTATAGATGCAACTTTTAATATTGCGTTGTTTAATAATGAAAATTTTGATATTGATAATCATCCAAAAATAAGATCTTTAGAATTTAAAATAAAAAGTTTAGATGTTGATAGAAGATTAAAAAGAAACAACTTGCTACCTCAATTAGATGTTCAATATAATTTTTTAACTGAAAACGCCAATCAACTAAACACACTAAATCAGCAAAATTACAAAGGCGGAATCAACTTTAAAGTACCCCTTTTTTTAAGAAAAGAAAGAGGAGATTTAAAATTAGCTAAAATTAAGTTACAAGACGTAGCATTAGAAAATGAAGTTGCAAGGGTTACTATTAAAAATAAAGTAAATGCCATACAACAAGAATTAACTTCTTATAGAACACAAAACGATTTAACAGTAACTATTGTTAGAGATTATGAAACTCTTTTAAAAGCAGAAGATCGTAAGTTTTTTCTGGGAGAAAGTTCTTTATTTTTAGTAAATTATAGAGAAGTAAAACTAATAGATTCTAAATTAAAGGCCATCGATCTAGAAAATAATTTCTTTAAAACTAAGGCAAAATTATTTAAAGCAGCTGTAATTTCTATTACTGAATAATTATACTTTTCAATATGCTTAATTTTCAAAATCCTTTTTTTATAATTTTAGCATTATGTGGTTTGATGTTTGTTGTTTTTGGATACATTCTTTTAAAATATCCTCCAAAATCAATCAATGGCTTCTATGGGTATTGAACTCCAAAATCAATGAAAAACCAAGAAACTTGGGATTTTGCTCAAATATATAGTTCAAAAAAAATGATTACTTATGGTTTTAGTATGGCTATTTGCTCTTTACTTGGGTTGTTGAATCTTATACCTATTTCTTTGTTTTATATGTTTGTAAGCCTTTCAATTCTTTTAATAGTTTGTATATTAATGATTGTAGAAGTAGAAATGGAATTGAAAAAAAGATTCTACTGAAAGAAATAAAATCACTTTAATTTTTGCTAATAAGATTGATTTATAAATTGTAGTTAAGAATTAAATCAAAATTTAATATTGAAGTACTACTCAAAAAATGCAGCAATAAACTCTGCTACACAAGCTGGTTTTTCTTGTCCTTTAATTTCTATAGTACAATTAAAAGTGACCTTAATTCCGTTATTTGCAATTTCTTCAATCTCTTTTACAACAGCATGCATTCTTAATTGACTGTTTACAGGCACAGCATTTGGAAAACGGACTTTATTCAATCCGTAATTCAGTCCCAATTTTACACTTTTTATCGAAAAAGAAGCTTCTAATAGTTTAGAAATCAAGGCAACAGACATAAAACCATGAGCAATTGTACTTTTAAAAGGAGACTCCTGCTCTGCCCTTTTTTCATCAACATGAATCCATTGTTTATCTAAAGTAGCATTTGCAAAATCGTTGATCATTTGTTGGGTAACTGTGTACCAATTTCCAACAGGTAATTGTTGCCCTTTTGCTATTTTAAAATCTTCGAAATTTGTAAATTCTAATGGCTTCATTATTTAGTTTTAGTAAATAAATCATTTTTAATTTTTGGTAATTCTAAATTAAACCTCACAGCAATTACTCTAATCAAAACAATTACAGAAGCAGAAATTATAAAAACAATATTTTCTGGAATGTTAAAAAGATTCAAAATTAAATACGAAACTCCACCAGCTAAACAAGCAGATGCATAAATTTCTTTCTGAAAAATTAAAGGAATCTGATTTGTTAAAACATCACGTAAAACACCACCAAAAACTGCAGAAATCATTCCCATAATTAAGGCAATAATTGGATGTAAATTAAATGATAATCCTTTTTCTAAACCTAATAATGTAAAAACACCAATACCAACAGTATCAAACAAAAACATGGTTTTACTTAAGTGTGCAATTTTACTTTTAAATAAAAAAGTAAAAACCACTGCAATAATAATTGTATATAAATAATTGAGGTCTTCAATCCAAATTATTGGGTGTGCATTGATTAAAATATCACGTAACATTCCTCCTCCAACTGAAGTTACAAATGCTATAATGAGCACACCAAAAACATCAAAATTTTTATCAGAAGCTACTAAAGCACCACTAATTGCAAAAGCAAAAGTACCCAATATTCCTATTACATAAATAAAATCCATTTACACTAAATTTAAGTACTTCATAAAATGTTTATGATGATTTTTAAACAGTAACTTCAGAAAATTTAATATTCAATTCTTTCTGAATTTCATGAATTCTTGTAATTTCTGATGGCAAAATAAAGGCAATAGAAACACCCGTTTTACCTGCTCTTGCAGTTCTACCACTTCTATGTGTGTAGTATTCTAATTGTTCTGGCAATTGATGATGAATTACAAATTCTAACCCACTAACATCAATTCCACGTGCAGAAACATCAGTAGAAACCAAATATTGTAAATTCTCTTTCTTAAAAGCACGCATAACTTTATCACGTTCTTTTTGTTGCATATCTCCTTCTAATGCACCTGCAGAAAAACCTTCTTCAATTAAAAAAGTGGCTAAATTTTGAGCTCCTGCTTTTGTTCTACAAAAAATAATTCCTCTTTGATCTTGTCGTTTTTCTAAAAAAGAAACAATATCAAGTGCTTTTTCTTTTAAAGTAGTTTTTGCAAAATGATGACGAATATTAGCATTTACCAAAGAGCTTCTATTAATTTCAACTCTTGGTGCATTAGCATCCATATAGGTTTTTACAATCCTTTTTATTTCTTCTGGCATAGTTGCAGAAAACAACCATGTTTTTCTATCAGATTTAGTTGTAAATTTTAAAATTCTATTTAAATCTTGTTTAAAACCCATACTTAGCATTTCATCAGCTTCATCTAAAACAACTGTTTTTACATGACTGATGTCTATGCTGCCTCTTTCAATTAAATCGATCAACCTTCCTGGAGTTGCCACAACAATATGTGTTGTTCTCTTTAAATTGTTCATTTGTCTGTCAATTTTTTCTCCACCAAAAACAGCTTCTACAAAAATTTTATTCTCACTAAACTTAGTAAACTTAAATAATTGCTTTTTAATTTGCTGCACCAATTCTCTTGTTGGCGATAAAATTAACGCTTGTATATTGTCTGATTTCACATCAATATGTTTTAAAACAGGCAAACCAAAAGCAGCTGTTTTACCAGTACCAGTTTGAGCCAAACCAATAAAATCTGTTGCAGCACCTAATAAAATAGGAATTGCTTTTTCTTGAATTTCTGAAGGTGTAGAAATTCCTAATTCTTTAATTGCTTGTATATATTCTTTGGTAATACCTAAGGAAGAAAAAGTTGACATTTTTATCTAAATTTTGTGCAAAGATAATTTATAGACAGTAATTACACGAATTTGCACGAATTAAAAAAAAGACCCTAATTATTATATTACATTTTAAAAATTAAGAAAGGAAATTTAGTATTTTGGTAAGATCGTAAAAAATCATTTTTCAGTTTGTAAAACTTTTAATACATTTTCTCTAATTCTTGCTGGCTTGTAGGTTTGTGAATCTAACATTGCCCAAATTGTTTTAGCTTTTACCAGTAAAACATCGTCTTTATAAAACTCCATAAAACGTACAGAAGTGATGCCTCTAGTCTCTCCAACCCAAGTTTTTACTGTTATTTCATCTCCTAAAACTGCCTGTTTTAAATAATCAATTTCATGCCTCATTACCACCCAAACATATTGTGGCAAAGGATTATCTTTAGTCAAATATGCCCAATGAGTAGTTGCTATTTTATCCATCCATTTTACATAAACCAAATTATTTACGTGTTGTAAAGTGTCTATTTCTTCGGATGAAACTGTGATTGTTAATGTAAAAACGTTTTTCAAATGTATCAGTTTTAGCAAAGTTAAATATTTTAAAAGAGCTATAATATTTTTTGATGCTACATTTACAGAATAGTTGGTTTTTATGATGATATTTGCAAAATATTATGGCAACATCATCTAACGAGTTAGGCACCCAAAAAATAAGTAAATTATTGATAAAACAAGCAGTTCCTGCAACAATAGGAATTCTTGTAATGTCTTTAAACATGATTGTCGATACTATTTTTGTAGGGCAATGGATTGGTGTTTTAGCCATTGCTGCCATTACAGTAGTTTTACCAATTGTATTTTTAATTTCTTCTATTGGCATGGGAATTGGCATTGGAGGAAGCTCAATTATATCTAGAGCTTTAGGTGCAGAAAACTCAGAAAAAGCATTTCTTACTTTTGGCAATCAAATTTCATTAACTTTAATTTTAGCAATACTATTTGTTACGCTAGGCAATATTTTTAGCATTCCTATTTTAAATTTATTCGGTGCAAAAGGAAATATTTTACCAATTGCATCTGAGTATTTTGGTGTCATTATTTATGGTGTTCCTTTTTTAGCTTTTGCTATGATGGGAAACCCAACAATTAGAGCAGAAGGAAAACCAAAATTTGCCATGTTTGCAATGATTATTCCTGCCGTTTTAAATGTTTTGTTAGATATTTTGTTTATCAAAGTTTTTGGTTGGGGAATTTGGGGAGCTGGTTTGGCAACTTCTTTAGCCTATGCAAGTTGTGGTTTGTATATTCTATCTTTCTTTTTATCCTCTAAAAGTGAATTGATAATTATTCCAAAAAACTTTTATCTAAACTTTAAAATTGTTCGTGAAATTGTGCAATTAGGTGGTGTAACAATTGTAAGGCAAGGTGCAATTAGTCTTTTAATGATTGTTTTAAATTACTCCCTTTTTAAATATGGAGGAGAAATATCTATAGCTGTTTTTGGAATTATTAATAGAGTAATGATGTTTGCTTTATCACCTGTTTTAGGGGTTTCACAAGGTTTTTTACCAGTTGCTGGTTTTAATATTGGCGCAAATAAAAACGATAGAGTTAAAGAAACCATTAAAAAATCTATTTGGTTTGGTACTATACTTGGAACCTTCATTTTTATAGGAATTGTACTTTTAAAAGAAGAAATTATTTGGGTGTTTACAAACGATGTTACGCTGTTAGAAAAAACACCAAATGCTATGATTATTGTATTTTTAGTAACACCAATTGTAACCATGCAATTAATTGGATCTGCTTATTTTCAAGCCGCAGGAAAAGCAATTCCTGCCTTAGTCTTAACTTTATTAAAACAAGGAATCTTCTTAATTCCTTTAGCTTATATTTTGCCTAAATATTATGGTGTAAATGGTGTTTGGTGGTCTTTTCCTATTGCAGATTCATTGTCTACCATTGTTACAATCTGGGTTTTAAAACGAGAAGTTGATAAAAATTTGAAATAAAACTTACAATTGTTAATATATTGTTGATACTATTTTTTTTAAATTTGAATTTAAACAATAATAATACGTAAATTGTGAGATTATACTGATATATAAATAATGAAACGCTCATTCTATAAATATGTCTAAAAAAAAGGCTTTTAATACCTCTAAAATACTACAAAAAGTAACTACACTTTTTCATTCTAAAGGATATTCTGACACTTCAATGCAAGATATTGTAAATATTAGTGGATTGAATAGATCTAGTATTTATAATACCTTTGGTAGTAAGTTAGACCTTTTTATACTTTGTTATGAAACATCAGAAGCCAAATACAGAAGAGACATTCAACAAATACTTCTTTCTTCTACAAATGCCTTAAAATCAATAAGACAAATACTTGAAATTTCTATAAATGACAGTTATAATGGGTATTTAATTCCTAATTATTTTTTTGAAGTCAAAAACAGTGAGCCTTCTATTCAAAAACTAATTATAAATCAACAAGAATATTTATTAGAGTTATTTGAAGACGTTATTAAAAGAGGTCAGAATGTTGGGTCTATAAATAATAGCAAATCTAATAAACAATATGCTTTGTATATTTTAACATCTTATTTGGGCATTCAATCTGCTAAATTTATAAACAAAGAAAAAAACAAATTAGAAAACATTGTTTATGATATTATTTCTATACTAGAATAACATATTTATTTGAAACGACTATTCTAAACTAGAATTCTATTATTGTTTTTAAATAATCGATTCTCCATTTAAATTTGTGGTTAAAACATCACTAAACAAGTTAAAAAACGGACGTAATGCTTTAAAACTATCGTCTAATTCTGATAAAAAATTTGGGGATAATACTTCTTCATCCGTAAAATTTTTAATTGCAATAAAACCTTTTTTACGCAATAAATCAATATCTTTATGTTCCTTATCAAAACCTCTTGGAGCAGATTTTAATTCGTCTCCCTTAAATTCTCCTCCAAAATGTTTTATGTAATTCTTGTCCGCTAAAATTTCTCGAAACTCACTTGCATCTTGTTCTATTTCTTTTCTAATTCTATGCAGATCTTCTTTTTCTGGTTGCCAAAAACCACCTCCTAAAAAAGATTCTCCGGGTTTTATTTGTAAAAAATAACCGCCTCTTAATTCTTTACCTAATCTAGAAAAAGAAACTGCCAATCTAGGATTATAAGGTGTTTTGTCTTTAGAAAAACGAACATCTCTGTAAATTCTGTAAATTTTCATTTTTTCTACTTCATCATGCATTTCTAAGTTTGTTTTTATTTGTAAAAACACTTCTTTTACTTCAGATTGAATGTTTACAAAAGTGGGTTTGTTTTCTGTAAACCAATCTCTATTATTATTTTTTTGTAACTCTTTTAGAAATTGAAAACTGTTTTTTTTGAATTGCATTTAGATAAAATTTTAGATTTTAAATGTACAAATTATTATGACAAATAAGGAATTGAAGCAATTGTGATTTAAAAATTAATTATGATTAAATTAGCCACGAATTTTAATTTTTAAAAACTAAAGAAGATTTCACGAATATAAAATACATTTGAAAATTTAGAAATTCGTTCAATTAATTTTTATGTGTTCAATATAACATCTAATTAATTCGTGAATTCGTGGCCAAAAAAATGTATTTGAAACTTTAAAAATTTATACAATTAATTTTTATGTGTTCAAAGTGATGCCTTTTTAATTCGTGAATTCGTGGCAAAAAAATATGCATCAAAAAACAAAGGATATTCAAAAAAGGTACGATGGTTTTTTACAAACAAATTGTTTGTGGAAAAACGATGCTGTTTATACATTAAAGCAATTTAAAATTAAAGCTACATCATCAAAAGTAAATATAGCAATTGATGATAAATTACGATTAGGAAAATATATTGAGCGTTTTGTTTCTTTTCAACTATCACAAGAAAAGAACCTTACTATTATTTGTGAAAATATTCAAATTCAGAAAGAAAAAAGAACGTTAGGAGAATTAGATTGTATTCTTAAAAAAGAAAATATACCAATTCATTTAGAGGTTATTTATAAGTTTTACTTGTATGATGCCTCTGTTGGAAATACTGAAATTGAACACTTTATTGGTCCAAATAGAAAAGATGCTTTGGTTGAAAAACTACATAAATTAAAAGAAAAACAATTACCTCTACTCCACTCTAAAGAATGTATTTCGTTTTTAAAAACCATCAATTTAAAACCTTTAGAAATAGAACAACAAGTTTATTTTAAGGCACAATTATTTGTTCCTTTTTCTAAACAAAACATTCAATTAACCAATTTAAATCAAGAGTGTATTGTTGGTTTTTATAGCAACCAAAAACAAATAGAACATTTTTCTAATTGTAAGTTTTTTATTCCTAATAAAAAAGATTGGATTGTAATTCCGCATAAAAATGTAAGTTGGTTGTATTTTAAAGAATTTAAAATTTTAACCCAAGAATATTATCAAAGAAAATTTTCGCCACTTTGTTGGATAAAAAAAGAAAATGGAGAACTTTTAAAAATATTTTTAGTTTGGTGGTAGTTTTTGCTTTTGATTTGAGATGATGTAGATTCGTTTTAGCCACGAATTCACAAATAAAATTTGTAAAATAGAACAAATTTTAAAGATAAAAATGGAAGATTTGTGAAAATATTTTTATAGTACTTGATCTAAAATTCGTGCATTCGTGGCAAATTAAAATACACAAAATAAAAGTAGCATTCAGTTCTTAAATACAAATTATTTTTAGGATGAAAAAAGAGAATAAAATCATAAAAAACAAAAAACCTTGGCCAACCAAAAAAGCCATGGAACAAGTGTATGACATGAAGCTTTGGGGAAGTAATTATTCTAAATTTTATTCAGGAGATGGCTCTCATCAATCAGAAATTGTAAAACCCTATATAGCAATCGTTGCCTCATTTTTAACTTCTTTTAAAAACAAAATTTCTGTGTTAGATTTAGGTTGTGGAGATTTTAATATTGGTAAAAATTTGGTGCATTTAACCAATACTTATATTGCTGTTGATATTGTGCCTGACTTAATAGAACACAATAAAAAACAGTTTAAAAATAGAAATTTATCATTTCAATGTTTAGACATTGCTGAGGATCATTTACCCAAAGCAGATTGTGTTATTTTAAGACAAGTATTGCAACATTTATCAAATGCAGAAGTACAAAAAATTGCAAGTAAATTAACTAATTACAAATACATTATACTAACAGAACATTTGCCAAATGGAAATTTTACACCAAATAAAAATATTATTTCTGGACAAGGAATAAGACTTAAAAAACAAAGCGGAATTGACTTGTTGGCTGCTCCTTTTCACTTAAAAGTGCAAGAAGAAAAACAATTGTTAGCTTATAATTTAAAGGGTAATAAAGGTGTAATTGTTACAACACTTTATAAACTTTTTTAGAGGAATAATCTTGTACTAAAACTTCAGTAGGAATCTGTAGTTTTAGATTTAAATTTCGAATCAAAAATCAATTAAAAATAAAAATGTCTTCCTGAGCTTGTCGAAGGATTTTCAAAGTTTAACTAAAAAGTCTTCGACAAGCTCAGACTGACAAATCGTTATTGTAATTTTAAAAAGTAATAACTAAAAACAATATTTTTCAAGATTTTAACGAATTAAATGAGTATGAATTGGAAATTCAAACTTAAAATTGTTGCCACGAATTCACGAATTAAAATACAATTTTGTCATTTCGAACGTTAGTGAGAAATCACATAAAGTTGCTTATTATGGTTCTAAATGTTATTTGATTACTAGTATCGTCAAAATTACATTTGAGCCTTCTAAAAATCTAAAAATCGGCAATTCGTGGCTACTTAAAAGCCAATAAATTCTATAAGAAAATCTGACTAAACACATCAAAAAAAACCTTGGCATAACAATTGTTTTTATATTGATGATAATTGATAAAGCATTAAATATACTTCTGATTATCAATAACTTAAAAAAACAACATTGATATTGATTGATTCTTTAAAAAAAATCAATGTCAGTATGACAGATATATAAAAGATGAGCAAACCAAAAATAATGCATATAGACAATTTGTCGCTTCATAATATGTTAAATGAAGATTCTGAATTGATTCCTCTAATGACACCAGAAGATGAAGAAATTATTAATAAGGAAAGTGTGCCAGAAGTTTTAGCTATTTTACCTTTAAGAAACACGGTTTTGTTTCCTGGAGTTGTAATTCCTATTACTGCTGGTAGAGATGCTTCTATTCAGTTGATAAAAGATGCAAACAAAGGCGATAAAGTTATTGGCGTTGTTGCACAAAAAAACGAAGAAATAGAAAAACCTACTTTAAAAGACATACACACAACTGGTGTTGTAGCTCAGATTTTACGTGTTTTAAAAATGCCTGATGGAAACACAACAGTTATCATTCAAGGTAAAAAACGTTTTGAAATTGATGCAATTATACAAGACAAACCATATTTAAAAGCTACTGTAAAAGAATCTTTAGAAGATAGAGTTGTAGAAGATGAAAAAGAGTTTGAGGCCATTATAGAATCTATCAAAGAACAATCTTTAGAGGTCATTAAAGAAAACCCAATGTTGCCTTCTGAAGCTTCTTTTGCTATTAAAAATATAAAATCAGATTCGTTTTTGGTAAATTTCATATCCTCAAATATGGATTTATCTGTGGCTCAAAAACAACTTATTTTAGAAAAAGACAATTTAAAAGATCGTGCTTTATTGGCATTAAAAAACCTAAATAAAGAACTTCAAAAATTAAAATTACGAAACGATATTCAGTCTAAAACAAGAGAAGATTTAGACCAACAACAACGAGAATATTATTTAAATCAGCAGTTAAAAACCATTCAAGATGAATTGGGAGGTGTTTCTAATGACGAAGAGTTAGAAGAAATGCGAAAACAAGCCAAAACTAAAAAATGGACAAAAGAAGTAGCTAAAACGTTTGAAAAAGAAATCAATCGTTTAAAAAGGATGAATCCTCAAGCTGCAGAATATGGTGTGCAAAGAAGTTATTTAGAATTGTTGTTAGAATTGCCTTGGGGAATTTACTCTGAAGATAAATTCGACCTAAAACACGCCACCAAAGTTTTAGACAAAGACCACTTTGGTTTAGAAAAAGTAAAAGAAAGAATTATAGAACATTTGGCAGTTTTAAAGTTAAGAGGCGATATGAAATCGCCAATAATCTGTTTATACGGTCCTCCAGGTGTTGGTAAAACCTCTTTAGGAAAATCTGTTGCAGAAGCTTTAGGACGTAAATATATTAGAATGTCTTTAGGTGGTTTAAGAGACGAAGCAGAAATTAGAGGTCATAGAAAAACCTATATTGGTGCCATGCCAGGACGTTTGATTCAGAATCTAAAAAAGGCAGAAACTTCAAACCCTGTTTTTGTGTTGGATGAAATTGATAAACTTGGACAAAGCCATCAAGGAGATCCTTCTTCTGCGATGTTAGAAGTCTTAGATCCAGAACAAAACGAGTCTTTTTACGACAATTATTTAGAAGTTGGTTACGATTTATCGAAAGTACTTTTTATTGCAACTGCCAATAATTTAGGCCAAATTCCTTGGGCATTACGTGACAGAATGGAAATTATAAATGTTACTGGCTATACTATTGAAGAAAAAATAGAAATTGCCAAAAGACATTTATTACCAAAACAATTAAAAGAACATGGTTTAACTACCAAAGACTTAAAATTAGGCAAAAAACAATTAGAACAAATTGTAGAAGGCTATACAAGAGAATCTGGAGTAAGAGGTTTGGAAAAGAAAATTGCCAAAGTGGTTCGTTTTGCTGCTAAATCTATTGCTTTAGAAGAAGATTATGAGGTTGCAGTAGCTTCAGAAAAAATTGAAGAAATTTTAGGAACTCCAAGAAATAGAGACAAGTTTGAAAACAATGAGGTTGCAGGTGTAGTAACTGGTTTGGCTTGGACAAGTGTTGGAGGAGATATTTTATTCATAGAATCTATTTTATCTAAAGGAAAAGGAAACCTTTCTATTACAGGTAATTTAGGTACTGTAATGAAAGAATCTGCCACAATTGCCATGCAATACATAAAATCGAATGCTGAAGAGTTTGGTATTAAACCAACTGTTTTAGAAAAATACAATGTACACATTCACGTGCCTGAAGGTGCAACACCAAAAGATGGCCCAAGTGCTGGTATTACCATGTTAACGTCTTTAGTTTCTTCTTTTACACAACGTAAAATTAAAAACAAATTGGCAATGACTGGCGAAATTACTTTGCGTGGAAAAGTATTACCAGTTGGTGGAATTAAAGAAAAAATATTAGCTGCTAAAAGAGCCAATATCAAAGAAATTATTTTGTGTAAAGACAATGAAAAAGACATTTTAGAAATAAAAGAAAGCTATTTAAAAGGCTTAACTTTTCATTATGTAACAGAAATGAAAGAAGTGATAGATATTGCCCTCACAAAGCAAAAAGTAAAAAATGCTAAGAAATTAGTGTAATTTAAAAAGGCTCACATTTTGTGAGCCTTTTTTTATGTTTAATTGTCAACAAAATTTAGTTTTTTGCAACTTCTTTGTCATTCCTGCGAAATCAGGAATCCATTTTTTTATTTTAGATTCGTTGAATAATCTATCTTTTTTTTGAAGCTATTTCCTGCTTTACGCACTCGCTTTTTTATTCTGAAAAAGAATAAAAAGAGCTCAAACAATTGCTTCAATCAGGGCTAGACTTGTTTGCTAACTTTAATATTTACAGATATTTACATCTGTTTTACTAGCTTTAAATGAAACACAAAGTAAAATTTAAAAAATATTACGTTTTTTAAAATAATATTTTGATAAACAAAACTTTAAATACTATCTTTGTTATCATAAAATTAAATAATGCGTATTGTTACCTATAAACGAATACAAGAATTTGTAAAAAAACATGCAGACTCAGAAACTGCTTTAAATGTATGGTATCATACAACAAGCTCTAAAACTTGGAAAAACCTAAGCGATATAAAAAAAACCTTTAATAGTGTAGATTATGTTGGCAATAATAGATATGTATTTAACATTAAAGGAAACAATTACAGACTTGTTGCAATTATTTCATTTAATGCACAAAAAATGTATATCCGATTTATTGGAACACATGCAGCATATAACAAAATTAAAGATATTAAAAATAGTTAAGTAATGATACAAACAGCACAACAATACAAAGCAATTACAGAACGTATAGAAGAGCTTTTACAAGACACCAACAATATAGAAAATAAAGATGCTAAAGGCTATATAGAACTTAACATCTTATCTGATTTGGTAGCTGATTATGAAGAACAAAATTACCCAATTACAAAACCATCATTAACAGAGGTTGTAAAATTACGAATGTTAGAACTTGGCTTAAACCAAAAATTATTATCTGAACTTTTAGGGGTTAGCACCTCTAGAGTTAGTGAGTATTTAAACGGAAAAAGTGAACCAACTTTAAAAGTAGCAAGAAAAATAAGTCAGAAATTAAGTATTGAACCTTCTATTGTTTTAGGGGTTTAATATTTTGTAAATCTCTTTTTTTTGCAAACTGTGGCAATCTTTTGATAAAAAACAGATTACTTCATTCGTTCCTCATTCGTAATGACGCTTATTTATTAATTTTAAAATGGATGTCGTTTTAATTAGGGGTTTGACTTGTTTGTTGGTTTTATTGAGTAACTAAAAACTCTTAGTTTAAATAGAAAAAATATGCTTTTTAGAGTTTAAATACTCAAATCGACAAAATAATGGTTTAGAGTAATAAAGGATTTATCAGTTTTTATATGATTTGATGAAAATTTACTTAATCTATCATCTTTAAAATAACAATAATTATTCAATAATTCATCTTTATTCCATTTTAACACAGATTTTAATTTTCCAGAAATTAATTGATTAATCCAGTCATTGATTTTATCAGACCAATAATTAGAGTTCTCTCTTTGCAAATAACCCACTATAGCACTGTTAGATAAGTTTACTCCATGTACATTGTGTTTAAATCTTTCTATACCACCCGAAAGTTTTAATGGGTTACTTCCTATAACATATTCTTTTTCTCTAGATTTAGATAATGTTGTAGTAAGTCTTTTTGCTTCAAGAGTGAAAAACGGAGATGAGTCTGCATAGTGACGGAAAACACCAATATCAACTTTTCTATTTTGCCCTTTTTTTTGTTTCTGTATAACTTCTTGCTGAAAAATAAAAGGTATATTTTTTGAAAAATAAGCAAATGTATTTACAAGATTTTGGTTTAATTCTTCTTCCGAAGCATCTATTTTTCCTTTAAATTGATTTTGAAATTTAAGTAAAGTTTTTTCTATAAACTCAATTAGTTTTTTTGTGATAACACCTTTTTCTATTGAAGGGTTTGGAATGTTAGATATGGGATTATAATTGTCTTTTAACATAATTAATAACCAGCATTATAAAGATCAATTATTGTTTCGTCAGCATCTCTTAATGCAACTGATTGTAACCAATATCTTAATTCTTTTGGTTTTAAAAGATAAATGTAATCACCATCATAAATTTTTACAACTCTATTTATTCTATAGCTTGTTCCTAATTTATTATAAACCAATTCAGCAATATGATTTTCTATTTTTTCATTTATCAATTCATCAGTTATATTAGGTTTACCATTACCATACTTATAAATTGTACAAATAAATGATGCTGTTTGGTAAATATTTTCCTGATAATATGCTTTAGTATCTGTTTTAAATAGTGAATTTAAGACCTCACAAAAAACAAGACTAAAATTAAGAAGTTCTACTTTAGAAGCAGTTTCTATTACTTTTACATTTGTATCTTTTCCTAAAAAATCTAAGCTGAAGTTTAAAGTATCATTAATAAGTATTTCATTGTACTTTGTTAACTCAATATCTTTCTTTTTTTCGGGAAACGGAAGGTTAAGAATGTCTTTTTGTAAAATTGTTTTAGTAGACCTACTAACACCACTTCTTGAACTTGTGGTAGTTATGTGAAAACGATAAAGTGAATTATTTTTAATTCTTGAATGGACTTTCTTTAATTCATTCAAATCTTCATCTGGGCAATGTATACCAAACACTTCATTTTTGTAACCAAGTGGATTATCACTCAAATAAGTTGGTATTGAATAAGTTCCAATATTTTTTTTAATAAGTAAAAGAGGTGATTGAAAAATTTCCTTTTTTCTTGGCCATTGAAAAAACTGACCTTCTATTTTTTCAGTTCTATTAATTCCTTTTTCATCAAAATTTTCAGGTTGAAAATACTGAAGACCTGTAAGAAAAGAAGCTTTAGAATATCCGCCTTTTTTCTTTTCAAAGTCAGATTCAATTAAATCTTCATCTTTTTTACCTTTAATAAAACCATCCCCATAAACCCAATTATCTTCTTTCCTTTTATCTAAAAACTCTTTTAATGTTTGAAATTTACTTAATTGATTAATAAAAGGTGTTAATCTTCCTCCTCCTAATAAATTAGATTTCCAAACAAAAGGATTCTCCAATACTTCATTTGTATTTACTTTATGAAAATCGTAATGGTCTATTTCAAAATATTGACGCTCTTTTGCTGATTTTAATTTTTTTACAGTTATATGATAAATAGGGTTATTATCAGGTACTTTATTTTCAATAAAAAAGGCAGATACAGCCACGTTTTTTTCATTTCCTTTATTCTTAAATAACACATTGCTTAGGTAAGTAAAATCTATTATCTGAGGAATATTATATTCTTTAAACAACCATTTTCTAAAATTAATTGGCTTCTGTGAATTGTTGTATAATAAAGGACCAGATGGTAAAATAAATGAAAGTAGTCCATTATCTTTTTTAACGAGTTTAGTTCCTAAAGTAGAAAACAATAAAGCACTTTGGTTGTTGGGTATAGGTTCTTGTAATTTTAAATTTGAGATAAAATCTAAAATTTCTTTATCTTTCTTTGCGGTGTACTCAATAAATGGAGGATTGCCAATTATAAGGTCAAATTTATTATTTTGATTCTCTAAATACCAACCAAAAAATCCTAATGGAGCTTTGTAGGAAACAACATTGCTACTTAAATCATCAAAACGCAGATTTTCCCATATAACCTTTGGTGATAAAATGTCACATAAAGTTAAGCTTAAACTAAAAATAGCTAAATCTACTGCTTCATTTTCTATATCTACGCCAAATACACTCTCTTTTAGAAGTTTCTTTAATTCTTCTAAATGTTCTTTAGCTGGAGTAATCCATTTACCCGTTTTTTCATAGTTTAAAACTCTCCACCAATCAATAATACGTTTGTATGCCGAAACTAAAAAAATACCAGAACCACAAGCAGGATCTAAAACCTTAAATTTTTTTTTTGGTTTATCAATAGGCATACATTCATCAACCATAAAACTAACTAAATAAGATGGCGTGTATGCAACACCTTTATTATTGTCAGCCTCTAAAAACATTTCGTAAATACTACTAATTAATTCTATAGGAAGATGGTTGAAAGAATATAACCTCCAAAACACAAATTGATTTCCATCTTTTACACCAGATAAGAAATCAGCTAAAGGAGATAAATCAATTTTCTTAATTTTTTCTTTATATTCATTTGATAGATAAAATATTTTACCATTAAAATGCCCACTCAAATATTCAAAAAGATTTAAAGCATAATTATTTCCTTTTCTAATTGTTTCAGTAAAGCTATTTGTAAAACCAAATTTTTCTTGATTAAAAAAATCAGAACTAAAAACTCGAGTTTCATTACCACTTTCATCTATATCAACTCTTTCTTCTAAATATTTTACTAATATCCCTAACACAAGTAATTTACTTGCAATTATTTTATCGGCTAAACCAATATTTTTTAAAAATTGATGACGTGTATTTTTTAATTCTGATATTAATTTTTCGTAAGCTGTTTCACTATAACCAAAATCAATTTTTGTTTCCTCCCAAAAACTCCCATTATCAAATTTTTTAGCAGAATACTCTTTGTATTTTTTTATTGCTCCTCCTGTAATTTCTAATATTTCAAAAGGAGAGACATTTAGTTTACCTTTTTTATGTTTAACAGGTTTTGAGGAATTGAAAAACTTAATTTCTGATTTTGTTATTACAAGATATAATCGAACTTCAGTACTACTCCAAACATTTTTATGAATTTCAACAATAGGTTTTGTTTCTGATGTGAAATCGAAAATATATAGTTGTGGTTTTGCAGACCTTGTTGAATCTGAAAAGTTTCTAAAATATATTGCATCTGCACCAACTTTTTTCGCTTTTTCAAGTGATAAACGTTGGTAATAGGTAATAGCATTTTTTTTAAGTTCAGAAACGTGAATTAACCCAACAGAATTACCATCAGTATCAAGCATCTCTAATTGAGATAGACCACTAATATATTCTGTTGATGTTGAATTCATATAAAACTTTTATCTTTAATCTACAAAAATGCAAAAAAAGCATCTAAAAAAAGTGTGTTTATTCAAAAATTGTATTTTATATTGATTCTTCCAGTTTATTTTTTAATAAAAACCTGATGTATACATTGATATGACGTCCTTTTTTATAAATTATATAATTATTTAGCTAAGATAGTTTTTTTTACCTTAAAAAAAGAAAAGGAAAATACCTAATCTTCAAATTTTTAAAACACATTTATAACAGTTTTAAATGAAAATTAGATGTTATTTTTTCATCAAAAACAAACACTTTTAAGAATGAAGTTTCATCTATTATTAAAATGAAAAACATGCAAAAAATGCTTTATTACCCTCTTTTTACTTTCGATATGTTGTTTACATTACAAACAATAATTCATTTGATTAGACAAAGGTTCTAATGCTTTATTTTAATTTCTATTTTAAAGACTTAACTGATTTTATCGCCACTTTCATGAAATTCTAAACCTAAATACTCAAAATTCTTGTCACTAAAAGATGCACACATTAATTGCATTAGTGTTTTAGCCTTGAGTTTTACAATAAAATTCTAAAACTTATAACTATACCCAATCCTCACAACCTGAGTTTCATAATAATCATTGGCAGTATAACTAAACTCATTCCCTTCTATTTCTCTTTTTAAAACCATAGTATTTAAAATATCGGTGGCATTTATAAAGAGTGCTCCTTTTCCTTTTTGTATCGTTTTTTTAACTCCAAAATCTAAAGAAAAACGGGCGTCAACTTTTCCTTGTGGTATAATATCTGGTGCTAAATACACTGCAGAAACTTGTGCTTCAATATCGTTTTTAAAATGAAAAGAATTGTTCAGTTTTAAGTTACCAGAGTAGGTTTGTTGTGTATCCGCAGAAAAAATATGTGGTGTAGGATATTGGTTTTCTACAGTAAACGCATCAATTTGGTTTCTGTAAACGTTTACAGTGGTATTAAAATCATAAAAATCAGTAATTTCTTGTTCAAAAACCACCTCAACACCAGAGTTAAAACTTTTATTCACATTCTGAAAAATAGCATAAATAAGGTTGCTATTTGGCACAATACTCGAAATTCTTGTAATGGTTCCATCAGAAAATTTATGATACAATGCACTGTAAATACTACCTGTTTCCCAAGTATATTTATGACCTAACTCAATAGAATTGGTAAATTGAGCTTGCAATTCTGGATTACCTACTTTTATAATTTCTGCATCATCATATTTAGGAAAAATACGAATATCAACTTCATTAGGTCTGTCTACTCGTCGATTATAAAAAACCGATATTTTATTTTCAGTATTGAACTTATAAGCAATTCTAACATTAGGGAAAGGTTGTGTGTAGTTATAACCATCACTTTTGTAAGTTGGATGATTTGGGTTTACATCATAATCAATCTGCACATGTTCTAAACGTACACCTAATTCTGCTTCCCATGTTTCAGTTTCGTAGGTATAATTTCCATAAATGGCAGGGATCAATTCGTTATAGGTTGCTTCTCCTCCTGCATCTGCATCTAATACCGAATTTACTCCTGGAATAAACAACATATTGGTAGGTATATTTCTAAATCTAAACTTTAGTCCTGTTTCAAAAAAACCATATTTTAGAGGCTTTTTATAATCCACATTAAAATCATATACTTGCTCATCAGACAATAATTTAAAGGCATCTTTTCCTTTAGAAGAAGGCAAAAAATTATCATAAAAATATTGTTCATCTTCTCTATGAAATGTATAATTGAAGCCAATATTTAAAGAATGCCCAGGATCTTGAAACTTGTGTTGATAATCTGCTGTAGCAATGACCGTTGTTTTTAACTCGTCTTCTAAAAATTGCCACAAACGCAAACGTTCACTAAAATCTTGATTAAAAAATGGTTGATCTCCTCTATCAATAATTTTTTCGCTTCCAAATAAACCTGAAATGGTTAAAGAGTTTTGGTCGTTAAAATTCCAATCAACACCAGATTTTAAGGTTGTAAAATGGGTATCTCTATTTCTTTTTAATTGCTGATTTATAAAATCTCCATTATCATAGGTTCGTTCTACAAACTCGTTTTTAGTCAACGTTTCTGTATATAAATAATCTCCTTGAAAAAAGATATTGACCTTGTTTTTTAAATAATTTAAAGACACACTTGGGTTTACTTTTGGGGTTACTGAATATTGAGGTCTTATGGTTGGAAAATTATCTTTTCTTTCCCATAAAGAACCCAAACCAGTAGTAAAACCAACTTTACCATTAAAACCTTCATTGTTGTTTTTCTTGTAAATAATATTGATGATTCCTGCATTTCCATTTGCTTCATATTTGGCAGAAGGATTGTTGATAATTTCTATTTTATCAATTGCAGATGCAGGGATATTATCTAAACCAGATTGATTGCCAAAACCTGTTAAAGCTGTTTGTTTGCCGTTGATTAAAACGGTTACTTTATCACTACCTCTTAACTGAATTTTGCCATCATTAATAGTTACACTTGGTAAGTTTTGCATAGCTTGCAACACAGATCCACCAGAACTAATTTGATTGTTACTTAAAGCAAAGGTCTTTTTATCGAGATTTCCGCTAATTAAATTGGCTTTAGAAGTAATTGTTATTTCATCTAAAGAAGTAGCGTTTTCCTGTAATTCTATGGTTGGTAATTTTAAAAATTTTGATAATTTACCAACAAATACAGGTTGCTTTTTTGTTTGATACCCAAGGTAAGAAACTTCTAAAATATAGTTTGCTGATTTGATATTTTCTAAGCTAAAAAAACCAGCTTCATTAGTGGCTGTTCCGCTTACAAAAGTACTATCTGTTTCTAATTTAACTAAAACACTTGCAAAAGGAACAGGACTTTTAGTAGTAAAATCTATTATTTTTCCAGAAACAGTAACTTTTGTTTGTGCTTTAATGTTTGTAAACATTTGAAAAACTAAAACAAACGATATAAGACTTATTTTAGTAATATAATTTTTAACCATTTTTTATTTTAATTATCAATGATCAAAATTAGTTTTTATTAATTGATTATTTGTGTTATTTAATAATTAATAAAGTTCGTTTTAATATTTTTGTTTTACAATTATTTCTTTTCTGACAAATGAAATTGATTTACTTTAACAAAAATATTTTATAGTCTATGCATAATTTTGATGTTGTTATTATTGGAGGTGGAACAGCTGGCTTAATGTTGGCCAGAGAATTGGGGAAATTAAAACGCAAAACACTTGTTTTAGATAGAAAAGATAATTTACTAGCGTTTTCTTTTAACACTTTGGGGAGTTTCATCAACATCAAAGATTTCAATTTAACCAAAGATGTAATTTCTAAAGAAATTGATACGCTAATTTTTAAATCAAAAAATGTAAAGAGAGCTATTAAAACAGATAATTTATATGTTTTAGATAAGAAAAAAGTACATGAAGAACTTATCAATGCAATGAATACTGATGATGTAACTTTAAAAACAAATATCCATATTAAAGATATTTTAAAAGATGCATCTGGCAATTTTACAGGTGTTATTGATAAAGATAATAATGAATATTATGCTAAAATTATTGTTGATGCTTCTGGTACAAATGCCATTATCAGCAAAAAAATAGGTTTAAGAGCCAAAAAAGTTCCTTTGGCAACTGGTGTAGAATATAATGTAGCCTATTTAGGTAACCCTAATACAATGTATCTTTTAAGTGGTAAAGAATATCAAGGAGGTTATGGTTGGATTTTTCCACTAAAAAACAAAAGAGCCATTATTGGTTTTGGATCGTATAATAATGAAGTGATTAAAGATTTAAAACGGCGTTTAAATGATGTTTTAGAATTTCCGTTTATTAAAAAATTAGTCAAAAAAGACAATGAAAACGTTGAAGGTGGTAGCATACCAATTACACCTGTTTTAGAAAAATTTGTCGTCAATAATTTAGTCTGTGTTGGTGATAGTGTATCACAAGTAAACCCAATTGTTGGAGAGGGTTATAAGTTTATTTTTGAAGCTGCTTTAATGGCGAGTAAAGCAATTGATAAATCATTAGAAAAAGAGGATATAAACTGTTTAGTTGCATATGAAACGGAATGGAAAAATAGATTTTCAGCAAATTATAAACGTTCTAAAAGTGCTCAAGAAAAACTTTATAAATATACCAACAACAATTTTGTGATGGATACTGCTCTATTATTAATGAGGCTAAGATCTGATGAAAGAATTGTGCGTTCTTTATCTGGAGAATATGGTTTGGAGAATAAACATGTGTCATCCTGAGTTTATTAAAGGAACGTTATAGATTCTCAAAAAGTCTTCGACAAGCTCAGACTGACATTACTTAAATTACATTGAAAGAGTTAAAAACACAAAATTTCTGAAAAAGAAATATCACTCGAACTGACATTGTAAATAAAACTTAAAATAGGTTATTATAATATTGTAAAACCAATTAAAAATACGGGTGTCATACTGAGCTTGTCGAAGGAACGTTATAGATTGTCAAAAAGTCTTCGACAAGCTCAGACTGACATTACTTAAGTTACATTGGAAGAGATAAAAACACAAAATTTCTGAAAAAGAAATTTCACTCGAACTGACATTGTAAATAAAACTCGAAATAGGTTATTATAATATTGTAAAACCAATTAAAAATACGTGTGTCATCCTGAGCTTGTCGAAGGAACGTTATAGA
>NZ_CANMHM010000019.1 GCF_947497695.1 uncultured Polaribacter sp. | reverse complement strand
GTTTTCGGGGTTTTGTTTTATCTAAAATACAACTTATTTAATTGATAAACAAGTATTTATATACTTATGAAAGTGCCCATAAACATAGGATGACAATAAAAAATATAATTCTTGAAAGACGAGAAGCTTAGCATAAAAAAAACCGTTTAGAATAATTAAATTCTAAACGGTTTTTTTATACTTGAAACAAAATACTACACCATTGCTGCTGCAATTTGCTTATAAGTTCCATTTTCTAAATTTTCTCTAATTGCAGAAAAAGCAGTAATGGTTTCATCAATATCTTCTTGTGTGTGTGTTGCAGTTGGTATCAACCTTAAAATAATTAATCCTTTAGGTATTACTGGATAAACTACAATAGAACAGAAAATTCCGTGATTTTCACGCAAATCATTTACCATTGCCATAGCTTCAGGAATTTCCCCTTTTAAAAATACAGGTGTAATACAGGTTTGTGTAGTTCCTAAATCAAAACCAGCATTACGTAAACCAGATTGAAGTGCATTGGTATTTTTCCACAACTTTTCTTTTAATTCTGGCATGGTTCTAATCATATCTAAACGTTTTAAAGCCCCTTTTACCATTGCCATTGGTAAAGATTTTGCAAACATTTGAGAACGTAAATTGTATTGTAGGTATTGAATTACATCTTTATTCCCTGCTAAAAAAGCACCAATACCTGCCATAGATTTAGCAAAAGTTGCAAAATATACATCAATATCATCTTGTACACCTTGTTCAAAACCAGTACCTCTTCCATCTTTTCCTAAAGTTCCAAAACCATGAGCATCATCTACTAGAAGTCTAAAATTGTATTCTTTTTTAAAAGCTACAATTTCTTTTAAACGACCTTGTTCTCCACGCATTCCAAAAACCCCTTCAGAAATCACTAAAATTCCTCCGCCAGTTTTTTCTGCCATTCTTTTAGCACGTTTAATGTTTTTTTCAAAACTTTCCATATCGTTATGTCTATAAACAAAACGTTTTCCAGCATGTAAACGAACACCATCTATAATACAAGCATGTGTATCAATATCATACACAATAATATCATTTTTAGTAACTAAAGCGTCGATTGCAGACATAATACCTTGGTAACCAAAATTTAATAAATATGCTTTTTCTTTATCTACAAACTCAGCACACTCTCTTTCTAATTGTTCATGTAAAGGTGTGTGACCAGACATCATTCTTGCTCCCATTGGATATGCCATTCCATGTTCTCTGGCAGCTTCTCCATCAACCTTTAAAACTTCTGGATGATTTGCCAAACCTAAATAATCATTGATACTCCAAGTAACTACTTGTTTGCCATTAAAAGACATTCTATTAGAAATGGGCCCTTCTAGCTTAGGAAAAACATAATAGCCTTCTGCTTGATCTGCCCATTTACCTAAAGGACCTTTATCTTCGATTATTCTTTCAAATAAATCTTTCGTCATAATTGATGTTTGTTATTTATAATCTAAATGCAAAGTAACCGCTTTTTTCGCAGTTTATCAAATTGTGTTTAGCAATCAATAGTAAAGTTTAAAAGAGAAAACATAAATTTTATGTCTTGATAAATAAATTAGACATTTATATGGGTTATTTTTGGAGAAAATGTAATGAAAAAAGAACTAATGAAAACCTAATATTGAATGATTACAAATTGTAGCATAAAAATAGAAGCTATAAAAATCCATTTTCTTGCATCCAAATATCACTATAAATTTTATTCATGTAACGAGATCCATGATCTGGAAAAATTAAAACAACCATACTATCTTCTGTAAACATATTTTGAGTAGCATATTGTTTGGTGGCTTTCATTACTGCTCCACTTGTATAACCAGGAAACATGCCTTCTGTTTTTACAATATTTCTAGCTTCTAGAGCAGCATCTTTGTCTGATACTTTTTCATAAATATCAATTACATCAAAATCTGTGGCTGTAGGGATTAAATTTTTACCCAGCCCTTCTATTTTATAAGGACTTACTTCACTTAAATCTAGCTCTTTTGTTTCGTGGTATTTTTTTAGTACAGAACCAATGGCATCTACCCCTAAAACTTTTACATTTGGGTTTTGTTCTTTTAAGTATCTACCTGTTCCAGAAATGGTTCCTCCTGTTCCACTTGCTGCAACCAAATGTGTAATTTTACCAGCTGTCTGTTGCCAAATTTCAGGCCCTGTTGTTTTGTAATGAGCTTCTGTATTTAACTCATTAAAATACTGATTGATATATACTGAATTTTTTGTTTTTTTATGAATTGCTTTTGCTACTTCATAATAAGATCTTGGGTCTTCTGGTGGAACATTTGCAGGACAAATATGCACTTCTGCTCCCATTGACTTTAACAAATCTATTTTATCTCTAGAGGATTTATCACTTACAGCCAAAATACATTTGTAACCTCTAACAATGCTAATCATTGCCAAACTAAAACCTGTATTACCAGAAGTAGTTTCTACAATGGTAGCTCCGTTTTTTAAGATTCCTTTCTTTTCTGCATTGTTAATAATATGTAAAGCTATTCTGTCTTTTGCAGATTGTCCAGGATTAAAAGCTTCGAATTTTGCGTAGTAAGAACCAGGGAGATTTTCAGTAATCTTATGAAGTTTTATCAATGGGGTTTCACCCACTAAATCTAAAATTGAATTTGTAATTCCTTTGTTTCTAGTCATCTTATCAATTCACGAAAAAATCACAAGCTTAATACTCATCTAAATTTAGTATTAAAAACCAATGAAATTTATCAAACACGGACTACAAAAATACTACTTATCTTGAAATATTAAAAACCGATACAGAGTTAATTTTTAACCATCTCTACTTTATCTTCTAATGCCAAAAAGAAAGTGTACATTTTAGCAGTTTCTTTTAAAGCATCAAAACGTCCAGATGCTCCTCCATGCCCTGCTTCCATATTGGTATCTAACAACAATACATTTTTATCTGTTTTTAAATCTCTTAATTTTGCAACCCATTTTGCAGGTTCCCAATATTGCACTTGAGAATCATGAAAACCAGTAGTTACCAAAATATTTGGATACTCTTTTGCTTCTACTTGATCATAAGGAGAGTATGATTTTATATACTCATAGTATTCTTTATTATTTGGGTTTCCCCATTCATCATATTCTCCTGTTGTTAGAGGAATACTTTCATCTAACATGGTAGAAACCACATCAACAAAAGGTACAGATGCTATAATTCCGTTATACAATTCTGGATTCATATTTACAATCGCTCCCATTAACAATCCTCCTGCAGAACCTCCCATTGCATATAAATGTTTTGGAGATGTGTAATGTTGATCAATTAAAAATTGAGAACAATCTACAAAATCGTTAAAGGTATTTTTTTTGTTTAGCATTTTACCATCTTCATACCATTCTCTTCCTAAATATTCGCTTCCACGAATGTGTGCCAAAGCATACACAAAACCTCTATCTAACAAACTTAAACGTGTTGTAGAAAAACTATCGGGTATTGTGTGCCCATAAGAACCATAAGCATATTGTAAAACAGGAGTGTTTTTATTGAGTTCTGTATCTTTATGATGAACTAAAGAAATAGCTACTTTTTTACCATCTCTTGCAGTTGCCCAAAGACGCTTACTTACGTAGTTTTCTTTTTTAAACTTCCCTCCTAAAACTGCTTGTTCTTTTTTAATTTCTTTTGATTGATTTGTCATATTAAAATCAATCACAGAACTAGGTGTTGTGAAAGAATTGTATGAATAACGAATAATATCCGTATCAAACTCTGGGTTAGAAAATACTCCTGCAGCATACGTTTCCTCATCAAAAGGCAAGTAATAATCTGCTGTTTCGTCCCAACGTTTTATTCTAATTTTATTTAAACCATTGGTACGTTCTTCTAATACTAAATAGTCTTTAAATATTGAAAAATCTTCTAATAAAGTTGCTTCTCTATGAGGTATCACATCAACCCAATTTTCTTTACTTGTATTAGAAATTGGGGTTTTCATCATCTTAAAATTAATGGCATTGTCTTTATTGGTCAACAAATAAAAATAATCTCCAAAATGCGAAACACTATATTCTAAATCTCTTTCTCTTGCTTGTAGCATGGTAAATTTACCTGTAGGATTGTCTGCATCTAAATATTGTGCCTCTGTAGAAACTGTGCTATGAGACCCAATAATAATGTATTTGTCTGATTTAGATTTTGTTACATACGTTCCAAAAGTATCGTCTTTTTCATGATAAACCTCAACATCTTCACTTGTTGGAGTTCCTAAAACATGTCTAAAAACTTTTTCACTTCTTAAGGTCTCTGGGTTCTTTTTGGTATAAAAAATAGTTTTATTATCATTTGCCCAAACAGAACCTCCTGTTGTATTTTCTATAATATCTTTATAAATTTCTCCTGTTTCAAGATTTTTAATTCGTAAAAAATATTGCCTTCTGCTTACAGTGTCTGTTGCAAAAACAACCAATTTATTATCGTTAGAAATATTTAAACCACCTAATTGATAATAATCGAAATCTTTTGCCATTTCATTTACATCAAAAAGTAGTTCTTCCTGAGCTTCTAAATTTCCTTTTTTACGACTATAAATTGGGTATTGATTCCCCGTTTTATAACTTGTAATATAAAAATAACCATTGCTTTTATAAGGTACAGAAGCATCATCTTCTTTAATTCTACCTTTCATTTCTAAAAACAACGCTTCTTCAAAAGGCTTGGTAATTTTAGTTACTTGTCTGTAATAAGCATTCTCTTCCTCTAAATAATTGATTACTTTTTGAGTTTGATCATCTTTTTCAATAGCATTTTTTTGCTCGTCAGATAAACGCATCCAAAAATAATCATCAATTCTAACATCTCCATGTTTCTCTAACTTTGTAGCTATTTTAGTAGCTACAGGAATTTTTGCATCTGTACTTTTCATCATCTTATTTTTACAAGCGATTGCAAATGTAATACTTAAAAGAATGAAAGGACTTACTATTTTTATCATTTTTAGGCGATTTTATTTCCTAATAAAAATACTAAATTTGCAATCAATTAAAAACACAAAATTATGTTTGGAGACTTATCTGGAATGATGGACAAATTAAAAAATGCACAACAAGAAGTAGAAAAAACCAAAACAAGGTTAAATTCTGTTTTAGTTGATGAAGTTGCTGCAGAAGGAAAACTAAAAATTACTTTAACAGCAAACAGAGAAATTAAAGCAATTTCTATTGATAATGCTTTACTTACTGATGCAGAAGAATTAGAAGATTACTTAATTATTGCTTTAAATAAAGCGATTGAGAAAGCCTCTAAAATTAATGAAGCAGAATTAGCTGTTGCTGCTAAAAACGGCATGCCAAACATTCCTGGAATGGATATGTTTAAATAAAAAAAAACTGGCTTTAAAATAGTAAATACTTATGATGTAATTCTGATCTAAATATTTAAAATGAATACCTCGAATTTAACTTTCTATAAACACAAAATCAAATAGTTAAATTGTATTTTTGAGATTGATATTTAACAACGTAAAAAAATGGAAACTGAAAAAAAGAAAAAGTCATTAGGAAAAAGAATTCTAAAATGGGGTGCTATTGTTTTGTTACTTTTAGTAATTGCATTGGTTTCAATACCTTATATTTTTAAAGATAAAATTGCAGAAATGGTTACTAAAACCGTTAACAATAATATAAATGCTACTGTAAATTTTAAGGAAGCAAACCTAAGTCTTTTAAAAAACTTTCCATTAGTAAGTTTAACTGTAAATGATTTGACAGTTGTAAACCACGCTCCTTTTGTGGGCGACACTTTAGTAAATGCAAAAGAATTGAGTTTTGCCATGAATATTACAGAACTCCTTAAAAAAGCAGATGAAGCAATTGCTGTTAAAAGTATTGCTGCTGCAAATGGAACTATAAATATTATTTTTAACAAAGAGGGCAAAGGAAATTTTGATATTGCCAAAGAGAATACTCAAACAGCAACCCCAGAAACTTCAAACAGTTCTTTTTCTTTTAATCTTGAAGAGTATCAATTAGAAAATATCAACTTTAACTATGTTGATAGAAGTACCAATACA
This sequence comes from uncultured Polaribacter sp., assembly GCF_947497695.1. Taxonomy (GTDB): domain Bacteria; phylum Bacteroidota; class Bacteroidia; order Flavobacteriales; family Flavobacteriaceae; genus Polaribacter. The sequence continues at coordinate 32,679 of NZ_CANMHM010000019.1, read as the reverse complement.
AAACTTAGTTTAGATAGTATTTATCATACTGGAGAAGGAAATTTTGCTGAAGATATTTTTAATCTTGATACTGAAACAACAGGATATGTATCTTTTGATTTAGAGAATACCAATTACCTTAAAAAAGTAAAAATTAGTTTAGATGCCGTTTTAGAGATGGATTTAAAAAACAGCAAATACACTTTTAAAGAAAACACAGGTCACATTAATCAATTACCTTTAGAATTTGATGGTTTTATTCAATTAAACGATAGTGATCAAGTGTATGATTTGAATTTTAAAACACCAACATCGTCTTTTAAAAACGCTTTAGCACTAATACCTGAGCAATATGCAGGGAATTTATCAACCATAAAAACAGCAGGGAATTTTGAAGTAAATGGTGTTGTAAAAGGTTCTTTGTCTGAAACTACAATTCCTGCTTTTGATATTCGTGTTTCATCAAAAAATGCTCTTTTTAAATATGCTGATTTGCCTAAAGCAGTAGAAAACATCAATATTGATTCTAAAATAATTAATAAAACAGGGCTTGTAAAAGACACTTATGTAGACATTAATACCTTTAATTTTAAAGTTGATGAAGATACTTTTTCTGCAAAAGGAAATGTTAAAAGCATTACAACAACCCCAACTATAAATTTAGAAGCAAAAGGAACACTTAATTTAGGAAATATTAGCAAAGTGTATCCTGCATTACAACAAGAATTAGCAGGTATTTTAAATGCTGATATCAAAACTAATTTTGATATGAATTCTGTTGAAAATGGAAAATATGAAAATATTAAAAACGCAGGAGAAATAACGGTTCGTGATTTTAAATATGATGGCAAAGATGTTGCAAATCCGTTTTTTATTCAAAAAACAGGGATTACCTTTAACACAAACGCTATAAAATTAAATGAGTTTGAAGCAAAAACAGGCTCTTCTGATCTCTCTTTAAAAGGAAACCTTGATAATTTTTATGGCTTTATTTTTAAAAATGATGTACTTAAAGGAAATTTTACGCTAAATGCAAATACTATTAAAGTTGCTGATTTTATTGCGGAAAATGACACTACTTCTAATGCTAACATTACAGAAACTGGTTCTTTAAAAATTCCTGCTTTTTTAGATGTAAAATTAACAGCAAACGCCAAAAAAGTGGTGTATGATAACATAAACCTTACCAACGTTTCTGGTGATCTTTTGATTCATGATGAAACCATTGATTTAAAAAATCTAAAATCAGATATTTTTGGAGGTAATATTGGTTTCAACGGAAACGTGTCTACTAAAGCTACTACATCTACCTTTAAAATGGATTTAAATTTAAACCAATTAAACATTGGCGAATCTTTTGGGAACTTAGAAATGCTAAAATCAATTGCTCCTATTGCTAAAGCTGTTGCTGGTAAAGTAAATTCTACCATCAACATTTCTGGAGATTTAAATGATGATATGACACCTAACCTACAAACTATTTCTGGTAATTTATTGGGCCAATTGTTAGATACTAAAATAAAACAAAGCGATTCTAAATTGTTAACGACATTAACTGAAAAAGTAAACTTTTTAGATATTAATAAATTAAACTTAAATAACGTAAAAGGAATGTTTTCTTTTGATAACGGAGAAGTTACTGTAAAACCCATACAATTAAACTACAAAGATGTTGGCCTGCAAGTTTCTGGTAAACATGGTTTTGATAAAAAAATGGCTTATGATATTGTGTTTGATGTACCTGTTAAATATTTAGGAACAGAGGTTACCAATTTAATTGCAAAATTAACGGCAAAAGATGCTGCTTCTATAACAAGTATTCCTGTAAAAGGTAACTTAACAGGTAGTTTTACAAATCCTAATTTTTCATCAAACATAAAAGATGCAACCACTAATTTGGTAAAAGATTTGGTTGAAAAACAAAAAAATGCTTTGATAGCAAAAGGTAAAGACCAACTAAACAATAAACTGAATGATATTATTGGAGTTAACACCAAAAAACAAGATTCAACAAGTATAAAAGAAACTGCTAAAGATGCTGTAAAGGATAAAGTGAAAGATGTTCTAGGTGGTTTGTTTGGTAAGAAAAAATAACGAAAAGTAAGTTATTAAAAAAAGGAAAGTGTTTTGCTTTCCTTTTTTTTTTGTAAAAATTTTATCCTTTTAAAACATACTCCCAAAAGTAGCAGCAACAATTATCAAAACATATAATGAAATTGTTATTATTGTAAAAACACCAATAAATTTATAATGAGATTTTAACATCTCAAACGATTTTGCCAAAGCTTCATCATTTTTAGTAGCCAAAGCTTTCTTCATTTTATTAGAAAACTGTAACAAATAATACACGGGAAAAAAGTAAATAAATGCTAAAAACAGATAAGTAATACTCATTGTTAACCCCATATTTTCTGGTATTCCTGGTTGCATTTTACCAACCATATCAAAAATAGTAGTTGAAAATGCTGCCAAAATCAACATCAAACCAATTAAAATAAAACCAATAACAGACAAAAACTTTCCCCATTTAGCGGTTTCTTTTAAAAAAATTTTAGCGGTACCTGTTATTGTTAACTGTTCTAATCGAGTAATAGGATTGTGTATCATAATAAAATTATCTTTTTTTTATCAAAAATAAGTAAATAAAAAGTATAAATAGAAGCAACTTAAAAATTGCAAACTTATAAAAGCAAATTACACCAAAAAACAGCAATTAAATTACACTTATTGTGACTTTTAGTAAATTATAGTGTCCTAAAATTAAATCAACAAAATCAAATTAAAATGGATCAAATTATTGAAATTTACAACAACGTAACAGCTTCTTTTGGTACACCAATTAGTGCATTAATCATCATTATTATTGGATGGTTTATTGCAGGAATCTTGAAAAGAGTTCTTACAAAAGTGATTAAAAAAACAGGTATAGACAATTCTCTTGATGGTAAAGTTAGCATCGCTAAATTAATAGGCAAATTAGTTTATTATATTGTAATGATTTTTGTGTTTATGTTAGCATTAGACAAATTAGGCATGACTAGTGTTTTAGACCCTGTTAAACAATTACTAAATAGCTTTACAAGTTACATACCAAATATTATTGGTGCAGGTTTAGTAGGTTATATTGGCTATATGCTAGCAACTATTATTGCTGAATTGGTAGGGTTATCTGGAGATACCATTCAGAAATTTGCTCCAAAATTACGTTTGCCAGAAAACATCAATTTAACAAACATCTTAAAAAAGATTGTTTTCATTTTTATCTTTATCCCTCTTTTAATACAAGCACTAAACATTTTAAATATGGATGTAATTTCTACACCAGCAGCAAATGTTTTAAACGAATTTTTTAATGCAATTCCTAAAATACTTTTAGCAACAATAATATTAATTGTATTTATTGTTGGTGGTAAGTTTTTAAGCACTTTAATAAAAGAATTATTAGAGAGTTTACAATTAAATGAACTTTTAGAAAAAGCAAATTTAAATGCAATTGTTGGCAAAACAGATGTTGCAAAAGTAATTGCAAATATTGTGTATGCATTCATCATTATTTTTGGATTGATGACTGCAACAGATAAATTAGAGTTTACTCAATTATCTGAATTAATGAATACAATAGTAGCAATTGCAGGAAACATTTTATTCGGATTAATTATTTTAGCAATTGGTAATTTTATTGCAACCATTGCTACAAAAGCTTTTATGAAATCTGATAGTAATGCCTTTGTAGGAGGTATTATTAAAGCTGCAATTTTAGCAATATTTTTAGCAATTGGTTTAGGCAGAATGGGTATTGCAGATAATATTATTAATATGGCATTTGGTATTACTTTAGGTGCAATTGCATTAACAATTGTATTATCTTTTGGTTTAGGTGGTCGTGAAGCTGCAGGGAAACAAATGGATAAAATTTTAGATAAATTCAATAAAAAGTAAATTAATTTCACCTTCTTTTAAAAGCAACTTATTAAATTTAAGTTGCTTTTTTTTTGTATTCAAATAAATTGAAAACTTTCAGTCAATAGCGTAAGTTTAAAAGCAAAAATATTAAAAAAAAGAAAACTTAAAACAACAATTTATCAAATAAAATCTATCAATACAAGCGTAATTAAGTGACCTTGAAATACATGAGGTGTCTAAAAACTAAACATATAAAATATGTTATTTAGTTTTATTAACTTAGCATAAACTTAATCTATATTACTTATGAAAAAAACAGTATGTATTCTATTATTTTTAACAGCAATGATTGGTTGTAAATCTACTGCTGTTGTAAATACTAAACTAGACAACAAAACAGAAAGAATGTTAAAAGGCAATTTTACAATTACTGCTGTTAACTTTCCTGGATCAGATTTCTTAAAAGTAACTTCTTTTAATTTAGGAGATTCTCAATGCCTTGTTGGTAGTAATTGGAGTTTTATATCCAACAACAATAAAGGAGAAATGAAATTAAACAACCCAGATACTTCTTGTAAAGAGTATAACTCACCAATAACTTGGTATGTTAACAAAGATGGTAAATTTGTTTTTAAATTTACCAATGATTACAAAGCCAAAGAAGTACTCAATGGTTTTATTTTAGACATCAATAATTTAACAGAAACAAGTTTCGACTTGGTTGATGAAATTAACGTTGGAGGTCAAACAAAAAATATTACTTATACATTTCAAAGAAATTAATCACTAAAAAATCATACAATGAAAAAAATAATAATTTACAGTTTATCAATACTTTTTATATCAGCAACTCTAACTTCTTGTGAAGCTGTTAAAAACGCTAGTAATACTCAAAAAGGTGCAACAATTGGTACAACTGCTGGTGCTATTTTGGGTGCAGTAATTGGTAACAATGTTGGAAATGGAAAAAACTCTGAATTAGGGGCTGTTTTAGGTGGTGTTGTTGGTGGTGTTACTGGTGGAATTATTGGTAAAAAAATGGACAAACAAGCTCGTGAAATCGAAGAGGCTTTACCTGGTGCAGCTGTAGAAAGAGTTGGTGAAGGTATTATGCTAACTTTAGGTGAAAATGCAGTAAGATTTGACACTAATAAATCTACATTAACAACAGAAGCAGAAGCAAACTTAGAAAAGTTAATTACTGTTCTTAACCACTACGAAAAAACAAATATTGCCATTAATGGTTACACAGATAGTACTGGTAGAGTTGAGTATAACCAAGAACTTTCTGCTAAAAGAGCAAATTCTGTAAAACAATATTTAGTTTCTAGAGGAATTGTTGCTGAAAGAATGGAAACGAAAGGTTTGGGTATTGCTAACCCAATTGCAACGAATGAAACTGCAGAAGGAAGAAGTAAAAACAGACGTGTAGAGTTTGCTATTGTAGCCAATGAAGAAATGGTAGAAGAAGCAAAAAAAGAAGCTGGAGAATAAATTGAATTGAATTCTTATAAAAAGGCTACTCAAATGAGTAGCCTTTTTTGTTCTATCAAACTATATTTTCCCTAATTTTGCAATCTTAAAATATAAAAATGCCACGTAGAGAAAGAAATAAATTTGTAAAGAAAAATCAAGTTTTAGAATTAAAAATTGAAGATTATGCTTTTGGAGGAAAAGGAATTGCAAGAATTCATTCTGAAGAAGGAAGCTTTGTTGTTTTTATTCCAAATACGTTGCCTGGGCAATTGGTAAAAGCACAAATTAACAAGTCTAGCAAAAAATATGCAGAAGCAAAGTTGATAGATGTTTTAGAGCCATCTAAAGATGAAGTTGAAGTTCCTTTTCAAGATATCCCTGGAGCTCCTTACATTCAATTACCCATAGATTTACAACATCAATATAAAAAAGAAAGTACGTTATCTCTTTTTAAAAGAATTGGGAAAGTAGAAAATATTGAAGACCTTTTTGATGAATTTGTCACTTCTCCAAATGTATTTCATTACAGAAATAAAATGGAATATGGTTTTTCTGCAATTGGTTATGATAGAGTAAACAAAACAGATAAAGACGAGTTTACTTTAGGCTTTAAAAGACGTGGAGTTTGGTGGATGGGAGATAATTTAGAAAAAGATTCTGGTTTGTTTGATAAACAACTAGAAGACAATCTAAAAAACATTCGTAAGTATTGTATAGAAACAGGTTTAGCTCCTTGGCATGGACCAAAAAGAGAGGGGTTTTTCAGGTATTTTGTGGTAAGAAAATCTTTTAAAACAGATGAGTTGCTTTGTAATTTAGTGACTACTTCTCCTGAATTAGATAAATTCGATTTACAGAAATTTGCTTTATTTCTAAAAGACATTTTTGGAGATAGATTAGCAGGTCTATTACACACCATAAATGATGAAACTGGCGATAGAACTATTGCTACTACAGGAAGTATAGATTTAATTTACGGTAAAGATAAAATTGTAGAAGAATTATTAGATTTAAATTTTGAAATCAGCATGAAAAGCTTTTTTCAAACCAACCCAAAATGTGCAGAAAAACTCTATTCTAAAGTAGTAGAATATGTTTTAGAAGACAAAACAAAAGTAGACAATACTGTTGTGATGGATTTATTTTGCGGAACAGGAACTATTGGGCAAATTATTGCTTCTAAAGCTAAAAACACAAAAATTGTTGGGGTAGATATTGTTGCATCAGCAATTGAAGATGCTCAAAAAAACGCCAAAAGAAATAATATTGAGGGTTTAAAATTCTATGCAGCAGATGTTGGTAAATTTTTAATTGCACATCCTGAATATCAGAATAAAATAAAAACCATTATTTTAGATCCTGCAAGAGCAGGAATTGCACCAAAAACGTTGCAGAAAATCATCAATTTAAATGCAGATAGAATGGTGTATGTTTCTTGTAATCCTGCAACACAGGCAAGAGATACAGAATTACTGGCAGAAGCTAGTTATAGGATTAAAAAAATTAGTTTGGTAGACCAATTTCCTCATACAAGCCATATTGAAACTGTGGTTTTGTTTGAGAAGGGGTAAAAATATTTATTTGTTTAAGTAGGTGTTTATTTGTTTAATCACTCTTGCTTTTTAGGGGTTATCTGTTTATTAATTGTGTCTTAAACTGGTTTATTTGTTTCGCATTTTTTCTATTAAATGATTAATTCGTTTATTTGTAATAAATGTTATGAAAGTTTACTCCTTTGAAAAATTAGTTGTTTGGCAAGAATCTGTAGAATTAGTAAAAGATCTTTATAGAATTACGAAAGAATTTCCATCTGAAGAAAAATTTGGGTTGATTAGTCAATAAAGACTTGGCAGTGCTTTTATTTATTCGAATTTAAACTGAAGGAACATCAAGAAAAAAATAGAGATAAAGCATATTTTAAAACTATTTCTTATAGTTCTGCAATGGAAGTTTTAAATCAACTTATAATTTCTAAAGAGCTTGGTTTTATTTCCGAAAATGAAACTTTTTTAGTTAGACAGAAAATAGAAAAAATTACCAATATGTTGAATTCATTAAGAAAATCTCAACTAAATTCATAAAGAGTTTCATCATAAACAAATAAACAGATAAACCCTTTATTAATAAATATACTTATAAAAAAATCAATTATAATCTACCTCAATTTCTCTCCTACCCTCATACAATCTAAAATCTTTAAAAGTATCATTGAGATCTAGTGCTATAATATTAGAATGTGTTTCAACATTCAAAAAAAACTCGTTTTTAATTTTTATTGATTTTATATTTTTATTAGACTTTGCCAATAAACAAATTACTTTTGTATGGTGTTCTTTGGATGTAATTTTTAAAACCTCAGGAATCAATTTTTCTCCATTAATTTCCCAACTCGTAGTTTTATTTAGATACTTAACAAAATCTTCTTTGGTTACTTTAATTGACTTTGCTTCCTCTAACTTTAAAAAGTTAAAGGTATCAAAATCAATTTCAAGCATTACCACATGTCCTCTTTCAATCACATTAAAAGTTGCAGAAATAGCATCGTGAAAATCAACAGAATTCTTAGAATTATTTATATTAAGAAAAAGGAATAAGCTAATTATTAAAATTTTCATTTTACAATTATTTTATTTGTTCCTATAAGTTTTCCATTACTTACAATTCTTAAAAGATAAATACCTGAACTTTTAATATTTTGAAACTCTAAAACTCCTGTTCCTGATTTTTTACGAATCATCTGACCTTTCATAGAAAACAATGCTGCTTGATAAAACTCTAAATTGGTAGAGACTACAGAAAAATTACCATTATTGGGATTTGAATTGATATAATACCCTAATTCATCTAAAGTAAATTCAGAAACCCCCAAATTAGCCCCACAACTTTCATCAAAAATAGTACTTGGGTTATCTGTAGCAAAAGGATTGATGTTTGCATTGGTATCATCACAATCATAAGCACTTACAAAGCCATCACTATCTGCATCAACATCATTTAAAGCACCTGCACTGCTAATAAAACTATTGCTAAAATTCCCTTTCATACATCTAGATATTTGAGGAAAACTTTGAGTAACCACATAATAATATGCAAAAGTTTCTACTCCTTGAGCAGTAGTTAAAGTAACGGAAGCTTCAATTCCATTACATTCGTCCAAATCTCCTTTGCCAGCTATATATTCAAAATCATTGGTGTATTTTCCTGTATAAGGGCCACAAGGCGCATCAATTCCATCTCCAGGTCTTAAACCACTTTTTAGCTGAAAACTAGGAAACATTTCTTTGATATTACCTTCTTTATCAGGACCAAAACGATATAAAATAGGAAAACCATCTGAAGCCCAACCTACTTGTAAAACTTCTGTAGGAGGTGTATTTGTAGTAGAAATTCCTGATCTTAAAACTTCAACATACCCAAACATATTACCATGATAGTGATATCCTGAATTAGGATTTACATGAGCAGAGGCACAATCTAAAGTTACAAAATCTCTTCCTTCACCAATATTTGTTGTCGGTTCAAATACCCAATCCCAATTATATTTACCCTCTGAATCTTCAAAAATAAAGGGAGTTGCTGGAGCAGGCATCATGTACACACCATTTAAACTAATTCCAAAATAATTAAGAGGTCTTCCGTTTGTTCTTGTTAAACTTGTTGTTTGTCCTGATAATGTTGGATTTAAATCAAATTTGTAGGTTCTATAATAAGGTTCAGGAATTCTAGGTGATACATAAGAAAAATTATGATTTGGGTAATTGTTAGAGTATACAACTCTTTGGTTTCCTTCTACCGTTTCATAATAAACACTTGGACTTGTTGGTGAGTCTGTACATGCAATATTATCATAACTCAATACATCTGTAACACCACAAGTGCTATTACAATCATCTAAAGTAGTTTCTGCTCCGTTTTTAATGCCATCAGTACAAGACCAATCTGTTCTAATTATTTGAGCCTCTTGCTTTAGCATTGCTTTTATGGTTTCTTGTTCGGTTGTTAAACTTCCTATTAAATTTGTTTCTTCTTTAATATCATCAACAATGTTATAAAACTCTTCATTTCCGTTTTCATCTTCAATTAGCTTATATGTAGCGTTTCTAGTAGCCCAAGATTCTGTATTATTACTTTCATAATCAGTATAATTTATTTGTCTTTCTATTTGATTTTCAAATTGTAACGAAGGTTTCAAACTCAAACTATTTTCTGTACCACCATTTAATTGAACACCTGTTAACTCTAAAATTGTTGCATGCAAATCTGTTGCTTGCACTAAACTTGCTTCTACTTCATTTACTCTTTCTACAGATTTACCAGTAATGATTAAAGGAACACGAATTCCACCTTCATAAATAGAAGATTTTACATGTCCTGCAGGATAATAGGTGTTTGATTTACCTGGTGTTCCATTATCACCAATAAAAATAATTACAGTGTTTTGCAACGTTTCTTCATCCATACTTTCAATGAGTCTATTAATTTCATAATCTAGAGACTCAACCATTGCTAAATAAGTTGTGCTATCATTTGTTGGTGTAGTTGTATAAGTGCCTTGAGGTGGTGTTTGAAAAGGAGTATGAGGTGCAACATGTGCCAACCATAAAAACCACGGTTTTGTTTGGTTGTCTATCCAAGAAATGGCCCTATTTGTTAAATGTGTAGTTGCATATTCTGTAATTTGCTCTTTTTGACCTGCAGCATTTATTTTTGTCCAATTATAATAATCAGCAACCTGACTGGTAAATACACCTTCGTAATATGGAACTCCAGAATCTTGTGGGTGGCTGTAATTAGAAGAACTACTACCTCCAATATGCCATTTACCAATGAGTCCCATACTATAATCTGTACTACTTTGTTCTTTTATTTTTGTAAATAAAGAAGTGTGACTAGTATCTAAAATTAAAGGAGGCCTCATTACTCCTGTTTTAATTCCGAATTTTCCACTCATAATTGCAGCACGAGTTGGAGAACATTGAGGTGCAGCCCAACAATTAGTATAAGATATACCGTTTTCTCTAAAAGAATTTAATGTTGGTGTAACTGGTAAATTTTCTGTAATTCCAAATCCTGGTGTAACATCAATCCCCATATCATCTGCAACAATTAATAAAATATTTGGAGATTGTTGTTGACTAAATAGTATTGTTGAAAAAAATAACAGTAGAAGAAACGTTTTTGAAATGCTCATATTTTAAGTTTTGGTTCTAATTATTATAGCTTTATAAAATTTAAAAGTGAAATAAATAATAACGTTTAAATTTAGCATAATACTATTTCCATATTTTAGACCCAATATTTTTAAAAAAGTTTAATTTAAAACAAAATAAGGTTGAGTCAGAATCTATAAATATAATAAAGAATCTTTCTTTTCTAAAATATCAGGAAAAATGATATGAATAAAAATAAAGTTGATTTTAACAACCAATTAGTTATATTCTATTCTTAAATTGTTAAATCAAATGATAATTTACAAACAAATAGGGTTTATTTCTTAAAATGAAACTATTTTAGCAGCATAAAATAAAAAGTATAGTATTCTCGTTGATAAATTGTTAACAGAACACCTTTTTAGAGGCTAATAAACGCAGCAACAAATACACTTTATAAATCATGAAAATGATAAAACTATCAGACAAAGCAATTGAATCTAGATTAGGATCTATTCCAGAATGGGAATTTTATGACAATGCATTGCATACCGATTTTGAATTTGATAATTTTAAAGATTGTATGTCTGCAATGAATAGAATTGCGTTTGAATGTGAGGCATTGAATCATCATCCAGAATGGACAAATATTTATAACACTTTAGACATTACACTTACAACTCATGATGCAAATGGCGTAACAGAATTAGATTTTAAATTGGCAAAAGCAATCAATATTATTGTTGAAGTTGAAGAAGAAGATTGATATGAAAAAAATACTATTTCTTTTAAGTTTTATCTTACTTCTAATTTGCTCTTGTGAAAAAGATGATTTCTGCGTACAAAACCCAGTTACACAAAGTTTGGTTATTGAATTTTATGATGAAACAAGCACAGAAACCTTAAAAAATGTTAGGGAATTCTATATTTGGGCAGAAGGAAAAAATGATAGTATTTATATAAATCAAACGATTAACACCATTACACTTCCACTAAATAGTTTAACAACTGAAACTGTTTATAATTTTTCTCAAGAAAATGATGTAAATCAATTTACTATCAGTTACATACCAGAAGAAGTATTTGTTTCTCGTTCTTGCGGACATAAAATTGTTTTTAACAACCTTACATTTTCAACAGCAAACAACACTTGGATTAAAAGTTTTACACCAAATTCACTAACAACATTAGAAAATCAAGAAGAAGCACATGTACAAATATTTCATTAGCTTTTATTTCCTTTTATTTTTTGTTGATGGTTTTTCTCAAGAACAAAAAAAGGATTCAATTATAACATCAGAACTAGACTCTATTGTTTACAAAACCAATTATGGTTTAAGAGTTGGTCTAGATATTAGCAAACCTATTTTAGGTAGTTTTAACGATACTTACAGTGGCTTAGAAATTGTTGCAGATTATAGAATTAAAAAAAACGTATACATTGCCACAGAATTTGGATATGAAAATAAAACAAGTGAAGAAGATTATACAAATTCTACATCAAAAGGAAACTATTTAAAACTTGGACTAAACTATAATGCATATCAAAATTGGTTAGATATGAATAATGAAATCTTTGTTGGTTTTAGATATGGTCTTAGCATTTTTGAGCAAACTTTAAATAACTACACTCCAAATGTAAACACACAGTATTTTCCTGCAAATAACATTATTGCAGCATCTTCTACTAATTTAAATGCACATTGGACAGAGGTAGTAGTTGGTTTTAGAGCAGAAACTTTAAAAAATTTCTTTGTTAGTTTTAGTGGCTCTTATAAAGTGATGTTGAGTGTAAAACAACCCGATAATTTTCAAACCCTTTATTCTCCAGGATTTAATAGAATTTTCTCTACCAATTCTGGTTTTGGTTTCAACTATACACTTACCTATTTAATCCCTTTTTCTAGAAAATAAACTTTTCTAATTTATTGATTTTTCAGTAACTTTAACATCCGTATTTATTTTAAAATAAAATAGCATGCAAAAAATACCCAGTGTCAATTTAGCCGATTTTTTATCTGATGATAGCCAAAAAAAACAACACTTTATTGAACAAATTGGTCACGCTTATGAAAACATAGGTTTTGTAGCGTTAAAAGGGCATTTTTTAGAAGAAAAATTAGTTACAGAATTATATTCAGAAATTAAAAATTTTTTTGACTTACCCTTAGCAACCAAAAAAAAATACGAAATACCAGAAATTTTTGGCCAACGTGGTTATGTTTCTTTTGGCAAAGAAGCAGCAAAAGGTAAAAAAGAAGGCGATTTAAAAGAGTTTTGGCATTTTGGGCAATATGTAGATAAAGACTCTAAATATGCAAAAGAATATCCAGATAATATTTCTGTTGATGAATTAGAGAATTTTAATAAAGTAGGAAAACAAGCGTACCAAATGTTAGAAAAAACAGCCAAATATGTGTTACGTTCTTTGGCATTGCATTTAAACTTAGAAGAAACCTATTTTGACAAGTATATTAAAAACGGAAATAGTATTTTACGCCCAATTCATTATCCGCCCATAAAAAATGAACCAAAAGGAGCAGAAAGAGCAGCAGCTCATGGAGATATTAATTTAATTACCTTATTAATGGGAGCACAAGGCAAAGGTTTGCAAGTACAAAACCATAAAGGTATTTGGATTGATGCCATGGCAGCAGAAGATGAAATTATGATAAATGTAGGTGATATGTTAGCACGTCATAGCAATAACAAACTAAAATCTACCATTCATAGAGTTGTAAATCCACCAAAAGAAATGTGGGGAACTTCTCGTTATTCCATTCCGTTTTTTATGCATCCAATTTCTGATATGAAATTAGATGTTTTAAAAAATTGTATCGATGAAAACAATCCAAAACAATTTGAAAACATTACTGCTGGAGAATATTTAGAAGAACGCCTAAGAGAATTAGGATTAAAAAAATAGTTGGCAGTAATCAGTCTTAAGTTAGCAGTACCAAACTGACTGAATACTGAAGACTGTTGACTGTTGACTGTTGACTGTTGACTGAAAATTAAAACAATGGATTTAAAAGAGCAATTAAAAAATTTGTTTCCAGAACACAAGGAAACTGAAGAACCTGTAAAAGAAAAATCGAATATTTGGTTACAAGACGATCCAATTATTTGTAAATATGAAAAACGAAAAGGCAAACCAATTACCATTTTAGAAGGTTATACTGGTGCAACTTCAGATTTTAAAATATTAGCCAAAGAAATAAAACAAAAACTTTCTGTTGGAGGTAGCTTTAAGGATGATAAAATTATTATTCAGGGCGATTTTAGAGATAAAATAATGAAAATGCTAACAGACAAAGGTTTTAAAGTGAAAAGAGTTGGAGGATAAAAAAGCCTAAAACCCATCCTAACCTTCCAAAAGGGAAGAGACGTTCATCTTTTTATCTCTCAAAAACATAAATCAAAAACGCTGTGTATCTCTGTGAAATTACTCTGCGAATCTCTGTGTAATAAATCACAACAATAACTGAAATTAGTGTCTAAAAAATGAAACTCAAAGAATCAGAACTCATTCTAAATAAAGATGGCAGCGTTTATCATCTAAATTTAAAACCAGAAAACATAGCAAACACTATTATTTTTGTTGGCGATCAAGACAGGGTTGATTTAATTTCTGAATACTTTGATTCTATTGAATTTACAACACAAAAAAGAGAGTTTAAAACTACAACAGGCACCTATAAAAACAAACAACTTTCTGTAATTTCAACTGGTATTGGATCAGATAATATCGATATTGTACTTAATGAATTGGATGCTCTTCTAAACATCAACCTAAAAACAAGAGAACCCAAAACTAATCTAACATCACTAAATATTATTAGAATTGGTACTTCTGGAGCTTTACAAGCTGACATTCCTATAGACTCATTTTTAATGAGTACGTTTGCTTTAGATATCAATGGAATGCTTCACTCCTATCAAATTGAACCAATTTCGAATATTGAATTAGAGAATGCATTTGTAAAACATACTAATTGGAATCCTAAAAAAGCACAACCAATTTTTATTAAGAATGATTGTGAGTTAGCCAAAAGTTTATCCTCAGAAAAAATAATAAATGGAATTACTGCAACAGCAGCAGGATTCTATGGTCCACAAGGAAGAGTTTTACGTTTGCCTTTGCAAGATAATCAGTTAAACCATAAAATGGATCGTTTTAACCATAACAACCAACGAATTACAAATTTAGAAATGGAAACTTCGGCAATTTATGGTTTATCTAAATTATTAGGGCATAAAGCTGTTTCTTTAAACGCTATAATTGCCAATAGAGCTACTGGTACTTTTAGTAAAAATGCTGATAAAACAATAGACCAATTAATAAAATATACACTTGATAAATTAGCACAATAATGATAAAATTAAATATTGGTGGTGTACCAGAACATTTTAATTACCCTTGGTCTATTACCCTAAAAAACAACGAATACCAAAAACAAAATATCAATGCTAGTTGGCAAGATTTCCCTGGAGGAACAGGTGCAATGTGCAAAGCATTACGAACTGGAGAAGTTGATATTGCTATTGTATTAACAGAAGGAATTATTAAAGATATTGCTGCTGGTAATCCGTCTAAAATTGTACAAACCTTTATAGAAACTCCATTAATTTGGGGAATTCATGTAAGTGGAAAATCATCCTTTAAAAAAATGAAAGATTTAGAACATGCAACCATTGCCATAAGCAGATTTGGTTCTGGTTCTCATTTAATGGCTATTGTCAATGCTTTTAACCAAGGTTGGGATGTTTCTAAATTAAAATTTAAAGTAATTGGCAATTTACAAGGTGGTATTGATGCGTTAACAAACGGAGAAGCAGATTATTTTATGTGGGAACACTTTACCACAAAACCTTTAGTAGACAATGGTACGTTTAGAAGAGTTGATGACTGCCCTACTCCTTGGCCTTGTTTTGTGGTTGCTGTTAGAAATGAAATTTTAGAAAAAAAATCTGACGCTGTAAAAAAAGTTTTAGAAATTATCAATGAGCAAACTAAAGACTTTAAACAGATTACTAATATTGATAAAACCCTTGCAAAAGTCTATGAACAGGAGTTAGAAGACATTCAGAAATGGTTAAAAATCACAGAATGGAATGATGGAAAACCAATTACAGAAAATTTAATTACTGAAATTCAAAATAAAATGGTAAACTTTAACGTTATAGAAAAGACGAAGAAATCAACAGAGTTCATAAAAAATATGTACATTTAGGCCGTAAAATAAAGTAAAATGAAAAAAGTAGTATTTATTGCAGTTTGTATTATCGGAATCTTATGTTTTTCTTCTTGTAGAAGCACAAAATCTCCTTGTGGTTTAGCAGATAATGTAACAATTATTGAAAAAGCAAACACACTTTAAAAGCAAACTGTATCTTATTAAAATTTAAATGAATCCACTTTTTTATAAGGTGGATTTTGTTTTTAAACACTTTCCTACATAACGATTACATAACTTTTAGTAAACTTACAAATGAAGATTGACTTACCTTTATTTAATTTACAGTTTACATTTACTACACATAACTCTTTTAGTTTTGAGATAACTAAGAATATTATTTTGTTTTAAGTTTTAAAATACCCACATCTTAAACCTAAAAAGAAAATTCTAAAACTTCAAAATAATAATTCTTTGTCTCAATTAATAATAAAAGATGAAAAAACAAAAGAAGCGTAAATTAGAATATGTTATAATTTCAGATGTTCATTTAGGTACTTATGGCTGTAGAGCAAAAGAATTATTAAACTATTTAAAAACGATTCAACCAAAAATTTTAATTTTAAATGGCGATATTATTGATATTTGGCAGTTTAATAAACGTTATTTTCCTAAATCTCACATGAGTGTTATAAAACACATTACATCGCTCCTTTCTAAAGGAACAGAAGTGTATTACATTACAGGAAACCACGATGAGATGTTACGAAAATTTAAAGGTTTTCAATTAGGAAACTTCAAAATTTTAAACAAATTAGTTCTAAATATTGATGATAAAAAAGCTTGGATTTTTCATGGAGATGTGTTTGATATAACGATGAAACACTCTAAATGGTTGGCAAAACTAGGTGGTAAAGGATACGATTTCCTAATTTTAATCAACACTTTTATAAACTGGGTCAGTAGCATTTTTGGTTACGGAAAATTATCGCTTTCTAAAAAAATAAAAAATAGTGTAAAAAGTGCTATTACATTTATTAATGATTTTGAAAAAACTGCTTCAGATATTGCCATTGAAAATGAATATGATTATGTGATCTGTGGACATATACATCAACCAGAAATTAGAGAGATAGAAAACCAAAAAGGAAAGACAACCTATTTAAATTCTGGCGATTGGATAGAAAATTTAACTGCCTTAGAATACAAAAACAAACAATGGTCTTTGTATGAATACAACAGAGATGAAATTGCAAAAAATGCAGAAATTAAAATCAGTAAAAAAGAGTTAAAAACTAAAAAAAAAGTAAAAAACAACAATATCTTATTTGAAGAACTACTTAAAGAGTTTGATTTTCAAAAACCCCTAAAACATTAAATTATGCGAATATTATATGCAATACAAGGCACAGGAAATGGCCATTTAACAAGAGCTAAAGAAATTATCCCAATACTTCAACAAAAAGGAAATTTAGATATTTTAACTAGCGGTAGTGAAAGCAATTTAGATATTGGATTGGATATTAAATACAAATTAAAAGGCTTAAATTTTACCTTAGGAAAAAATGGAGGAATCGACTTTATAGCAAGTTTAAAAAAAATAAAGTTATACCGTTTTTATAAAGAAATTCAAAGCTTACCAATAAAAGAATACGACATTATTATTAATGATTTTGAACCCCTTTCTGCTTGGGCAGCAAAACTAAATAATATCAATATTATTTCTTTAAGTCATCAAAACGCAGTTTTAGATACTGCATCTCCTAAATATAAAAAATTTAATTTTGAAAAATTAATTTTAAAATACTACGCTCCTGCAAACATAAAATTTGGTTTTCATTTTAAATCTTATAATTCTGCTATTTTTACTCCAATAATTAGAAAAAAAATTAGAGCTAAAAAAATAACTAATAAAGGGCATATTACAGTTTATCTACCATCTTATAAGGTTGCCAAAATTGTAAAAATTATATCTAAAATACCAATTGTAAAATGGCATATTTTCTCTAATGAAACTAAAAAATTAATTTTAAAAAAAAATATAACGATTTATCCAATTGACGAATTCAATTTTATAGAAAGTATGGCTTCATCTGCAGGTGTGCTTTGTGGAGCCGGTTTTGAAACGCCATCTGAGGCTTTATTTTTAAATAAAAAGTTAATGGTTATCCCCATGAAAAACCAATATGAACAACAATGTAACGCTTTTGCTTTAAAAAAAATGGGGGTAACAGTTATCAAAAAATTAAGTACAAAACGAATTAATAAAATTACAAAATGGATACATAATGATGTAATAATTCCGGTAGATTACCCAGATAATACTGAAAATATTTTAAATACAATTCTATTACCCTATGAAAATCAAACCATGTTGCCTACCATTTTATCTTAGATATATTTAATCTTTTTAAAACTTCATTCGTTTTAGAAAAATGCTTACTGCCAAACCAACCTCTCCAAGCTCCTAAAGGTGATGGATGAGGAGCTCTAAAAACAGTATGTTTATCAAGATTGATTAACGTTGTTTTACTCTCAGCAAACTTACCCCATAGTAAAAAAACAACGTTTTCTTTTTCGGTAGAAATCAACTCAATAACTTCATTTGTAAAGGTTTCCCATCCTTTTTTTTGATGACTTCCTGGTTCATGTGCTCTTACAGTTAAAGTTGCATTCAACAATAAAACTCCTTGTTTTGCCCATTTTTCTAAATTCCCACTTTGTGGAATTTCTTTCCCTAAATCTGTAGCAATTTCTTTAAAAATATTTTTTAATGAAGGTGGATGTTTTATTCCCTCCTTCACAGAAAAACACAAACCATTTGCCTGGTTTTCATCATGATAAGGATCTTGACCAATAATAACCACTTTTAAAGCATCAAAAGAACAAAAATTAAAGGCTGCAAAAATTTCTTCCTCTTTAGGAAAACATAGATGGTTTTTATATTCTGATGCAACAAAAGAGGTTAATTCTTTAAAATATGGTTTATTGAAAAATGGTTGTAAAATATTTTTCCAATTATCAGCTATTTTTAGTTGCATTGTTTATTATTTTTGTTGAATTGTTTAGAACTTAATTGTTTTAAAAACTATATAATATAACAAGATATCAAAGATAGTATTTTGCACCAAAACATCTCTCCAAAAACATTACAAGATTTAGAATTTAAAACGGTTTTACAGCACATATCAGAACATTGTATTTCTAGTTTAGGAAAACAAAAAGTATTTGAAATAGAACCATTTAAGTCTAAAAAAACACTTTTTAAAGAACTACATTTAGTAAACGAATACTTGTCTTCTTTTGAAAGCGAAAATAGAGTTCCTAATCACGGTTTTGATAATATAACAGAAAGTGTAAAACGATTAAAAATTGAAAACAGTTTTATAGAAACAAATGCATTTTTAAAAATAGCAGCAACCTCATTAATTGTAAATGAGCATATTAATTTTTTTAAAAAATTTAAAGTTCAGTTTCCTACTTTTTTTGAACTATCGCAAAAAATAGAATTCACAAGCTATATTGATGATGAAATAAAAAAAATAATAGAACTTTCTGGCGAAGTAAAAAACAATGCATCTTCTACTTTAAAACAAATTAGAAGAGATATCAATAACATTCGTGGTAAAATTGGTGCTAGTTTTTCTAGTGCACTTTCTAAAGCAACAAGTGCAGGTTATTTAGACGATATTAAAGAAACTATTGTAGACAATCAGCGCGTTTTAGCAGTATCTGCAATGCATCGAAGAAAAGTTTCAGGTAGCTTGTTAGGGGCATCAAAATCTGGTAATATTGTTTATATTGCTCCACAAGCAACATTAGCTTACAGCAGAGAATTTCAGAATTTAGTATACGAAGAAAAACAAGAAGTTATTAGAATTCTTAGAACTTTATCAGAAATTATTCGCCCAATGACTTCTCTTTTAGAGGAATATATCGAATATTTAATACATGTAGATACCATTGGTGCAAAAGCTAAATATGCACAAGAAATAAACGCTATTTTACCTAAAATAACAAGAGAGAAAAAAATCTATTTTAAGAATGCTTATCATCCTATTTTATGGAGGAAAAATAAAGCACAGAATTTAGAAACTGTTGCCCAAACAATTGAACTTAATGAGCAACAACAAATCATCGTTATTTCAGGGCCAAATGCTGGTGGAAAAAGCATTACTTTAAAGACTATTGGAGTATTGCAAATAATGCTACAAAGTGGTATTTTAATCCCAGTTCATGAGCGTAGTAAAACGTATATTTTTGATACCGTTTTAACAGACATAGGAGACAATCAATCTATTGAAAATCAATTAAGTACATATAGTTATCGTTTAAAAAATATGCGTAATTTTTTACGCAAATGTGGCGAAAACACCTTGTTTTTAATTGACGAATTTGGTACAGGTTCTGACCCTGAATTGGGTGGTGCTTTGGCAGAAATTTTCTTAGAAGAATTTTACCACAAAAAAGCCTTTGGAATCATTACAACTCACTACTCAAATTTAAAGGTTTTAGCAAACGAATTAGAGAACGTTACCAATGCAAATATGCAATTTAATGAGCGTACTTTAGAGCCCTTGTACAAACTTTTTGTAGGGCAAGCTGGTAGTTCTTTTACATTTGAAGTGGCACAAAAAAACGGAATTCCTTTTAGCATTATCAATAAAGCTAAAAAAAGGGTAGAAACAGAAAAAATAAGATTAGACAAAACCATATCTAAACTACAAAAAGAAAGAAATAGACTCCAAAAAAATTCAGAAAATTTAGAAAACCAACATTCCAAAGGTCAAAAATACATTGACAACTTACAAGAAAAAGAAGAACGTTTACAAGATAAACTTGCTGGCTTTCAAGAATTATACGACCAAAACCAAAAAATGCTTTCTTTAGGTAGAAAAACGAATGAATTATTAAACAAATACTTTCAAACCAATAACAAAAAAGAATTAAACACTAATTTTAATAAGTGGGTAGCAGATTTAAAAGTAAAACAAGCAAAGAAGAAAAATCTGAAGATTAAAACCAAAGCTCAAAAACAAAAAGCAAAACTTGTTAAAAAACAACAAGAAGAAATTATAAAGAAAGTAGAAAAAGAAGTATTACAAAAAGTAGTAACTGTTAGAAAAGAACAAAAGATTAAAGCTGAAAAAATTGCCAAAGAAAAATCATTATACATATACCAAATTAACGATCGTGTAAAAATCATCGATTCTAACTCAGTAGGTACAATTGATAAAATTGATAAAAAAAACGTGACAATTAATTATGGTGTTTTCACAACAAAAACTTCAACTGATAAGATTGAATTGGTAGAAAAAGCAAAAAAATAGAATAAAATTATCCTATCTAACAAAAAAAAGCTTCTTATTTATAAAAATTTTTGTAGTAAAATATTTTTAGACGCATAAATAAATTTTATCAAAATATAATCTAAAACCCTATTTTTAATAGAGTATTATATGAAAAAAAAATAATTAAAAAGTTTATTTAAATTATTTTAAAATCGTTAAAAAACTTATCAACTTTATTTTGTTTAAAAAAAAAATAGAATATATTTTTTTTTTAAGAATAATTTATTTAGTAGATTTGCTAAATTATGAAGACTATGAATATGAATTTATACTACTTGTATGATAACCTACAAATCTATTAGATGGCTTTTAGTTGCTGTTTTGCTTTTTTTAGTTAACATAAATCTAAACTCGCAATGCACACTTGATAGCTATACTGTAAATCCAGCCACTACTATTAGTAAAACTGGAGTTGCCACTTACAACACAACAATCCCTGTTCCTGTTAATACTATTGTATATGATGTAACGATAAGTGTAAATATTGATCACAATAAAAACGGGCATTTAGATATCTTTTTAATTTCCCCTAATGGTACTAGAGTTGAAATTTCAACAGATAATGGAGGAAATGGTTCTGATTATAACGCTACCTTTGATGATGACTCATTAGTAAATATCCCCTCAGGCTCTACTACAATATCAGGTATATTTTTACCAGAAGGGAATTTAAGTGATTTTGATGGGGAAAATTCTTCAGGAGATTGGATTTTAGAAGTTACTGATGATACAGGTAACAAAGGAGGTGGTGGAACTATTAATTCGGTTACTTTAAATTTGTGTACAAAAATACCTTTAACCATAACAGCAGATAATACCTCTAAAGGATATGGAAATTCAGACCCCCCACTAACCTACACAATTACTTCTGGAACTTTAGAACCTGGAGATACATTAACAGGAAATCTATCAAGAGATGCTGGAGAAACATTAGGTAATTTTAATATTAACAGAAACACATTAGACAATACAAAATATCATATTAGCTATATTTCTGGTATATTTACAATTTTTGATCAAGATACAGATTTAGATACCTTTTTTGATAGTGTAGATTTAGATGATGATAATGATGGTATTTTAGATACAGATGAAGTTTGTATGATTCCTTGTGCAGCAGCTGACTTAGATTTTGATGGAGATGGTATAAATAATGATAAAGATTTAGATTCAGACAATGATGGTATTCCAGATAACATAGAAGCACAATCTACTATCAATTACATTATCCCAAATAATATTTTTATTGATGGAGTAGATACAGCTTATGGATCTGGCCTATCACCAATGAATACTGATGACTCAGGAGAGCCAGATTATTTAGACCTAGATGCAGATGACGATGGTATTTTTGACACTGTTGAAGCAGGCCTTTCAATTGATACTGATAATGATGGTAGATCTGATGGAACTATAGGACTAAATGGTATAGATAACTCACTAACTTCAGATGACTATACAGATGTTAATGCAAATTTAGATGACCCAACAACACTACCAGATACTGATAATGACGCCTTAACTTTTGGTGATGTAGACTATAGAGATACTCATGACTCTGGTATCGTAATGATTACACAAGTTCATCAAACTACAGCTAGCAAATTAGTAGAAATCACAAATGTACATCCAACAAATTCAATTCCAGAAAACTCTATCAGAATTCTTCTTTATAAAAATAAATCAGGAGATCAAACAGGAATTGAACCAGATCTTAAAGAATTATATAATTTAGAATTACTTGCTGGTGAATCTTACCTTCTAACCCTAGACCTTGCAGATGAAGACGATATCATAACATTATCGCACCCAGAATCTTTAGCATCAACAGTATGGGAAAATAGATATGACATAGCATTGAACATCGCAGATGAAAGTTCAACTGTAAGATTAGATGATATAACATTACCAAATAAAAATTATACAACCCAAGATTGGATTGTATTTGTAAATGACAGCTTAGATCCATACAGAGATGCTGCTTCAGGAGGACCTGAAAGACATCCTCACGCACCTTTACTTTCTGAAATCTCCAGCGCACATTCAGAATCCAATATGTTGCTAGGAAAACATCGTGTGGGCCCTACAATAAGAATTCTTAATAATTGGACTAATGGCGAACCTGATATTACAAGGCATGTACAATTTAATGAAAATTACAAGGCTACAAACCCCTTAGATGCTAACAAACTAACAATAACCTTAGGAAATAGGCTTACAGTTAAAAACACTTTATTACGTATTTCAGATGAATTAAATCTATCAAATTTAGGGAGTCAAATTCGATTAGAAGGCACATCACAAATCATTCAAACCCACACCTCAACAAGCAAAGTTGTTGGGCCAGGAGTTATACATGTAGATCAAAACTCTCCCATTGCAAGTATATACAGGTTTAATTATATGAGTTCTCCTGTAGGTGGAGGCTCTTACACTATAGCAGATGTATTAAAAGATGGTAGCTCTCCTACTTCTGCCACTTCAATAGCATTAGATATAAATTTTATTCCTGGTTATGACGGAGAAAACACAAGTCCTATAAAAATTGCGGAATATTGGCTGTATACCTATGCTAGCTCTGAAGGATTAATTTCAAATTGGGTTCAAACACTTAGTGATGGCATTATTTCATCAACTGATGGTTTTATTATAAAAGGCCCAGGAGTTCCCCAAAATTACACCTTTATAGGCGTGCCAAATGACGGAGAACTTACTACTACTATTGGTGCAGAAGAGGCTTATCTAGTTGGTAACCCATATCCTTCAGCTTTAAATTCAATAAAATTCATAGAAGATAATATAAACTCAATTAGTGGTACTTTATATTTTTGGCAACACGCAGGAGAGGAAGATATTATTAGTTCAGATATTGCTGGCCATTCTGTCTTAGGCTATGTTGGTGGCTATTCTACCAGAAACATTTCAATGGGTATTGCAGCACACGAAGTAGCAAGTAATACAAATGCCACAAATGCAGAAATTGATGGTGGAAGTTACAGCGCACCACAAAAATACATTGCAATTGGACAGGGTTTTTTTATTGAAGGTGATACAGATGGTGGACCTGTTGTATTTAACAATAGCCAAAGGGAATACATAATAGAAGGATCAGAATCTATATTTTATAAAACTAACAACCAAGACTCATCAACAAATTTACCAATGATGAAATTAGGAATGAATTACAACACATTATCTAATAAAAAAATGCACCGTCAAATTGGTATTTCTTTTAGCAGCAATAATACTTTTGATTTTGAGAATGGATATGATAGTAAATTATTTGACTTAGCAAATTCAGATATGTATTGGAAGTTCCAGAATAGTGATGAAAAACTGGTAATTGCAGGAGTAAATGAAATTTCACTAGATTTAGAAATTCCTTTAGAAATTGTTTTAGAAAAAGATGGTCAAATATCAGTAGAAATAGACGAATGGAACCTAAATAATGAAAGAGTATATTTATTTGATAAATTTTTAAATAAGTTTTACCCATTATACGAAGGAAAAGCTTTTTTACAATTACAAAAAGGAAAACATAGCAACCGATTTTATATTACATTTAGTAAAAAACAAAAAAATGTCTTAGGAAATGATAATGAAGTAAATTTTGATAATTTATCTGTTTATTATAATAGTTTTACAAATGAAATTAATGTAAGTCTTACAGATAATAACCATAAAGTTTTAAAAATTGAGTTATACTCTATATTAGGACAAAAAATAGATAGTTGGAAATTATCGGATAATGTTAAAAACAATATAAAACTTAAAATAAACTCAATATCTAATTCAGTATACATTACTAAAGTAACTACAAACAAAGGAATAATATCAAAAAAAATAATTATACAGTAATCAAATAACATATTTATTTATTAATAAAATGTTATGATATTAGCATTCATAAAAAAAATAACCATCATGTTTATAAATGATTTGTTGCGTGAATTTAGCAAGCAATTTAATAAATCACTACAAACAAAGAAAATCTACGAATATTTTTGCAAGTAAGCAAAATTTGCTAGCAATAAATTATGTATGGTGTTAGCAATAGTGTTTTTAAGAAATTAACAATCTAGTATCTAATTTATTGTCAAAAATCATAAAGGTTTTTAATTCCATATTTAAATTTATTAAATCTTTTTCTACTAAGAGAAGCTCTTTAATAAGTTCACTTTCAGATTGTTCAATTATTTCAACTTCATAGCCTTTACCGCTTGTTAAAGATAACTTCCTTTCAATTTAGGAATTTTCTTATTATCCGATTCAATTTGAAATCAATTGTTCTTGTTTTACTAGACGTTTTAGTTGATTTGATTTCTGATATTGTTATTTTTCCCTCTATTAGCTCAAACCAATTTTCAAATGGCTTTAATAGTAAATCTGTAACCAATTCTAATTAATTAAAAAATGAAATTAGTCTTATTTAGAACATTTTACTAATAACAATCTAAAATATTTGTACCATTTTAAATAGATATCTTATCAGTGAATATTAAAATGCGTTATAGTTGCTTTTAAATAAATCTAAATTAAAATTGATTAATTATTCATTTACTAAAATAATTAAATGAAATTAGAAGAAAAGAAGGTGTATAATTAAACATTTAGATATTAATTATTTTAAAACTTTTTTTTAAAGAGAAGGATCTTTTTTATTTATAGTAATACAAAAAAATAACTTTATAATAATTATGAGAAAACCATAAACAAACAAAAAATAAAAAAAACACTTTTTAACTCTATGTTGTAAATATTTATTTATGAATTAATTCATTTTTTTTATGAAAAATTAAGTAAAACATTATAATTTAATTTAAAAAGCAACTCAAAATAAATAATAAATAAAGTTATTTTTTTTTGAATTACTAAAAATATTTCTAAAAGAAAAAAGAGCTTTAAATACTTCATCTTAGTTTAAATGCTATTCATCTAAACAGTTTTACGATTGGACTTATTTTATATATCCTAAAAATAAAAAGCATTAAATTTATTGTATTAAAAAAAATACTAATTAACAATCTTATTAAATAAAAATAAATAGTAAACTTTATCAACAAAAAAAATAAAATAATATACTCTCAAATTGTTAAAAAGTATCAAAAAATAATTAACAATACTTCTTTATGTATTAAATTTATTTATTCATTAAATCAATATATACATAGCTTTTATGAAGTATTTAAAATAAAAATTTCATTTAAATTATAAATTTATATCTAATAAATATGCAAACCATTATTAACATTTATTTTAAAATACTTATTAACTTTTAATTGTTTAAAAAAAAATACATATAAAATTTTTTGTTTTAAAAATATTTATTATGTAGATTTGTTGCAGAAGTGGGGACTTTTAATAAAATTAAATTTACTTGTTATGACTTATCAACAAAATACCAAGAGGTTATTGTTTATATTATGCATGCTATTTATTAGTGTAAAAAACTATGCTCAAACATATAACATAGACAA
This sequence comes from uncultured Polaribacter sp., assembly GCF_947497695.1. GTDB lineage: Bacteria > Bacteroidota > Bacteroidia > Flavobacteriales > Flavobacteriaceae > Polaribacter. The sequence goes on along the minus strand of NZ_CANMHM010000019.1, from coordinate 6,166 downwards.
TGTTAGTAATGGTGGAGCAATTATCTTAACAAATTCAGGAACATTTTATGATTCTGATAATGCTAGAAATGGAAACTATAGAAAAAATGAAAATTATACTGCTACATTTCAATCTACAGATGGAAATCCTATCAGATTTAACTTTACTAGTTTTAACACAGAAAGTTTCTTTGATGAGTTAACAATTTATAACGGAACAACTGCGAATGGTTTTACAAGAATAGGTACTTACAGTGGTACAAATAATCCAGGTATTGTTACATCTACAAATTTTAACAATGCCTTAACCTTTGTATTTACTTCTGACAGAAACACCGAAAGTTCTGGTTGGGAAGCAAGTATATCTACAGTATCAACTCCTAAAACTCCAATAACAATAACTGCAGACGCTAAATCTAAAAATTTCGGAGATGTAGACCCTACACTTACATATACTGTTACTTCTGGTACTGTAAACCCTTCATATCCTTTAGTAGGTAGTTTAACAAGGAATTTTGGAGAAGCTGTTGGTACTTACGCTATAAATCAAGGTACTTTAAATAATGCAAATAATTCTAGGTATGACATTAGTTATGTTTCTTCAAATTTAACAATTAACGCAATAGGAATAACCTGTAACACTTGGACAACTTCTCCAAATACAACAATTAATTCAGGAAGTCCTGCAAATTACTACACTTATATTAATGTTCCAGATAGTTTTACGATAGACGATGTAACTGTAAATGTAAACATATCTCATAACAGAAATCAAGATTTAGATATCTACTTAAGGTCTCCAAACGGAACAGATGTAATTCTATCTAGAGACAAAGGACGTAATGGAGATAATTACAATGCTACTTTTGATGACGCATCTTCAAATACACTACCAACAACTAATTCAACGATAACAGGAACTTATAATCCTCAGGGAAACTTAAGCGACTTTGATGGAGAAAACGCTGCTGGTAGTTGGAGGTTACGTGTTAGAGATGATAGAAATGGTACTGGAGGTACCATAAACTCAGTAACTTTAAATTTGTGTGGTGCAGCTAAAATACCAATAACTGTAACTGCAGATGCAAAATCAAAGAATTATGGTGCTTCAGATCCAGCACTTACTTACACGATAACCTCTGGTAGTTTAGATTCAGGAGATGTTTTAACAGGAAGCTTATCTAGAACTGTTGGAGAAACAACTGGAACATATACAATTAATCAAGGTACGTTAGATAATTCTAAATACGACATTACTTATGTTTCTGCAGATTTAACAATCAATCAAAGACCAATAACCATTACAGCAGATGCTAACTCTAAAGATTTTGGCGATTCAGACCCAACACTTACCTATAACATTACCACTGGATCTCTTGTAGGTGCAGATGTTTTATCTGGTAGTTTATCAAGACAAATTGGTGAAGCTGTTGGTATTTACAAAATTACCATAGGTACTATAAACAATGCAAATTACAATATTAGTTTTACAGAAGCTGATTTTACAATTAATGCAGCTGCACCAGTATCAAGCTGTAATGATTATACAGTTAACCCCAATAGAAACATTAGTGATTTTTGGGGTTTTGCAACCTATAACACAACAATTAATGTACCTACAGATTATATTATAGATAAAGTTACTGTAAGTGTTGATATTTCACATACTAGAAATCAAGATTTAGATATTTATTTAATTTCACCAAATGGAACATCTGTTACACTGTCTACAGATAACGGAGGAAATGGAGACAATTATGATGCTACTTTTGATGATGACTCTTCAAACACACTACCTACATCAAATTCTACAATAACAGGTACATTTAGCCCAGAAGGGAATTTAAGTGATTTTATAAATGAAAGATCTGCAGGAAACTGGACTTTACGTGTTTTTGATGATAATTTTTTTCAAGGAGGAAGAATAAATTCTGTTACATTAACATTATGTGAAAAACCACTTATACCAATAACAATTACTGCAGATGATAAAACAAAAGGAATTGGAGCTGTAGACCCAACATTAACATACACGATAACCTCTGGAGCATTGGCTTCTGGAGATGTTTTAACAGGAAGTTTAACAAGACAGACTGGTGAAACAGCAGGGGATTATAGAATTTTACAAGGTACATTAGATAATTCAAATTATGATATTACTTATGTTCCAGGAAGATTTACAATTTCTGACATAGACACAGATGGTGATGGCATTAACGACACTGTAGATTTAGATGATGATAATGATGGAATTTTAGATACCAATGAAAATTGTGTAATTCCTGGTGCAGCTCTTCCAGAAATTGATAATACAACTTTTTTAGATGAAAAATTTGAAATATTTACTATTAGTGATAATACAAATAACGGTCTTGGTTATAGAGAATCTGGCTTTGAACAAGCAGCATACTCAAAAGGACAAACTCTAACAAGGTTAAATGGTAACAATGATTTTTCTTTTCCAACAATAGTTGCTGGTCAAGCTCAAAATACAACAGGTACATTTGTCAATGGTACACTGTCTTACACAACAAATGCAACAAACCCAACTACAAGAGGTAATGAATTTGGTAGTTCTACAAATTCAACAACTAGATCTGGCACAAGTGGTGATGCTATCTATGTTAGTGGTTCATCAAACTTAACTAGAACTGAAAATTATACTGTTGAAATTGATTTTATAACAGATGTATATGCTTTTAGTTTTGATTTAATAGATATTATGGATATCGATAGTCAAGGCTCAAGAAGAGGACGTTATGAAGTTTATGCAGACTCAAAACTTATAGCATATTTTCAGACTGGATATTTAGGACAAAATAGTACTGGAATAGTAAGTATTTTTAATGCAGCTGGAATAAGCCAAGGAACAATGAGAATTGGAAACAACGTAGAATCTACTATTGGTTTTATAAGTCCTTTAGCTGTTTCTAGTGTATCTATACTTCATCGTGTTGTTGGTGGAACTGGAGCAAACAATAGTATTGACTTTCATGGGATTGATAATTTTGTTTATTCAACCTCACCTCAATCATGTTTTGCAAATAATATAGATGTTGATGAAGATGGAATTCCGAATCACTTAGATTTGGATTCTGATAACGATGGTATTCCTGATAATATAGAAGCACAATCAACCATAAACTATGTTTCTCCTAATAATATATTTGTGAATGGATTAGACACAGCTTATGGACCAACAGGAATAACACCAAGAAATACTGATGGACTAGGAAATGGAGATTTTGCAGATTTAGATTCTGATGAAGATGGCATTTTTGATACCGAAGAAATCGGACTCTCAATTGACACCAATAATAATGGTAAAACAAATGGTACTGTTGGTAATAATGGAATAGACAATACGTTAACAACAGATAACTATACAGATGTAAATGCAAATATTAATGACCCAAGAACACTCTTAGATACAGATAATGATGTACTAACAGTAGGAGATGTAGATTACAGAGACACGCATCAATCTGGTACACCAATGATTACGCAAGTTCACCAAACTGGTGCTACAAAAGTAGTTGAAATTACAAATATACATGCAACAAACCCTATTCTAGAAGGAACAATAAGGTTATTATTATATAAAGATAAATCAGGAAATCAAACTGGTATTGAACCAGATTTGAAAGATGCAAATACAACAGACATTCTTCCAGGAGAATCTTACCTTGTTACTGTTGATATTGAAGATAGAAATGATATTTTAACTCTATCACATAATGAATCTACACTATTAACTGTGTGGGATAATAGATATGATATAGCAAATAATATTTTTAATGATGCTTCTTATGTAAGATCTGATGAAATAACAACTCCAAATAAAAATTACACAACAACAGAATGGATAGAATTTGTAGATGATAATCTAGACCCATACAGAGATGCAGGTTTAGGAGGCCCACAAAGGCATCCTCATGCTCCTTTACTTTCTGAAATAACAAATGCAAATGCAGAATCTAATATGGCATTAGGTAAACACAGAGTAAACCCAGTTGTTAGAGAATCTGGTAATTGGACAAATGGTATTCCAGACATCTCTAGACATGTACAAATAAATGAAAATTATAGAGCTAATGATGTATTTAGTGCTAAAAGAATATCAATCATAGATGGTTTTAGACTAACATTAAGAAATAGTATGTTACGCGTACTAGATGAAATTTATCTTGAAGAATTAACAAGTCAAATTCGTTTAGAAGGTACATCACAAATAGTACAAATCCACGAAGATGCTAGCAAAGTATCAGGAAACGGAGTAATACATGTAGATCAAAACTCTACCATAGCGAGTATTTATAGGTTTAACTATATGAGTTCTCCTGTAGGTGGAGGCTCTTACACAATTGGAGAAGTATTAAAAGATGGTCGTTCAGCAACATCAGCAACCTCTTTACCTTTAGATATTAATTTTGTTAGTGGTGTAAATGGTGCTACTGGCAATCCAATAGAAATAGCAAGCCACTGGTTATATACTTTTGCAAGTGCAGATGGAACTAATTCAAATTGGATTCAAACAAAAGAAAATGGGACAATAAATTCTACAGATGGATTTATTATAAAAGGAACTGGTGCAGCTCAAAACTATACTTTTGTTGGTACACCAAATGATGGCGAATTAAACACTGCAATTGGTGCAGAGCAAGCTTATTTGGTAGGTAACCCTTACCCATCTGCAATAAGTGCAAAGAAATTTATTGAAGATAATGCCAGCTCAATTACAGGAAGCTTATATTTCTGGCAACATGCAGGTGAAAAAGACATTGCAAGTTCAAATATTGCAGGGCACAATGCAAGAGGTTATATAGGTGGTTATGCTACTAGAAATATCTCTATGGGTATCGCAGCAAATAATGTAACTAGCAACACACAAACAATAACACCATCAATTGGTGCAGGTAGTTACACAACACCAGAAGCTTATATTCCAATAGGACAAAGCTTTTTTATTGAAGGAAGTGCAACTGGAGGTCCAATTGTCTTTAATAATAGTCAAAGAGAATATAAAACAGAAGGAACTGAATCTGTATTTCTAAAATCAGAAGAGATTAGTAGCCCAACTTTACCAATTATAAAATTAGGCATCAACTATACAACCATTGGTAATAAAGAAATGCACCGTCAAATTGGTGTTTCGTTTAACCCTAACAATACTTTTGAATTTGAAAATGGTTATGATAGTGAACTGTTTGATTTATCTAGCTCAGATATGTATTGGAAATTTCCAAATGATGATGGTAAATATAGTATTGCAGGTGTAGGTGAAATTTCAAATGAATTACAAATACCTTTAGAAATAACACTAGAAAAAAATGGCCAAATATCAATAGAAATTGATGAATGGAACATAAATGATCAGGATGTTTATTTATTTGATAAGCTTAAAAACGAGTTTTATTTACTGAATAATCAAAAAGCTATTTTAAATCTTGAAAAAGGTGTGCATAGTAATCAATTTTTTATTACTTTTACAAAGAAATTAAAACAGGTTTTAAGTGTTGAAGAAGATATTGCGTCTGATAGTAATCTAGCAATATACCTTAACAATTCAACAAAAGAAATTAACATTAATCCTAGTAATAATATCAGCGTTTTAAAAGTTGAATTGTATTCTATTTTAGGACAAAAAGTGAATTTTTGGAATATAAAAGACAATAAAACTGATGATTTAAAACTTAGTGTAAACTCAATATCAAAAGGAGTATATATCACAAAAGTAACAACAAACAGAGGAATAATTTCAAAAAAGATAATTATACAATAACCCCTAAATATTAATATTTTATGATTAATTTTATAGCGTTGTTCATTCAACCAGCGGCTCCAAGAAGAAGCATTCCAGATCCACCAGGTTTACCAATAGATAATGGAATTTTAATTTTATTTTTATTAGCAATAGTATTGGGACTTTATATACATTTTAAAAATTTATATAATAAACAAAGTACTCAAACTAAAACTATTTTTAATTTTAGTTTCATTAATAAGTCAATTTCTGATTTTATTAAAAAGTAGTAAATTCTAAAAAATGCCTCAATAATAAAATATTGAGGCATTTTTGATGATATATAATAAAACAACAATACTAATATAGGCACTTTCAGAAGTAAGCTATTTTTTCACAAGCACTAAAAAAAAGCAATGTAAAACTATAAGTTTTACATTGCTT
>NZ_CANMHM010000018.1 GCF_947497695.1 uncultured Polaribacter sp. | reverse complement strand
TTTCGGGGTTTGATTTTATCTAAAATACAACTTATTTAATTGATAAACAAGTGTTTATTTACTTCTGAAAGTGCCTATCTAAAATACAACTTATTTAATTGATAAACAAGTGTTTATTTACTTCTGAAAGTGCCTAACTAAAAATCTAATCAATTATGCGTTATTGAAACTAACACACTATTAGAAAGTAACTAAAATAATAGTTTAAAACCTAAGAAATTATTTTTTAGAATCTATTTTCTTAAAAGCAGGACTCCAAATATCTTTATAATCTGCTTCTTTATTTTGCATTAATCTTTTATGAATGTGCCTAGTAACACTTTCCCAACTTTTTCCCTCACCCCATAATGGTTTCATTAAAGAATGCTCCCATTTATTATAAGTAATTTGTATGTTTTCTGAGACAGAGTTTTCTAAATATATTATATTTTTTGTTTCTCTTAAATCTTCTTTTAAATTATACAAAACTGAGCCTTGTTTTTCTAAAGTTATCAATTTATAGTCTCCTATCCTAGCTGCTGAAATGTCTAACTTTTTCCAAAATAAGTTTTTATGAGGATTGCCATGTTTTTTATCCATTAAGTAAGGAATTAAATTTACACCATCTAACTCTAAATTATCTTTATAAATATTAGCTGCAGCTATTGAGGTTGCAAAAATATCTAAGGATGAAGTTAGTCCACTAAATACTTTATTATTATTCAATTTATTAGGCCAACTCATAATAAAAGGAACACGATGTCCACCTTCAAATTTATTACCTTTCCAACCTTTTAATACTCCTGTTTTTGATTGATTATTATGCGCTCCACCATTATCACTTAAAAAGTAAATTAAAGTATTATCTCTAATGCCTAAAGATTCTAATTTATTTATTAATTTACCTATATTTTCATCTAAAGACCATGTCATAGCCGCCAACTCTTTTCTTGGATGATTTTTAAACTTTTCTAAATGTTCTTTTTTTGCATGCATTGGGGTATGAACAGCATTGTAGGCTAAATACATAAAAAATGGTTTATCTTTAGAGGCTTCAATATATTTTACTGACTGATTGCCTAACACATCTGTCATATACCCATCAAAAACAACACGTTCTCCATTATTTTGTAACATTTGGTTTTTAGAAGGGTTTTGGATTGGAAAATAAGATCTACTCCCATTAATAAACCCATAAAAATTATCGAAACCTCTTTGGTTAGGATGATCAGAAACATCTTCTCCTAAGTGCCATTTTCCTATAGCATAGGTGTTGTAATCATTTTCTTTAAACACATCTGCTATTGTTGTAATATCATCACTTAAACCAATACCTCCTGTTCCATTTGCTTCGAAACCAAAACGTTGTTGATATATACCTGTTATTAAACCCGCTCTAGAAGGTGCACAAACCGTTGCACTAACATGAGCATCTGTAAAAACAACACCGCTTTTTGCTAATTTATCAATATTTGGAGTTTGTAAATCTTCACTTCCCATAAAACCAAAATCTACATAACCTGCATCGTCTATTAAAATTACAATAATATTAGGTTTGTTATTTTTTGTAGAATTAGTAGTCTTAAACTTGGCATTATCTGAATTTAATTTACAACTTATCAATAAAAAAAATACAATTATAAATGTTAGGCTGTTTTTTAAATTCATATTATGGGATTCAATTATTTCACTTTAAAATATAACTATCTTTAACAGTTGATGAATAAAAGAGGTAGAATTCCTCTGTTAATTTAAAATTATTTTTTTCCAAAACACAGTGTTTTCTGAATTGAATTTTAGAATATAAATTCCTTTAACTAATCCAGTAGGTAAAATAATTGATGATGTTTCTTGTTTTAAAATATTTGTTAATATTTTTTTACCTCTTACATCAAATATTTGAAGGTTTAGATTATTTGAAAAATTGTTAATTTTAACTGTTATCTTACCATTTGTTGGATTAGGGTAGATAGTCAATTTATTTTCTAAGTTAAAATTATTTAAGTTTAAAGCATTCCCATTACAAGCATCACCAATCCCATCATTATCAGTATCTTTTTGATCCGTATTTGATGTGTTTTTACAATTATCTACTAAATCTACAATAGTATCATTATCATCATCTATATCATAATTATTAGGTACTCCATCTTTATCTTTGTCTGAAAGATTTTGTGAAATAGCAATTTTATCAAATATTGGTGTATTTCCAGAGCCGTTATATAATGTTATTGTGTTTACACCTGCATTTAATCTTACAGTAAATTCTTTTTTAGATGTTTGCCCACCATCATTACACCAATTACCAGATGTATTAAAAACACCATTAAACAAAAGATCTCCATTTACTGTTATTCTAGCATTTCTATTGTCTGCAGACATATAATCTATATTTAAAACATAATCACCTGCCTCAGGAACATTTACATTATTAAACCTTAAAGTCTTATTTGGTATTGGATTTAAGTTTATATATTGACCCCCAGAAGCATTATTACAATTTTGTAATGCATTTGCACCAGTATACTGTCCATTTTCTGCTTCACTACTCCAGACAACTTCAGAATCTATATTTTCTAAACCTAAAAAAGAAATGTCAAAATTAGAATTGTAATTAACTTCGAGTGCATCAAAAATTGCAGAAAAACCAATCGAATTATCATTTTTACCAACAGCAGTAAATTTCATATTATAATTACCAGCTTCTAAATATATAGCACCAAAGTTAAGTGTTTTTTGTTCTGTTGATTCTCCGTAAAAATCTAAAACTTGCTCAAATTTATGCCAAACACCTTCAGTAATTTCTATAGCTGCTTGATATTGTCCAAAAGCACTAAAAGAAAAAGTAGATAAATCATATTTATAATAACCATCTGCAGGGTGACAAATATTATTTAATATAATTTCATCTCCAATTTCATCTGCTTGTAATCTTAAAAATTTTCCTTCTGAAGCTTGAGAATTATTAGACACACTAACTGAACCATTTTCGGTTGAAAACTCTGCTAATTCTAATTCTTTTTTAGGATTTATACAAGAATAGTCTTCTAATTCCCAAACTCTAACATAATCTACATAAGCATGTGTTAATGTACCAATTGGTTCTCTTGTAAAATTATCTCCAGAAAAACCAAAACTTGCTCCATCTGAAAGCCAAATATATTGTGGTACTTGAGGAATCCATTTTGGATCTGAATAAGTAACCTTTAACTCACCATCATAATATATTTTTAATGCATCTGGTGTCCATAACAAACCAAAAGTGTGATATCCCTGATGAAGGCCTGGTGTTTCATATCTTACTGTATTGGATTGATGATCATCCCCATATCCATCAATATGTATTACCGATTTTGTGTAATCTCCTGTCCACGCAGATTCGAAAACATCAACTTCTGCTCCATCTCTACCTGTGCCATCTATATTAAACATATTATCACCCTGAAACCAAAATGCTGTGTGTGTACCTTTATCTGCTTGAGCAATTTTAATTCTAGTTTCGTAGTATCCAAATGCTTTTTCAAATCTATTATTAGAATTTACAGAACCACAAGTCATTGTAGTTGCATTGAATTTCTGAACCCTTAAAACAAGATTCCCATCAACTTCCCATGTGTTTTGAGGTCTCCAAAACCATTGGGTAATTCCTAAACCTGGCCTTGGATTTCTAGATTTAGCACTATTTAAAACCCACCATTTAGAACCATCTATTTCAGTATCATTAAATTCGTCGCTAAAAGTCATTTTCCAGTCTCCATATAAATCGATTCCATCTGGCTTTGTTGAAACAGGTGTTTCTACATCAACCATTCCTTGAGAAAAAAGGATGTTTATAGAAAGTAAACTTATCACCAAAAACAGAAAACATATTTTTTTTGTGGATATCATTTGATTTAAAAAAGTATTTGAATTCATAATAATTAAATTTTGGTAATATGATTTGATTTCTAAAAAAATCTTAATTTTTAACAGGAATTATACTGTAAGAATAACTCATGTTTTCTGCTTTTATTTGATATTTTTTAAGGGGTCTAGCCCACCAACTTGTATCTCCCCCAACACCCATTTGTTTATTATCTATATTGATGTTTACAAAATTTCTTTTTTTAATATCTGTTGTGTGCCTTTGTTGTTTTTCTTTACCAGCATCAAAATCTGAATTGTACTGATGATGTGCACTAAAATTGATGGCTTTTGGTCCTAAAACTTTAATTCCGTTTCCAGAGGTATTTGTAAAAGTTACCCAACGAACATCTGTTTTATACCCATTTTCTTGTGGACGTATGTATGAAAAATATAAATCTTCTACACTCGCTTTATACATCTCTATAAATGCTGCAGAATTTCTATCTTGATAATTTTCTTGAGGACCTCTTCCATACCAATTAACTTGATTGTAACTATTATTAATAATAAAATTATTACCAAATCGAGGAATATTTGGCAAGTCTTTTTGAACATCTTTTAGAGAATTAGTAATGGTGATCTGACCTGAAGCATCTATCTTATAGTCTATTTGAATTTTAGCTACATCGTTTGGCAATTGATAAATAGCTTTTAAATAGGCAGATTTTCTATTTATTTTTTTAGATGCTCCTATATTTGATATCTCTAAAAATTTTTCTCCATCTTTAAATGAAAGTGAAATTAATTGTTGATTTTCTGTTGCAGCTCTCCAGTCACCAAAATGTTTTGGCATTTTAAAACCAAAATCATTATCTGTTGTGGCTCTCCAAAAATTAGGTTGCATTCCTTGTACTAAAATATTACCATTACCATAATTTAAAGCTTCTAATTTACCAGAAGTTGTATTAAAAGTAGCTTCGAAATTAGTTGATTTTAATATTAAATTCGTATCTTTTTTTGATACTGATATTGGGTCTTTTGTGTTTCGTAAGAATATGGGTATATAACTTCCTGCTATAAATTCTTCTTTGGCAACGGTGAACCCTTTATCAACTAAAGGAGATTTAGTATTTGTTTGTGCATACAATTGCAATGCAAATTCTCCACTATGCAGATCTACTTTTGGTAACTTTAATCTAATTGTTTTTGTCTCACCTGGAGCTATATCAATACTATTTACAGTTCCATTTTTTATTTCGTTTCCGTTTTTAAAGAGTTTCCAAGTGTAATTAAACTCATTTAAATTTCTAAAGAAAAACTCATTATAAATATTCACTTTACCTGTTTTAAAATCAACATTTTTAAAATGTATATTTTGATATACTTTCTTTAGCTCTTCTAAAGCAGGATGTGCAGTTCTATCAGGATTTACAACACCGTTTAAACAAAAATTACCATCATTTTTAATATTTTCTGCTCCAAAATCGCCTCCATAACCCCAATATTTCTCTCCATTTTCTGATGTTCCCACCAAACCTTGATCTACCCAATCCCAAATAAAACCACCTTGTAAAACATCATATTTTCTAAATGCATTCCAATAATCTTTAAAATTACCTAAACTATTACCCATTGCATGAGAATACTCACATTGTATTAATGGTCTTTTGGGATTATTCTTAGCATACTTAACCATATCATGAATTAGCATATACATTGGTGCTTGTATATCTGTGTTTTGATAACCTGTAGCACCTTCATACTGAGTTGGTCTTGTTACATCATGATCTTTTAGCCATTTATAAGTAGCGTAAAAATTATCTCCATTTCCTGCTTCATTACCCAAAGACCAAGTTACAATTGATGGATGATTTTTATCTCTTTGAAACATTCTAACAGTTCTATCTAAATGCATTGCTTTCCATTGAGGTAAATATGCTGGATGTACACTTTTTTTCTTTTCATCATTATCTAAACCTTGGTTGGTAGTTCCCATTCCATGGCTTTCTATATTTGCTTCATCAATTACATAAAAACCATATTGATCACACAAATCATAAAAAAAAGGATTTTTTGGATAATGGCTACAACGTATAGCATTTACGTTGTTTTCTTTCATTATTTTTAAATCTTTTATCGTCAATTCTTTACTTACAACATGTCCTTCAGATTCATCATGATCATGTAAATTTACCCCTTTAATTAAAACCGGTTTTCCATTAATTAAAAATTGATTATTTTCTATTTTAATATTCCTAAAACCAACTTTTAAGGCTGTTGATTGTAAAATATTGTTATTGGTATCTTTTAAAGTTATTAATGTATTGTACAAATTTGGAGTTTCTGCAGTCCAATGTTTTACGTTTGGTATTGTTTCACTAAAACCTATTCCTGATGAGCCTTCTGATGCTATATTAAACTTTTTTGAATATTTTTTAACTACTTTATCTCCATCAAAAATTACAATTTGAACCTCTGCAGACTCCTCTTTTTTAGAAAAATTATTAAATTCAATATCTAAATTGAATAACCCTTGGGTATAATCTGACAACAAATCTCCATTTAATCTAATATCTTTAATATGGAATTTGTTTTCTGCTCTTAAATACACGTCTCTTTCAATACCACTCAATCTCCAAAAATCTTGATCTTCCATATAACTGGCATCAGACCAACGTAAAACTTGTACAGCAATTTGATTCTCTCCAGTTTTTACAAATTTTGTAATATTAAATTCTGCAGCTGTTTTACTACCTTCATTATAACCTACTTTTTCTCCATTTACATAAACATACATAGCACCACTTACGCCCGCAAAATGCAAAAAGATTTCTTTATGAGCCCAATCTTTAGAAATATTGATGCTTCTTTTATAACTACCTACGTTGTTAATATTGTGCTTTATAAAAGGTGGGTTTTTAGGAAAAACATAACCTGCATTCACATAAATAGGAAGTCCAAATCCTTTCATTTCCCAATTTGATGGAACTTCAATTTGACTCCAACCTTTTAAGCTAAAATCGTTTTTATAAAAATTAACAGGTCTTGCTTGAACGCTGTCAGCATAATAAAAGTTCCAACTTCCGTTTAAAGATTTATAATTAGCAGAATTTTCCCAACTAGAATTGCTTAAAGCATCTTTCTGATTGGTGTAATTATAAAAAGTTGCTCTTGGTTCTTCTCTGTTTATCTGAAAAATTTCTGGGTTTTCCCATTCAGGATTCTCCCATTTTTCAGCTGTATAAATTGGTTTTTTGTTATTACTTTCTTTGCAAGAAACAACCAACAGCATTAAAAGTAATATTTGGAATTTTTTTTTCATTATATTTTAAATCAACTTTGTTATGGTTGTAAAAGTTTTAAATATCATTTTAAATAAAAATATTTTTTAGAACACTTTATATTAAAATAAAAATAAAAAATTAAAGCCTTAGAAACATAGGCTTAAATCTTTAATACATAGATAATAAAACACTAAATTTAAAACATATGTATAATGAGTATGAACATTTCTTTTTAAAACTTTATTCTAAGTTTTTAAAAAAAGTATCTTAATACCCAATATCCATTTTTAAAAAATCAAATTTTTCATCACTTCCACCTTCTTTTTTAAGCACATTTAAATCTTTAAACTCAATACTTTTAGAAGGTGTAAAAGCGTCACTTTGCATATAGTTTAATAAACTGTGTCGTAATTGTCTTGCAGTTGGTCTTTCTTTAAGATTAGATGTTAAATCTATTGCAGAAAACACCAACTTGCCTTTACCAACATTTGCTTCAAATAGATTTGCCAAATGATGATTTGTAACAAAATTATCGATAACACGTACAATTGGTGTAACTTCTAACGAGTCTATAATAACAGATTTAGATTTGATACATAAATCCCACCATTGCCAATCTGTATGTGTATCTGTAGGAAAACTATTAAAAGCAGAATTTTTATCATCTACCATTAAACCCATTGTTGCAGGTTGGTTTGGAAAATGTACTGGACTCCAAAAAACGGGTACAAATCTACCTTCTGTTCCTTTTAAAGCTTTGTAATTTGGGTTTAACAACACGTTTTTACCTTGTTTTAAGGCAACTTCTGCAGCTTTAAATGAAGAGGTAATTAATATGTCTTCTGCCGTTGTTTTTACTTCTTTTGGATACACCCAAACATTCCAATTATTGGTATATTTTGTTCCTTTTAAACTAACGATTACATGTAACTTTTCAGCTTTTGTAACGTTTATTGGATAGTCTATATTCCCTAAATTTATATTGTTACCAATTGATAAATTTATATTTGTTAATGAACCTTCATTAACAACTTCTCCTGATGAATTTGTAATTGACCAATCTATAGTTTGGTTTGTTTTTTCTTCAAAAAAGTTAGCAATTTCAACAATTGCTTTAAAATTCTCTCCTGATTCATACACTGCTTTTTCAAAACGAATTAATGGGACTAACTCACTATTAAATTGACTAAATTCTTCTGCAGAAATTACTCCCTTAGATTCCCAAAAAGCGTTTAATAAACCAACCAATGCAGTTCCTTGACCAGGGAAATCTTGTAGTTGTAATAGTTGAAAACCATCAAAACTTGGTGTTTTTAATGCTCTCTCTATTTCTTCTTTGTATAATAACGCTGCTAATTTACCAGAGTTATAGGTAAAATCTGGTGCTAAATCTATCAAACCTTTGTTTTCTAGTTCTATTTTAATCGCTTTAAAATTTAAAGGATCTAAAACACCTGTATATTTTTTAATCTCACTCATATCTGGATATACAGAATACTGACCAATCTCATGAGTTACTAAAGGTATTTTTATATGTGCTGCACCAGAAGTAAAATCTGCATTAAAATGTGGCGGCTTTGCATTAAAAACGCCTTGTCCACGAATCCATCCTTTTTTGGTCCATTGTGCTATAAAAAACTCATCTTCTTGTTCTGGTCTTGTACCTGTTGGTCTTTGAAATGAAAATGCTGTAGTTGCATATAAGTGTCTGTTATCTTGTGGTTTTAATTCTGCTACCATATCATTTAAAACACTAATATCTCCCTGCAATTCGTTACCCAAAGCCATAAAAATAAATGAAGGATGGTTTCCATAATCTGTTAACATTCTTTGTGCTTCTTGTCTTAAAAACGCTGTTGTATTTGCGTCTTCACCAACCTTTAAACTCCAATGTGGCAATTCTACTTGATAATAAAAACCTGCTTCATCTGCTGCTTCAAATGCTGCTTTTGGTGGACACCAAGAATGAAAACGTAAATGATTTAATCCATACGCTTTTGCTTGGGTAATTAATTTAGCCCAATCTTCTTTTTTAGTAGGTGGATATCCTGTTAAAGGAAAAATAACACATTCTAAATTACCTCTTAAAAAGATTCGCTTGTCATTTAAAGTTAAATCTCCATTATTATTTCCAACAAATTTATAACCAAACCTTTCTGTAATTTCTCCTGTTTTTGTTGCTATTGTAACATCATACAAATTTGGATGGAACTCATCCCAAAGTTCAAGGTTTTTTGGTCTTTCTATTTCAAGATTTACCAAATTGTTTTCACCTTTTACAATCGTAACATCTTCATTAAAAACCTCTTTCCCTTCTTTTGACTTAATAATACACGCTACTTTGACTGCTGTAAAATTTGGTTGTTTAAAAGTAATTTTTATTTTATCTGATTCATGAATTGGATATATTTGTAAGTCTTTTGGACTATTTTTAGGTGTCGATTTTAAAAGAATATCTCCCAAAATACCATTCCATTTTATTTGTGTATGATTGGTATAAGCATGTGCCATATCTTGATTTACCTTGTCAGGATATCTTGTTCCTGCAACATTTATAAAAGGAAACTTATTACCATTATCAATAATAATAGTGATTAAATTTTTACCTACTTTAAGTGCGTTTGTTAAATCAAAATCGTGCGTAGCAACCAAGCTATTATTTTTTCCAATTAATTTTCCATTAACAAAAACAGTAGATTCCCAAATAATTCTTTCTAAACTTAATGTAATATTTTCTTTAGCCCAAGAACTTGGAATTTCTATTTCTTTTTGATACCAAGCTTTACCAATATATTGGTGTTTTCTGGTTAAGTTAGATAATACATAATTATTCATAGCTGGTTTTAAAGTACTAGCTATTCCTATTTTTGCATCGTCTAACGTTCCTGGTAAATTTATATTTTGTCCTTTAAATGCAGAAGAAGCCCAGTTTTCATTAGCTCCAATATCTGTAGAGTCTAACTTTACTTGCCAATTTCCTGCTAAAGAAATTTTATCTACTTTTTTTGTGCAATTAGAAAAAACAACAAGTATTGTAAAAATGGTAAAAATTGAACGTATTGATTTCATAAATGGTATTTTATATTGTTCTTATTTATTTGATGACTAGTTTTCCTGATGTTAACGTGTTTCTATTTTCTTTTAACTTATAAAAATAAATTCCGTTATCTAGATTTTCTCTGTTGATTATAACCTGTTTATTATTAATATTTTTATACTCCTTAACCTTCATCCCTAAAGTATTATAAATTACTAAATTTCCATCAACTAACTTTCGTGGAAAACTAAAAGTACTTTCTATAGAAAATGGTATTGGATACATTTTAAAATCTTCTTTACGAAATGCTGAAGTAGATAAAGGGTTAGAAATATCTACAACAAAAGTGCTTACAGAATAAGCTGGTGCGTTATATCTTATAGATTTTCCTGTTAATTGCCCTTTAAGATTAATATTAGGAATTGTATTTTCTACTGTATTTTCTCCATTATTAGATAAACCCGATGTTCTAAAAGCTTTGTAACTATTAACAAAAGAAAAGTTACTCAAATCTATAGTATATTCTTTCAATTGTTCTGAACTATTTACAATTACCAATACTGCTTCGCTATTATCTGGACTGATAGCTGAAATAGTATTGTGGTCGTTAGATTGTATAATTTTATAACCAACTTTTATAAAATTTGTTACATTTTTACGACAATAAAATCCTCTAGTTTTATTTAATACAGGTTCTTGAAACTGTATGTTTTCATCCCAATTGGTTTGATGTAGCATCCCCCAACCATCGTCTCTAGACATTAGCTGCCAATCGCACCAAACCGTAGCTTTTAAATTTCTTAAATCTTCTACCAATCTGTAGGCAATATCATAATGTCTAGCAAAAAAACTTCTGCCATCTCTTACCCAACCTAAAGGACCTGTTTCTGTTTGCCAAACAGGTTTGTTTCCGTTTGTTTTAGCATAATTGGCTAAAGCAGCCTTTTCTTGCCAAGATCCTCCATAACTATGTGTTGTTATTTTTGCAAGGCTATTGTACTGAAAAGGATTATTGTTATTCATTGTTCTCATATTCGTAAGTGACCAAGGTACTTTTGAGTTGTCTGAACCTGACATTTTTATCTGTGGAATATCAAGAGCAATAAGACGTTGATTAAGCCTAAATAATATTTCTGCCTGAGTTTGAGGAT
The DNA here is from genome assembly GCF_947497695.1 of uncultured Polaribacter sp. Taxonomy (GTDB): domain Bacteria; phylum Bacteroidota; class Bacteroidia; order Flavobacteriales; family Flavobacteriaceae; genus Polaribacter. Next base: position 27,637 of record NZ_CANMHM010000018.1, on the reverse strand, counting down.
ATATTGCAGAACCTTCTTGATTTCCTCCTTTTCTCCAAAAACCAGAAGTTGGTTCGTTAAAAGGCACTATATAACTAATATTCCACGAAGGATAAGCTGTACTTAATTCTTTAGATACTGACGCTAAATAATCTGCAAAATCATCTCTAAACTCTGGTTTTAAGTTTTCATCAGTAGCTTCAACATTTCCTGCAGAACATTCTCCATGTGTCATCCACCATGGTGGCGAATAAGAAATCATTTCTGTAATAATATCTCCTTTTGGTGCTCTTAACTCGGCAATCTTATTCATTACACTTATTTGACGAAAATCTTTCGTGATATCTGCTGTTCCCCAACCTTGATTATCATTTTGGGGACTTCTATAATTTGGTATTAAAGCACCATCTTTTCTAAAATGATCTCCTTCTGTACAATTTGGGTTTTCACCTCCAGAAATATTAAATCTAAAAACATTAAAATTCAAATCGTTTACAGCATAACCTGCAATTTCATCTATGGCATCTTGAGAAAAACCACCAACCAAATTAGCCCACCAAGCTAAAGACACACCCCAACCTTCTATAGTTTGATGTTCTATTTCTGGATCTATTGTAATATTAGTTTGTGCTTTTACATTTTTAAAGCACATAAAAAATAATAGTATATATAGTAACTTAAAGTTGTATTTTATTGATTTCATATCTGTCCTTCTTAAATTTTATTGATTTTACTGATTTTCTAAAATTTTTAAAAAATCATCACAAGCTGCTTTTACTTTATATGGATAACTAGCTATTTCTTTTGCTTCTTTAATGGTTGCTACAAAAGGCGTTTTAACATCTATATACAATAGATAATTTATAGTCATTAGTGCCAAATCAATATTTTTACTTTTGGCAAATCCATTTAAAATAGTTGCCGATTTTTTATCATTAAAGCAATTATATAGAATGGCTGCTGCTGTTATTTTTATAGGCGGATAAGCATCTTCTAATACTTTAATTAAATCACTTCTATGTTTTTTAATTATTTCATCATTCTGACTCATTAAGCCAATAATTGCCCAGTATCTAATAAATTTATTATCGTTATCTAATTCTTTCAGTTGTATTTTTATCGTTTTAGAGTCTGTTTTTCCTGATAACAAAGCCATATTAAAAATAGCCTTAAAAGGATAATTTTCTTTGCTTTGCCTATAGCCATAAGCTGTTGTGGTTTTAGATAATAAACCGATTTCATATTCTGGTGCAAAATGAATGTCTTTTGCTTTTAAAACCTCTTCACAAAGTTGTTTTCTCATTTTTACCAACACTTTTTTATATGCAGGTTCATCTACTAAATTTTTTGTTTCCCAAAGGTCATTTTCAATATCATATAAAACTTCTATTGCTCTTGGATTAAAAACAGATTTTTGCAATTCGTTTAATTGATTATTTTTAAAATCTAAACGCATTTGTTGGGTAATTTCTCCGATTTCTAAATAATTTATATATCGCAATTGTGGCATAAAAGGCATAAAATTTCTAGAATACACAAACCTGCCATCTGTAATTGTTCTTACCAAATCTGGTCCATTATCTGCTCTATCTGTTGAAAGTAACAAATATTTTTTTTCTTTACTTCTATTTTCTCCAATTAAAGTGCTGCCTTTTAAATAAGATGGTTTTTCTACATTTGCCAATGCTAAAATAGTTGGTGCTAAATCTTCAAAACTTACCAATTGAGAACTTATGCTACCTGCTTTTCCCCAAGGAGATAGATGTTTATACTTTTCTGGAAATTTTATAATAAATGGCACTCTATAACCATAATTAATTCCGTTTGTTTTACCTCTAGGCATTCCTTCTCCATGATCTGCATAAAAGAAAATAATGGTATTTTCTGCTAAGCCATCATCTTCTAATTTCTTTAGTAATTTACCAATCCTATTATCTGTTAATTTAATAGAATTGTATACTCTAGCAAATTGCTTTCTCATTTCAGGAGAATCTTTGTAAAAAGGAGGTATTTCAAAAGCATTGTCTGCAATTCTATCTTTTTCAGATAAATAATCCCAAACATATTTTTTATACCAATCAAAAGGCATAGACATAGTTCTAGATTGATGCGATGCTGCATAATTAAAAACCGAGAAAAAAGGTTGATTTTCTTTTTTACCAGACCAACTTGCTGTGTTAGAACTTTCGTGCCAAGCTTCCTTTATAAAAGCCTTTTCATTAGCAATGTTATAGTCCGTTTTTACATTATTAGAGGTATAATATCCTTCTTGTTTCAAGAAAAACGGAAATCCTTTGATAAATTTAGGAATCGAATAATTACTTCTATGATTTCCTGTACCCATTTTATAGGTTGGAATTCCTGTAATGATTGCAGACCTACTTGGTGAACAAACCGTTCCTGTAGAAAATGCATTTGTAAAACGGATTCCTTCTTTTGCTAATTTATCAATATTTGGTGTACTTGCATTTTTATTACCATAACAACCAATAAATTGGGGCGAAGTATCTTCAATTGTAATCCATAGAATATTAGGCTTTTCTTGGGCAGAAAAACTATTAACTATCAACAATAGTAAAATAATAAGTATTCTATTTTTTTTCAAAATTATTTACTTTTAATATTAACAACTTATTTAAAGTAAGCTTTTAATTGATGATAAATTTACCTACAGCCAATTTCCCACCATTTTCTTTTAGAGAATAAAAATAAACGCCGCTTTTTAAATTACCTTTAGTTATATTTAATTGTTTGGTATTAATTTTTTGATATTTTTTTACTTCAACACCTGCAGCATTGTAAATAGTTAAGTTTCCATTAGCTAATTTCCTAGGAAATTGAAAATTAGTAGATATAGAAAATGGAAGTGGAAATATTTTAAAGTTTTCTTTAGTAAATTCTGATATTGATAACGAAATATCATTTTCTACACTTGACAAGAAATCTAAACACGCACCTTTTATAGTGCCATTTAAATTATTTGTATTTAACAGGTTTTCTACAACTTGAATAAAAGGGGTTTTATTTTTAATATATATAAGATAGTTAATTGTCATTAACGTTCTGTAGTAGCTAAAATTCTCAATATTAGATTTTAATATGTTTTTTGAATTTTCATCTGAAAATTTTTCGAAAAGAACTGCGGCAGCTGTAATTTTAGTTGGTGGATAAAAATCATTTAGTCTTTTTACTAATGCTGCTTTGTGTAATTCTACAATATTACTATTTTGACTTATTAAACCTACAGCAGCCCAATACCTAACAATATGATTTGTATTCTCTAAAAATTCTGATTGTTGTTTCGCAATTTCCTCTCCTTTTTTACCTGATAAAGAAGCTACTTTATATATTGTTTCAAAAGGATAGTTAGAAGATGACTCTCTATATTCATAAAGTGATGTTGTTGTTCGTGATATCTGCTTCATCTCAGATTCAGGCATAAAATGTATGTCTTTAGCCGCTAAAATATCTTGATCTAACTTTGTTCTCATTGTTGTTAAAATTGATTGATAATTAGTATCATCAACCAAATTATTAGTTTCCCAAAGGTCATTTTCAATATCGTATAGCATTTCTAAAGGCCTATCTTCAAAAAGTGATTTTTGTAATTTATTTAATTTATTATTTTTAAAATCAGTACGCATTTCTTTAGTAATATCTCCTACTTCAAAATAATTTATATAACGAACTTCTGGTCTAAATGGCATAAAAATTCTAGAATACACATAACGACCATCTGTAATTGTTCTTACTAAATCTGGTCCGTTATCTGCTCTATCAGAAGACAATAAAAGGTGTTTACGCTCCTCTGATCTATTTGTACCAATTAATGTTCTTCCTTTTAAATAATCTGGTACATTACCATTAGTAAGATTAATAATTGTAGGTGCTAAATCTTCAAAACTAATTAGCTCATCTGAAACTGATCCTGCCTCTCCCCAAGGAGATAAATGTTGATATTTTTCAGGAAATTTAACAATAAAAGGAACTCGATACCCAAGATTTATACCATTCGTTTTTCCTCTAGGCATACCCTCTCCATGATCTGCATAAAAAAAGAGAATGGTATTTTCAATCAAATTATCATCTTCTAACTTTTGAAGCAATTCACCAACTTTATTATCTGTTAATTTTATAGAATTGTAAACTCTTGCAAATTGTTTTCTCATAGCAGGTGAATCCTTATAAAAAGGAGGCATATCAAATTCATTATCACCTATTCTTTCACTTTGCGATAAATTATTCCAAACATTATCTTTGTACCACTGATAACTGTTTGTCATTGTTCTAGATTGATGAGAATCTGCAAAATTAAAAACAGAAAAGAAGGGTTGGTCTGTATTACTTCTTTTAGACCAGCTTGCTGTATTAGAACTTTCATTCCATGCATCTGCTGTAAAATTTGCAGCGTTGGCAATATTATAGTCTGTTTTTTGATTGTTAGAAGTATAATAACCTTCTTCTTTTAAAAAGAAAGGAAAGCCTTTAATAAAACTAGGAATAGCATGAGTACTTCTATGATTTCCTGTGCCTGTTTTATAGGTAGGAACACCAGTAATTATTGCAGATCTACTTGCAGAACAAACGGTGCCTGTAGAAAATGCATTTGTAAAACGGATTCCTTCTTTTGCTAATTTATCAATGTTTGGTGTGTTAGCATTTTTATTGCCATAACAACCTATAAATTGAGGTGAGGTATCTTCAATAGTAATCCATAAAATATTAGGCTTTTCTTGGGCAGAAAAACTACAAACTCCTAAAAGCAAGAAAAGCACAACTATTTTATAGTTTACTAACATTATTTTAAAATTTCTTGGAGTTTTTCCTCCATTTTTTTCACAATATTTGGATTATTTTTTGCAATATTATTTTCTTCTGACGGATCTTTTTCTAAATCAAATAATTGAACCTCTTTTCTAAAACCAGGATCTACAAACTTTTTAGCAATCCAACCAGGAATTGGCTTGTCTTTTGGTTGTATGTATTTCCATTTCCCAAAACGAAGTCCGTAAGTATAGGCTTCTTCTAACATAAAATCTCTTCCTTTTTTAGATTTGCCTAACCAAGCATCTAAATGATCTTCACTATCTGGCGCTGCATTTTTATCAATTTTAACATCTAATAAACAAGCTAAAGAAGCATATAAATCTACCTGAGATAAAAGTGCATTACTTTTACCTGGTTTAACTTTTGCAGGCCAATGTACAATGGTTGGCATTCTTGTACCTGCCTCGTAAACAGAATATTTTGCACCTCTGTATTTTCCTCCTGGTTTATGATCGCCTAATAATTCGATTGCATAATCTAAATAACCATCATCTAAAATTGGTCCATTATCAGAAGTAAAAACAATTAAAGTATTTTCTAATAAATTTTGTTTTTTTAATGCTTTTGTAATTTCTCCAACACACCAATCCATTTGTGCAATCACATCACCTCTTGGTCCCATTTTACTACTTTCTACAAATTTTATATTGGCAATTCTGGGTTGATGAATGTCGTGCAAAGAAAAATATAGGAAAAAAGGATTCTCTTTTTCTTTATCAATAAAATCAGTTGCTTTTTCTGATAATACAAAAGGGATTGTTTCGTCTATCCAAAGTGCATCTTTACCACCTTTCATATAGCCAATTCTACTAATTCCGTTTGTAATTGCACCTAAATGATAAGGATCAGTATGTTGCTTTAACAATTCAGGATGTTTAAATCCCCAAGGATAACCTTCTATTCTTGTTCCATAACTCACAGTTATTGGATCATTAGGATCTAAATTAACTACTTTTTGATCTTCTAAAAATACTGTTGGAACTCTATCTCCTGTTGCAGGAATTAAAAAACTATAGTCAAAACCTACTTCTTTAGGACCTAAATCTACTCTCTTATTCCAATCTATTTTTCTATTTCCTAAGCCTAAATGCCACTTACCTACAACACCTGTTTTATAACCAGCTTTTTGTAGCATTTTTGGTAGAGTTTCTTTTTTTGTATCAATAATTAAAGGGGCGTCTCCTTCTAAAATTGCGGCATTATTTCTAAAAGCATAGCTTCCTGTTAATAAAGAATATCGAGATGGTGTACAAGTCGCTGAAGAACTATGGGCATCTGTAAAGTTTAACCCATTTTTAGCTAATGCATCAACAAAAGGTGTTTTTACACCAATTGCACCATTTACACCAATATCTGCATAACCCAAATCATCCACATAAATTATTACAATATTTGGCTTTTTCTGTTGAGAAAAAGCCAAATTATTAATACTTACTAAAATTGTTAATAACGATATTTTTATAAATGATTTCATAATTTAAGTATCATATTACAATACTGCGACTAATTTAGAATGCAAAAATGCTGGTAAATGATATAAATCCATTAGGTTTACTTTACCAAAACTTGCACTTGCTTTTTCGTGATTATTCAAACCTAATTCACCCAAACCAATTAAATAATTACAGTGTATTTTATTGATATCATTCAAATCTTCTTCCCAAATTAACAAGTCTGGTAAAGAAATTGCAAAGTAATCTAACTTTACCTCATCATTCATATGTTCATTACCATAATTAATTAAATTCTGGAAACGAATATTTGCTTCCTCATTTCTATTTAATTTTTGCAATGCCAAACCTTGATAAAAGATTTTATCTGGTTGCTGGTCATTGTAAAATATTGCAGGACTTGGATCACTTAAACCTTCTGAAGCTAATTCAAAGAATTTTGTAGCTTTTTCTTGTTCGCCCAAACCTTGGTAGGCACAACCTAACCAGTAATTGATATCGTTTTCTTGTGTACCATCTAACTTACCTTCTCCTAAATTATGAGGATATATTTTTGCTTGTTCTAAACACGTAATTGCTTTGTCAAAATTATTTAAGTTAATGTGCTTTTTAGCTAACTCTACTTGACTTGTTAAGTATTGAAAAGGAACTTTTCCTTCTCCTCCTTCCCAAGGATGAAATTGTCTTTTAGACATTAAATCAGACGATTTTTCGAAATTTCCTATTGTATTATACAATGCAACTCGCTCTAAATACAAATCGTCTCTAGAGTTTGTTAAATCGATGTGTTTTTCTAACAATGCCAAACGTTCATCAACAGAAACATTTATTTTTTTATAAAATTGATCTAATTCCATTAATAAACGAGCATCCGTATCGTCTAAAGAAAATGCTTTCTCTAAATGTGTTCTTGCCAATTCTCTTTGGGCTGTTTTATTAAAGTATAAAAGTGATAAATTTCTGTGTGTTATTGCAAAACCGTCATTCAATTTTACAGATGTTTCCCAACAAGTTTGGGCTTCTGTATACTGTCTGTTTGCATACCAAAAATTCCCTAAATAATAAAATGCTTTGCAATCTTTAGAATTAACTTTTACTGCTGCCTGCAATGCTAAAACTTCTTCAATTTTGTTCGGAAAACAATAGTCTTCAGACATTGTAGCTGCCTTTTTATAGCATTCTAAAGCTTGTATTGCGTCTCCTTTTTGATCAAAATACCATCCCATAAAGTAATGCACCATTGGGTAAACATTTTCATTATCATTAGTAAATACTTTTAATAAAGAAATTGCATCATCAAACTGACCTGCCATTGCATAATCTAAAGAAAACTCATTATAATTATGTGCATAACCTCTAATAATCTCTTTAAATGCTTGTAAATCTTCTGCTTTATTTGAAATTAGATAACGTTCATATAAAACACCAAAGTTGAATTTATCAATTGCTAAAGAATCATCAATTAATTTTGTTGCTTCAGCTAATTTCCCTAATTTTCTTAGAATAATTACTTTTAAGTGTCTTGCTTTGTGATTGTGCCAGTTTTTAATTAAAGCTCTGTCTATTAAATCTAACGCTTTTGTTACATCTCCTTTAAAAGTATCTAATTGTGCTAAATTAAAATACCCAGCATCTTGCCATTGTGCATTCCAACAAGACTTAAAAAAACTTGCATAAGCCTCTTTCTTTTTTCCAAGGAAATTTAAGGCCAAACCTCTGTTAAAATAAGCCTCACCATCATAAGGATTTGGATTGTGCTTTGTCATCGAAGCAATGGCAGTATCAAAATAAGAAACCGCCTTTTCTAATTGCCCTTTTCTTAAATACAACAATCCCATTGCATTGTTACAACGAATATCTCCTGGTGCTCTTTTCAACGCTTCTTCATAATAATCCATAGGATTAAAAGTTGCATGTCTGTATTGCTCTAAATGTAAACCTTGTAAAAACAACGCTTCTACAGAGTCAATTTCACTAGGTTCTTTTGCTGCAGTTGCTGGATCAGGTATTTCTGTTGATAGATCTTTATCTGGTGTCCAGGAAACCAATACATTTCCAGATTTATCAGAAACTGAAACTTCTAAATCTTCAAATTTAGAGCCGTTTATTTCTATTAATTGCTCAAAACCATTTCTTGGTGATAGCTGAACAACTTCTTCTAATAAAACTCCGTTTTTTCCTTTTAAAGAAACAATACCATCATTATACGTAGAGGTTACATGTACTTTTACACGTGCTTTCCCCTCCACAATTTCAAGATTTACCATTGCTTCTTTCGTAGCATTTTTTACAACACCAACATTGTAATATGGCATAAAATATTGTGTGAAACTTTTTTCTTCATAAGGATGCATCCACGTAAAATCTGGCTGATTATCAGTATAAACACCACACATTAATTCAATATATGGACCATCTTCATCTGTTAAATTTCTATCCCAGGCTTTCCCAAAATCTCCATTCCCCCAAGTCCATTGTTTTTTTCCTGGTGATACATTATGGTCTGCAATGTGCAGTAAACCTCCTTTAGAGTCATTTTCATAACCCCCAACAAAATCATACTCAGATGTAATTGCCATATAACTTGTAGGTACAGGAATATTCTTATAATTGGAAATATCTGTTCCTGGAGAATAATCTACTTTATAATATTCGCCTTTTGCAATCGGAAATTCAGAAACATCTCTTTTTCCGTGATCGAAAACAGCATTTACATCTGGTGGAAAAACAGATTGATAATGGTCATTTACTGCCACGGCAGGATTTGCCCACCATAAAAAAGTCTGCGGATGTGGTGTTCTGTTATATAATTGCGCTTTAATTTCTATATATGCTTTGTCTGGATGTAATGTAAAACCAGCCATTCCTTTTGTACGAAACATTCTTTCTAACTCACTAACCCATATAGTTTTACTTCCATCTTCATTTTCTTCAATAACAGAATCTGTTGGGTCATAAGTACTTGGTCTATGATGTTGTGGCCAATTAAATTCGATTCCTCCAGAAATCCAAGGACCTGTTAAACCAACCAAAGCTGGTTTAATTACATGATTGTAGTATACGAAGTGACGTTCTCTAACTTTATCATACGCCATTTGAATTCTACCACCTAATTCTGGTAAAATCATTACTTTTATATAATCGTTCTCTATATAAATCGCGTTCCATTCCTTATCTACTTTGGTATCGCTAATTTTTTCGATTACAGGATGTGGATATACAGCACCACTACTTGCTTGATATACTCTTTTTTCTAAAAAAACAGGATATTTTTCTGGTGTTCCAACTTCATAAGTAGGTATTACTACTTTTTCTCTCCAGACTTTTACAGTTTTCATATTAACGGTTTTTAAATTATATTGTTAGGTTTTCTTATAGTTTTTTAATGCACTATTTCAACAAATTTTTAATTTGGTTTATTTCTAATTTTATTTTAGGTTTAAAGCTATTGGAAGTCATATATTTTTTTAAACTATATAAAAGTTGTTTAGCCTCTAATCTTGTTTCTAAATTTGTATGTAAGTCTATGCCAGACATTACTAATTTTCCTTTGCCCACTTTAACTTCAAAAACAAGTGCTAATTTTCTGTTTTTAAACCAATCATCTACAACTCTTACAATTGGAGTAAGTGCTGGCAAATCATCTAAAATAATTGCGTTAGAGTTACTCATAGCATCCCACCATTGCCAATTAGAGTGGTATTCTGTTGGGAAATCTGCCAAAGCAGGATGTTTAGGATTACATAAAATACCCAACGTATGTGGCTTTTGGCCATTGGTCCAAGAAGTATTCCAAAAAATACTAGAAAAACCGATACCAATATCTCCTCCCTTTTCTAGAGCAATATCTCCTTTGGTAATATTGAATAAAACGTTGCCTCCTTTATTTAAGTAATCGATAGTTTTAGCATCTAATTTATTAACAACTGTTATATTCTCTTCATTTGAAATTATTGGTTTTTCATTTGGATACACCCATAAATCCCAAGTATTTGTAAACTCTTTTACAGCTACAGAAAGCGTTAGTTTTTGTGCTTTATCAATTTTTAAAAGTGATACATTGATTTCTCCTAATTGAATTCCGTTTCCAATTTCAATATCTTTTTTTGATAAATTCCCTTCTGCAAAAGTGGTATTATCAGTTGTTTTCAGTACCCATGTTGGTGTAACATCTTTCAATATTTTTTCTCCAAAATGGGCAACTTCAACTTTTACATTAAGTGTATCTATATTTTTAAACGTTCTTTTAGTAAAACGTGCCAGAGGAACTGTTTGACCACTAAATGCTCTAAACTCATCAGGAGAAACATATCCTTTTTCCCCCCAAAAAGCATCTAAAACTCCAATAAGGGCAGTACCTTGACCAGGAAAATCGTGTAAATCTAATAGTTGAAAACCAGCCATATTTTTGGTTCTTAGAGCAGCTTCAATATCTGCTTTGTAGCATAGAGTTTGTAATTTACCAGAAGCCATTAAAAACTGTTTCGCTAAATCTGCCATTCCGTTTTCTACTAACGTTTCTTGAAATATTTCAAAATTCTTTGGTTTTAAAACGCCAGTATATTTAGACATTTCTTCAAAATTTGGATATACACACCATTGTCCCATTTCATGACTTACATAAGGCATTGGTGTTTTGTCTATAAAATTGCTCCAATCAAATAAAGTTTGAGGTGCTTTTGCGTTAATTACACTTTTCAAATTCTCATTCCAACCTTGTATTCTTGGTCCTCTATGATTAAAAAAGTCTAAATTATCTAACATTGGCCAGCCTGCAGCACTTGTGTACATTTTTGAAGGGTCTAAACTTCTAAGAAAATCTACATAGTTTTTTAAGTACTCTTTTTGATTTTTTCCACTTGGCTCATTACCATAAGTCATCATTACAAAAGACGGATGATTTCCATAGGCATTTATAATGTCTTCACCTTCTTTATATAACCATCTATCAATAGGCTCTCCATCTCCAATTTTTGTCCAAGCAGAGGCTTCTACTTGTAAGTAAATACCTTCTTGATCCGCAGCTGTAAATGCTGCTTTTGGTGGACACCAAGAATGAAAACGCACATGATTTAATCCGTGATTTTTAATTATTTTATAAATTGCTTTCCAAGCATCAACATCTGTTGGGGGATAGCCAGTTAATGGAAAAATTGCACTTTCTAAAGTTCCTCTTAAAAATGTTTTTCTTCCATTAATTGTAAATACTTTACCATCAGCTTTAAATTCTCGCATTCCAAAGTCGATGTTTTTTGTATCGACTCCAAATTTAGAATCTAAAGTGATTTGCATTTGATAAACATTAGGGTTGAATTCATCCCAAAGTTTTGGGTTATCACCCATATCATATTCTAAAACAACTTCTTGATTTCCGTTAATAACTATATCTTTAAAATCTTTCTTTGATTCTTTTATAACATTTGTTGTAGATTTCTCAGTTGCCTCTAAAAACAATCTCCCTATTTGTACATTAGAAATTTCGCTTTCAATTTGAATTACAACTTTTACCTTTTTGTCTGCAACATTAGGATATAGTTTTACATTGCCTATCGCTATTTTAGGCTTTGCAACTAGTTTAATGTCACCAATAATACCATTCCAGTTACTCTGGGTATTGTCTGAGATGCTATGTGCATCTAAACCTACATCTATATCTTTTACACGGTTATCTACTCTAACTGTAATTGTGTGTTCGCCAACAGTTAATACATTACCTAAATTATAATTATGAGCAGTAGAAAGACTGTTTTGCATGCCTACTTTTATAGCATCTACCCAAACTGTAGATTCCCAATGCACTCTTTCTAAGTATAAATTAATGTTTTTGCCTTTCCAATCTGCAGGAATGGTTACTTTTTTCTGATACCAAGCTGCTCCTGTATATTTTTTATTTGGTGTTAACCAAAAAGGAAGTTTAATATTACCTTTTTGACGGTATTTTGCCATTTTTGGGTCTTTGAACCAAACACTGTCATTGTCCCAAATATTACCTGTCCATTTTGTTTTTACACTCAATTCATCACCTTTGTTATTAGTATTCATAGAACCTGGTAATGTAATAGTATCTAAAAACTGAACTTTATACCATTTTTCTGAAACTCCTTTATCTAATGAATCAATTTTAAAATTCCATTCGCCAGACAAATCAATACCATTGTCTTTTTCATTTCCACAAGAAACAAACAAGACAAAAAGTGTAAGGCAAATAAGAAGGTACTTTATAGTATTGTAAAATTTCATATAACAATTACTTTATAGATGACTTAAAATATTCGAATATTGCATCTGCAACAAACTGATGTCCTTTTTGGTTGATGTGATTATTTTGTGACATATAACCCACTAAAGGTTGTGTTTTTGCTAATTCTCTAAATAGGTAATAACTATCAATTAAACCAACCTTGTATTTTTTTGCTAACGCTCTAATTTGTGCACTATGTTTTGCTAATTTTGTTTCTTCGGATGTAATATCTTCTCTTAAATCTGGTGTTGGTGTTAATAAAATTACTTTTGTACCATATTCCAAAGCTTCAACAATCATTTTTTCCCAAGCAATTTTGGCTCTTTCTAAACCAATTCCTCTATCATTTAAAGCATAATCTATAAAAAGTACATCTGGTTTGTAATTTAGAACTTCGTCTTTAAATCTTTTTGCACCCTGTTCTGATTGTTCGCCACCAATTGATGTTGTAATAGTATTTACAACAGAATAAGGGTAGTAGTCATTGACTTTTTTTAATGTTCTAAAAGGATATGCTTGTAAACGATCTACCACACCTTTGGTTGTATAACCAGAAGGAACAGAATGCCCATGAAAAACTAAATTAACAAACTGATTCTTTGGCCATTTTTTATTCAATTTTACTTTAATTGAATCTAAATATGTGGTTGTTATTTCATTTTTTGATGTTACCACTTTTTGTTGTGCACAAGCAAACTGAAAAATCATTAAAAAGCAAAGTGCAAAAATTTTGTATGTTTTATTTAAATATAGTAGCATCTAATACATTATTTATCTTTAGTTAATTCTACTTCTATTTCTTCTAAGCTTTTTCCTTTGGTTTCTGGTAATTTATTTTTTATAAATAAAAACCCTAAAACACAGATAATACTATAAACCCAAAATGTTCCTGAAGCTCCTAAAGCATCATTTAAAATTGGGAATGTAAACGTTAAAATAAAAGATGCAACCCATAAAGAAAATGTTGCTATAGACATAGCAATTCCTCTAATTTTATTTGGAAAAATCTCTGATAAAACCACCCATGTAATTGGTGCTAAAGACATTGAATAAATAGCAATTGCAGTAAGTACTAATACCAAAACTGGCCAACCAGTATACTGCATAAAATATGCACCACCTAAAATAGCGTACACCAACCCTAAACCAATAGAACCAAATAGCATTAGTTTTCTACGACCCCAACTATCTACAGTTCTCATTGCAATTATGGTAAAAATTAAATTCACACTACCTGTAATTACTATGTTAAATAACATATCTCCAACACTATAACCAGCAGCTGTAAAAATTTCTTCTGCATAATTAAAAATGATATTTATTCCACACCATTGCTGAAAAACAGCCAATACAATACCAATAATTAAAATTGGTTTTACTTTTGGACTTTTAAAATCTGAAAATTTTATTTTAGCTGTACCACTTTCTTTTAGTGTTAAAGCAATATTTTTAACTTCTTCTTCTGCATAAGCATCTCCTCCAATTTTAGCCAATACTTTTTTAGCTGCAGCTGTATTATTAATTTTCATTAAAAAACGTGGACTTTTTGGAACTAAAAACATTAATCCAAAAAACAAAAATGCAGGAATTAATTCTGCCCAAAACATCCATCTCCAACCACTTTGCCCATTCCAAGAATCCAACATATTAGCCTCATCTAAAACAGGTTCTGCTATTAAAAAATTTGCAATTTGTGCTACTAAAATTCCGATTACTAAAGTCAATTGGTTAATAGCTACAAACTGGCCTCTGTATTTAGCGGGTGCAATTTCTGCAATATACATTGGCGATAAAGTAGAGGCCAAACCAATACCTAAACCGCCTAATAATCTGTAAAAAATAAAGGGAGTAAAATTATCAACATAACCTGTACCAAAAGCTGAAAGAGTAAATAATACTGCTGCAAAAATTAATGGAAACTTACGACCAAAACGATCTGCTACAAAACCAGATATTATGGCTCCAAAAATACAGCCAATTAAAGCACTACTCATAGCCCACCCTTGTAGGGTTGGCATATCACTTATTTCAAAAAATAATTCATAAAATGGTTTTGCACCACCAATTACTACCCAGTCATAGCCGAATAAAAAACCTCCCATTGCAGAAGCTAGTGCTAAAAAGAGTAAATATTTAAAATTGAATTTAGTATTTTCTAAACTATTTTGTTGATTGATTTCCATAATATATTGTAAGTAATTAGTCTTTAGTTAGGCTACTGTTATACCAATCTGCATTTGGTTTAAAATCTTTTTGTAAAAAATCTTTACGCTGCTTTTCTAAATTTCGCATCATATGAGTTTTTCTTCTATTGTATAATGCTGTTGCTTTTTTTGCATCGTAATTTTTATTTACTCTAGGTACTTTTGCATTTACACTTTGTAAATATGCATCTAACTCAACTCTTAATTCTTTTGCTTTTTCTGAGTTTATAGAGGATATATTATTTAACTCTCTAGCATCTGTAGACAAATTATATAACTCATCATGACCATCTTCATAATAGTGAATCAATTTATATTCATTTTTTCTGATGATACTTACAGGTTCACCTCCTTGGTTACCATAATGTGGATAATGCCAAAATAACGCTCTATCTTCAAGAGATTTTCCTTTTAACAATGGCACTAAACTAACGCCATCAACTACTTGCTTAGGATTTTTTTCTACTCCTGCTAAGTCTAAGAGTGTTGGATAAAAATCTATACCAGAAACAGGGTAACTTACTGCTTTTGGTAAGTTTTTTAACATAGGAGCTTTAATCAAGTATGGTTCTCTAATACCACCTTCCCATTGATATCCTTTCCCTCCTCTTAAGGGAAAATTTGTCGTAGAAAATGCATCACCACTTGCAACACCTCCATTATCTGAAGTAAAAACTATAATTGTATTTTCATCTAAACCTAATTCTTTTAACCTATTTAAAACAAGACCAATTGCATCATCCATAGATTCTAGCAAACCAGCATAAATAGGGTTGTCTTGTACAGTTCTTATTGGTAAAATACGCTCCATTTCAAAACCTTTTTCTGGTATTCCTTGAGCCTCTGCTTTGTTTCTATATTTATTCCATTTTTCTTGTGTGGTTTCAATTGGCCCATGTACTGCATAAAAAGATAAAAAAGCAAAAAATGGCTCATCTTTATTAGCCGTCATAAAATCTGCAGTTTCTATTGCTAATCTTTTAGTTAAATTTTCTCCATCATATTTATAATCTAATTTTGGATTTCTCCAAGGTGCATAATAACCTCCTTTGGGACCACCAACTTCCCAACCACCAATATTTATATCGAAACCATTACTTTCTGGACCATAAGGCACGTCTCCTATATGCCATTTACCTGCAAAAAAAGTTTTATAACCACCTTCTTTAAAAGCTTCTGCTATTGTAATATTTTCTACAGGAATTGTATGTTCATAATCTGGTGGTAATACTTTTGTGTTTACTTTTTTACCCCATTCTTCTCCACTTAATGCACCAATCCATTCTGTTATACCATGTCTTGCAGTATACTGTCCTGTCATTAAACTTGCTCTTGAAGGGCTACAGACTTGTGCAGCAGCATAACCTTGTGTAAATTCAACACCTTCCTTAGCTATTGCATCAATATTTGGCGTTTCATAGTAAGTACTTCCAGCATAACCTAAATCATGTGCACCTAAATCGTCAGCAACTATAAAAAGAATATTGGGTTTCTTTTTTACTACTTTTTGAACAGTAGATTTTCCTTTACAAGCATTTAATATAAAAGTTGCAAGTAAAGTATACAGAATCAACTCTAATTTCTTTTTAAAAACTGTTTTCATATTCATTATATTTTATGTCCTATTATTGTATTTATTGATTTTGCTTTAATATTGATAGTACTACTGCTTTTTATTAATTTTAAGTTATTATCATTAGAAGTAACGTAGATTCTATCTACATAAAAATCATTAAATTGAACTTTTCTATCTTTATTACTATAATTAATAACAACAGAAACATACTCTTCTGTTTTAGGATTTAAATAAGTAGAACACATTATATTTTTATATTGTTCTAATAATTTTTCTTCTCTATTAAAGTTAGCATCAACACGAATCATTCTTGGTTTCACAAATCTAGAGTAGTTACCAAATGCCCATAAAAGTTTAGAATCATGAAAATTACCATTAAATTTTAAGGAGTTTAAATTGTACATATCTTCTGGGTTTCCAGTGTCTAGATATATAAGTCCATCTTTATAATCTGCATTAGTTAATGCAGTCCACCATTGCCAAGAACTTGTATTTGCTAAGGTTAAATCTGCATGCATAACTCTTGCAACGTATAAAGCAGTTGCCATGCCTAAATCTCTTTTACCTCCACCTCCAATATCATCGTTTTTCTCAAGAATGCAGAATTCACTTTGCCAATACTCTAAATTGGAATATTGCTTTAATTTTTGATTTAAATCTTGTCTTACAGAAATTAAACTTTCTACTGGCCATGTTGTAAAATAACTGTGCCCCGAAATTGTTTTATCTAAACTTTTAACCTTAACTTTATTATTGAAAAAATAATCTATTTGATTACCTCTTTCTGATTTTCCATAACTTGAATATAACCAACGTAAATCTGCAGCTTCTGCTAAAACAATTTTTGTAGATAATTTTCTTTCATTTATATGCTTATCTACTAATTTGGTAATGTCTAAAATATCCTTATTTGTTGCTGGTGTTCCTTCTTGAGTTCTTTTTTCCCATTGCCATTGTGGTTCGTTAATTGGACTTAAATAATTAAAATCAATTCCTTCTGATTTAAAGTAAGTAAGAAAATCTACCATAAATTTAGCATAGTCACCAAACTTGTCTGTTTTAAGGTTTATTTTAGGAGATTTTATATTTTCTCCATAACCTTTTCCGTTTAAAGTCCATTGAACAGGTGCAGAAATTGAAAAAGCTAAAAAATTATCTACCCCATAAGATTTGGCTTCTTGCAAAAACCACTGTTGCCCTTTTTGTTTACTCCAATCGTAATTTCCATCAGCATTTATAAAGGATTCTGCTCTTCTCCATTCGTTTTTTATATTAGAATCACTACCTTGTTCTTTTGTACCTGCTCCAATATAAAAACGCCAAAAACTGAGACCTATCCCTTTAGGTTGCCCATCTTTATCAATCTCTTTACTAAATAATAATTCTGCTATTCTTTCTTTTTTCTCTTGCGGCCAATTTGAACCCACATATTGACAACGCCAAGCGTCAGAGGCTCCAAAGCCTTTAATTTCTTGGTAAGATTTATTTTTATTTATAGATATTTTTAATACCTGTGAACTAATATCTTTTGAGAATAAAAGTAACATGAAAGAAAAAATATAAAGTATACTATTTTTCATATAGATGTGAGTCTTAATCACAAATTTAGAGTAAAAAAAGCCTTACAAAATAGCTTATATAAGTAGAAACATAGATAATATTACTTAAATCATTTACTTTTTTAACATACCCTTAAAAAATGACTTCAATATTTTATAATAAAATTACATTTGTAACTTAAAAAATAGTTGATTCTATGATATTTAAAAATCATGATTATAAAATTTAGTTCAATAAAAAACCATTATTCTTTTACAACTTGAATAATGGTTATTTTATAATTTAAATTTATTGAACTATACAGCTCGTTAAAACTAGACTATGTATAATTAATCACCTCTAACTACTATTTTATATATTTGATATTTTCCTTCTTTATTTATATCAAAAAACACCTCGTTATCAGAGCTTATTTGTGCTGTTGCAACTTCTGTTTTATATGCTGCTGCTTTACCTGTTTCAGAATAGTCATTTGGAACAAACCTTTCTACAGATACAATATCTGAAACTGTAAATCCATTTATCTTAACGGCAACTTTTTTAGATTCTTCATTACCTCCTGTAATGTACAATACCATTGTTTCTGAACTATGCTGTGCAGCTGCTAAATGAAATCTGTTTGATGATGTTTTTAAAGCCTTGCCTTTATAGTCAGTTGACAGATCTGCAAAGATTTGACCAACTGGGTATATAAGTGAGTAATTCCAGTTTGTGATACCTAAACCTGGAACTGGTGTATTTACTGGAGGCCAATATGCACCTGCATCTGCACCTGCTCTAGCATAAATTTGAATAATATCTGGAATAATATTAGCTGCCTCCATGTATAAAGCACTGTCATTATAATCTCTAGACGGCATCCATTCAGATAAATAAATATATTTTTTTTGAGGGTTAAAATTGTTTGCACAATCCTTTATTCTTTGTTCTAAGTCTGCCATATTGTGAGTGGAACTTTGATAACCTACATAAGTATGCAATGCAACCCCGTCTATTTGATCGTAGGCTTTTGTAAATTTATCTTTCATGCTCGTAAACTCGGATGGCACAGTATAATCTCCATTAATCAATAATTTAAAAGTACGGTTTGGAAATTTAGTATTGATAAATTCTGCTAAATTCATAGCAATATTTACATATTTGTCTAATTTTTGAGCTCTACTAACACCACCTGCTCTTTGCAACCACCATTCATTACCAATTTCTACAATACCATCACCTATATTAGATTTTATAATTGCTTTTTCAGCTGATACTTTTAACGCGTCCATAGCTCTGTTCCATTGAGTAGAGTTCATTACTCTATTCATTGCATCTGCAGTTGGTATAACAACGCTGTATTTATTTGTTTTTCCTTTTACATCCTCCATAGACGCCCCAGGTAAGGTAGGTCTACTATTCCAAGTTGGCGTTCTATTGGCATCCCAGTCATAAAATTCAGATTCCCAACCTCCAGGAAATCTTACCAATTCATAATTAACATTTTCTAACAACTCGTAAAAAGCAGTAAATGTAGTTTGTGGAACCCTTCTCCAATCGTTATTAACACCAAATATTTCAGGATTAATATCTACACCATCAGTTGCATCAACTGAAAGCGTTACATCTGCATTGGCTTTAATTACTACTTCTTCACCATTACTATCATTATCATCTACAGTCTCTTGCCCTGTAATATCATCAAATTTAGGGTCATTAGGGTCTGTAGGTCCATCGGTATCACATGCAACAATTAGAAAAGTAATCATTACAACTAAAATGGTTTTAATTGGTTTTATATTATATATCATCTTTTAATATTTATTTAAGAGTAAAATGTATTTATTAATTAAATAGGTTTGGATAGTTAATAGTTAATTAGATTATCTTTAAATGATTTTGATCATTCATTTGTTATCAATTTTTCTTATAAATATTCTCACAAAAAGCATTATTAAGTCTATTATTTGGCCTCTGTTAGTTTAAAATAATTTTTATTGAACTAACAGAAGCTATGTAAAATTTCCTATTAAAAAATGAGCCTAATTCTTTTTTTTAATTACAACTATTAAAGTCGCTTCTTAAAAAACTATACTATTATATTGATAAAATTAGTATTCTGGATTTTGTTCGATTTTACCTCTAGACAATTGAATCTCTTCTGGAGGTATTGGCCATAACAAGTGAATATTTGGATCAAATAGAGTACCGCTATTTTGTGGTTCTAGTAAATTAGTAGTTTCAAAAGGATCTGTACTTACCTCAGTATTATATTTTACAAAAGACCCCTCTGGTCCTAATATAAGTGCTATTCTTGGTACACCATTTATTTTTTGTCTTCTAATATCGTACAATCTATGTTGTTCTAAAGCCAATTCTAAACGTCTTTCTTTCCAAATAGCATCTCTTAAAGCATCTCCAGTTAGAGCATTATTAGAAGGCAACTGAACTCTATCTCTAATTAACTTTAAAGAACTTTTAGCTGCAGGTTCATCATTATTAAAATATGCTGCTTCAGCATGAATAAGAATAACATCTGCCAATCTTAGATGTATGTAATGTAAAGGTATCTGACCTCTCTGATATGGTTCTGGCCTTTTATCTGTAGGTACATAATACTTTCTATTGGTACGACCCGATTTATTTTCTTCAGGTAAACCATTAAACGATGTTACTGTATCATCACCAAAAACAGGTTCTCCATGTTTTATAATTGTAGATCTTAAGCGAATTACATCATTTTCACTTAAAAAAGCATTTTCTAAATCACTTGTTGGTGATGCCCAGCCCCAACCACGATCTCCACGACTACCATTGGTAATAGAAAACTGACCACCAATATTAGGAAATGCAGGATTATTAATATATTGAATCTCAAAAATAGACTCTACACCATCCACATTATCTACACTATAAATATCTGCAAAGTCTGGTTCTAAGCTATATTCTCCTGACTGCATAACATTAAAAGCCATGGTTTGTGCTAGTCCCCACTTTTCTTCAAACAAATATACTTTTGCTAGTAATGATTGTGCTGCACCTTTTGTAACTCTTCCACTTTCAGAAGAATTTTGTTCACTTTTTAATGGTAAATCATCAATAGCTTCTAATAAATCTTTCTCTATAAACGTATAAACTTCAGGAACAGAAGACCTCACTTTATCATTTATTGATGGTTCTAAAATTTCATTATAAGTAGTTACAATTGGCACACCCCCAAAATTTCTAACTAAATCAAAATAAAAAAAAGCTCTTAAAAATTTTGCTTCAGCAATAAATTGTTGCTTTTTTTCTTCTTCTATATCTACTTCAGGAATACGATCTAATGATATATTAGCTCTTGTAATACCAATATAATGATTTTCCCAAAATAAATTAAAATATGTAGAACCAGGAAATACATTATACTGAGCAATACCTGTAATATCTGGTCTTGGCTGTCTTGTATTTCCAGCCCAGTTATCATCAGACGCCATTTCATTAATTTGACGTTGAAAATTAACTTGATTCCAATTGGTACCATTTACCAATTGATAAATTCCGTTCACAAATGTTTCTGCACTACTAGATGTAGAAAAGAAATCATCTAATTGCTGTCTTCCTTGCAAAGGCTGATCTAAAAATTTATCTGTGTCACAACTTACAGTAAACATAGTTGTGTAAATAATTAAGAATATAATAGATTTTTTCATAATTTTATAATGTTAAATTTAATCCTAATAAAAATGTTCTAGCCACTGGGTTACGAGAGAAATCTAAACCGAAATTATTAATAACGTTGTTCCCCGAGGCTACTTCTGGGTCAAAACCAGTGTATTTTGTAAAAGTTAATAAGTTTTGACCAGAAACATATAAACGAAACTTTTTAATACCTTTAAAATCAAAATTATACCCTATTTGAAGATTCCTTAATCTTAAATAAGACCCGTCTTCTACAAATAAATCTGAAGGTCTTTGATAATTACCATTTAAGTCTACTTCTGATAATCTTGGGAACTCTGCACCTGTGTTTGTTGGTGACCATACTCTATCTAATGCCCCTGCAACAACGTTTAAGTTTTGAGTACCTGAATTTATATATTGCCTATTAAAATTAAACACATCATTACCAGCTGTACCATATAATTGCATTGATAAATCAAATTTTTTGTATTCCATATTTACAGTAAGACCACCTATAATATCTGCAAAAGGATTTCCTATTACTTGTAAATCATCATCATTAATCGTTCCATTTCCATCTGTATCAACATATCTTAAATCACCAGGTTGTGCATTAGGCTGAATAATTGTTCCATCTTCTGAAGTATGAGAATTTAATTCAGTTTGATTTTGAAAGATTCCGTCAGTTTTAAAACCATAAAAAAGTCCTACAGTTCTTCCTAATTCTGTAATTTTTAAAAACCTGTTACCTAAAACAGCACTTCTACCCCCTAAAATTTGCTCGTTACCAGGTGCTAATTCAGAAGCTCTACTCTCGTTAGTTGAAGCTGTAAGATTAAGTCCTAAAGAAAAATCGCCCCATTGGTTGTTATATCCAAGCTGTAAATCAAAACCAGAAGAATCAAAACTCCCTACATTTTGAGCAACTAGCCCAGGAATTCCTGTAAAATTTGGAGATTCCACATTAAACAATAAATCTTTTGATGTTCTTTTATAATATTCTGCAGAAAAGGTAATAGTATTATTTAAAAAACCCATTTCAACACCAAAGTTTTGATCCCTTACTGTTTCCCATCTTAGGTTAGGATTACCAAATCTTCCTAAAAAATTAGCAATCACTCTTTCTTGTCCAAAAACAAAATCTCCAGAACCAACAGAGAAAAACTGTCCATCTCTGCTTATATCTTGATTCCCTACTTCACCAAAACCAACCTTAAAACGTAAATTATTTATGTATTCGCTTTCAAAGAAATCTTCTGAATCTACATCCCATGAAAAAGATGCACTTGAAAATACACCAGTTCGAGAATCTTTAGGAAATCGGGAAGATTGATCTACCCTTACAGATCCATTAACAATATATTTGTTATCAAAACTATAAATACCTCTAAAAACACCAGATAATATATTATCTGTTCCTTGATTACCTGTAACAAACTGAGCCTCGCCTTCAGCTCCATTTAACTGCCTTAAATCTACATTTGTATTACTTGGAATCCCTTCTCTCTCCCCTCGTATAAAGTTTGTACTTTGTGAATCAACTAACGCACCTGCCAAGAAATTAACATAATGTTTATCTTTAATAGTTTTTTCAAAAGTCAAGGTATTATTAAATACATAATCAAAGTTTTGATCAATTCTATCATTTACACTATTTATATCTCGTAATTGAGTTGGTCCCAATTCAAATTCAGGATTAAAATTTTTACGTCTCCAGCCAGAAAACGTTAATCCAAGTTGAGATGAAAATGTTAAATCACTATTAATTTTATAGTTTAACTGAGTATTTGTAAAAAATTCATTGAAATTATCTTCGTTAAAAGTTCTGGCTAATTGCCCAACAGGGTTGGGTACTAAATTTCTAGAAAAACCATATATACTAAACTCATTTCGGCCTATACGCTCACTTTGATTTACAAAAACAGGTGTTACTGGATCTACTCTTAATGTATTGAATAATATATTAGGTGTATTTTCTGAATTTTGAAGCCTCACACTAACATCTTGTTTTAATTGAAGTTTGTCAGATATTTTAAAATCTACGTTAAATCTTGTATTAATTTTCTGAAAAAAACCTATTTGTAAGTTTGAACGCTGATCAAACACGCCAACACTAGCAGAATATTTAATATTTTCGCTACCACCAGACGCTCTTAGATTAACATTGGTAACTGGTGCTAAATCTTCAACAACTTCATTCCACCAATCAGTGCCTTCACCTGTAAAACCAGCAAGGTTAGGGTCTGGTGTATTACCATCATTAATTCTTCTAGCATTCATTACATTTATATATTCTTGAGCACCGGCACTTTTAAACTTTTGTATATTTTGCATTCCAAAAGTAGCATCAAGACTTATAGTTGGTTTACCTTCCTTACCTCTTTTTGTAGTAATTAAAACCACACCATTTGATGCTCTAGATCCATAAATAGCAGAAGCTGCTGCATCTTTAAGAATTTGCATAGTTTGAATGTCTTGTGGATTTATAAAGTTAATAGAAGTAGATGCAGGAAGCATAACCCCATCTAATACAATAAGTGGTTGTGTTCCATTAGGTGAAGTTATACCACGAATAACAATACGAGGTGCAGCACCTGGTGCCCCTCCATTAGACAAAACCTGAACACCTGCTGCTCTACCTTGCAAGGCTTCTGCAGGATTACTAGCAACAACTTTATTAATTTCCTCTCCGGTAACTGTAGCTATTGACGTTGCAATTTTATCTCTTCCTACAGCACCATAACCAATTACAACAATTTCATCTAATTGAGCAACATCTTGAGTAAGTTTTACCTTGATAGTTTTTTGATCTCCAACAATTATTTCTTGGCTTTTGAAACCTAAATAACTAAAAACCAATATAGCATTTTCATCTACTTTGATAGAAAAATTACCATCAAAATCTGTTTGTACACCATTACTTGTGTTTTTTTCTAAAACACTAACCCCTGGAATTAGTTGGTTATTTTCGTCTACAACACTCCCTTTTACAGTGTTTTGAGCTTGAGCAGAAAAACTGAGAAAAAAAAGGCCTATTATTAAAACTAAATATTTCATATAGTAATTATTTATATTAATTAATTGTTATTTAAATTATCGAATTGTTGCAGATATTCTGTTTAAATGTGTATCAAAAGTAAATGTGTAGTCTTTATCTAAAGCACTATCTGGAAAAACATAATTACCTCCACCTCCTGGCACTGTAGCTTCTGGATCTTCTACGTTATCAACTCTCCAAAATGGAGCCCAACTGGCAGGGTTTGCATTTAATATAAAACCATTAACACCATCGTCATTTGGATGATCTTTTACAGTTACATCTATTGTCCATAAATAGGAATTATTTGGATCTTTTGTAAAAGGTTTTCCTGATCTAAAATGCCAGCATCTGTCTTCATTTGTAGTATTATCTGTACAAGTAGAAACAGTATCATCAATATAAATACCTCTACCTAATATATAAATTTGTGTGTAAGGATCATCTGTAGGCATGTATGATGTTACAGAGTAAGAACTATCTCTTAAGTCCATCTTAACTTCATAATAACCTACTTCTGGTAAAACTATAGGGCTTACTGTTACATCATCTCCCAGAGCAAGTCTTCCATCTGTATTAGTATCAACTCCAAATGTATAAGGACCAAACGAACCTTTTTGAGCTAAAAATCGAACTTCTGTATTTGGTGCTGGTGAGTAATATCGTCCTATAAACACAAAACCATCTTCTTCCGCAACTTCACTTGCAGAGGTAACATAAGGTATTCCAAAAATATCAGACACTAACAAAGCTTCACTAGTTACACCTGTTATGTACATAACATCAAAAGACAGCTCATTTAAAACATTCATAGAAACCGTTTCTGTTGAAACGTTTCCTGAGGTATCTGTTACAGTTATTGTAAAAGTATAGGTATCAGGCTCAGTAATATTTAACGCCTTTTCATACTCAAATGAAGAACCAGAAATAGCTAATGTTT
Source organism: uncultured Polaribacter sp. (assembly GCF_947497695.1). GTDB lineage: Bacteria > Bacteroidota > Bacteroidia > Flavobacteriales > Flavobacteriaceae > Polaribacter. Next base: position 2,180 of record NZ_CANMHM010000018.1, on the reverse strand, counting down.
CATTTAATACTGAACTTTCTATTTTAAATTCTGCTAAATTTTTATCTGTAACAGTAATATTTAAATTAACTTCATCTGCAGTACCAATTAAAACGGTTGCACCATTAACAGGACTTGCTATATTAATAACTGGATTTTCTATATCTCTATCAAGTGTAATGGTGATATTTTTTACAGTAGTCTTGTCACCTGCGTTAGAAACTGTCATTGGTATTGTATGAATACTATTAGGGATAGCATCATCTGGAATTTTAAAACGATAAGATATTTCGTAAGTTTCTGGCAAAGAATCCTTAACAATTGTTTTGTTTAGAAACCAAGGCTCATAAGTAAAGTTTACCGATTTAATTCCTGCAGGATCTGACACAATTCCCTCAAAAATAAAATCTTCTCCCGGTAAAGAGGAAATGTTTTCTTCTAATGTTGTGAATTCTGGAATAGAATTTACAACTACAGCATCATCATTACAACTTATAATGATTAGTATAAAACTGACGAAAAGAGGTAATTTGGATTTAATAATTCTCATTATATTTAGTTTTTGTTAAGAAATGTTTAAAAAAATATCTATATTTTTCAAATCTAATATGAATCAGGTATTAAAAAATGCACACTTTAACTGAAAATATAGATAAAAATGTTTTTATTCGTTTTTCAATAACTTGATAAAATAGGAATTTACTTATAATATATTGTTTTTTTTATTAATTTATAGATTTTATTGCTTTATTTTTATTACTTTTATAAAATAATTTAATACCCCAAATTACTAATCTATTGAATAAATAATTTTAGATGCATACTACAGCTTTAAAAGAAGGTTTTTTAGGTCAAAAACTAGTTTCATTACCTAAGTCTACATTGAGTATCGCAAAAAAAAGCAAGATTACAGAGAATTTTTATGTTTGTAGTTTAGGACACTATCCAAAAGCAAACAATCATTTTAGAAGAAGAAACAAAGGCTCTAGTGATTATATTTTTATTTATTGCACAAAAGGTAAAGGAGAAGTAATAATAAATAGTATTAAATACTTTATTTCTCCCAATGAATTTTTTATTATTCCAAAAAAAACAAAACATGAGTATCAGGCTGATGATTCTGATCCTTGGACTATTTATTGGTTTCATTTTAAAGGAAAAACAGCAAAACAACTTTACAATAGGTATAAATTAACGGATATAAAAAATTATAAAGTAACCCCATTTTCAATAGAAAAGATTAAGTTATTTGAAAAAATTTTTAATCTTTTTGATCATAATAATTTAGAAGGCCAGATAGAATATGCTAATTTACTTTCTTTAAATTTTATTAGTTCTTTTGTTTATCAAGATATTTATCTTGAAATTAATAGAAGTAATAATGATAATATTATTAATTCAGTAAAAAAATTCTTGTTAGATAATTTAGATAAAACCTTTTCTTTAGATGAAATTGCAGAAAAGTTTAATTATTCTAAATCTTACTTACACACAAAATTTAAATCAAATACAGGTTATCCAATCATGGTTTTTTTTAATCTTAAAAAAACGCAAAAAGCTTGTGAATACTTGAATTATACAGATTTAAGTATAAAAGAAATTAGCTATAAAATTGGTTTTGAAGACCCTCTGTACTTCTCTAGAATTTTTAAGAATTTTATGGGAAAATCTCCTAGAAACTATAAAAAGAGTCAAATTAGATAATTAACTAGGGTCTTTTCTAGGTTTAATTTCTCATATTTTTCTCACTTACCTTTTACGACACTTATTTTAAACAACTTATCTGTAAATTTTCTATTTGAATAATAGTTAATTTATTATAAGAACTATATCTATTTAATTTTAAGAATCATTTATATTGTTTTTTCTTTATTAAAGGCATTTATACTAATTTGAAGATTATGATGTACGCAAAACTCTACAGAAGTTAAAATATTTTTAAATTTCTATTTACAAGAGTCTGTATCAATTCTGATAGATTGATAATAAGTTAGTCGCCATTTAGGCCTAATAAAATAAGTTTAACGTGAGTTCGAGCTAAGAAAGGGTATTAATTATTAGTAAAATAGAGAAGAAATTATTGACTTAATGGCCTGAATAACAAGTTAATAATAAATATCTTCATCTATGATTACTGACAGTAAAATTATCGAAATATTTTGTCTTTTAGACGATTTTAGCAAAGAATATAACATTTTAGT
>NZ_CANMHM010000017.1 GCF_947497695.1 uncultured Polaribacter sp. | reverse complement strand
AATACTGAATACTGAATACTGAATACTGAATACTGAATACTGAATACTGAATACTGAATACTGAATACTGAATACTGCCTACTTTTTCTTCGGTCTCAACAATCCTTCTTGTGCAAAAGAAGCAATTAATTTGCCATCTCTTGTAAAAATATTTCCTTTTGATAAACCCCTTGCTCCAAAAGCATTAGGAGATTCTGCAGAAAAAAGCATCCAATCTTTAAAATCAAAATCTCTAAAAAACCACATCGAATGATCTAAACTAGCAGTTTGTGTATTTCCAAAATTGTGAGTACTCGCATTTGGATTAAAAGCTGCATTTAAAACATTATAATCAGAAATATAAGCAAGAATTTCTTGCTTTGTTCTAATATCTAATTTTTGATGATTATCGCCTTTTAAACGAAACCAAACTTGTTCATTTGGTGGTAAATCTTCTGGTTGTAAAGGATTAGGAATTCTAAGAGGTTTAAATTCAATAGGTCTTTCTATACTTAAAAAATATTTCATCGATTTTGGTAAAAAATCTCCAAATTGCTCTAAAATATCGTCCCAACTTAATAAATCTTCAGGTTGTTTTATACCAGTGTCTAATTTTGTTTGATGCTCAAAACCTTGCTCTTTTTGATGAAATGATGCTGCTAAAATAAAAATGGTTTTACCATGCTGACTTGCAGTTACTCTTCTGGTAGAAAAACTGCCTCCATCTCTCATTTCTGCTACATGATAATTTATAGGTGTTTCTAAATCTCCAGCTTCTAAAAAATAAGAATGCAAAGAATGTAAAAATCTATTTTTAGGAATGGTTCTGTATGCAGCATTAATAGATTGAGCAACCACTTGTCCTCCAAATACATTTGGACTTCCAATATTTACACTATATCCAGTAAAATTATGGTTTCCTTCATCTTTTAAATCTAAAAGAGCAATTAATTCATTACTATTTTTCATGCGAGTTTTTTAAATTTTTAAAGGGAAATTTTTGTTGAAATGGAGTAGGTTGTACCTTTTGTAAAAATAACTTTAAAATTTTGTTTTTAATGGTTCTTTTATGACGAAGATACATGGTTAATTCTTGAGGAATAGCACCAACAGAACTTTTTATTTCACTTGCTGTTCGTCCAAAATTAATGGTTTTTAATTTTTTATTGATGGCAATTTCAATATAATCATACAACATTCTTTGGTAAATGGCATATTCTCTATTTAATTGATAATCAATACCAACAAAATGTGCGTCTAAAGAGGTGTTATTTATAATTCCAGAGATAAAACCTACAATTTTATCATCTAACCAATATGTTTTTAAAATATAGTTTTCGCCAAATTTTTCTTTTAAATCTTTATAAGTTTCTAAGTTAAAATTGCCTAAATTAAAGCCTGCATTGGTAGCTACCTTTTTGTATAAACGTGTCATTTTTGGCAATTGATTCTCAATGTTTTCTGTAGTAACTTCTTTAATAACAATTTGTACACTTTGTTTAAAAGCTTTTTTTGCTTTTACTCTAAACTTAGTTTTCATTGCACTTAAATAATCATCAAAACTTAGCCAATTTTTTTGCAATTGAAGCTTCATATTTGGCTCAACAGAAAAAGGATTGTATTTGTGATTTTTTAATTCATCTGTGTTAAAAAGAGATTCTTTGGCAAAGTCTTTTATTAAAAAAGCATCAATTTGTTTTTTAAGGTTTTTATCATAATTTACAAAATGATTGATACTTTTTGCAAGTTCTTTTACAATTTCCTTTTTATCTTTACTTTCCTTTATAAAAACACCATGTTCTCCACTTACAAAAGTATTTCCACAAATTAAGAGTTTTAAAGGTTTCTTATCAGGAAAAATATGTAGTTTTCTACCAATAACTTTTAATAACTCAAAATCGTTTTTAATAGCATTTAAATAAAAATCAACAATTTTTATACTTGCAAAAGCAGTGGGTTTATTTTTTTTATCAACCAAAACAATATAATAAAACGATATTTCTGGGTGATTTTTTTCTAATGATTTTAAAAAATCTGGATGAAAATAACTGTTTTTTGTGCACCCTAAATCCTCCCAAATTTGGGAAGGAATTTCATCTATTGAAGAGAAAAAAAGTGCGGTGTTTGTATTAGAACAACAAATCAAATTTATTTAAAATGGTATTTTAAGTGGTGTAAATCTATTAAAATTCTTTCGTTTACAAAGTTCCGTTTTCTAAAGCAATAAAATGTTAATTTGTGTGTAAATTTCATTTTATTCTAATTTTTTCTTTTAGATGTTTAAAACAATCTAAACCAGTAAATATTGTAAAATCAACAAAAAATTAAAATAAATCGTTTTATAAAATTGTGATTTTTTTAAGACACTTCATTTAGTTGCATGTGCAACTAAATGAAATTTTAAGTACTTTTACATAGTGGAAAATGAAAAAACACATATCGATTTTGAAAACTCTATTGGTCCTTGGTTAGGCCAAACAGTTAAAATTGTTGATTACTTTATTCAAGAATCATTTGAACTCAATCATCTTGATTTGACAAAAGAACAAATGATTGTACTTAAAAAATTACACGATAAAGATGGGTTAAATCAAAATGAATTGGCTTTTTTAACACTTAGAAACAAATCTTCTTTAACACGTTTATTAACTAAGATGGAGGCTAAAAATTATATTTTTAGACAACAATGTAAAAAAGATAAACGGAGTAAAATTGTACATCTTACTTCTTTTGGAAAAGAAATATTTAAAAAAACAAAACCTGTTATTCAGCAATTAATAACAACTATGGAGCAAAATATATCCATAGAAGAAAAGCAACAAATGATTAAAATATTTAAAAAAATACAAACTAATTTCTGCTCAAAAGCAGCACATATTTAATAAAAAAATTATGAGAAAATTAATATTAGCCATTTTAGGTATTTTAGCAATACTAGGAGCCATTTATTTAGGGAATTATCTAGTTGATAAAAATCAAAAACCCAAACCTAAATTTAAAAAACAAGTAAAAATTGTTTTTGTAGAAAATGTAACCAATACCAATATTCCTATTATTTTATCTGCAAATGGAAACTTAATTGCTAAAAACAAAATTGAATTATTTTCTGAAGTTTCTGGTATTTTAAAACCGTCTAATAAATTATTTAAAGCTGGTACAACGTACAATAGAGGAGAAACTTTATTAAGCATAAATAGTGATGAATTTTATGCAAGTTTACAATCTCAGAAAAGTAATTTAAATAATTTAATTACAGCAATTCTACCAGATTTACGTTTAGATTATCCTTTGGCATTTTCTAAATGGGAAACCTATGTTAAAGGTTTTGATATGAGCAAATCAACTCCAAAATTACCTGAGTTTTCATCAGATAAAGAAAAGTATTTTATTTCTGGAAGAGGAATTTTAACGGCCTATTACAATGTTAAAAATTTAGAAGTCCGTTTGTCTAAATATATTTTAAGAGCTCCTTTTTCTGGTATTTTAACAGAAGCTTTGGTAAGTTCTGGTTCTTTGGTTAGAGTTGGTCAGAAATTAGGCGAATTTATAGATCCTAGTGTTTATGAAATGGAAGTTTCTATCAATGCAGAATTTGCAGATTTATTAAAAATAGGGAATGCTGTAGCTTTATCAAATTTAGAAAAAACTAAAAAGTATACAGGTAAAGTAGTGCGTGTAAATGGCAAAGTAGATCAGGTATCTCAAACCATAAAAGCCTTTTTAGAGGTAAAACATTCAGATTTAAAAGAAGGGTTGTTTTTAGAAGCAAATTTAGTAGCAAAATCAGAAACTGATGCCATTGAAATTCCAAGAAAATTATTGGTAGATAATACAGCTGTTTATACCGTTAAAAACGATAGTGTTTTAAGTTTAACAACTGTAAATCCTGTTTATTTTGATACAGAATCTGTTGTTATTAAAGGTTTGAAAAATAATGATAAAATTTTGAAGCAAACATTACCTGGTGCTTTTGATGGGATGATTGTGAAGATTGATAACAGCAAATAATTACTGAAATAAATTCATCATAAAATGAAAAAAAATATTACGTATTTTATTAAATATCCAGTTGCTGTAAATGTAATGATTATTGCATTTTTAATTTTTGGATCTGTGGGTGCTCTTAGCATGAAATCTTCTTTTTTTCCTTTAGTAGATTCAGAATTAATCAATATTTCTTTAACATATCCTGGAGCTTCACCTGCAGAAATGGAAGAAGGTGTTGTATTAAAAATTGAAGACAATTTAAAAGGAATTGTTGGTGTAGAAAGGGTAACTTCTGTTTCTAGAGAAAATAGTGCAACTGTAAATATTGAGGTTGAAAAAGGTAAAAATATTGATGTTGTTTTGTCTGATGTAAAAAATGCAGTAGATAGAGTGCCTTCTTTTCCTGTAGGCATGGAACCAGCAGTAATTGCCAAAGTAGAAAATAGTAGACCAACTATAAGTTTTACAATAAGTGGAGAAAATGTTTCCCTAAAATCTATCAAACAATATGCTAGAAATGTAGAGAATGATATTAGAGGTATAGAAGGAATTTCTCAAGTAGCACTTTCTGGTTTTCCTGATGAAGAAATAGAAATAGCGGTTAGAGAAAACGATTTAAGAGCTTATAATTTAACGTTTACAGAAGTATCAAATGCTGTAAAAAATTCTAATATTTTAATTACTGGAGGTAATGTAAAAACAATTGAAGAAGATTATTTAATAAGAGCAAGTAACAGATCTTATTATGGTACAGAACTTCTAAACTTAATTGTTAGAACAGAAACAAACGGAACTATTATTCGCTTAAAAGATATTGCTGAGGTTAGAGATGCTTGGTCAGAAACTCCAGACAGACTTTATTATAATGGAAATTTAGCTATCAATGTAACTGTTAGTAATACAAATAATGAAGATTTGATTTCTTCGGCTGATAAAATTAAAGACTACATCCATCAATTTAATCAAGAAAACCAAAATGTTCAATTAAATGTTTCTAGCGATTCTTCTATCACTTTAAACGGACGAACAAAATTGTTAATTGAAAATGGTATTGTAGGTATTCTATTAGTATTATTCTTTTTAGCCTTATTTTTAAATTTACGTTTGGCTATTTGGGTAGCTTTTGGTTTGCCAATTGCATTTTTTGGCATGTTTATTTTTGCAGCACAATTTGATGTAACCATCAATGTATTGTCCCTTTTTGGGATGATCATTGTGATTGGTATTTTAGTAGATGATGGAATTGTAATTGGCGAAAATATTTACCATCATTATTACGATTTAGGAAAATCTAAAATTCAAGCTGCAATAGATGGAACCCTAGAAGTTATTCCACCAATTGTTTCTGCAATTTTAACAACTATTATCGCTTTTTCAACCTTCTTTTTTGTGGATGGTAGAATAGGTAGTTTCTTTGGTGAAGTTGCCACAATTGTACTACTAACTTTAAGTGTTTCTTTAATTGAAGCCTTAATTATTTTACCTGCACATATTGCCCACTCTAAAGCTTTAGAGAGAAAAAGATTAGAAAATGGAAACCTAAAAAAAACCAATGCAATTGATACTTTTTTTAATAAAGTAAATGCTGGTGCAGACAAAGTTCTATCAAAATTTAGAGATGGGTATTATATACCATTTTTAAAATTTTGTTTACAAAACAAAGTATTTGCTTTAGCAATACCTGTAGCATTGGTTATTATTAGTGTTTTAAGTTTAAAAGCAGGCATTATTAAAAGTGCCTTTTTTCCAAGAATTGCTAGTGATAAAATTCAAATTTCATTGACAATGCCTCAAGGTACAAATGAGCAAATTACAGATTCTATTATATCATCCGTAGAAGAAAAAGTTTGGTTGGTAAATAAGGAATACTCAAAGAAACAATCTGGAGATCTGGAAGTTGTAGAAAATATTATAAAACGTGTGGGTCCAGGAAGTGCAAATGCAACTTTAACAGTAAATTTATTACCTGGTGAAGCAAGAGATTTTTCATCGCCAGAAATTACAAACACAATTAGTGATAAAGTAGGCAAGGTTTATGGTGTAGAAAGTTTAGTTTTTGGATCTGGAGGTAATTTTGGTGGAAGCCCTGTTGCAGTTTCTCTATTAGGTAATAATATTGATGAATTAAAAGCCGCTAAAGCGGATTTAAAACTAGAGTTAGAAAATAATCCGCTTTTAAAAGATGTTGCAGATAATGATCCTGCAGGAATTAAAGAAATACAAATTACACTTAAAGACAATGCCTATTTATTAGGGTTAAATTTACAAGCTATTATGGCACAAGTGCGTGCTGGTTTCTTTGGGTTACAAGCACAACGTTTTCAACGTGGACAAGATGAAATTAAAGTTTGGGTGCGTTATGATAGAAAAGACAGGTCTTCTATAAACGATTTAGATGATATGAGAATTGTAACACCAACAGGAAATAGAATTCCGTTTTCTGAAATTGCAAACTACACAATTCAAAGAGGAGACATTGCCATCAATCACTTAAAAGGACAAAGAGAAATACAAATTACAGCAGATTTAAAAGATTTGCAAGCAAGTGCTACAGAAATTTTAGAGGATATTAAAACCAGAGTAATGCCTCAAATTACCTCTAAATATCCTTCTGTAAGTCCTTTGTATGAAGGGCAAAATAGAGAAGCCAAAAAAACAACAGATTCTGTGGGTGTTGTTGGACCAATTATTTTATTGCTGATTTATATTGTAATTGCATTTACATTTCGTTCTTACAGTCAACCCATTTTATTAATTATTATGATTCCTTTTAGCATGATTGGTGTTATTTGGGGGCATTATTTTCATAGTTTTCCTATCGGAATTTTATCATTTTTAGGCATTATTGCCTTAATAGGTATTATGGTAAATGATGGTTTGGTATTGATAGGTAAATTCAACAGTTATTTAAAAGAAGGGATAAAATATGATGAAGCTTTAATTAAAGCAGGTCAATCTCGTTTTAGAGCTATCTTTTTAACTTCTCTAACAACAATTGCTGGTTTAGCACCACTTTTGTTAGAAAAAAGCAGACAAGCACAATTTTTAATTCCGATGGCAATTTCAATTTCTTACGGAATTGCAATTGCAACTGTTTTAACATTAATTATGTTGCCTTTGTTACTATCAGTTTCTAATTCGATAAAAGTGATGATTAAGTGGTTAAAAACAGGAGAACAAATAACCAAAGAAGAAGTAGAAAGAGCTATTATAGAATCTAAATTTGATGCAGATGAAATTTAATAAGACAAGTATTTTAATTGTGATGTTTTTAATTTCTTTGGATGGCATATCGCAAGAAATTTTAACAAAGAAAGAAGCTTTAGAAATCACTTTAGAAAACAACTTCGGAATTAAAATTGCCAATAATAATTTAGAAGTGGCAAAAAACAACGCGAGTGTTTATAATACTGGTTTTTTACCAACAGTTTCAGCAACTTCTGGGGCAAATTATAGTAGAAATAATCAAAGTCTTACTTTTACTGATAGAGAAACTGGTAATGATGCAGAAATATCAGGAAATGGTGTTGTTTCAAAAACATACAATACATCTTTAGGTTTAAATTATGTTGTTTTTGATGGTTTAGGTAGAAAGTATAATTATCAACAATTAAAAGAGACATATAATCTATCTCAATTACAAGCCAAAGAAACTATTGAAAACACCTATTTACAATTGTTTACAGTGTATTTTGAAATAGCAAGGTTTGCTGAAAATACACATAATTTAAATGAAGCTTTAACAATTTCTAAACGAAGATTGCAACGTGCAAAATATCAATATGAATATGGACAGGCAACTAAATTAGAATTTTTAAATGCACAAGTAGATGTTAATAATGATAGTATTGCATTTATCAGTTCCAAACAATTATTTAACAATGCAAAAAGGGGTTTAAATGTAATTTTAGGTGCTAAAGAACATATAAATTATACAGTAGAAACTGCTGTTAAGTATACTAAATTATTGAATTATGATGATTTAAAAACGAAGACTTTAAAAAACAATTCACTTTTAAAACAAAACGAAAGTAACATTGCTATTAGTGAATTCAACATCAAAATAAACAAAGCTAACTTTTTACCAGCTTTAGGTTTTAATGCTTCTTATGGATTTAATAGAACAGAAAACGAAAATTTAATCAACCCTTTTGGTGCAAAATTAATTATTTCTGATGGTCTAAATGCAGGCCTTAATTTAACATGGAATATTTTTGATGGTGGAAGCAACAAAACAAGAGTTGCAAATGCTAAAATTGGCTTAGAAAACCAACAAATAGCTTTAGAACAACAAAAAGTAAATATCGAAAATAATTTAAAGAATACTTGGGAGAATTATAAAAACCAATTGTTTATTTTAAAAGCACAAGAAACCAACGTTTTAACAACGCAAAATAATTTTGAGAGAACGCAAGAACGCTATAAATTAGGGCAAGTAACCTCTATAGAATTTAGGCAAGCACAAATTAATTTTATCAACTCAAAAACGGCTTTAAACAATGCTAAATTTGATGCTAAATTGATAGAATTACAACTCTTACAATTAAGTGGAGATATTTTAAATGTAAATTTTTAGAAAACTGATTTTTATCATAAATCAAAATAGGAAGAACCTTTATTTTTGAATTTCTAAACGATATAGATATGAATTTTTTAAACCTTCCTTTAGTTTCTTGGGTAAATGGTACTATTATGATTGGTATTTTTGTGTTAGTAGTTATTGGCTTAGTGACAGCTATTTTCTTATTAATGAAAACTGATAAAAAAGCAAAATAAAATTTCCCCCCTAAATGAATAAGAATAGCCTAGGATTTTCTAGGCTATTCTTGTTGAATTAAATTCTTATATCACTTTATGATTATCTTTAATTTTAGTATTTTTAAAATCTTATAATTTTAAGAAAATGGCAAGTACATTAAACGATAATTTTGGATATCTCTTTGAAAAGGAATTGATAACTGAAATAGATACTTTAGGGATTCCTAAAGATTTTAAAGAAAACACTACAATTATAGAAGTTGACGATTACATAAAATCGATGCCTTTGTTAATTTCTGGTGCTATTAAAATTCTTAGAGAAGATGAAAATGGAGACGAATTAGTTTTATACTATTTAGAAAAAGGAGATACTTGTGCTATGACACTTTCTTGTTGTATGGGACAAACAAAAAGTAAAATTAGAGCAGTAGCAGAAACAGACGTAGAATTGATTATGCTGCCAAAAGAAAAGATGGCAGAATGGTTAGGCAAATATAAAACTTGGCAAGCTTATATTTTACAAAGTTATCACGCTAGAGTAGACGAGCTTTTAGACGCTGTAGATACGATTGCTTTCTTAAAAATGGACGAACGTCTTTTTAAATACCTTAAAGACAAAGCAATGGTAACTCATAATGATATATTACATGTTACCCACAAACAAATATCTGAAGATTTACATACCTCTAGAGTTGTAGTTTCTAGATTGCTTAAAAAACTAGAGAATGAAGGTAAAATTAACCTCCATAGAAATAGTATTAAGGTGTTAGAACTGTAACATTAGTTACTGTATAAGAACTAAACTCATCTTACTTTTGTAAAAAAAAAAGATGAAACCAATTACATTATTACTTTTACTTGCATTTATCTTTAGCTGTAAAGATTCAAAAAGACCTTCGTATTCTAATAAGAAAAAAGAAAATACACCAGAAATTCAAACGCATTCTGGTAAAAAGTTACTAGAAACAAACTGTTATGTTTGTCATAATCCTACCACAACTGAAGAAAGTAGAATTGCACCTCCTATGATTGCTATTAAAAAGCGTTATTTAAAAGGAAGTACAACAAAAGAGAATTTTGTAAATGAGATACAAGCTTTTATTAAAAATCCCACCAAAGAAAATGCTAAAATGTATGGTGCTGTAAAACGTTTTGGTGTAATGCCAAAACAAGCTTTTCCAGAGGAAACGATTCAGCAAATTGCAGATTATATGTTTGAGTTTGATATTGAAAAACCAGAATGGTTTGAAGAGCATTACAAAGAACAACATGGAAATGGCAGAGGTAATGGAAATGGAATGAGAAAAGGAAAACCAGAACAAGGAAATAATTTTAAAGATTTACCTTATAGTGAAAGAGGATTAAAATATGCTTTATCTACAAAAGTAGTTTTAGGAAAAAATTTAATGGGTAAAATTCAAAAAGAAGGAACCTTAGCTGCATTAAAATTTTGTAATATAAAAGCATTTCCATTAACAGATAGTATGTCTGTTGTGCACAAAGCTGTGATAAAGAGAGTTTCAGACAAACCAAGAAATTCTAAAAACAAAGCAAATGCTTTAGAAAACGGATACATTACTATTTTTAAAGAAGATATAAAAGCAAATAAAGAATCAGAACCTATTGTTGTTTCATCTGCAGAAAATGTAAAAGTTTATTATCCTATTAAAACAAATAGTATGTGTTTGCAATGTCATGGTAAATCAAATTCAGATATTAAATCAAATACCTTAGCTCAAATTGATAAATTGTATCCAAAAGATTTGGCTACAGGTTATAGTGAAAATCAAGTGAGAGGAATTTGGAGTATTACTTTTAATAAATAATTATATATTTCTTAGGTATGAGCAATTTTTCGGAAATCATAAATAAAGATAAACCTGTTTTAGTAGACTTTTTTGCTGAATGGTGTGGTCCTTGTAAAACAATGAGTCCTATTTTAAAAGAGGTAAAAGATGCTTTGGGCAATAAGGTTTCTATTATTAAAATTGATGTTGATAAAAATCAATCTTTGGCAACAAAATATCAAGTTAGGGGAGTGCCAACTCTAATTTTATATAAAAAAGGAAAACAAGTTTGGAGGCAATCAGGTGCAGTGCCCAAAAAAGAATTAGTTACTATTATAAATAGTTTAGGTTAATTTTTGAAGTAGTTTAATTAAAAAGCATCTGATTTATTTTAGGTTTTTTTTATTTAGCAATACAATCTAAACTATAAAAACCACCACAATTTTGAGTTCTTTTTTTAGAAAACTGTGTAATTAAGTAAGCAGTTGTAATTAAGTTTCTTAATTCACATAAATCTACTGAAAGTTCAGAATGGTCGTATAAACGCTTGTTTTCTTCATAAAGTACGCTCAATTTTTTTTCTGCACGTCTTAAACGCTCGTTAGAACGTACAATACCTACATAATTTGTCATGATTGTTTTTACTTCATTTCTATCATGAGTAATTAAAACTTTTTCCATGTTTTTAACAACGCCACTATCATTCCAAGCAGGAATATCTTTAGGTAATTTTGCTTTATCGAACTTTTTAGAAACATTTAAAAAAGCTTTGTGAGCATATACCAAACCTTCTAATAAAGAGTTAGAGGCAAGTCTATTTCCACCATGCAAACCAGTTCTTGTCACTTCTCCACAAGCGTATAATTTTTTAATAGATGTTTTTGCTTTTTTGTTGACATTTACACCACCACAAATATAGTGAGACGCTGGTACCACAGGAATAAAATCTTTAGTTACATCAATATTAAGCGATGCACATTTTTCTGTAATGTTAGGAAAGTGCTCTTTAAATTTTTCCATATCAAGCTGTGTACAATCTAAATACACATGAGGTTTTCCACTCAATTTTAGCTCATTATCAATTGCTCTTGCAACAATATCTCTAGAAGCCAATTCTTCTCTTTCGTCATACTTATGCATAAAAGAATTGCCATTATAATCTTTTAATTTTGCACCAAAACCTCTAACAGCTTCAGAAATTAAAAATGCAGGATACTCTCCTGGGTTGTACAACGCTGTTGGATGAAACTGAATAAATTCCATTTCAGAAATTTCTGCTTTTGCTCTGTAAGCAATTCCTATTCCATCACCAGTTGCAATTGTTGGGTTTGTAGTGGTTTCATATACTTGCCCATTTCCACCAGAAGCTAAAAGTGTAAACTTACTTACAAAGGTTTTTACGATGGCATTTTTTTCATCGATTACATAAGCACCAAAACAAGATATTTTATCCTTTCTTTTGGTTCTTTTTTGTTTAACTTGGTGTTCTGTAATTAAATCAATTACAAAATGATGCGTTAAAAAATCGATATTTGGCAATGCATTAACTTGTGCTAATAAAGCACGTTCTATTTCTGCACCAGTAATATCTGTGTGATGTAAAATTCTGTTTTGAGAATGACCACCTTCTCTTCCTAAATCGTAATAACCATTTTTATCTTCGTCAAATTTTGTGCCCCACTCAATAAGTTCATCAAGTCTTTTAGGAGCATCTTCAATGACCATTTTTACAACATCTACGTCACACAAACCATCACCTGCAATTATGGTATCATTTATATGTTGCTCAAAACTATCTACATTTTTATCATAAACAGTAGCAATACCTCCTTGTGCATATTTTGTGTTAGACTCACTTTGCTCATCTTTAGTTACAATAGTAATTTTTGCGTTTGTAAACTTAGTGGCGGTTTTTAAGGCAAAAGTTAACCCTGAAATTCCAGAACCAATAACTAAAAAATCTGTAGAAATTATTTTTTTATTCGGTAACATTTTAAAGTGTTATTTAGAAAGTTCTAACATTCTGTTGATAGGAATTATTGCTTTTTTACACAATTCAGCTTCTACCTCTATGTTTGGTAATTCGTGTTTTAAACATAGATACAGTTTTTTCATGGTGTTCATTTTCATGTAAGCACATTCACTACAAGCACAGGTATTGTCTTCTTTTGCTGGTGCAGGTATAATTATTTTATCAGGATTTTCTTGTAACATTTGAAATAAAATTCCTGCTTCTGTAGCTACAATAAACTTTTTCTTTGTACTGTTTTTAACATGATTTAAAAGCCCTGAGGTAGAGCCAATATATTTAGCAACCTTTAACATGTGAGCCTCAGATTCTGGATGTGCAATTAATTCTGCATCTGGATGCTCTTTGTATAAATCGATCAATTTTTCCATAGAAAAAGCCTCATGTACCATACAAGCTCCATCCCAAAGTAACATTTCTCTACCTGTTTCTTTGTTTAAATAATCGCCTAAATTTCTATCAGGAGCAAAAATTATGGGTTGCTCTAAAGGAATGGAATCAATAATTTTTCTAGCATTAGATGAGGTACAAACATAATCGCTTAACGCTTTAATCTCTGCAGAGCAGTTAATATAAGTTACCACCAAATGATCTGGATGTTGCTTTTTAAAAGCAGCAAAACTTTCTGGCGGACAAGAATCTGCTAAAGAACAACCTGCTAACAAATCTGGTAAAAGTACTTTTTTGGTTGGGTTTAATATTTTTGCAGTTTCAGCCATAAAATGTACACCTGCAAAAACAATAATATCAGCATCTGTTTTTGCAGCTTTTTGAGCCAAAGCTAAACTATCACCTACAAAATCTGCAATTTCTTGAATTTCATCAATTTGATAATAATGTGCTAAAATAACAGCGTTTTTCTGTTTTTTAAGCTTTAGAATTTCATCAACATAATTAATATTAGGCGTTTCAATATCTAAAAATCCTTTTTCATTAATATTTTTTTTTGCTAATTCTAAAGTATTCATAAAAAGTGTTTATTTTAAACTATAATGCAAATATAGCGTCATTTTTTTTGGCAGGAAAATCATTTAAGTTTTTACAATTTATTTATAATTATTTTAAGCAAAGAATTTAATATTTGTTAGCTATTTAAAATAATGTATTAAAAATGTTTATTAGATTTAGTTTAGGATTAACGATATCTTCTTCTTCTACGAGAGGGTTCAAACTTTTTACCTGCACTACCCAAACTATTAAATTTCCAACTAAAGGCAAGCATTGCATATTGGTTTAATACAGTACTAGATGAATCTTGAATAAAATCTTCTGAAGCAGTTCTTCTTGCATTGGTGTTTTGGTTTAATAGGTCAAAAACTCTTAAGCTAATAGCACCATTATCTTTTAAAATAGCATAACGTAAAGAGGTGTTCCAAAACCATGCACTTTTTTGAAAACCATCTGCAATATTTGGGTTGTAGTTATATCTTACATCATTTCTCCATTCAAATTTCTTTGGTAAAAAGGTTGCTGTAGCAATATTAATATCATGACTCACAAAGTCTCTATCTTCAAATTGCTCAATATCATATCTGTTATTGTTATACGAAATTGAATATTCTGGTCTCATCTGTAGCACTTTGTCCCAGTTAAAATCAAAGCCAATTCTTGGAGATATATTTGTGGTTTTGCTAGAGTATTTTATGCCATTGTTAAAGTTGATGTTTTTATTATGTGTTCCAAAAAGAGAAAGTTCTGTTTTTAAGCTTCCAAAATCTTCCCATTTTTTAGAAGAACTATAACTACCACCAACTCTAATGTTATAAAAACCATTTACATTTGCATAGCTTGTTTCTCTAATTAAAGTATTGGTATTAATAATTGTATTAGATACCACTCTGTCATTTGTAAAAGATAGGTTTGCAAAAGACCAAAAACCAGTTCTTTTTTGCCAATTAAAGTTAGAAAATCCAAAACGTAAGCTATGTGTTTTAGAGGGGGTTAAAGTAGGGTTTCCTGTAACAATATTAAGTGGGTTAGATTCATCTCTAAAAGGTTGTAATTGAGATAAATTTGGAGTGTTGTTTCTAAAATTATATCGAAGTCTAAAGCGTTTACTTTTGCTTGGTCTGTAACGCATACTTGCACCATATTCTAGGTTATTAAACGTTCTTTGCAAATTTGTTTCTGGTCTTAAATAGTCTTTGTTTTCTAAGGATCTGTTAATGTGTGCTATTTCTGCAGAAGCAGACCATTTATCGTTTCTAAATTCGAGTTCTGCACTTGGTCTTTTTGTTTTGTCTAAATATTCAAAATCGGTACTTAATAAATCACTAAAATCTGTAAAATCATTTGTAGTTTCATCAAAATTAAAGGTACTACGTTTTGTTTCTGTTTTTGTATTGCCATATTCATAAGCAACATCAACAAATAATTTATTTGCTAAAAGTGGATAACGATACGTTACTTCACTACCAATTTGCTCTTGATTAGAACTTCCATCAGAATATTGGTTTCTAATAATTTGATTTGGATTATCTCCAAAAATAGTAGCTTCAGATTTTACAAAATCTTCAGTTTCACTTTGGTTTAAATTTGCAGTAATTTCTGCCCTAATAAAAGCACCTTTATTGCCCAGTTTTTTGGTAATATTTATTTCATTATCAAATCGATTTCTTTGAGAATCTGCAATAGAATTTATGTTAGAAGTATTGGTAAGTGTTTTACTATTGTTTAAACTGTTAGATGTGCTATTGTAAGTATTTCTATTTACATCTCTGTTAAAATCACTCTCTATGTCAATTCTAAAAGTACTGTCTATTTCTATTTCAAAATCGATGCTTGCATCATGGCTATCACTTTCGTTAAAAGTATCGCTTTCAGAATTTCTGGTAAAGCTGTCACCATTTGCTAAAAAAGTTTCTCTATTTCTTGTTGATTTATTTTCTGATTCACTGTTTTTGTAAAAATAATCTCCAGAGAATTCAAATATTTTTTTAAAAGTATTGATGTAATTTACCCCATAATTATTCGAAGTTACAATACCTTGTCCGCCACCAAAACTTCTATTATTTCCACCAAATTGATTTCTTTGGTTTCCAAAGCTAAACCCAGGAGCATTAATATTATTACCTCCAGCAAGCAAACCAATTCTTTCACTTTGTTGAAAACGTGTACCTAAACCAGCATATTCATAACGATCATTAGAGCCTTTTCCTGCTGCAACTTTGCCAAAATAACCTTTGTTATTTTCTTTTTTAATAGTTAAGTTAATGGTTTTGTTTTCTCCATCAGAATCTTCGCCAGAAAAAGCTTGGGCATTGGTTTTTGTATCTGTAATTTGTATTTTTTCAATAATTTCTTTAGTTAAATTTCTGGTAGTTATAGTAGGATCGTTGCCAAAAAAAGGTTTTCCGTTTACTAAAATTTTATTCACTGGTTTACCATTAACAGTAATAGCTCCCTCTAAGTCAACTTCAACACCTGGTAGTTTTTTAAGTAAATCCTCAACATTAGCATCTGCTTTTGTTTTAAAAGATTTTACGTTAAACTCTACCGTATCTTTTTTAATAATAATAGGAGCAGAAGTTTTAATGATAATTTCATCTAAATTATTCTCAGTTTTTAAGAATAAAGTACCTGTGTTTTGGTTTTTAACAGTAATAGTTTTAGTGTATGCTTTAAAACCGATAAAAGAAACGACTAGTTTTATTTTAGTATCTAATGTTTTGCCTTTAATTTCAAAGTTTCCTTTAGCGTCAGAAATTGTGTAAGAAATGATACTGCTATCTTTCAATCTCTCTAAATGTACTGTTGCAGCTTCTAGTATTTCTTTATCATCTGCAGATTTAATGTTGCCCGTAATATTAAAATCTTGCGTTTGAGTGTATATAGATGATGTTAAAAAAAAGCTAATAAGTACTAATATCTTTTGCATTTTGTTATGGTTACTTTGATTTATGGACAAATTAACCTAACAAAGGTTTAATTAATTAATGGAACAAAATTGTTTTTAACTAAATTTTAAGATAATGGTAAGGCACAATTTTAATGTACTAAATTTATTAAAATGTACTTTTGGTATGAAGAAATGCGAAGTATAATGGAGCTAAATGATTTTTTTTGGGAAAATAAATACAAAACAAATAAAATTGGCTGGGATTTAGGCGAAGTTTCTCCGCCTTTAAAAGCTTATTTTGATCAATTAAAAAATAAAGATACAAAAATTTTAATTCCTGGAGGAGGCAATTCTTATGAAGCAGAATATCTTTTTAAAAATGGCTTTAAAAACGTTTTTGTGGTTGATATTTCTAAAATTCCTTTAGAAAATTTAAAAAAGCGAGTTCCAAGTTTTCCTGAAAATCAATTAATACATGCTAATTTTTTTGATTTACATGTTTCTTTTGATTTAGTCATTGAACAAACTTTTTTCTGTGCCATAAATCCAGATTTAAGACCAAAATATGCATCAAAAATAAATGAGTTGTTAAATAATAATGGCAAATTAGTTGGTTTGCTTTTTGATGCAAAACTTAACGAAGATCATCCACCTTTTGGTGGAAATAAAGCTGAATATCTAGAATATTTTCAACCTTATTTTAAAAATATTCAAATGGAATCTTGTTACAATTCTTTTCACAATAGAAAAGGTATAGAGCTATTTGTTAAAATTACCAATATGTAATATTTGTTACCAATAGATTAAATCTAAGATTTTACCTTTACAAAACTTAAATATTTCTATTATGGATACCGAAATTTTAGCACGAATTCAGTTTGCCTTTACCATTGCCTTTCATTATATCTATCCGCCTTTAAGTATTGGTATTGGCTTAATTATGGTAATTATGGAAGGTTTATATTTAAAAACTGGAAATAAACACTATGAAGTATTAACCCGTTTTTGGTTAAAAATATTTGCCATTACTTTTGGTATTGGTGTTGCCACAGGTATTATTATGGAGTTTGAATTTGGGACCAATTGGGCTGTTTATTCTAGATATGTTGGCGATATTTTTGGGAGTGCTTTGGCTGCAGAAGGTCTTTTTGCATTTGGTTTAGAAAGTACATTTTTGGGTATTTTAATTTTTGGATGGAACAGGGTTTCTCCAAAAGTACATTTTATCTCTACAATTGGTGTTTTTTTAGGTTCTATGTTTTCTGCAGTTTGGATTGTGGTAGCCAATAGTTGGCAGCAAACTCCTGCTGGTTATCATATTGTAGGCGAAGGAGTAAATGCAAGAGCAGAGGTTACCGATTTTTGGGCTATGGTTTTTAATCCATCAAGTGTAGACAGAATTATACATGTTTGGCAAGGTGCATTTTTAGCGGGAGCATTTTTAGTATTAAGTGTTCATGCCTATTATCTTTTAAAAGGACGATATATTACAATTTCTAAAAAAGCATTTAAAATTGCTTTAGCTGTAGCAACTATATTTTCTTTAACGCAATTGCTTTCAGGTCATAGTTCTGCAGATGGAGTTGCCAAAAATCAACCTGCAAAATTAGCTGCTATGGAGGGGCATTATGAGAAATCTGCGCCTGCAGATTTGTACTTGTTTGGTTGGGTTGATAACGAAAGTCAAGAAGTTACAGGTTTGGCTTTACCAGGTGGATTATCTTTTTTAGTACATCAAGATTTTGAGGAACCAATAACAGGCTTAAACGCATTCCCTGAAGAGGACAGACCCAATCAAGTAAATGCTGTTTTCCAGTTTTATCATATCATGATTTCTATTGGAATGTTCTTAATCGCTTTAACAGTATCTGCTAGTTTTTTATGGTGGAAAGGAAAGTTATTTGACAAAAAATGGTTGTTACAGATTTTTGCTTTCTCAGTTATTTTACCACAAATAGCTAATCAAGTAGGTTGGTTTGCAGCAGAAATGGGCAGACAACCTTGGATTGTTTATGGGCATTTAAGAACCGATGAAGGTTTTTCGCAAGAAGTGTCATCAAATCAAATTCTTTTTTCATTGATATTATTTTTAGTTGTTTACACCATATTATTTCTGTTGTTTATCTATTCTTTAAACAAGAAGATAATAAGCGGCCCTTATGATGAAGTTAAAAATGATTTAAAAATTATATAAGATGGTAGAGTTAGAAACGTTTTTAGGGATAGATTATCCAACACTTTGGTATTTGGTTGTGGGTTTATTATTTTCAGGATATGCCATTTTAGAAGGTTTTGATTATGGTGCAGGTGCATGGCATTTGTTCTTTAAAAAAGATTTAAGCAGACGAATTGCTATTAATGCCATAGGTCCACTTTGGGATGCTAATCAAGTTTGGTTAATTATTGGTGGTGGAGCTTTGTTTGCTGGTTTTCCAGTAATGTATGCAACTATGTTATCTGCAATGTATATTCCGTTTATGCTATTTTTAGTATTGTTGGTTTTAAGATCATCTGCCATAAAGTTTAGAAGCGCAGAAAAAATGACTTGGTGGCGTAAAACTTGGGATATCATTTATTTTATTTCCAATACTTTAATTGCCTTTTTGTTAGGCGTTGTTT
The DNA here is from genome assembly GCF_947497695.1 of uncultured Polaribacter sp. GTDB lineage: Bacteria > Bacteroidota > Bacteroidia > Flavobacteriales > Flavobacteriaceae > Polaribacter. The sequence continues at coordinate 27,714 of NZ_CANMHM010000017.1, read as the reverse complement.
TAGGAAACGTCTTACAGGGTTTTGAACTTGGTGAAAATTTTAGCTATAAAGGTGGAATATTTTTTGCGTTTTTAAGTCCGTATGCAATTATGGTTGGTTTCACAACTTTGTCAATTTTTATGACACAAGGAGCTATCTTTTTATTATTGAAAACAGAAGGCCGTTTATACGCAAGATTAACGTTTTTACTAAAAAAAGGGATGCTATTTTTTATCGTTAGTTTTGCTGTAACCTCTTTATATACACTTGTTTTTTTACCAGGTGTTACTGATAAATTTAAAGAATATCCAGTATTTTTTATTTTACCAATTTTGGCTTTTTTAGCAGTAGCAAATGTGCCAAGGTTGGTTTCTAAGAAAAAATATGCAAATGCTTTGGTTTTTTCTTCTTTAACTATGGCTTTTTTATTAATGTTAGTTGCGTTTCAATTGTATCCTGTTTTATTACCATCTACAATAGATCCTAAATTTAGTGTTAACATATACAATGCAGCTTCTTCACAAAAATCGTTAGGAATTATGCTAACAATTGTTGTAATTGGTGCACCACTTTTAGCGGGTTACTTTTTATTTTTGTACAAAACCTTTCATGGTAAGGTAAAGTTAGATGATACTAGTTATTAAAATATATATTTTTCAAAAAACTCTAAAAGCACCTTTAAGGTGCTTTTTTTGTGTAACCTAAGTTACTAATAACTTCTTTTTTTCATAATATCTTTATACAAAGAATTTTAAATTTTAGAAATTATGAAAACAGCAATCAAAAAAACAGTAAACCTTTTTCTAGTGATAACTTTTGCCATACTAATATATGGGTGTTCAGAAGATTCTAGTGATACGCTAGAAATGTTTAACAATCAAGATGACATTGTAAATTTAGATGATAATGCAACTATTTTACTAGAAGATTCTGAAGCATTATTGTTTATGTTAGAAGAAGAAAAATTAGCAAGAGACACCTATGAATATTTAGACAAAACTTGGGGTTTAAATCAGTTTGCAAACATTAAAAAAAGTGAACAAACGCATATAGATGCCATTGAAAACTTATTAAAACAACATAAGATTTCCTATACTATTTTACCAGAAGGCATTTTTAGCAATCAAGAATTACAAAACCATTATGATAGCTTTGTAATAGATGGTGCTAAAAGTGCTGTAGAAGCTTTAAAAATTGGTGCAACCATAGAAGATTTAGATATCAAAGATTTAGAAAGCTACGTTTCTCTTACAGAAAATAATACTTTAATAAATGTATATCAAAATTTAATATGTGGCTCAAGAAATCACTTAAGAAGTTTTATAAAAGGTTTAGATAAAAAAGGAGGCACATACACACCACAATTTATAACCCAAGATGCCTTTGATGCCATTATAAATGGTAGTAACGAACAATGTAATTAGTTTTAATTTTTAAGTTGGTTAAAAAGCACTTAAGTCTTTATGATTTAGGTGCTTTTTCTTTGGTAACTAATGTTACTAAAAAAAGGTTTTATTCACTTTAGTTTTGCATTGTTAAAATATAACAGATGAAAAAAATAATGAAGAGCGTACTTATAATTGGGTTATTGCTTTCTCAACAATTACCTGCACAAGAGATAATTTCGATTGATAAATCTGAAGTTTTGTCTAAAATTTCTGAAAATAATTTATCCTTAAAAATTTCTAAAGAAGATTTTAATGTTGCTAAAGCAGATTATAAACAAACAAATGCAGTTTTTTTACCAAACATTACTGCAAGTCATACAGGTATTTCTACCACAAATCCACTAATGGCTTTTGGGTCTAAATTAAATCAAGGAATTTTAACGCAAAACGATTTTAATCCTTCTTTGTTAAATGATCCAACAACTACTCAGAATTTTGCAACGATTATTAAAGTAGAACAACCATTAATAAATTTAGATGGCTTTTATCAACGTAAAGCAGCAAAATCTAAAATGGAAGCCACGTCTTTAAAAACAGCAAGAACACAAGATTATTTGGTGTTCGAAGTAGAAAAAGCATATATGCAATTGCAATTAGCGTATCAAGGAGTAGCTGTTTTAGAAAAAGCTTTAGAAACCTCAAATGCAAATAAACTTATGGCAGACAATAGTTTTAAACAAGGTTTTTTACAACGAGCTGATGTTTTAAATGTTGAAATTCATGTTACAGAAGTTAAAAATCAGTTACAAACTGCAAAAAGCAATGTGCAAAATGCATCTAATTATTTGTCTTTTTTAATGGATGATAAAAGTGATGTTGTTTACAAACCAACAGAAAATTTATCGGTTACAGGTTTAAATGTTGATGATAAAAATATTTCTGAAAACAGAGCAGATATCAAAGCAATGGAATTGGCTTTAAAAGGTTTTGAAGCAATGAATAAAGCAGATAAAATGGCTTTTTTACCACGTTTAAATGCATTTGGAAGTTATGAAATGTACGATAACAAAGTTTTTCAAGGTAATGCAAATGGTTATATCATTGGGGCACAATTAAGTTGGGATATTTTTCAAGGTTCTAAACGTTTTGGAAAAGCACAAAAAAGTAAAGCAGAATTCGAAAAATCGAAATTAGCATACAATCAATATGTATCTAAAAGTAATTTAGAATTGAATAAAGTAAAACGCCAATTAGTTGATGCTAAAAACAGTTTAGAATTAACAAAATTAGCAGTTGAGCAATCTGAAGAATCTTTAAGAATAAGAAAAAATAGATTTAAAGAAGGTTTAGAAAAAACAGCCGATTTATTAATGGCAGAAACACAGTTTGCACAAAAGCAATTAGAATATTATCAAACCATTTATCAATATAATTATACAAAAACCTATTTAAACTTTCTGACAAAAAAATAGAAAAAGTTGACAGTAATAAGTGCCAGTTTTCAATTAGAAACTAAAAAATAATAAATAAAATAAACACGAATCCTTAACACAACAGTTCCCTTTTCCTTTAGAAATAGTTAGGGATTGGAAAAATCAAAACAAATGAAAAAATACATACACATCATAGCATTTTTTACAGCATCAATATTTTTAACGAGTTGTGGCAGTGAAGAAAAAAAAGTAGCATTAGACAATACACCTGCAATTAGTGTAAAAGTTAACAAAGTTGCTGTAAATGATAACAGTCCGTTTTTGTCTGTTAGTGGAAAAATACAAGCTGCAAATAGTGCAGATTTAAGTACAAGAATGATGGGCTTTGTAAAAAAAGTTCATGTAAATGTTGGTGATAAAGTTAGAAAAGGTCAGTTGTTAGTTTCTATTAATAATACAGATTTACAGGCAAAAAGAGCGCAAGTAAATGCTGGAATTACAAAAGCGAATACTGCTTTTACAAATGCTGAAAAAAATTACAATCGATTTAAAAACCTAATGGCAAGTAATAGTATTTCTCAAAAAGAAATGGATGATATGACTGCCAATTACCAAATGGCAAAAGCAGGTTTGGAAGCTGCAAATCAAATGAAGAATGAGATTAATGCTCAGTTTACATATTCTAATATTACTGCTCCTTTTTCTGGTATAATTACCAGTAAAAATATAGAAAATGGAGATATGGCAAATCCTGGAATACCTTTAATTAGTTTAGAAACTCCAGGCAATTTTGAAGTAATTGCAATGGTGCCAGAAACAGAAATTTCGCAAATTAAAAAGGGTGTTTCTGTTGATGTTTTGGTAAAATCTTTAGATAAAACGATAAAAGGAACAGTTACTGAAGTTAGTACTTCTGCTAAAAATACTGGAGGTCAATTTTTGGTTAAAATTGCTATAGATAAAACAGATATCAATGTTTTATCAGGAATGTTTTCTACAGTTCAGTTTCCTGTTGATAAAAAAAATGAATCGGAAATGGTTTTAATTTCTGTGGATGCCATTGTTAAAAATGGACAATTATCTGGAATTTATTCAGTAAGTCAGACCAATACAGCATTATTACGTTGGTTGCGTTTAGGAAAAACGTTTGGAGATAAAGTTGAAGTTTTATCGGGTTTAAATGCTGATGAAGCTTACATCGTTTCTGCAGAAGGGAAGTTGTTTAATGGAGCAAAAGTTAATGTTCAGTAGGCAGTTTTCAGTGGTCAGTTTACAGTCTCAATTGGCAGTGATAGTTGTATTATAAATAACAAATTTAGTTAAGAATAAGAATGTTCGCGTTAAGGATAGTAGTGGAAATCCTTTTTTTGCTGCCATATATGGCAAAAAAAGATTGAAACGGATAGCCTGTTAAAACGCCCAAAAAATATATATAAAATGAAAGAAGGTTTAGCTGGAAAAATTGCAAAAGTCTTTATTGGATCTAAATTAACCATATTGCTAATGATCGTTTTTATGGTTGTTGGTGTGTATGCGTCGTTTTTAATTCCTAGAGAAGAAGAACCACAAATTGATGTGCCAATGGCAGATATTTTTGTAGGTTATCCTGGTGCAAGTCCTACAGAAGTAGAAAATAGAGTGGTAAAACCTTTAGAGAAATTAATTTCGAATATTAAAGGTGTAGAGTATGTATATGCTACTGCAATGAGCGAAAAAGCAATGGTAATTGTGCAGTTTTATGTGGGCGAAGATATTGAGCGTTCGTTTGTAAAATTATATAACGAAATTAACAAACACATGGATCAAATGCCTGCAGGCGTTACGTTTCCGTTAGTTAAAACACGTGCAATTGATGATGTACCCATGTTGGGTTTAACCTTGTGGAGCGAAAACTACAATGATTACCAATTAAGCCAAATGGCACAAGAATTAGAAACTGAAATTAAGAAAGTAAATGATGTTTCGATTACGCATAAAATAGGAGGAAGAAACCGTCAGTTAAGAGTGGTTTTAGATAAAGCTAAATTAGCTTCTAGTGGATTGGATTTCTTGTCGGTTTCTGAAATGATAAAAGCCAATAACACGCAATTAAGTTCTGGTAGTTTTGATAAAAATGACACCGAGTTTTTAGTAAAAACAGGGAAGTTTTTAGCGTCTGTTACAGATGTAGAAAATTTAGTAGTTGGTGTGCAACAAAATCAACCCATTTATTTAAAACAAATAGCCACTATTGTTGATGGACCAGAAATTCCACATAATTATGTGTCTTTAGGTTTTGGAAAAGCAAGTGAAAAGTCTGCAGATTACAAATCTGAATATCCTGCAGTAACAATTTCTGTAGCCAAAAGAAAAGGAGCAGATGCCATGAAAATTGCAGAAGTTATTTTAGACAAAGTAAATCATTTAAGAACCACTTTAATTCCTGATGATGTGCATGTAGAAGTGACCAGAAATTATGGTGAAACAGCTTCTCATAAAGTGTCAGAATTATTACTACACCTTATTGGTTCTATCATTGCTGTAACATTGGTTGTTATGTTGGCAATGGGTTGGAGAGGTGGTTTAGTCGTATTTTTATCTGTTCCAATTACGTTTGCATTAACGTTGTTGAGTTATTACATGTTAGATTATACACTTAACAGAATTACACTTTTTGCGTTGGTTTTTGTAACAGGTATTGTGGTAGATGATTCTATAATTATTGCAGAAAATATGCACCGACATTTTAAGATGAAACGCTTGCCTTTTAAACAAGCTGCTTTGTATGCCATAAACGAAGTTGGAAACCCAACCATTTTAGCAACATTTACAGTAATTGCGTCTGTTTTACCAATGGCATTTGTATCTGGATTGATGGGGCCTTATATGGCACCAATGCCAATTGGAGCATCAATTGCAATGATTTTATCATTATTTGTTGCCTTAACAATTACACCATATTTAGGCTATATTTTCTTAAAAGAAAAAGATAAAAATACTTCGACAAGCTCAGTATCCAAAGAAGAAAAAGTTGAAAAACCTTTAGAAGAAACGTTTATTTATAGAGTTTATAATAAATTAGAAAGACCATTATTAGAAAATGGAACAAAAAGGTGGTTGTTTTTAGGCGGAACATTTATTGTTTTAATGGCAACAATGTTGTTGTTTTTTACCAATTCTGTCGCTGTAAAAATGTTACCTTTTGATAATAAAAACGAGTTTCAAGTTGTAATTGATATGCCAGAAGGCACCACTTTAGAAAGAACAGGAGTTGTAACACAAGAAATTGCACAATATTTAGCTACAAGACCAGAAGTTGTGAATTATCAAAATTATGTAGGTACTTCTGCACCTATTACATTTAACGGTTTGGTGCGTCATTACGATTTACGTGGAGGCTCTAATATGGCAGATATTCAAGTGAATTTGGTTGATAAAGGAGAACGTAAAATTCAAAGTCACGGAATTGCAAAATTATTGAGACCAGAAATACAGAAAATTGCTAAAAAATACAATGCAAATGTAAAGTTGGTAGAAGTTCCTCCAGGACCTCCAGTTTTATCTACCATAGTTGCAGAAGTTTATGGACCTGATTATAAAGAGCAAATAAGAATTGCAAACGATGTTCAAAATATTCTAAATAATACAGCTGATGTTGTTGATGTTGATTTTATGGTGGAAGCAGATCAAACAGAATATCAGTTTGAAATAAATAAAGAAAAAGCAATGTTGTATGGAGTTGCTCCACAGCAAATTGCCTACACAATGAATATGGCTTTGTCTAACAGACCAATAACCACTTTATATGATGAAAATGCAGTAAACCAAGTTGGTTTGGTTTTGAGTTTAGAGGAAAGCGAAAAGTCTACGATTTCTGATATTTCTCAACTAAAAGTAACATCGAAACAAGGAACTATGATGCCTATTGCAGATTTGGTTGAAATTAAAGAAACCATTGCTGCTAAAAGTATCTTCAGAAAAAACCAAAAACGTGGGGTTTATGTATTGGCAGATATGGCTGGAGAATTAGAAAGTCCTGCGTATGCAATTTTAGGAATGGAAGAAAAACTGAATTCAATTGTACTTCCTGAAGGATATAAATTAAACGAAATGTATTTAGGGCAGCCAGATTTTGAAGACGATTATACCGTAAAATGGGATGGAGAATGGCAAATTACTTTAGAGGTTTTTAGAGATTTAGGAATCGCGTTTTTAGGTGCATTAATTCTGATTTATATTTTAATTGTAGGTTGGTTTCAAAATTTTAAAGCACCAATTGTAATGATGGTTGCAGTACCCTTATCTTTAATAGGGATTATTTTAGGGCATTGGTTGATGGGTGCGTTTTTTACAGCAACTTCTTTTATAGGGATGATTGCTTTGGCAGGAATTATGGTAAGAAATTCGGTTTTATTGATTGATTTTATCAACTTAAGAACAGGTGAAGGAATACCTTTAAAACAAGCGTGTATTGAAGCTGGAGCAGTAAGAACAACGCCCATTTTATTAACTGCAGGAACAGTTGTTATTGGAGCATTTGTTATTCTGTTTGATCCAATTTTTCAAGGATTGGCAATATCATTTATGGGAGGTACAATTGTTTCTACAGTTTTAACTCTTTTGGTTGTGCCTTTGGTGTATTATATGATAGAAAAGAAAAATTATAAATAAAACTTAAATATGAAACTAATAATCGTTACAGCAGTAGAACAGTTTCTTAAAGATGTTTTAAACATCTTTAAGAAAGCAAATATTGAAAATTTTAGTAGTTTTGAAATTGATGGATATAAAAACAAACCAGAATTGTTAAAAGCTTCTAATTGGTTTTCTGGAGAAAAAGGAAGCAATGAGTCTAGTCTCTTTTTTTCATTTACGGATGAAGAGCATATTGATGCATTGTTTCAAATTATAGAAGATTTTAACAATAATATTGAAACGAATAATCTTATAAGAGCAATTGTGCTTCCAATAGAAAGATTTATATAATAATTTAAAAAATAAAGAAAAAATGTTAAACAAGTATTTTAGAGTAATAGTAGGTGTAATGGTATTATTAAGTGTTATTCTTACTGTTTATGTAAATCAAAATTGGATGTGGTTTACAGTGTTTATTGGTGTAAACCTTATTCAGTCTGCATTTACGAAATGGTGTTTGTTAGAAACTATTTTAGTAAAACTAGGTGTAAAAAAATAAATATTTATTTTAATTTATTCTAAATAAGGTTTATATTTGCAGTATAATTTATTAGAATGATTGTTTTTTATACGCAGCAAACTCCTACAATTCAATTATCACAGCCTTCAGTCTGTGATACTGTTTGTTCTTCTAGTTGTTTAACGCCTAAAAGTAAATGCTGTAATAAGTACAAAAAAAAGGGCATCAACTGTAAGAGATGCCCTCATATATTGCTAAAATCAGCTTCTTAATTCAAATAGTATTATTTTCTACACAAAGGGTCTAAACCAATAGTTCCTTTTAAACTTTCTAAATAATCGTTAGATTTTACAGTTTTGTACTGTTCTTTTACTTTATCTAATCTGTTAGCTATATTCATTTCTAAAACCAAAGTATTATTTTTAGTGTCAGAAATAAAAGATGCTAAATATTGGATTTGTTTTTTGTAAAAAGCAATGTCTTTTTGCTGTTTTAATTCTAGTCTTTCTTTATACCAATTGCTATTTATAACAGCTTCTCTATCAAAGAATTTTCTTAATGCTGGGTCGCTAATTTGTTTTCCTTCATAAGTACCATAAGCCATTATGTGTAAAAGAATTTTTAAAGGAGGTGTTGCAGCCTCAATACTTCCATCAGTAAAATAGTTTAATGCTACTTTTTGTTGTGCTTCTGTAATATTTTTTATTCCGTCTACAAAATCTTCTAAACCTTGTAATTCTGGTTTTAACATTCGTTCGCTAAACACAGCTGTAGGTTCATCAAAAATTCTGCTCATACATTGGTAAGAGAATTTTTTTGTAATTCTGTAGCCCAATCTACTTGCTAAAATAGTTTCGCCTTCATATTCAAAATCTTCTATTTTTTCTAAAGCTCCTTTTTTAATCAAATAATTTGGATCTCTATCTTTTGGCTCTAATCTTGCCCAAATTTCTGGAATAAGCAAACTAACATCATGATCTATTTTATTTTCTGCACCAACATAACCTGCAGCAGTACTAAATCCATTAGATTCCGTTAAAATATGGGATAACAATGCATTGTTTAAATCGGTTGTAGGAGTTAGCATATTAAAAGGTGCTTTTGTTAATGCACCTTCAGAACCTGCACCAGTAGTTGATGGAGATTTACCTGTTAAACTACAAATAAAGTCCATAAATAATTCTGGAGTTTCTTGGTAATGAATTGGGCTATAAACTGCCAATGGTCTAATACCTGCTTCCTTATCTACAGGGTTATTTCTTCTACCAGGTAAAACAGCATTTACAACATGATTTAATGGATCTTTCAAAGACATTTTTCTTACCAAACGAATACCAATATCAGCTAAATAAGAAGCCTCAGTTTCGTTTACAAATTTGTTTGGCTCTAAATAACGGGGGTTTTTTGTGGGTTCTCCATCTACAATTCTTGTATGAGAAGGCACAACAAAATATTCTTCATCTTTATCGCTTTTAACAATACTTTCTATAAAATCTTGCACAGGTTGTGTGTATTTATCAAAATTGATAGTATCTTCATACAAAGCAATGGCATCTTCTTTTTTTAGCAACTCGTAATTTGTTAAAAATCTACCTTGAGTTACCAAATCTAATTCTGCACCTTTATCATAACCTCTTACAACAGCTTCATCTGGTCTTTGAAACAAATGAGCTTCACAATTGGTAAGAATTTTTAAACTTTTATTTTTGAATTCTGGGTTTAAATGTTTTAATTGATTTCTGGGTATGGTAATAGATGCTGTAATGTCATCTTCTGTTTGAATTTTTTCACTCGGAGAAAAATCTGAACGTAATTTGTTTAACATCCAATTTCCTTTTTGGTTGAAACCAATTCTAACATAACTACCTACAACTGGTGTGTTGTTATGTAAAAGACCTGTTCCTTTTTGTCCGTTGATGATTTCTACAGACATGTATTCTTTCCAGTTTAAACCTCCATGAGCTTGTCTGTACAAACGTTTTACAAATAGAACTAAAGAGCGAATATGAACAGGAATATTGTTTAACATTTCATTATATTTATCTGAATTTTGATCTGAAGGTGTTAACAATCTTACTGCAGAGCTCAAGGTTCTTTTTTCACTTAAAAAAGATCTAGAAATGGGTCTGTTTGGGTCTTTTACTTTCCAACGATTAGAATATACATACTCTATAATTTCGTCTGCTTTTTTAAAATCTTCATCTATGTTTTGAATGTTGAAATTGCTATACGTAATTGCATTTTGCATGGATTTAGAAATCTCAGATTTTCCACCACCAGAAACTGTACAAGGTTTATGGCAGAAAACACCTTCTGCAAACGTATCTACAATTCGCCATAAATTTACAGCTTTGTGTTTTTCTAATTTAAATTTATTTCCTGTAGGATGTACATAGGTTTTGTAAGGAGATAAGGTTAATTTTTGCTCCATATTATTATGCATCCAAGTAATGCTATTTGTGTTGGTATTTACATAAGCAAACTCTGGAATGTAAACAATATTTGGGTATTTTTTATCGATTGCATAATTTTCTGGCTGTATATCTATTCTATCGCCTAAAAGTTGTTTTACACCTTCAAAAGTATGTTCAAAATTATGAAATTCAGAGTAATCTTTACCATCTAAAGTATCTCCCATAACACGTCTTGCAAATGCAATGGCACCTCCAGCATGTTCTTCTTCTACCAAACCAAAAAGGTTGGCAGAGTAACTAATTTGAGTTTTTATTTCTTTTTTAGAATAGCCATAATAATTATCTGCAATTAAAGTAACTACAACACCTCTATCATCTCTACAAGTAATTTTAAATGCACCTCCATCATTATACAATTCGTTTTCATTTTTCCAACACATTCCGTCTTTTTTCTGACGTTCTGTGGCTTCATCAAAATGAGGTAAACCTACTTCTTTCTTTTTCAACTTTAAAAGTTGCGGAGCCAAAACAATACATCCTGTATGCCCAGTCCAATGTTCTGGGTCTAAAGCAGCATCATTCTGAGCCAAATTAGGATCTCCAGCGTTCCCAAAAATAGATTCTACAAAATCTAAGTTACTCACTAAGTTTCCTGGAACAAAAAAACGAACTTCTAATGATTTTTCAGAAATTACTCCTTTAACTTCTGGACAAACAGTGGGTCTTAACAACATAGAAACCATCACTTTTGCCTTTTCTTCTTGATTAGAAGTAAATGGTAATATTTTTAAATCATCCGAAGGATTAAAAGCAGCGTTTAAAAAATGGGCAAATACAATTTTTGGAACTTCAAATTTATCTAATGGCACAGGTAAATTTCCTTCAACAATATGAAAAGTTCCTTTTGTGGTTCTTTTATCGTGCAAAGGATTGTTTAAAATACCTTGTTTTACTCTGCTAGAGGTTACCAAATCACTTTGAAAAGAATTTCCATTTGGAGGTAAACTTACTTCTCTAGCTTGTCCTGCTTTTGATAAAATTAAAGTATTGTTTGGTAATGTAATCGACTTATCAATAGAGATCTCTTTTAAATAATCGTCTATAAATTTTTGTATTCTTTCATCTGCAGGACAAAGATGATTTGCCAATAATCTAGTTTTTTGCTGTAAACTCTTTATCAGTCCGCTAGCTAATTCTTCAAATTTTGGATCTAAAAATTTTTCTTCACTTTCTACGTTATCTTTAAAAGTAGGTTGTCCTAAAGATGCTAAACGCAAGTTAATAAACTGAACAATGTCTTTTCTAGTTTGTTGCATGATGTTTCACTTAATAATTAGTATAAAATCTGATGTAAAATTAAAGTATCAAATAGTTTAAAAACCTGTTGAATATCATATTTAAAAGAAATATTAACGAATACGATTAAGTAGCAGTAAAGTCTTTTTTGTTACTTTTGTATCAATAACCATATTGTATAATGAAAAACAGTATTTATTTTATATTTTTTGTAGTTACCTCATTTATCTTTTCATCTTGTGAGGAAACAGGTCTTTTTGGCTATGATCCTACCAATACTCCTCGATTAATAAGTGGTTTTAAGGCAACTATTGATGGTGAAGATTTGTCTACTAAAAATGTAAGTTATTCAATTGATGGGACAGCTATTGTAATAACAGCGATTCAAGCAGGAACAAACGAAGTATTTACTTTTAAAGTATCTAATTATAAACTAGGTATTTTTGATTTTCAAGGAACAGACAACGTAGCAACTTATGTAAATAATAGTTTGTCTCCTATTAATACATGGACTACAAATTCTGCAACTTCTAGCAAAGGAAGTATAGAGTTTACAAATATAGATGCTGAAAGCAATAGTATTTCTGGTACTTTTACTTTTACAGGAGATGATTTAGATGGAAACTCAAAAACGTTTACAGGTAGTTTTACAGAAATTATTAAAACAGAATTGCCACCTTCTAGCAATTTATTTACAGCAGCAATAGACAATGTTGCATTTACGGGTGTTACTGTTTTTGGGAAAGTTGATAACAAAAATACATTACAAATAACAGCAAGTGACGCGTTGAATGAAAATACTATTATACTGTATCTTCCTGCTGATATCACCACAGGAAATCTTGTTTTTAGAAGAAATACCAATCCTAAAGCAGAATACATAGTAAATGACGTTACTTATTTTGTGAAAGATAATAAGGGAAGAGTTGAAATTACGACCCATGACATTGATAAAAAAATAATTTCAGGTACGTTCTTTTTTCTTGCAGAACCTTCATTTAGTTTGAGTCCTACTTTTATTGTGAATAATACTAATTTTAGTGTTTCTTATTAGAAAGGTTTGGTTTTGCTGTTTAATTTAATTATACAAAAAAAGATTACTTCTATTATATTCAAAATCAATAACATAAAAATATTATAAATCAGAACCCATAAAAAAAAGCATCAATTTATTGATGCTTTTTTTGTTTTAAACTTACGCTATATGTATTATAACATTACTCTCCAACCATAAGGGTCAGCAACTTTGTTAGTTTGTATATCTGTAATTGCTTTCTTTATAGTGTCAGCAAAAGGAGTTTCTAATTTTGGTAAATCATAATCTGTATCTTGATATCCAAAAGCATCTATTGGCGAAATTACTGCAGCAGTACCTGCACCAAACATTTCTTTTAAACTACCACTCTGTGCAGCAGCAATTACTTCAGAAACGCTAATTTTTCTAACTTCTACGTCAATATTTAAATCCTTGGCTATTTGTATCACACTTTTACGTGTAACACCATCTAAAATTCTATCACTAGTAGGACTTGTAATTAAGGTGTCATTAATTCTAATAAAAACATTCATTGCACCAGCTTCTTCAATATATTCGTGCGTATTATCATCTGTCCAAATAACTTGATTATATCCTTTTTCTATGGCTAATTGAGTTGGGTAAAACTGAGCAGCATAATTACCACCAGCTTTTGCAAAACCAACACCACCATTTGCAGCACGAGCATATTTTTCTTCAATTAAAACTTTTATTTTTCCTGCAAAATAAGGGCCTGAAGGAGCTGTACAAATGATAAGTTTGTAAGCATCTGCAGGAGAAGCATGAAAACCTAAGCCAGAAGCAAACATAAAAGGTCTTATGTATAAAGAACTTCCATCATTTGTAGGAATCCAATTACTATCTACTTCTAATAATGTTTTTAAACCCTCCATAAAAATTTCTTCCGGAATTTGTGGAATCACTAAACGTTCTGCAGACTTATTTAAACGTTTACAATTGTCTAAAGGTCTAAATAACATCGCATTTCCATCTGCATCTTTGTAGGCTTTCATACCTTCAAAAATAGATTGTCCATAATGGAAAATCTTTGCAGCAGGATCTAAAGAAATAGGTGCATAAGGCTTAATAACAGGTGTTTGCCATTCGCCATTTACAAAATCACATTCTAACATATGGTCAGAATAAACACTTCCAAAAGGTAAATTATTAAAATCTACAGAATCGATCTTCGATTTTTCTATACGTTGAATTTCTATATTAGATTTCATTCTTATTAATTGAATTTAAAAACAAATGTACACAAAAAAATCATCTGACAAGATAACAAATCGTTGCTTTTGCTCTTTAAAATATGTACTTTTGTATATTACACAATTAAATTGAATTTTATAAAATAATTCATAAAATTTAATACATTTATTTTGTTTGTTTATACTACTTTTTACAAAGAAGTAAAACTTACCTTTAACCCGTTAATTAATCTAAGATTTTGAAAAGAGAAATTCTAATAACTTCAGATGGTTCTACAACCATCAATTTGCCAGAATTAAATGAGCAATATCACTCTAAAAACGGCTCTATTAAAGAATCTTATCATGTTTTTATAGAAAGTGGATTAAGACAAATTGAAGCAGATAAAGTAGCTGTTTTAGAAATTGGTTTTGGTACAGGTTTAAACTGTTTTATAACCTATTTAGAGGCTAAAAAAGAGATTGATTATTTTGGTGTAGAAGCTTATCCTGTAACACCAGAAGAAGTAGCAAAAATGAATTTTATTGCTGTTTTACAGGCAGATGATAAACAAGATGTTTTTAACAAAATGCACACCAATTCTTGGGAGAAAAAACATCAAATTTCAGAAACTTTTTCACTCACAAAAAGAAAACAATTTATAGAAGATATTAAAGATAAAAATACTTTCGATTTAATTTATTTTGATGCATTTGGTGCTAGAGTTCAACCTCAATTATGGACTGTAGAAATCTTCCAAAAAATGTTTGACTCCTTAAAAGAAAACGGAATTTTAGTAACTTACTCAGCAAAAGGAAGTGTTAGAAGAGCCATGCAAGAAGTTGGTTTTACTGTAGAACGTTTGCCAGGACCTCCAGGGAAAAGAGAAATGTTACGTGCTAGAAAAATAAGTTTACAGTAAGCAGTTGCAGTTGTTTTCAGTGAATCACTTTTATTAAAAATAGGAACTTTATTTAGATGAAATTTAAAAGAAAATACGCAAGAAAAAAAGAATCTAAACCCACAAAAGGTATCTTTTTAGTTTTACTTTTAGCACTTGCCCTTATTCTTTGGTTTAAGGCAGAAGAACTTATGAGTGCATTATTTTAGATAAGTTTTTTTGGAGCTATTTCCTGCTTTCCATTATATCTTTTTTTTGTGAAAAACAAAAAAAAGGATGCCATTTCAATCAGGGCTACAACTTTTTGCTGACTGATAGCATTTTGTTAAACAGAGAAATTACCAATTTAATTTTATAATGGCGTAAAAATAATTAAAATTCTAGATGTCACACTAAGCTTGTCGAAGTTAATATTCAGTTAATTAAAAAGTCTTTGACAGACTCAGACAAACATTCGTTATGATAATTAGAATAGAATATAATTGATAAAATTTTAGGTTACTATTAGTAAGATATTAGAAAATTAAATAGCTGTTACTTTTTAAAACGTCTTCCTTTCCAATCATACTTAAAAAAGAACGATTTAAAAATAATAAAAACACTAAAAAAAGGATAGACTAAACTCGCCAAAACATACCATTTTAAAAACACTTTTTTGTGATTAAAAAATTCGCTAGTTGGTAAGAATAGCAATACATCAACCATCAGTTTTACAACAAAAGGAACAAACATTATTTCTATAGATGCAATCCATAAATAATAAACAACTAGTACGTTTGTTAGTAAAATCAGCAATCCAATAAACTTTACTTTTAAAGAGCTGAAACTACTTGTTTTAGCAGCCCATCTTGTTCTTTGATGTATCAAGCTTAACCAACTTTTTACAGGAAATGTAGTAACAATAGCTTCTTTAGATTTTAAATAACGGACACTTTTTTTATCAGCTTTTATAAATTTTTCAAACAGAAAAATATCATCTCCACTTGCAATATTATTGTTGCCTTCAAAACCATTTAGTTGTAAGAATTCCTCTTTTTTGTACCCAAAATTTGCACCATTACATAAAAAGGGGAATTTGATTCCAAAACCACCAATTGTAGTTCCTTGCAAACTCATAAAATCTAATAATTGAAACTGTTCTAAAAAAGTATCTTCTACTTTATAATTTACAGGAGCAACAATCATTTTTGGGTTGTTTTCTTGAATAAAATTATTGAAGGTTTTTAGCCAGTTTTTGGGCAATAAACAATCTGCATCTGTAGTCACAATCCAATTGTTTTTAGAAACAGTAATTGCAGTTGTAATTGCGTCTTTTTTTGGAGAATTAGAAGTTCTTTTATTCTTAAGAATACGAATGTCAGTTTGAGTGATTTCGTTTTTTTGCGAGATTGTATCGAAAATTTGTTGCTCTTGTAAGGTTTCTCCTTTTTTTTGGTTCGAAAAGACAAAATTATCAATAACAGTAACAGAATTATCGGTAGAAGCATCATCAACCAAAATAAATTCTACCAATTCTTTAGGGTAATTCAATTTAAAAATTGATGCTAGTAAATTGGGTAAATTTTCAGCTTCATTTCTAAACGGAATAATAACTGAGAATGAAGTTTTATTTTGGTTGTTATTTCCTTTAAATTCAGCAACTCTTTTAAATCCAATAGTTAAAGAGATAATCAATATTGCATACAACACAAATATGAAAACTAGAAACCAAATCATTTTGCTAAATTAGGTTTAAAAGTAAGTACAAAATAACTGCCAATAATTGTGGGAAAAACAAAATTAAAAATCCACATTAAACTGGTAATAGATAAAATAGTGAGCGTATGAATAGTAAAAAACGAAAATACCCAAACAGCAACAGAACCTTTTAAGACAAAGTCAAACAAAGAAAGCATCGGAATTACAGAAGCAATTAAATACACAGAGCAAATTGCTGATATTGCATCAATATAAGAAACATCAACCTTAAAAATAACCAACAAAAAATAAAGTTGATGTGAGAAAACTACAAATCTTAAAAATGATAAAGCACCTACTTTTAGTTTTAAATTTAATGGAATTTTCTTTAAAAAAAATATCATTCTTTCTAAATAAGAGCCTTTAAAGTTGTAGAATTTAGCGATTAAAAAGAAGATGAGCACAATCAATATTCCTAAAAATAAACCTTTAATAAATTGGTAAAAATTGAGTTCAATTTTATGATTAAAAACAAAATAACTAAAACCAATTATTCCAAAAAAAACTGTCATAAACATCTGGTAAAAATTACCAATCAAGTTTAATCCTACAATTTGTTTTCTGTCTTTTTTTTCAAAATAGAGAGCTTTTGCACCATATTCTCCAATTCTGTTAGGCGTAATTAAAGAAACAGTTAAAGAGGCCAAACTTTGAATTGTTGCAGAAACTAAAGAATTTTTTTTTGTAAAACTAGCAAGAACTTTCCATTTGTGTATTTCTAAAACCCAGTTTAAAAGTGTAAAAATGAGTATAAATAGTATGTTTTTGGTAGAAAAAACATCATTTATAATCAAATTTTGATAAAAAACAGAAAATTTTAATTCTTCATTTTCAATAAGTTTGATGTAAATAAAGTATCCACAACCAATTACAATCAATAGTTTTATTATCAACCAAAAGAATTGTTTAGATTTGTAAGAAAGCGAATTATACATGCTTCGCAAAGTAATAAATAATCATCAGTTTGTTTGATGATGTACATAAAAACAATCTGAGATTGTGGCAATAGAAAAAATTATTTTAGGCATTGATCCAGGAACCACAATTATGGGTTTTGGGTTGATAAAAGTTGTTGGAAAAAAAATGGAATTTATTCAAATGAATGAATTAATGCTAAAAAAATACGACGACCATTACTTAAAGTTAAAACTCATTTTTGAACGAACTATTGAATTAATTGATACATATAATCCTGATGAAATTGCTATTGAAGCTCCGTTTTTTGGTAAAAATGTACAATCGATGTTAAAGTTGGGTAGAGCACAAGGAGTTGCTATGGCAGCAGGTTTATCTCGAGAAATTCCGATTACAGAATACTTGCCAAAGAAAATAAAAATGGCAGTTACAGGCAGTGGAAGTGCTAGCAAAGAACAAGTTGCGTTGATGTTAAAATCTCTTTTAAACTTAAAAACGTTACCAAAAAACTTAGATGCAACAGATGGTTTGGCTGCTGCAGTTTGTCATTTTTATAATTCAGGTAGAGTTGTAGGAGGGAAGAATTATACTGGTTGGGCAAGTTTTGTGAAACAGAACCCTAAAAAAATAAAATAATTTTTTTTAATTATCATTTATCAATAAACAATTATCAAAGGCTATGAAGTTAAAAAATAATCCTTTACAGAATAAATCGTACGATTTAGCTTTGTTGATTGTAAATTTGAGTAAAAAGTTAATTAAGGAAAATAAAGAGTATGTTTTATCGAAACAAATTTTAAGAAGTGGTACTTCTGTTGGAGCAAATATTGTTGAAGCTAATGGAGCAATTTCAAAAGCAGATTTTTCTGCAAAAATGTCAATTGCCTATAAAGAATGTTTAGAAACAAAATATTGGTTACATTTATTAAAAGATAGTGGAGATTTAGATTTAGAAAATTTTAAAAATTTGTTTGAGAAAGCAGATGAAATTGGCAGAATCTTATTTTCAATACTGAAAACTACAAGAATTAATAAATAATTATCAAAGAACAATTATCGGTTATCAAATTGATAATTGTTCTTTGATAAATGATAATTGAAAAATGTCAGGAATCTACATTCACATCCCATTCTGCAAACAAGCATGTTTTTATTGCGATTTTCATTTTTCAACTTCGTTGAAGAAAAAAGAAGACATGATTTCTTGCCTTGTAAAAGAAATAGAAATTAGAAAAGATGAATTGCAAAATACAATTATAGAAACTATTTATTTTGGCGGTGGAACACCTTCTGTTTTAAATACTGAAGAAATAAATTTGTTAATAAACACGGTTTATAAAAACCATACAGTTGTAAAAAAACCAGAAATTACTTTAGAGGCAAATCCTGATGATTTATCCGAAGAAAAAATAATAGAACTCTCTAAAACACCTATAAATAGGCTAAGTATAGGTATTCAGTCTTTTTTTGAGAAAGATTTAAAGTTAATGAATCGTGCTCATAATTCATCCGAAGCAAAAAAATGCTTACAAATTGCAACACAACATTTCAATAATATTTCTGTCGATTTAATTTACGGAATTCCAGATTGTACAAATGATGAATGGAGAACTAATATACAAACTGCATTAGGTTTTGGAATTAATCATATTTCTAGTTATGCTTTAACAGTTGAGCCAAAAACAGCTTTAGCATCACTCATAAAAAAAGGCGAAATTAAAAATGTAGATGATAAAAAGGCACAAGAGCAATTCTATATTTTAGTTAAAAAATTAACCAAAGCTAATTTTGTACATTATGAGTTATCGAACTTTGGTAAAGAGGGTTTTTTTAGTCAAAATAATACAGGGTATTGGTTGGGTAAATCGTATTTAGGTATTGGACCTTCTGCACATTCTTTTAATGGAGTCCAAAGAAGTTGGAATGTTAGAAATAATAGTAAATATATAAAAGCAATTCTAGAAAAAACACTCCCAATAGAAAGGGAAATTTTAACAAAAACAGATACTTATAATGAATATATAATGACAGGGTTAAGAACTATTTGGGGAGTATCTTTAGATAAAGTTAGAAACGATTTTGGTATGCAATATATAAATCATTTAGAAGAAGAATCTAAAAAATATATTACTCAAAAATTATTAATTATCGAAAATAATATTTTAAAAACAACTCAAAAAGGTACTTTTTTATCAGACGGAATAGCTTCTGATTTGTTTATGTTAAACGAATGAAAATCAATTTTTAAATTCTATAAAAATATAGAACTTCGATTCTAGTAAAATTGATAAACCTTGATTTAAAAAAACTTATATTTGACACTGAAAATTATAAATACTGAAACAAGTTCAGCATAAATGAAAGCAACAATAGAATACAACTCTAGAAAAATAGAAGTAAATATTTCTAATCCTATAGATATTTCAATTCCTATTGATATGTCTAAAGATAAGATTAATGCTTGGGGAATTGAAGATCCAACAATAGCCCCAAAAAAATATGATGATTATGAAGTTAGTGTTGCAAATGGTGCTGTAGTTAATTTTAACAATATTCATTTTAATCCACATTCTCATATTACACATACAGAATGTGTGGGGCATATTACCAAGGAGGTACATTCTGTGAATCAACATTTAAAATATTTTATTTTTTTAGCTGAGGTTGTCACTGTTGCTCCAGAAAGTGAAGGAGAAGATTTTGTAATTTCAAAAAAACAATTACAAACAGCCTTAGGAAACAAAAAAAGAGATGCTATTGTAATTAGAACGATTCCTAATTTATCAGATAAAAAATCAACAAAATATTTTAATACAAATCCCCCTTATTTATTAGAAGAAGCTGCAATTTATTTGAGAGAAAAAGGAATAAAACACTTGTTAATCGATTTGCCTTCTATTGATAAAGAAAAAGATGGTGGAGCACTTTTGGCTCATAATGCTTTTTGGAATACAGCAGGAAAAGTAAGAATGAACGCCACAATTACAGAATTTATTTATGTGCCAAATGATGTAGAAGATGGGGAGTATTTATTAAACTTAATGATTGCCCCTTTTGAAAACGATGCTACACCAAGTAAGCCTGTTTTATATAAGATTATTAAGTAATTTTTAGACACAGATTTCACGGATTTTCACAGATTTTTTTCAATTCTAATCAAATAAAAATCATCTTTGATATTTATTCGTGAAAATCTGTGAAATCTGTGTCAAGAAAAATTAGAATACTATTAACTTATTCTTCAAAATTCGTCTCTAAAACCATCTTTTACGCTTAAAATACCAAACAGAAATAAGTGTAACAAAAAACATAACTCCAAGTAAAATAAAATATCCATATTCAGACTTTAACTCAGGAATATTTTCAAAGTTCATTCCATAAATTCCGGCTAAAAAAGTCAAAGGAATAAAAATTACAGACAAAATAGTTAAGGTTTTCATCACTTCATTTAAACGATGACCTTGTATACTGAAAATTAGATTGATTTTACTTTCTAGTTCTTGTAATTCAAAATCTATGTTAGAAACCAAGTTGTTGGTTTGTTCTTTTAATTCACTAAAATAGATTGTGTTAAAACCTTCAATCTGTACTTTTTCTAATTTTATAACAGTATCTCTTAAACTAAGTGTGGCTTTTTTAAAATTGAATAATTCTTGTTTCCTTTTTTCAACCAGCGAGGTAAATTCTGGAGTAGGTTTAATGTTTTCAGAGCTTAGTTTGTCTGAACTTAATTCAACATTTTCTAAATAGGTATCTTGGTAGTTGTCAACAATAGATTCTAATAATAAAAACAGTAAATAATCGGCGTTCTTTTTTCTAACAATTCCTTTATTATCCTCTAAACGCTCACGAATCCAATTAAAATAATCGCCATTTTTTTCTTGTATAGACCATAAAAAATCTTGAGAAACTATAAAAATCATTTGTTCAGATTCTAGTTTAAGATTGTCTGTAATTAAAACACGCGTTGTTAAAAACAAGATGTTTTCTAATATAATTACTTTATTAGGGTGATCTACATCACTCAGTAATTTAATTAAAAAATCATCTAAATTATTCTGACTAACAACTTTTTTGTACTCATTTTCATAATGAATTCCATAGGTATTTAACCATTCTATAACATCTGTTCCTTGTGATAATTTAATTTCAGAAATGGTAGAATAACCATTTTTTGCATAAGTTTTATTGGAGTATTTAATTACATTGGTGTTTTTAAGAAAATCGTTTTCCATTTCAATTATAATTGTAAATTTGATTAGCTAAAGATACTTTTTTAATTTCTAATTAGAGTATTTAAAAATTGAATAGACTTTTTACTTTTTATCTTTTTTAAGAACCAAAAACCCAACAATCAAAAACAAATGCATATAGAACAATTAAGAGATTTTTGTATGGCTAAAAAAGGAGTTACTGAACATTTTCCTTTTGATAATAGTACGTTGGTTTTTAAAGTGATGAATAAAATGTTTGCATTAACACCTTTAGAAAAATGGGAAAGAGGAGATTCTTTTATCAATTTAAAATGTGATCCAGTAAAATCTGAGCAATTACGTGCAATATATGAAGGGATTTATCCTGGGTATCACATGAGTAAAAAACATTGGAATACCGTTAAAATAAATATTTCTGATGTGTCAGATACCTTAGTTTTAGAGTTGATAACGCATTCATATAATTTAGTGATAAATGGTTTACCTAAAAAAATAAAAAAAGAATTAAGTAAATTATGATGGTTAATAAAGAAGGAATTTTAAAGAATCATTGCTACACGATGTTGGTGTATGAAAGAATCAATAAGAAGTTAAAAACCAATTTTTCTAATGATGAAAGCGAAGTTTTATCAAAAAGATACTAGAAGAAACAACACTAGAAAACTATCAAAAAAAAGGAAAGAATTTTTATATTTCAAATACCAAACATAAAATTAGAGTAACCATAAATTCTAATAATTTTAGAGTAATAACAGTTGATAAAATTCTTTGATTTAAAAAATGAAAAAGCAACAACTTAGAAAAATATACAAACAAAAACGAGCAGATTTAACTGAAAGTCAAATTATTGATTTTCAGAAAAGTATCTATCAACAAATTTATAATTTAGATATTACCAATGTTGAAAATGTACATATTTTTCTCTCACTAACCAAGTTTAAAGAAATCGATACACAACCTATCATTAATTATTTTAGGAGTAAACACATTAATTTAGTTGTTAGCAAGTCCGATTTAAAAAACCATACACTTTCTCATTATTATTTAGAAGAAAATACAGTTTTAAAAGAAAATAAATATAAAGTTCTAGAACCTATAAATGCACAACAAGTTGATGAAAAGGAATTGGATATTATTTTTGTTCCGTTGTTAATTTCTGATGAATTAAACTACAGAATTGGTTATGGAAAAGGTTTTTATGATCGATTTTTAGCCAACTGTAAAAAAGAAGCAAAATTTATAGGGATTAATTATTTTAAGCCCATCCATAAAATTGAAGATGTCAACAATTTTGATATCCCTTTGCATCAAGTAATCTATCCAAAGTAAAATTTAATAGTTTTTTACCAATTAATTTCACATAATTATTGCTAAATCTAAGCTGGTTTACAAATGATTTCAGCTATTTTATCTCAACTTCTATTATTGAGTTAAATAAGACACTTTTTAAGTTATTTATAGTTGTAATATGTTAGTTTTTAGGGTAATTGTTAACATCTTATAATGATAACTTGCTTCTTAAAATACTATAAAACCTAATGATTTAGGTTTTATAACAATTAAAAAGTTAATAATTTTAATAAAATTGTTAATAACTTAAATAAATTATTTATCTTTGAACTTTGAAAGAATAAACGATTTAAAGAATAATAAAAAACCATACACAACATTTTGTTGTGTTTTAAAACTAAAAATGATAGTTAAAAACTTTAATTTTGCTTGTCATTTTTTAAGGTTTATTTTTTCTATTTTAAATTATAAAAATATTTATTATTAGTTAAAATACTTCTTTATCCCCTTAAAAAAGAAGTTAAATAAAAGCACATCTGTCTCCCCCTAATAGAAGTGTTGAAATCAAATAAAGTTTCCATAAGATGAAGGAAACTATTTAGTTAAAATATTTGCTTGATATCTTGTTACCCCTACCTTGATATTATAAAAAGTTATTATATAAAAAATTAGGTCAAATTTTTTAAAAAGAAAAGAAACTATATTAAATTATGGGTAAAAGTTATTTTAATTTTGCAAAAGCAAACAATAAAATCTTACTAAGTGTTTTAGCTTCACTTATGTTTTATTATAGTTCTGCACAAGTTGTATGTTCGCCTCAGGTTTTACAATCTGGTGCAATTGTAAATCATTCATGGTCATTAACACCTGATGGATTGATTTTTGGTGGAGGTCCTTTTCCAAGAACCACAAGTTTTACTTTTTGTAAAGCACCTACTTCTACAACTTTAAATTTAACAGCATTTGCTATACCCTCTGGTCACACAGTGGCTTGGTTTAGAGATGATACACCAGGTAATATTAGTGCATGGCCAGTTTTACCTCCTACATTTTTAGGGACGGGTAGCACGTTAAATGTACCAGTTCCTGCTCCAGGATCAGGATCTATGATATTTGCTTTTTACTATAATAATTCAACTAACTGTGTAAATCCCTCTTCAGACCCTCCAAATGGGATAACTCATAAGTATTTTCAAGGATATTTATTAACGAACAGAGGAGATACTACACCAGTTCTAAATAATGATGTTAATAATGGAGATTTAAATTTTTGTTTAGGAGAATCAATTAACGTTGCGAATACAAACGGAACAGGTAACGCTAGTTATATTACCTTTTGGGATGGTCCAGCAAATAGTGGTGGTACTCAGCTTTCTGCTACTAGTTCAGGAAGTTGTGGTGGTTGTACAGAAGCTAGTTATAGCCCTTCCTCTCCTGGTACTTATTACATATATGGAAGTCAATTTACTAACTGTCCTTCAGATCCACCAGTAATTGTAACAGTTCATGATACTCCAAGGTTAATTTATCAGCAAGTTACATCAGTTACCCCTGTTTGTGAAGGCGGTAATATTACTGCTACAGCTTATGAATGGGGTACAACTAACCCAGTAGTTTTAGGTCCAAATGAAGAAATCCATTGGATCAATGGAGGCTCATATCCTGGGTTTGGTGGTACAACTGGAAGTAATTGTATTAGTCCAGGTACTGTTTTGTCAACAGGGACCTCTGGCACTTATACATTTCCAGCAGGTTCAATAAGTAAAATTAGAGCACGTTTATATAATACTCTTACAGGGTGTTATGAAGGGGGTTGTGGAGGTCAAACAAATTTAAATTCTACAACAATTTCCCCTTATGCTTGGATTCAAACAATACCCAGTCCTATTTGTGTTGGTACTTCAGTTACATTTGGAGCTTCACAAAATAATGGAACGAATGGATGGGTTGCTGAATATAATTGGGATTTTGGCACAAATGCAACGCCTCAAACTTTGCAGTTAGATGGGAATCCTCAAGCGTCTGTAGTTTTTAATACAAGTGGTTCTCAAAATGTAAGTTTAACTGTAAGATATAAGATATGGAATGGTAGTTCGTATACTTATTGTGATGGAACATTTGGAGCTGGAACTGAAAATATATCAGTTAGTGTTGGTCAGGGAGCAAATGCAGGAATAGATGGTAACCTAACTATTTGTCCTGGTACAACACCTACAACTACAGAGTTGCTAAATGCATTAACAGGAGAAGATTCAGGAGGAACATTTACAAACGTCGGTGATATATATACTTATACTGTAAATGGTTCTGGAGCATGTTCAGGACAATCAGATACCTCTACAGTAACCGTAAGTTATTCTACAGCACCTGAAGCTGGTAATAATGGTACATTGTCGCTTTGTGCAGGTGCCACACCTACAATAACACAATTATTAGATGCATTAACAGGAGAGGATTCTGGAGGGACATTTACAAATTCAGGAAACGTATACACCTATACAGTGGGAGGTAGTTCTTGTTTAGATACTTCAACAGTTACTGTAAATTACTCACCTGCATCAAATGCAGGTACAAATGGAACTTTACTGCTTTGTATAGGTCAAACACCTACAACAGCTCAATTAAGAGGTGCTTTAACAGGAGAAGATTCAGGAGGAACATTTACAAATTCAGGAAATATTTATACATATACAGTTGGTAGTGGTCCTTGTTCAGATACATCAACAGTAACCGTAAGTTATGCTCCTTTACCAAATGCAGGAACCAATGGAGCTTTAACTGTTTGTGCAGGTCAAACACCAACAAACGCTCAATTATTAGGAGCGTTAACAGGAGAGGATTCAGGAGGAACATTTACAAATTCAGGAAATATTTACACTTATACTGTAACGAGTTTATGTTCAGCTGCTACAGATACATCAACAGTTACAGTAACAACAGTTTACAATACAGATCCTTTACCAAATGCAGGAACCAACGGGACCTTAGCACTTTGTCAGGGAGAAATTCCTTCAGAAGCGCAGTTATTAGGAGCTTTATCAGGTGAAGATTCAGGAGGATCTTGGACAAATGTAGGAAATGTTTATACTTATACAGTAGCTGGTTCAGGTGCGTGTTCTGGAGGGTCAGACTCAGCAACAGTAACTGTTAATTATACCAATACTCCTAATGCAGGTACAGGAGGAACATTAACGCTATGTTCTGGAGATACAGTAAGCAATGCTCTGTTATTTGGTACTTTAACAGGTGAGGATACAGGAGGAATATGGACAAATGTAGGAAATGTTTATACTTATACAGTAACTGGTTCAGGAGCTTGTTCTGGGTATTCAGATACTGCTATAGTTACAGTGGTTTATACAACAGGAGCCAATGCAGGTACA
This sequence comes from uncultured Polaribacter sp., assembly GCF_947497695.1. Classification (GTDB taxonomy): domain Bacteria; phylum Bacteroidota; class Bacteroidia; order Flavobacteriales; family Flavobacteriaceae; genus Polaribacter. Next base: position 1,403 of record NZ_CANMHM010000017.1, on the reverse strand, counting down.
GATGGAGTTATAACTTTATGTAGAGGATTAGAAGAGGTGACTGAAAATCAGTTATATAACGCAATTACAGGAGAAGATTTAGGAGGAGAATGGAGTTCTTATAAAGATAAAAAAGGTAATATTATATATGTTTATACTGTAAAAGTTAGTTGTGGGAACTTATCTTATACAGATTCATCAGAGGTAATAGTAAATTATACAAATAATCCCAACGCAGGAACTGATGGTACTTTAATATTGTGCCAAGAAGAAGAGCTAACAGAAAGTCTTTTATTTGATGCAATAACTGGTGAAGACACTGGTGGTAAATGGGATAAAACAGGTAAAGATCGTGATGGTAATATTATATTTACTTATTATGTATCGTGTGGAAAAAAAACAGATACATCCACAGTAACAGTAACCTTTGCTAAAAATCCCGAAGCTTTTAAAGTTACAGGAGGAGGCGCTTATTGTACCGGAGATTCAGGAGTTGTAGTAGGTTTGTTAGAAACACAAACAGGTGTTCGTTATCAGTTGCAAAGAAATGGATCTAATGTTGGCTCTCCAATCACAGGAACAGGAAGTGCAATTAGTTTTGGAAATCAAACAGTAGTAGGCACTTATACAGTTGAAGCAACGGTTGTAGGTGCATCTTGTACAACTATAATGTTAGGTGAAACATCAATAAGAGTAGTGCCAAATCCAGCTGTATATTCAGTAACAGGAGGTGGAACTTATTGTTCAGGTGGATCAGGAGTTACTGTTGGTTTGTCAGATTCACAAACAGGAGTTATTTACCAATTGAGAAGAAATGGTTCAAACATCGGATCAGCATTAGAAGGAACAGATAACGCGATTAGTTTTGGAAATCAAACGTTGGCTGGAACATATACAGTAGTTGCAACAAGTAAAGATATCTCATGTACATCTAACATGTCAGGTTCAAGAACTGTTGCAATAAACTCTTCAGATTTACCAAATGCTGGAACAGACGGCACATTAACATTATGTGCTGGAGAGACTCCAACTATTGCTCAATTATTGGGAGCTTTAACGGGTGAGGATTCAGGAGGTACATTTTCTAATTCAGGAAATGTATACACATATACAGTCAGTGGTACTGGTGTATGTTCATCAGAAATAGATACATCAACAGTAACAGTCACAGTCAATGCCTTGCCAACAGCATACACAGTATCAGGAGGAGGCGCTTATTGTTCAGGCGGAACAGGAGTTACTGTTACTTTATCAGATTCACAGATAGGAGTAAGATACCAATTAAGAAGAAACGGATCAAATGTAGGTTCTTTAGTAAATGGAACAAACAATGCCATTAGTTTTGGGAATCAAACAGCAGCAGGAACATATACAGTTATAGCGACAAGAACAAGTACTTCATGTACACGAGTGATGTCAGGATC
>NZ_CANMHM010000016.1 GCF_947497695.1 uncultured Polaribacter sp. | reverse complement strand
ATTTTCGGGGTTTGATTTTATCTAAAATACAACTTATTTAATTGATAAACAAGTGTTTATTTACTTCTGAAAGTGCCTACTTACAAAATTAAGGATATAAGATAATTGTAAAAGTTTATAAAGTATTCAAATAAAAAGATATTACAAAGATTCTCTTTCAATAAAATTAAAAGGAACTTTAAATTTTCCTTTTTCGTTATTTAAAATCATAGTTGCTGCCATTTCTCCCATCACTTTAAAATCTGTAGACATTACTGTAATTCCTAGTAATTCTTTTAAAGGAGTATCGTTGTATGAAATAACACCAATATCTTTCCCTAAAATATATTCATCTTCTCTAGCTTGTTTTACTAAGTTTACCAAGTCAGATTCTTCAATGGTAATAAATAAGTCGCCTGTTTTTAAAACCATATCACCATATACTTCATTTAGTATTTCAAAGTCTAATTTATACTCAACACAAAACTTTCTAAACCCATGTAATATTCTTCTGGGATATGGATAAACAGATTTGTTAGGGTAAATAAGTATAATTTTTTTATAGTTTTTTATTTTAGTAAGTCCCTCTTTTAAGGCAAAATAAATATCATTTTCAAAATCTTGATAAATTTCTATACTTTTTACACCTGTTATAGGTTTAATATTATCTAAGACTACCAATTTTTCTTTTGGTATTTTTTTTATAGCTTTTATTACTTGATCTGTAAAACTGATATGATTTAATTGTTCTGTTTTAAAATGCGGCATAATTACATAATAATCATAAGCAGATTTATTTTTATCTAATAAATTTAAAAATAAAGTCTCATCACAGTGGTATATATGTAAGTCTGTATGGGAATTTGCACCAATTTTATTTACAAAGTGATTGTAAATTTCCATTTTGTAAGAACTTAACTTATTTACTAAGAATAGAATATTAACTTTAGATATTAACTTTGTTCTAGAAATATAAAATCCTTTTCCACGAATAGAAGTTATAATATTTCGTTCTTTTAAAATGCTATATGCTTTTTCTACAGTATCTCTAGAAAGATAAAATTCTTCACTAAACATATTTATAGAAGGAATTTTTTGATCTATAGATAAATTTCCAACAGAAATGTTTTGGATTATTGAATCAATAATCTGTTGGTATTTAGGTACCCTAGAATCTTTATCAATTCTTATATGTTTAATTAAATCCATCATTAAATATTAAAAAATAAATGTAAAACTTTTTATTAATAAAAAGAGTTAAATAAAAAAATCTTTTTTCTATTTGTTTTATAAATTTTAAAATAAACAGGTTTTAGAATGATGTATTTATAACTATATGATAATTTATGCGAAATTATTATAAGAAAGAATCGTAAATTTCTATTTTGTATTAACCTATATTTAATTATAATCAATAGAATACTTACTTTCAATTTAAAAATCTTTTTTTATTAAGTATTATGGTTCTCTAATTCATTTAATAGATCGAAAATATTTCCTTAAAGTGACTTTAAATCAGTAAGATAGCTTATTCAAATTGTTTATTAAAGCTAGTTTTTTATTTTTCTGAAGATATAATTAAAAATAATAAAACTTAACTATTTGTTGGTAATTTAGAGTTAATAAACTTAAGAACTGTAGACATAATAATTTTATTTGATTAATATTTTTATACTAAGCCTTTAGAGTTAATAATCATTTAGTGAATAATGTATATGTGAATATTACAGTTAAAAAATGATTGATAAAAAGTTAGATAAATTTTATAGAAATTAAGATTTAATTTGAAATCAAAAAAAAAGATCTTTTACCACATTGTACAGGATACAAAAGTTTGCTTTGAAATGTACTTTTGGACTAATTATTTATTTTAACAGCAATATTAAAGAAATGACAAAGACATTTAAATACGTAGATTATTTATGGGATCAGAAAAAAGCTGATGCTTTAGGGGATGACCAAGTAGCTTTATTTTTATACCGTTCTAATATTTTAGGAGCAGATTTACGCATCACAAATTATGGTGGTGGAAACACAAGTTGTAAAACTATAGAAAAAGACCCTTTAACCAATGAAGAGGTTGAAGTAATGTGGGTAAAAGGATCTGGTGGAGATATTGGAACTTTAGATAGAGCAGGGATTGCAGGTTTGTATACAAGCAGGTTACGTGATTTAAAAAATGTTTATGGAGGTTTAGAAGATGAAGACAGAATGGTTGGTTTGTTTAACCACTGTATTTATGATTTAGATAGTAAAGCACCTTCAATTGACACACCTTTACATGGTTTATTGCCTTTTGCACATATAGATCACTTACATCCAGATGCTTTAATTGCAGTTGCAGCAGCAGAAGATAGTGAAAAAGTAACCAAAGAAATTTGGGGAGACACTATGGGTTGGGTGCCTTGGAAAAAGCCAGGATTTGAATTGGGATTAATGTTAGAAAAATGTTTAGCAGATAACCCAGGAATTAGAGGAATCGTTTTAGGTTCTCACGGTTTATTTACTTGGGGAGATACATCTTATGAGTCTTACATGAATAGTTTAGAAGTAATTGAAATGGCTTCTGAGTTTATTGAGAAAAAAATAAAAGAAAATGGTCAGGTTTTTGGCGGGCAAAAAGTAGAGAGCTTACCAGCTGATGAACGTCAAGAAAAAGCAGCACAAATTATGCCTTTATTAAGAGGTTTATGTTCTTCAGAAAACGGAATGATAGGTCATTTCTCTGATACTGATGTTGTTTTAGAATATATTAACAGTAATGATTTAGAAAGATTAGCTCCTATGGGAACTTCTTGTCCAGATCATTTTTTAAGAACAAAAATTCAACCTTTAGTTTTATCATTAGATAAAAACGAAGATTTAACTGATACTGATGCAATTCTTGCGAAGTTAGAACCAGCATTTGAAGCATACAGACAAGAATATGTTGATTACTATAATACTTGTAAAAATGATAGTAGTCCAGCAATTAGAGATGCAAATCCAGTAATTATTATATATCCGGGAATTGGTATGTTTAGTTTTGCAAAAAACAAGCAAACTACAAGAGTTGCTAATGAGTTTTATACCAATGCAATTAATGTGATGAGAGGTGCAGAAGCAATTACTTCATACACATCTTTACCAAGACAAGAAGCTTTTGATATTGAGTACTGGTTATTAGAAGAAGCTAAGTTACAGCGTATGCCAAAAGAGCAGCCATTATCTAGAAAAGTAGCGTTAGTTACTGGAGCTGGAGGAGGAATTGGTAAAGCCATTGCAGATAAATTAGCAGCAGAAGGAGCTACAGTTGTTTTAACAGATATTAATGAGCAAAGCTTGATAGAAGCACATGCTACTTATAAAAGAGATGTTTCTACCTATGCTATTTGTGATGTAACAAGTCCAGAATCTATTGCATCTGCTTATAATAAAGCATGTGTTGAGTTTGGTGGGTTAGATATTGTTGTACACAGTGCAGGATTAGCAATTTCTAAACCTTTAGAAGATACTACTGATAAAGATTGGAATATTTTACAAAATATTTTAGTAAAAGGACAGTTTGATTTGGCAAAACAGTTCTCTGCAATTACTCGTAAACAAAAATTAGGAGGTAACTTTATCTCTATTGCAAGTAAAAACGGTTTAGTAGCTGGGCCTAATAATGTTGCTTATGGTACTGCAAAAGCATCTCAACAACACATGGCTCGTTTATTAGCTGCTGAATTAGCAAAAGATAAAGTAAGAGTAAATACAGTAAATCCTGATGGAGTTATTGTAGGAAGTAAAATTTGGGAAGGTGCTTGGGCAGAAGGAAGAGCAAAAGCCAACGGAATTACTGTTGAAGAATTACCAGCATTTTATGCAAAAAGAAATTTACTAAACGAAATCATTACACCAGCAGATATTGCTAATGGAGTGTTTACTTTTGTTGGTTTATTAGATAAATCTACAGGGAACATTTTAAATGTTGATGGTGGAATGGCTAATGCATTTGTAAGATAAGTACATCAAAATTATATTATTTTTAAAACTTCCATAGAGCATAAAAATTTTATGGAAGTTTTTTATTTTTAAAACAGAATTTATGAAATTAACCAAACAACATATAGAAGACGATAATAAAAAAGGATTGGCTTCTCAAAATAATAGTTATAATTTTTTAGCAGATTCATTAACATCTCAAGGTCATGATGTAGATGCAATTGTATCAAAATTATCAAAATTTCAAGTAGCGATTCCAAGTTGGGCTTTAGGAGCAGGAGGTACACGTTTTGGACGTTTTTCCTTTTACGGAGAACCATCAACATTAGAGCAGAAAATAGATGATGTAGGTATTTTACATAGTTTAACACAAACTGCAGGAGCTGTTTCTTTACATATTCCTTGGGATATTCCTTCAGATTATGCTGCAATTAAACAACAAGCAGATGCTTTAAATATTAAATTTGATTCTGTAAACTCAAATACGTTTCAAGATCAAAAAAATGCAAAAGAAAGTTATAAATTTGGTTCTTTAAGTAATACAAGCCAGGCAGTAAGAGATCAAGCCATTCAGCACAATTTAGATGTAATTAATATTGGAGACAAATTAGGCTCTAAAAGTTTAACAGTTTGGTTGGCAGATGGATCTTCATTTCCTGGTCAGAATAATTTTCAAACCGCATTTCAAAACACCCAAAATAGTTTAATTGATATTTATGCAGGTTTACCAGAAGATTGGAAATTATTGATCGAATACAAACCATATGAACCAAACTTTTATAGTACAGTAATACAAGACTGGGGTGCTTCTTTAATGTTAGCAAATGGTTGTGGAGAAAAAGCGTTTACATTAGTAGATTTAGGACACCATTTACCAAACTCTAACATTGAGCAAATTGTATCAATTTTACAATTAAAAGGGAAGTTAGGTGGTTTTCACTTTAACGATAGTAAATATGGAGATGATGATTTAACAGTTGGAAGCATCAAACCTTATGCATTGTTCTTAATTTTTAATGAGTTGGTGTATGGAATGGAAAACAATCCTCAAAACCCAGATTTAGCATGGATGATTGATGCAAGTCATAACATTAAAGATCCTTTAGAAGATTTAATTCAATCTTTAGAAGCGATACAAGAAGCGTATGCAAAAGCATTATTAATAGATCAAAAAGCACTAAGAACTGCACAGTTAGAGAATGATGTTACTAAATGTCAAGAAATATTACAAGGTGCCTACAGAACAGATGTGAGACCTTTGTTAGCTGCAGCAAGATTAAAAACGGGTGGTGCAATTAACCCAATTCAAAGTTATAGAAATTTAGCTGTAAGAGAGGGTTTAATCAAAGAAAGAGGAAGAAATACGATAGCAACAGGTCTTTAAAAAGTACGAGGTTTAAACCTCTTGTCAAATATATTTTATGAAACAAAAAGTAACTGCAATTTTCGACATCGGAAAAACAAATAAAAAAGTTTTTCTATTTGATAAAAATTATAAAGAAGTATACAGAGAATATGCTTCTTTTGATGAGATTGAGGATGAAGATGGGTATCCAACAGAAAACTTAGCAGCCTTACAAACTTGGCTAAAGGAAATTTTTAATCGTATATTAGAAAGTGAAAAATATACTATAAAAGCGATTAACTTTTCTACTTATGGAGCAAGTTTTGTTCATTTAGATGAGAATGGAGATGTATTAACGCCTTTGTATAATTATACTAAAGAAATTGATGCATCTCTTTCAGACAATTTTTATAAAAAGTATGGTCCTGAATTAGAATTAACCAGAACTACAGGTTCGCCAAAATCTGGTTTACTAAACTCAGGAATGCAACTGTATTGGATAAAGCACACCAAACCAGAGATTTTTAAAAAGATTAAATATTCGTTGCATTTGCCACAATATTTAAGTTACATCTTTACAGGAATCCCTTTTAGTGAATATACAAGTATTGGTTGCCATACTTCTTTATGGAATTATGAAGCCAAAGATTATCACAACTGGGTGTATGAAGAAGAAATTCATAAAATTTTACCTCCAATAGTTTCAACGGAAACTAGTGTAAATATGAATTACAATGGTACAAGAATTAAGATTGGTGTAGGAATTCATGACAGTTCATCAGCTCTTTTACCTTATGTAAGAAGTGTAAAAAAACCATTTGTATTAGTTTCAACAGGTACTTGGTCCATTGCTTTAAATCCTTTTTCTGATGTACCTTTAACTACAGAAGAAACAGCAGCAGGTTGTATCAATTACATGCGTATTAATGGTAAGCCTGTAAAATCTTCACGTTTATTTTTAGGGAATGAATATCAAATTCAAGCTCAAAAAATGTCTGAAAAGTTTAAGGTTGATAAAGATTATCATAAAACGGTTCAGTTTGATTATGAAGCGTACTCAGCAATTATACAAGATTTTCAATATGCTTTTAAATGGGAGTCTTTTTCAGATAAAAATATGCCGAGTAAAACGTCATATTCTTACAATTCATTTGAGCATGCTTATCATCATTTAATGATAGAATTGGTACAATTACAAGTACAGGGAATTAAAAGAATTGCAGATACACAAGAAATAGATAGATTGTATGTAGATGGAGGTTTTTCTGATAATGATTTGTATATAAAATTATTATCTCATTATTTAAGAGGGATGAAGTTAAGAACAACAAAAGCCTCTTTAGGTTCAGCTTTAGGAGCAGCAATTGCCATTTCAGACTCTAAATTAAATTCAAAATTCTTAAAAAAGAATTATTCACTAAAAAAACATGTGCCTTTTATTATTGGAGGGTAAATAAATAGTATAACATTTTAAATAGATTGTTATGTCTAAGAACATAAAATTAATTCATCCAAGAAATCAAATTACAGAAGTAATTAGTAGAATTTATAAAAGAGGAATGACTACAACTTCTGGTGGTAATATTTCTATTATTGATGAAAAAGGAGATATATGGGTAACACCTTCTGCTGTTGATAAGGGTTCTTTAAGAGCTTCTGATATTATTTGTGTTAAAAAAGATGGAACCATTATTGGTAAACACAAACCATCTTCAGAGTTTCCGTTTCACAAAGCAATTTATGAATCTAGACCCGATATTAAATCTGTAATACATGCACATCCACCAGCACTAGTCTCGTTTAGTATTGTACGTCAAATACCAAATACTAATATCATTTCTCAAGCAAAACATATTTGTGGACCTATTGGTTATGCCAAATATGAAATACCAGGAAGTGAAGAGTTAGGAACTGTTATTGCAGATGAATTTAAAAAAGGATTCAAAGCTATTATTATGGAAAATCACGGAACTGTTTTGGGTGGTAGTGATTTAACAGATGCTTATGAACGTTTTGAAGCATTAGAATTTTGTGCAAGTACTATTTTATATGGTTCTCAAATAGGTACACCTAAATATTTAACAGACCATCAAATAGATCAATTTGAAGCACAAGCAACAGGTGTTTTACCAGAGATGAATGAAACGAAATATTCATCAGACGAAGTAGAAAAAAGATTAGAAATTTGTAATATTGTAAAACGTTCTTGTGAGCAAGGATTAATGATTAGTTCTTACGGAACCGTTTCTATGAGATGGAAAGATAATGACTTTTTAATTACACCTACAGGTGTAAATCGTTGGGATATTAGCGTAGATGATATTGTACAAATTAAAGATGAACACAGAGAGGCAGGAAAACTACCAAGTAGGGCAGCTTGGATTCATCAAGAAATTTACAATCGTAATCCAAATGTAAACTCTATAATAATGACCCAATCTCCATATTTAATGGCTTTTGGTGTTACTGGAGAATATTTAAATGTAAGAACGATACCAGAAAGTTGGATTTTCTTGCAGGATATTAATATTGTAGAATATGGTCACCATTTTAGAACTAGCAACAACTCAGAAATTGTAGACAATTGTGCTACTGCATTAATTATAGAAAACGATTCTGTAATTATTACAGGAGATAAATTATTACAAACTTTTGATTATTTAGAAGTAGCTGAGTTTAGTGCAAAATCTATTGTTTTAGGGCATTCTCTAGGACAAATGGAACCTATTAATGATGAGCAGGTTGAAGAATTAAGAAAGAAATTTTTAGCATAAAAAATATGACAAAGAAGTTTGATACTCGTTATCCATCGATAGACGATTTGAGAAATAAAGCTCAAAAGAAAATACCAAAATTTGCATTCGAATATTTAGATGGAGGATGTAATGAAGATGTAAATATTATTAGAAATACATCAGAATTAAGGGAGGTACAATTAAAACCAAACTATTTAAGAAATCACGGAGGTTCATCAACCAAAACAAAATTATTTGGTATTGAGTATGATGCTCCTTTTGGAGTTGCACCTGTAGGTTTGCAAGGTTTAATGTGGCCAAACTCGCCAGAAATTTTAGCAAAAGCTGCTTTTGAACAAAACATTCCTTTTATTTTAAGTACTGTAACAACATCTAGTATAGAACGTGTTGCAGAATTAACAGAAGGTAAGGCTTGGTTTCAACTATATCATCCTGCAAAAGATGAGCTAAGAGACGATATTATAAAAAGAGCTGCAGCAGCAGAATGCCCTGTGTTAGTTATTTTATGTGATGTACCAAGTTTTGGTCATAGACCAAGAGATATTAGAAATGGTTTGGCAATGCCACCAAAAATGAATGTAACAAATATTTTACAGGCTTTTGGACGACCACATTGGAGCTTACAAACCCTAAAGCATGGTATTCCTGGTTTTGCAAATCTTTTACCTTATATGCCTAAAAATTTAGACTTAAAGCAATTAGGTAAATTTATGGACGAAACTTTTTCTGGACGATTAAATGAAGAAAAAATAAAGCCAATTCGCGATATGTGGAAGGGTAAAATCGTTTTAAAAGGTGTTGCTTCTCATTATGATGCAGAACAAGCAATTCGTTTAGGTCTAGATGGTATCATTGTTTCTAATCATGGAGGTAGACAGTTAGACGCAGGAGAATCATCTATAAAACCATTGGCTTCTATTGCAGAAAAGTATGGTGACCAAATAGAAGTAATGATGGATAGTGGAATAAGATCTGGAGTAGATGTTGCAAGAGCAATGGCTTCTGGTGCAAAGTTTACTTTTATGGGCCGTTCTTTTATGTATGGTGTTTCTGCTTTAGGAAATAAAGGAGGAAATCATACCATTTCATTACTAAAAACAGAATTACAACAAGTAATGGAACAAATTTGTTGTGAACGTATTGAAGACTTTCCAGATCACTTGATTAAAATTTAACCAAAACAAGTATATAATTTATTAAGACTCAACAATTTTTGTTGAGTCTTTTGTTTTTTTAGAATTAGTGAAACTCTTATTTAGAATACTATTTTGTAGTCTTACCATACAGTACAGGATAGAAACCTATTGTTAAAAATATATTTTCGGAAAGTTAAATTAAAATTAACATATTTTTAAATACAAACCAATTAGATAATGAGCGATACAGCAGTTGAAATAGAAGAAATAGGTGGTGGGGAGTTTGAAAGAACGCCTGTACCTTCTTCAAAGTTAAAAGGGTGGAAATCTTTTTTAGGAATGTATGCAGGTGAACATGCAGCTGGTACTGAATTTATGATTGGTCCCTTGTTTTTAGCTGCTGGAGCCAGTTTAAAAGATTTAGCCATAGGATTATTGCTAGGTAATATTTTAGCAATTCTAACTTGGAGATATATAGTTGCTCCAATAGCTGTATCTAACAAACTAACTTTATATTATCAATTAGAAAAAATTGCTGGTAAGCATTTGGTGAAAATTTACAATGTAGTAAATGGAGTACTCTTTTGCTTTTTAGCAGGTGCTATGATTACTGTTTCTGCTAGTGCTGTAGGAATTCCTTTTGGTATTAGTTTTTCTGTACCTGATGATGTTTTTGGATTAAGCAGTCCTGCCTTTTCTGGAATTGTTATTATAGTTGGTTTAATAATGGCTATTGTTGCTGCAGCTGGTTATAACACAGTTTCTAAATTTGCTAATATTGCTGCTCCTTGGATGATTATTGTTTTTGCAGCTTGTGGATTGTCTGCTCTTACTCAAATGGAGGTTAATTCTTGGGATAGTTTATTTGCAGAATGGGACAAAGGAATAGATGTAGTGCAGTCTATTAATGGTAAAGCTGATTTTGGTTTTTGGAAAATTGTAATTTTTTCATGGCTATGTAATGCAGCGATGCATTTTGGTATGGCAGATTTATCAATTATGCGTTTTGCTAAAGATACTCGTGCAGGTTGGGGACCATCTATAGGAATGTTTTTAGGTCATTATATGGCTTGGATTTGTGCTTCTTTTATGTTAGCTGCACAAATTAAATTAACAGGCGATATTTCTGCAAATCCAGGAGCTTTAGCTTGGAGTGCTGTAGGTTGGACAGGTATTATCTGTGTTATTGTAGCAGGTTGGACAACTGCCAACCCTACCATTTATAGAGCTGGTCTTGCTTTTCAAAGTTTGTTTCCTTCAAGTGCAAAAAAATATTCAGGTGTAATTCTTGCAGGATTAATTGCAACTGCAGCAGGTATTTTTCCTGCACTGTCTGGTAAATTATTAGATTTTGTAGGTTTGTATGGTACTATTTTAGGACCAATGGGTGGGGTAATTTTTGTGAATCATTACCTTGCAAAAAAAATGAATTTTACACAGGATTATGCAGATAATAAAGGAGCTAATTTTAATATAGCTGTTTTATTGGCTTGGCTACTTCCTGTAGCTTTGGGCTTATACTTTATCTTTGCTAAAGGTTTATTTCCTGCCTATGCAGTTATACCTTGTTGGATTGCATCTAGTTTATTGTATGTATTTATTATGAAACTTAAAAAATCTTAAATTATGAAAATGCTAAAATTAATTAGTGGTTTGGCAATAGGAGTTTTAATATTGTTAGTAAGTATACTTTCATTTTTAGGCTCAATGGAGGTGGATAATGTAAAAATATCAATGCTAATAGGAACAATTCTATGGTTTGTTGTTACACCTTTTTGGTTAAAAGAAGAATAATTATAGGTAAGTTTCATTTTAGATAATGATTTATTTTTATTTCCTTTTAAGCTATTATTGCTTTTGAATATTTCTTTTGATAAATACTAACTTTTAGTTTTTAGATATTCATTGAAAAGAGTTTAATCCATCATCTTTAATATATTTTATCTAATGAATAAATTATAAGCACATAAACTATGGAAGTCATTGATAATGAAAAATCTAAATTTAATTTTGTAAATAACCCATATATTACAAAATATAATCAAATAGTAAACACTATCAATAACGCCATAAATACGAGTGTACTTAAAATAGGTGACCCTATTCCTTCAGTGAATAGTTTTAGTGAAACGTATAAGGTTTCTAGAGATACTGTTTTTAAAGCTTACTCGATTTTAAAGAATAACGGAATTATTAAGTCCGTGCCAAATAAAGGGTATTTTGTTTCAGAAAATAGAATTAAAATTCTTTTATTGATGAGTACGTTTAAGGCTTATAAAGAAGTTTTATATCATTCAATATTAAATAATTTGCCAAATAATATTACTATAGATTTACAATTTCATCATTATAATATTAAGAATTTTGAGTTAATGTTGAATGCAAGTAATAGTGAGTATTACAAATTTATAGTAACAGGTTTCGATCATCCAGGAGTTGCAAAGGCTTTATCGAAAATTGAAGAAAGTAATTTATTGTTGTTAGATTGGAATATTAATGTAAAAAGTAAAAGTAATTATGTATTTCAAAACTTTGGAAAATCATTTTATGAATCTTTAGAGGATGCTCTGCATTTATTTAAGAAATATGAAGCTATTTATTTTATTTATCCAGAGTTTACATATCACCCAAAGGAAAGTCTTAGATATTTTGAAAAATTTTGTAAAACTTATGGTTTTAAAAATGGTATTATAAAGAATTCTAAACAACTAATGGTGCAGAAAGGTGTTGCCTATATTAGTGTTAGTGACAGGATGCTTTTTGAGTTTTTAGATCAATGTAGTTTATTAAACCTAGAACCAGGTAAAGATGTAGGAATTTTATCTTACAATGAAACTCCATCAAAAAAGTTTATTAATAAAGGTATCTCTGTAGTTACTACAGATTTTAAAGATTTAGGAGCAAAAGCTGCTGAGTTTATAATTAATAATAAAAGTATGCAGTCTTATTTGCCAACAAAGCTTATTTTAAGAGGCTCGTTATAATAATTTATTAATAGTCTATTAATAAATTTAGTTAGCTATACTTTCTTTTTCTTAAATAGTTGAATACAAACCCAAATCCAAATAACAAAATTAGTGGTAAAATAATATTTAAAAATTGCCAGTAAGTTCTTTCTTTAAATGCTTTTTGTTTATTTAAAGTTTTAATTTTTAAACTTTTGTTTCTTAACTTAATCAAGCCAACATCATCTAATAAATAATCAACAGTGTTTACTAGAAAATCTTTATTTCCAAATTGTTGGTTGGTCCATTTGTCTCTATTTAAATCAAAAGGTTGTTTTTTTAAAATCTGATTTTTGCCAATATCTCCATCAGAAATAACCACCATTTTATTATTAATTGCATTTTCTTTAAAAAGTTTTGTTTCAAAAGGTTTTACACGGTTTTTATAAGCAGATTTAAAATCGCCTTCTAATAAAACAGCAAATAATTGATTTCCGCTTTTGTAATCTTCTTCAACAACTTCTTCTGCAATAGATTGTAGTTCAATTATAGTTGGTGTACCTACTTTTTTAGTCAATACAGAACTCAACAATAAGGGGGTTTTTTTAATGTTATTTTTTAAAGTATCTATTTGATTTGCAAACTGTAATCTTACAGGAGTAATGTTTTTTGTAATTGCATGATTACGATTGCCACCAACCATTGGATGAAAAAACCAGTCTAAATTTTTAAACTGCGTTTGATTACCCACTTTACCAGTAGCTAAAGGTATTTTGGCTGCATATAAGTCTTTAATTAAAGTAGTATTGATTCTAATTCCGTAAGAAAATAATAAATCGGTTATATTTAAATCTCTTGGATAAGCCAACATTTTACCATCATTAAACAAGCTGTCTTGGTCTGCTTGCACATTGTCTATCGTCCACAACGTTTTTCCTCCATTAACAATAAACTGATCTAAAGTAAATTTTTCTTTTTCTGAGAATTTTTGAGTCGGTTTAGCAATAATTGCTAAATCAAAAGAAGATAAATCTTGTAATGTTTGTTGTGGATTTGTAGCTACAGAATCTAGCGTAAACTTTGCTAATTTATATTTTTTAGCAACTTCACTTAAAAAACTATATTGATAAATGTCTGCTAATTGACCATTACCAGCAATTATGGCAACCTTTTTTTGTTTTTTTTGAGTGATGGTATTAATCGCATTAGAAAAACTATATTCTAAATTTTCAATAGCTTTTTGTAATTGTTCATCTTGCGATGCAACAATTGCATTTGGTAATAGAGAAACAAGCGTTGTTTTTTTTCCATAAGACACTTCTGCCCAAGGAAAAATAATGGCTTCAGAAAGTTTACCTTCTTCTTCAACAGTTAATTGGCTTGGTAACATGCCTCGTTTAATTAAATCTTCTCGTTGATTATCTGGTATTTCAAAATTAATTTTGATATTTGAGTTTTCTGCTGCTAATTCTTCTAAATACTGACGTGTTTCTATTTGTAGTCTTTTAAATTCTGATGGAAAATCGCCTTCTAAATAAACGGTAATAAATAGAAATTGATCAACTTTATCAACGATGTTTTTAGTTGTTTTAGAGAGTGTGTAACGTTTATCAGAAGTTAAATCTAAACGTTTGTAAAATGATTGATTGATAATGTTTAGCATTATCAATCCAATTAATAAAATAGCTGTATTTTTTATTTTCTTATTCATTATCTAAACGCATTTTAGTGATGAATAAAAAGAAAATTGTAATACTTAAAAAATATAGAATATCTCTAGTGTCAATTACACCTCTAGAAATACTTTTAAAATGTTCGTTAATTCCTATTTTTTTAAGGATTAAATTGTTGTCAAAAGAATTAGAAATAGCGTCAAAACCATAGAATAAAAAGAAGATAATGAAAATACCTAATAAAAATGCCACAATTTGGTTATTAGAAAGTGTAGATGTAAACAAGCCAATAGAGGTATAAGTGGCAGCCAAAAATAACAAACCAATATAAGAGCCAATAGTGCTTCCAAAATCAATGTTTCCAACAGGATTTCCTAATTGATAAACTGTATAAGCATAAGTTAAGGTAGGTAGTAAAGCAATAAATACTAAAAGTAGAGATGCAGTGAATTTACCTAATACAATTTGCCAATTAGAAATTGGCTTTGTTTTTAAGAGTTCTATGGTGCCTTTGTTAAATTCATCTGCAAAACTTTTCATGGTTATTGCAGGGATTAAAAATAGCAGCAGCCAAGGAGCTAAATAAAAAAAAGGATTTAAATCTGCAAAACCTGTATTTAAAATATTAAAATCATCTTTAAAAACCCATAAAAATAAACCATTCATCAACAAGAAAACACCAATCACTAAATAAGCAATTGGACTTGCAAAAAATGAGTTAAATTCTTTTTTTAATATGGAAATCAATGTGTTACTATAGTTTTTTAATTAGTTGTAGGGTTAAAAACTTTCTATAATTACCTTGTTTGTTTCTCGTTTTTTATTTTTGCTAACAGCTAACAGCTAACAGCTAACAGCTAACCTATAACTATTATTGTTTTCAAAGCCTTCTTCTTTTCTTTCAGGATCTAAAACAAAATTATATTTTTCTAATAACGCAATAGAAGCGTCATTATTTTTATGCGTAAAAGCTTCAATGGTTTTTAGGTCTAAATTTTCAAATGCATAATTAATAATTGCTTGTAAAGCTTCATCCATAAATCCACTTTGTTGAAAATCTGGATGCGTTTCGTAACTAACTTCGGCATAATTTTCTTCATCTTCAAAATTACGTAAACCTATAGTTCCTATTAATAAATGATTACTTTTTGATTCTAATACCCAAAAAACACCTTTGTTATTTAAAGTATTATTGGTAATTAAATCAATAAAAGCTCTTGCTTCCGAAAGATTTTTTGGTGTTTTTCTGTCGATAAATTCGTTTACTTCTTTATTGGTTCTTAAACCAAAAATTGCTTTTGCATCGTTTAAGTTTAATGCCCTTAATGTTAATCTTTCTGTTTCTAAAACAGGAAATGGAGTAAAATTGAAATTCATTATTTATTGTAAACTTTTTGTTGTTTTTTGTTGATTTATAGTAAGAAAAAATTTGTTAAGATGCATTATTGTCACTCATAAAATCTATTGTAATAGAATCTCTGTAATTCAATCCTAAAAGGGTAGATGCACCTCCAACAGAATCTAAATTACTTCTGTAAATAGCAATTTCTAAATAACCACCAGCATTAAAAATAGCTAATTTACTACCTTCATATTGTCTACTATCATGTGTACTATTGCCAGTAATTTCATTGTATTTTGCAAAGATTTTAATAAAAGTATATCGTTTTGCAGTAATTTTAAAACTACGTCTTTTGCCAATTTTTTCAAACATTTTTTTACTGATGTTCGTTATTACGTTTCCATAATTATCAACATAAACTACGCCACCAGTAATTTGGTTTTTAGCTTCATTTACTTTTGGTTGAATTTCAATCATTTTTTTTAATGTTTGAATTTCTTTACCAATTACATTTAAATTTCCACCTCTAGCAATAAAACAAGCAACTTGTACAAAAACATCTAATACAGGAAAACTGCTTTCTACACGATCATGAACATTTATTTCAAAAATTTTAGTCGGTTTAATTTCTGATGCAATCATAGAAATAATACCATTATCAGGGCAAACAAAAAAGTGATTGTCTAATTCTATGGCAATATGTTTATTGTCTGGGCATAATTCTGAATCGACACCAACTATATGAATAGTTCCATCAGGAAAACTCTTGTAAGAATTTTTTAAAATATATGCAGTTTCTGTAATGTTAAAAGGAGGTATTTCATGCGTAATATCTACAATTCTAGCATCAGAAAATTCAGAATAGATTGCCCCTTTAAGCGCCCCTACAAAGTGGTCTTTTGTTCCAAAATCTGTGGTTAAAGTTATAAGAGGCATTAGTTTTACTGCTGTTAATTAATTGTGTAAAAGTTATTAATTATTTCATACAAATCTAATCAATTTAACAATTTTATTCGCTATTTTTAATTGAAATATAAGTGGAATTTTTTTTAAAAACATTAATCATTTGAACGAACGCATTATAGAGCTTACAGAAATTAATCCAAAAGACTTTTTTGGAACTCAAAACAGTACCATTGAGCAATTAAAAAAATATTTTCCTAAAATTAAAATTGTTGCTCGTGGATCTAAATTAAAAATTTATGGAGAGTCAGATATTTTAGATGACTTTGAAATACGTTTAGAACGTTTAATCAAGTACTTTAATACCTATAATAAGCTAGATGATAATAGTATAGAACGCATTTTAACATCTAATGGAAATGATGAAAAAACAACTGCTGCAATTAACGCTAAAGAAGTTTTGGTACATGGAGTAGGAGGCAGGTTGATAAAACCCCAAACAGCAAACCAGCGTAAAATGGTTGCTTTAATGAATAAAAATGATATGCTGTTTGCTGTTGGCCCTGCAGGAACAGGAAAAACATATACAGCAGTTGCTTTAGCGGTAAAAGCATTAAAGGAAAAAGAAGTTAGGCGTATTATTTTAACGAGGCCAGCAGTAGAATCTGGAGAAAATTTAGGGTTTTTACCTGGGGATTTAAAAGAGAAGTTAGACCCTTATATGCAACCTTTATATGATGCTTTAAGAGATATGATACCTCATGAACGTTTAGAATCTCATATAGAAAAAGGAGTGATTCAAATTGCACCTTTAGCGTTTATGCGTGGTAGAACTTTAGACAATGCATTTGTTATTTTAGACGAAGCACAGAACACAACTCATAATCAAATGAAAATGTTTTTAACAAGAATGGGTAAAAGTGCAAAATTTATAATTACTGGCGATCCTGGGCAGATTGATTTGCCTAGAAAACAAGTTTCAGGCTTAAAAGAATCTTTACTAGCATTAAAAGATATTGAAGGAATTGCACAAGTATTTTTAGATGATAAAGATGTGGTAAGACACAGATTGGTAAGAAAAATTATAAGTGCATATAAAAGTATAGAAACAGAATAATCGGTTTTTGTTTTTGGTTGCTAGTTTTTAGTTTATTTTTGCAACCACTAACAAAAAACCAAATCCATCAAATAAAAAAGATGAATACAATTAACAATACGACGAATCTTCAATTTCCTAATCAAAAATCTGTTTACATAGGTAAAGTAAGAGAAGTTTACAATATTAATAACAACCTTTTGGTAATGATTGCAACAGATAGATTGTCTGCTTTTGATGTTGTTTTACCACGCCAAATTCCGTTTAAAGGTCAGATTTTGAATCAGATTGCTACAAAAATGATGAACGATACAGCAGATATTGTTCCTAATTGGTTGGTTGCAAACCCTGATGAAAACGTTGCAGTAGGCCATTTGTGTGAACCTTTTAAAGTAGAAATGGTTATTCGTGGTTATTTGTCTGGTCATGCAGCTCGTGAGTATAAAATAGGTAAAAGAACACTTTGTGGCGTTGCAATGCCAGAAGGGTTAAAAGAAAACGATAAATTTCCTGAAGCTTTAATAACTCCATCTACCAAAGCAGCCAATGGAGAGCATGATGAAGATATTTCTAGAGAGGCTATTTTATCTCAAGGAATTGTATCTGAAGCAGATTATATTGTTTTAGAAAATTATACTAGAGCTTTATTTAAAAGAGGTACAGAAATCGCAGCAAAAAGAGGCCTGATTTTAGTAGATACAAAATACGAATTTGGTAAAACAAAAGAGGGTAAAATTGTTTTGATTGATGAAATTCACACGCCAGATTCTTCTCGTTATTTTTATGCTGATGGCTACCAAGAAAGACAAGATAAAGGAGAAACCCAAAGGCAATTGTCTAAAGAATTTGTAAGACAATGGTTAATAGAAAATGGTTTTCAAGGAAAAGAAAATCAGCAAGTACCAGAAATGTCCGATGAAAAAGTGCTTGAAATTTCTAACAGATATATAGAATTATACGAACAAATTACTGGAGAAACTTTTGTAAAAGCAGCTACAGAAAATGTTTTAGATAGAATTGAGAAGAACGTGAATAATTTTCTAAACGCTAATAAAAAATAACACTGTCATTTCGACGATAGGAGAAATCTCATAAAATAATATAAGATTTTTTTTAACACAAATTACCGATAAATATAACAAGGTTAGTTATTAGAATGTAGCTTTTTTTAACCAACAACTAATAACTAACAATTAAATACTATAAAATGATTATAGAACCAAGAACAAGAGGCTTTATTTGTTTAACATCTCATCCAACAGGTTGTGAACAAAACGTAATAAACCAAATAGAATATGTAAAATCGAAAGGAAAAATAGATGGAGCTAAAAAAGTATTAGTATTAGGTTCATCAACAGGGTTTGGATTGGCATCAAGAATATCCAGTGCTTTTGGATCAGATGCAGCTACAATTGGTGTTTTCTTTGACAAACCAGGAACAGAAAGAAGACCAGGTTCTCCAGGTTTTTACAATACAGCAGCTTTTGAAAAACATGCAAATGCAGCAGGCTTATATGCAAAAAGCATTAATGGTGATGCATTTTCTAATGAAATTAAAGAACAAGTAATCAACTTAATAAAAGAAGATTTAGGTCAGGTAGATTTGGTTATTTACAGTTTAGCATCACCTGTTAGAACAGATCCAACAACAGGAAATAGATACAAATCTGTTTTAAAACCAATAGGAGGTGAGTTTTCTAATAAAACAGTAGATTTTCATACAGGAAATGTCTCAGAAATCTCTATAAAACCAGCTGAAGGAGAAGATGTTGCAAATACTGTAAAAGTAATGGGTGGAGAAGATTGGAAAATGTGGATAGATGCTTTACAATCAGAAAACTTATTGTCTGATGGAGCAACAACAGTTGCTTACTCTTACATTGGACCAGATGTTACAAAACCTGTTTACAGAAACGGAACTATTGGTGCAGCAAAAGATCATTTAGAAGCAACAGCTTTTACTATTACAGATACCTTAAAATCTATTGGAGGTAAAGCTTATGTTTCTGTAAATAAAGCTTTGGTAACACAAGCTAGTTCTGCAATTCCTGTAATTCCGTTATATATTTCTTTGCTGTATAAAGTAATGAAAGCCAAAGGAATACATGAAGGTTGTATTGAGCAAATACAACGTTTGTATAGCGAGCGTTTGTTTGGTGGTGATATCTCTTTAGACGAAAAAGGTAGAATTAGAATTGACGATTGGGAGATGAGGGAAGATGTACAAGCAGAAGTAAATAAACTTTGGGAAAGTGCAACAACAGAAAATTTATCAGAAATAGGAGATTTAGAAGGGTATAGCAACGATTTTTATAACCTTTTTGGGTTTAAAGTTGCTGGTGTAGACTATACAGCAGATGTTAATGAAGTAGTGAAAATGCCTAGTGAAAAATAATTTTTTAGACAAGGGAGCTATGCTCCCTTGTTTTATTTTAAAATGAAAGCAGTAACTATAAAACAACTTAAAGATGAATTATCTCATAAATCTGCCTCAGATTTAAAGGAGTTATGTTTGCATTTGGCGCGTTTTAAAAAAGAAAATAAAGAGTTACTTACCTATTTGTTGTTTGAATCTAATAATGAAGAAGCATACATTCAAACTTTAAAAGAAGAAATTGACGAACAGTTTACAGCAATTAATACCTACAGCTTTTATTATATTAGAAAATCAGTTCGAAAAATTTTAACTTCTATCAAAAAACACATTCGCTATTCTAAAAAGAAAGAAACTGAAGCAGAGTTATTATTGTATTTCTGTAAAAAATTAAGAGAATTTAAACCTTCAATAAAAAGAAGCGTGCAATTGCAAAATGTTTTTGATACGCAGTTAAGAATGGCTAAAAAAGCCATGGAAAAATTGCACGAAGATTTACAATACGATTTTCAATTAGAATTAGAAAAATTGAATGAAATATAAAGATCACAGAGAATAGTCATTTAAAAATACCCCTAAAAGTTATGTTTTTTTTAATAAAAGAATACAAAGAGTTCTTTAAAATACCAAGTAAATTTCTATTAACTATTTTTATCTGTTTGCTTATTGTACAAGTAAGTAATTCACAATCAACTCCTGGAGGTGTTGGTACTACAAATATGTCTCTTTGGGTAAGAGGAGATGTGGGTGTTTCAGATGCAGGTACTTTAAATTGGACTGATGGAAGTGGTTTAGGTAATGATGCTTATCAGCCTTTGGCTGCAGATAAACCATCACAACTAACCCCTATTAATTTTAACAACACTTTTACTTTTGATGGTATTTCAGATAGATTTGCAATTTCAAATCTAAATTATACCAACGGACAAACTATTGGAGAATTGTACGCTTTTGTGGTTTATAAAACGAGTTTTTCTTCTGGTGCATATAATGCCAATTGGTCTTTCTTAGATTTTGATAGAAGTGAATCGTATAATTTTTACATTCATGGTAATGGAAGGCTAGCAATGTCTTATGAGTCTGGAGGGGAAAATGATTTAGTGGCTGCCACAGTATCTAATAATGGTATACCACATATTGGGACTTTTATTTTTGATACTAATGTAAACAACGAGTCTAAAATGAGATTGGATGGTTTTGAAGATTATTCTGGCGATATTGTTACTGCAGATATCAATGTAACTGCCAATAGATTTGGTTTTATTGGAGATGGATCTGAAGCTAATAGTGCAAATGGAGCGACCAATGATTTTTATTATGATGGAGATATTGCAGAAATTATTTTATATGACAAAGGTGCGTTAACTGCATCAGAAATAAATAAAATAGAATCTTATTTAGCCTTAAAATATGGTGTTTCTTTAGATCAAACAATTAGTACTTATAAAAATTCTGCAAACACAACAATTTGGGACAATACTACTTATTGGAACGATGTTGCAGGTATTATAAATGACAGTTCTGTAGGGGCTATAGATCAAAAAATAGCAGTATCAGCTACTAATAATCAATTAATAGTAGCAACCAATAACGATTATTCATCTTTAAATAATGATGTAAGTAGAACCTCTTTAACGTTAGGTACATCCTTATTATTTGGTCATAATGGCAATACAGCAGAATTTGAAGGTTTTGATATTCCTAACAAAGAACATATTTACAAAAGAAAATGGTTGTTTAAAGAAGTAGGAGAGTCAGGTGTTGTTTATGTAGCCATTCCTAAAACAATTTTCACTGAATTAGGAACAGTAGTTTCAGCAGATTTAATAGTAAGTACTAATGATGTTTTTGACGGCACAGATACAAGGCATACTTTAATAGAAGGCGTTGATTATTATTATACTTCTTTAAATATTGCTGATGGAGAAAGAGTTTCTTTTATAGCAACATTAACAAGTGCTTCTCCTGGAGGTGTTAATGATCCAAGACTATGGTATAAAGGAAATGCAGGTGTCATTGATACAGATGCTAACGTTACAAAAGTAATTGATCAATCAGGAGATGTTAATCATTTAAGTCAGGCTGCAGCAGCAAATCAACCCAATTCATCTAGTTTTACAAATTTCAATTCAAACTTAACTTTTGATGGTACTAGTGATAGAATGCCAATTGAAAACTTAAATTATGAAACCACAGATAATTTGAATCAAGTGTATCTTTGGGTTGTTTTCTCAACTGATTTTTTAGATTTATCAAACTCAGGTAATGCTTATGATTCTAGAAACTGGTCTTTTTTAGATTTTGATAGAAGTGAATGGTTTAGTGCTTCTATAGGTGGAGAAGGAAAATTAGGTTTCTCCTATAATAGTGGAGGAATTATAGATAACAAAGGAGTTGCTTTAGCAAATAACGGAGAAGCTCATTTGGGTGGTTTTATTTTTGATACAAATGATACCAATGAAACAAAATTAAGATTGAATGGTTTGCAAGAAATATCTGTAGATAATACATCAAATTCAATTAACAGTAATCTTACTAGGTATGGTTATGTTGGTGATGGTTCTGAAGCAGCAAGTTTTAATGCTGCTGCTAATAATATTTATTATGATGGATCTATAGCAGAAATTATTTACTATGAAAACGTAAGTTTAGATGCAGATGCTATTAATGGTATAGAGTCTTATTTAGCTATAAAATACGGAATTACGTTAGATGTTGCTTCTACACATTATAAAGCCTCAGATCATACTACAGTTTTATGGAATAATACAACGTATTGGAATGATGTTGCAGGTATTGGTAGAGATGATTCTGGTAATTTTAATCAAAAACAATCAAAATCTGTAAATTCAGATGCCATCTTAACAATTGCTTTAGGTAATGATATTGTTACAAATAATACAGATATATCAGCCAACTTTGATGATGATTTAGATTTTTTGCTTTGGGGAAATGATGGAGGAGCAGTTAGTGAAGTATCAGTAATATTACCAACAATTTTTAATGATTGTAGCACTGCTCATAATGGTATTCAAAGAAAATGGAAAGTAAAAAATACAGGTGCTGTTACTGGAGTTACCACTCAATTTGATGTAACAGGATTTTCAAATCCATCAGAATTTAGAATTCTTATTGATGAAGATGGAGATGGCAATTTAACAACAGGAACCATAAGAGAAGAAATTGGTGGTGTTTTGTATGGAAATAACCTTGTTTTTTCTAACATTACTTTAAATGATAATGAAGTGTTTTCTTTAGTTAGAACTTATCCAGAACCAGATATAACCTATCAAACAGGTGTTTGGGCAGGAGGAAATGGAGCTGGAGGTTCTGTTGATAATTCGCTTACAGATTTAACAAAAATAGTAATGATATCTGAAGATGTTACGTTACCTACAGCTGCAAATTGTAAATGTTTAACAATTTTAAACAATGCAAAAGTAACAGTAGAAAACACTAAAAGTTTATTAGTGTCTGATATTATTAATTCTAACGGTTCAATTTTGTTGTATGGAGATGCTCAATTGATTCAAACTCAAACAGGAGTTAACAAAAATATTGGTACAAATACAGCCTATAAAGTTTTAAGTGATGCACAATCTTCTGTGTATGCATATAATTATTTGAGTTCTCCAGTAAATACTGATGGAAGTTTTCGTTTAAATACCAATTTAAAATTTAATAATGATGTATTAGATATAGAAGACAATACAGATCCTTCTTTTATAACAGCCTTAAATGGAACAGGAACGAGTATTAGTAAAAGATGGTTGTATACTTTTGAGAATGCTTTAAATTGGACTCAAATTACAGAAACATCAACAATCAATCCTGCTTCTGGCTTTATTATGAAAGGAACAGGCGTTGCAAATAACTACAATTTTATAGGAGAGTTAAATAATGGAACATATACTTTGCCCATGACAACAGGAAATTACGCTCTTTTAGGAAATCCTTATTTATCTTCTATAGATGCAGATGTTTTTAATGCAAATCATTTAGCAAGTAATATTACAACAGGTGTAATCTATTTTTGGCATCAAGACCCTGATAATACACACGTAAAAAGTCAATATTCTGGTGGATATGCTACTAGAGCTCTTGGAGTTGGTACTGCTGCACCAGGGGTAATTGCACCAATTGCACCTACAAAATACATACCTGTTTTTCAAAGTTTTTTTGTTGAAGGAGGAACTTCTGGAGGAGTGATTACAATAGACAATGCATTAAGGGCTTATAATAATGCAGCACCTTTTTTTAAGAGTTCAAAGAGAAACGAAGTAGAAACAGATCAGCTACAGATTATAAGAGTTGGTTTAGAGTTTGATGATGAAGGTAAAACATTTCAAAGAGAATTAGCAACAGTATTACGTGGTTTAACCTTAGAAAAAGAGGTAGGTTATGATGCTGAAATGTTTGATTCTCTAAATAATGATATGTTTTGGGATTTGAATGATAATTCAAGATATGTAATAACTGGTATTCCTTATTTAGAAAATCAATTAGACCTTGCAATAGGCATTGTATTAGATCAACAGAGAGAAATTACCATTAAGTTGGTAGGTTCAGAAAATTATAATAACGGAATTTATTTAAAAGATAATTTAACAGGAAATTTAACAAACCTCAAAAACAACGAACAAAAAATTACCTTAGAAAAA
Source organism: uncultured Polaribacter sp. (assembly GCF_947497695.1). Lineage (GTDB taxonomy): Bacteria > Bacteroidota > Bacteroidia > Flavobacteriales > Flavobacteriaceae > Polaribacter. The sequence continues at coordinate 33,561 of NZ_CANMHM010000016.1, read as the reverse complement.
GGAAATTATTTGAAACGTTTTAGCATTGTTTTATTAAAGGAAGAAAACGCTTTAAATATTGATGATGAAGTTTTAAAAAATGATGTAAACTTTTATTACAATAGTGTACAAAAAGAATTAATTGTAAATTCCAATAACTTGGATGTTCAAAAAATAGAAGTGTATAATCTTTTAGGGAAGAAAATAATTGAAAAACAGCATACTTTAAAAGAAAAGTCTTTCAGTTACAATTTAAACAACCTTTTGCCTAACATATATATTGTAAAATTGATTACAGATAATTTTGTAGTCTCTAAAAAAATATTGGTTGATTAGCTTTATTGAGTAATTAAAAATAATATGAGTACTAAAAAAAGACCCATTTTAACTGATTTAGTAAACAATGGAACAACAGAAATGGAAAAGTTTCAGAATGAAGTGCTTCGTCCTATTATAAAAATGCAACATCTTTTGTTAGTCCATTCTTTTAAAAATTACTTGCAAAAAAGAAAAATTGATTTTTCTATTTTATCAGAACAGAAAAAAAGAAGTAAAATTACGTCCGTTTTTAAAACAGATAACAACTATAAAAACATCACTTTAGGCTTAATTATTGGTCATTTTTCTGAGGATGAATTTAGGTATTACACCAATAGTTCATCAGAAATAAATAGAAGAATTTTACAAATTATTACCCAAAGAATTAAAGATAGTATCTTAGAAATCACATAAAAAAAGTCGCTATAAATATATTTACAGCGACTTTTCAATTTTTATTAACTTAATTTATTTTTTGCTTCAGCTAATAAATTCTTTTGATATTTTCCTTGCACAACATCTACAATTACTAAAATTGCCAATACAAAGTAAAAAGTAGTTTTACTCATAGGTACAATTTCTTCGCCAAAAATTTTAATATGTGCTAAATGTCCACCTTCTGTAACTAACATAATACCTACAATAAAAAGAATGAATAAGCCTAAAACTTCATACATTCTATTTTTAGATAAAAACACAGAAATTTTATCAGCCATAAATAACATTAACAAACCACTAAATACAATTGCAATTGCCATAACAATAAATGCAGTGGTTGCATTTTCTATTTCACTAGTCAGTCCAATGGCAGCTAAAATAGAATCAAAAGAAAAAACCAAATTCATAATTACAATACTTGTAATTACAGCATTTACAGATTTAGACTTTTTTTCTGTAGCCATTTCATCAACCTCTAAACCTTTAGTAGAGATCATGTGCCAAATTTCTTTAATAGCCGTATAAATGATAAAACCACCACCAATTAAAACAATAATACTGTGGCCATTAAAAGAAAATTTTAAAACATCTGTAATTCCGCCAGTTAAAAATGAAAAAGGTTCTTGAAAAAATTCAATAATAGAAACAAGTACAAATAACAATACAATTCTTAGAACAATAGCAATTAAAATCCCCTTTTTTCTAACCGATTTTTGAGCAGCAGCAGGTGCTTTTTTAGACTCTAAAGAAATATAAAGTAAGTTGTCAAAGCCAAGAACAGCTTGTAATAACACCAACATAATTAAGGTAAAAATAACTTCTAACATTTTTTTGTTTTTTATTTTATAGTTTTCAAAGGTATTTTGATTGTTGAGAATACACAATTTTTATGTTGTTTAGTTTGCTGTTTTTTTGATTTTTATACATTGAGCATTAGAATGAGTATATGTAAAAAAGGAAGCAAGAGACAAGATAGAAGGAGGTGCGAAATAAAATTAGATATTTTTGAAGATTATTTTTTTCTAAAAAAATAAACGCTGTTTTCTATGTTTCTATGTGGTAAAAAAAAACACCAATATTACAAAAGATACTTAAAAAGAATACGCAAACTCACAAAAGCAATCAAAATAGCAGTCGCTTTTTTTAATTGAATCGGTGTAAAAAAATTAGCACTCATTCTGCTCCCTATTTGTCCACCAATAAAAACTATCACTAATAAAATAGAAGTTAAATTCCAATCAATATTAAAATCAGGATTTGAATATTGACCAAATAACCCAGCAATAGAATTCACTAAAATAAAAACACTTGCTGTAGCTGCAATTTTTTTAGGAGTATCCCAGTTTGTAAGATGTAAAAGAGGTGCTAAAAAAACACCACCTCCAATACCAACCATTCCAGAAATAAAACCTATAATTCCGCCAAAAGTTCCGTTTTTTATTCTGTTTTTTTCGGTTGATATTTCTTTAGCAGTTGCAATTCGTTTAGAAAACCACATGGTAATTGCTGCAAAGAGTAATGTAAAACCTAATAAAATAAAAAAGGAGTTTTGGTTAATTTTTAGTTTGCCGCCTAAAAAAGCAAACGGAATACTAAACAGTACCAATAGAGTAATTTTTTTCAAATCAATTTTTTTCTGTTGATAAAATAAAAATACATTTCCAGATACTACAACAATATTACATAATAAAGAAGTTGCTCTAATTTGTGTAAAAACCAATCCTGTGAGTGCTAAAATGGCTAAATAGCTAGAGCCACCACCAAAACCAACAGATGCATATAAAATAGCAACTGTAAAAAAAAGAAGTATGATATACCAGTTTTGTAGTAAGGTTTCAAAAATCAAAAAAAAGTTCTTTATATTTAGAAATTAAGAAAAAAAATAACACTTTTATTTAATTATACATAACCAAAGTGTTTTTGTAGATATAAAAGTATACTAATTTAATTAAATTCGCTCAAATAATAAGTAAATATTAATTTTATGGATTCTCAAAAAAGAAAAAAATACTGGAGTAAAAATTTAAAATATTTAACAATATTATTAAGCATTTGGTTTTTAGTTTCCTTTGTTTTTGGAATCCTTTTAGTCGATGAATTAAACACTATTAGAATGGGAGGCTTTAAACTTGGCTTTTGGTTTGCACAACAAGGTTCTATTTATGTTTTTGTCATTTTAATTTTTGTTTATATTAAGTTGATGAATAATTTAGATAATGAGTTTGGGTTTAACGAAGAAGAAAAATAAAATAATATGAGCATTCAATTTTGGACATGGATTTTAGTAGGTATTACTTTTGCATTATATATAGGAATTGCAATTTGGAGTAGAGCAGGTTCTACCAAAGAATTTTATGTTGCTGGTGGAGGTGTGTCTCCATTAGCAAATGGACTAGCAACAGCAGCAGATTGGATGTCTGCAGCTTCATTTATATCAATGGCAGGTTTAATTTCTTTTAATGGGTATGATGGCTCAGTGTATTTAATGGGTTGGACAGGTGGTTACGTTTTACTAGCTTTATTGTTAGCTCCTTATTTAAGAAAGTTTGGCAAGTTTACAGTACCAGATTTTATAGGAGACAGATATTACTCAAATGTAGCAAGAACTGTTGCCGTTTTTTGTGCTCTTTTAGTTTCATTTACTTATGTAGCAGGTCAAATGCGTGGCGTTGGTTTGGTGTTTTCTCGTTTTTTAGAAGTAGATATCAATACAGGTGTAATTATTGGGATGATCATCGTCCTTTTTTACGCAGTTTTAGGAGGGATGAAAGGAATCACTTACACACAAGTAGCACAATATTGTGTGTTGATTTTTGCATTTATGGTGCCTGCAATTTTTATTTCTATTCAAATGACGGGGAATCCAATTCCGCAATTAGGTTTTGGTGGTGCAGATGAAAACGGAATTTACCTATTAGACAAGTTAGATAATTTACACAAAGAATTAGGTTTTGCAGCATACACTTCTGGTAGTAAAACAACTTTAGATGTTTTTTTAATTACAGCAGCATTAATGTTTGGTACAGCAGGTTTACCCCATGTAATTGTCCGTTTTTTTACAGTTAAAAAAGTAGCTGATGCACGTAAATCTGCAGGTTGGGCATTGCTTTTAATTGCAATTTTATATACTGCAGCTCCTGCAATATCTGTTTTTTCAAGAACAAATTTAATAGAAACTGTTAGTAATAAAGAATATGCTAAAATGCCAGATTGGTTTGGTAATTGGGAAAAAACAGGGTTAATTGAGTTTGATGATAAAAATAAAGATGGATTAGTACAGTATTTAGCAGATGCAGAAAAGAATGAATTAATTGTAGATAAAGATATTATGGTATTGGCAAATCCTGAAATTGCAGGTTTACCAAATTGGGTAATTGCTTTGGTTGCAGCAGGTGCTTTAGCAGCAGCATTATCTACAGCTGCAGGTTTGTTATTGGTAATTTCAGCATCAGTTTCTCATGATTTAATTAAGAAAATGATCAACCCAAATATTACAGAAAAAGGCGAGTTAATTGCAGCAAGATTGGCAGCAGTAGTAGCAGTTTGTGTGGCAGGTTATTTTGGTATCAATCCACCAGATTTTGTTGCAGCAACAGTTGCATTGGCTTTTGGTTTGGCAGCAGCTTCCTTTTTTCCGGCAATAATTTTAGGGATTTTTGATAAAAGAATGAATAAAGAAGGTGCTATTTTAGGAATGGTTGTAGGTATATTATTAATGCTTTTTTATATGATGAAATTCAAATTTGATTGGTTTGGTGGTGGCACAAAAGAAGATTGGTGGTTTGGAGTTTCGCCAGAAGGTTTTGGTACAATTGCTATGTTTGTAAACTTTATCCTTTCTTTAATTGTATCTAGGTTTACTGCTGCACCTCCAGAAGATGTGCAAGAAATTGTAGAAAATATTAGAATTCCAAGTGGAGCAGGAGAAGCTACACATTAAGAGAAAGAATCATTTTTTAGATGTTAAAAAAACACTTAAAAAAAACATTAATTCTTTAAAACTAAAATATAATCTCTATTTTTAGAATTCATTACAACTAACTAAATTAAGGATGAGCAATTATCACATAAAACATTTAGAAGAATACTACCAAGTCTATAGAAAATCGATAAGAGAACCAGAAAATTTTTGGGAAGAAATAGCAGAAGAACACTTTGTTTGGCGTAAAAAATGGGACAAAGTTTTAGAGTGGGATTTTTCAAAACCAGAAATAAAATGGTTTCAAGGAGCAAAACTAAATATTACAGAAAACTGTATTGATAGGCATTTACCAACTCGTGGAGATAAAACCGCTATTTTATTTGAACCTAATGATCCAAAGGAAAAAGCAGCACATATTACTTACAAACAATTATCAGAACGTGTAAATCAATTTGCCAATGTATTAAAAGACAATGGTATCAAAAAAGGAGATAGAGTTTGTATTTATGTACCTATGATTCCAGAATTGGCAATTGCCACTTTGGCTTGTGCAAGAATTGGTGCAATTCACTCAGTAGTTTTTGCAGGGTTTTCATCCACAGCATTGGCAACAAGAATTAATGATGCTGACTGTAAAATGTTAATTACTTGTGATGGTTCTTGCAGAGGTAAAAAAACGATCGACTTAAAAGGAATTGTAGACGAAGCTTTAGAAAATTGTCCTGGAGTTGCAACTGTTTTGGTTGCCAAAAGAATCAATTCAAACATCCACATGAAACAAGGACGAGACAAATGGTTACAACCTTTGTTAGACGATGCTTCTATTGAATGTGAAGCAGAAACAATGAATGCAGAAGACCCTTTGTTTATTTTATATACATCTGGTTCTACAGGCAAACCCAAAGGAATGGTGCATACAACAGCAGGCTATATGGTGTATACAGCCTACACGTTTAAAAACGCATTTCAATACAAAGAAAATGAGGTGTATTGGTGTACAGCAGATATTGGTTGGATTACTGGTCATTCTTACATTGTGTATGGGCCTTTAGCCAATGGAGCAACCACTGTACTTTTTGAAGGTGTACCAAGTTATCCAGATTTTGGACGCTTTTGGGGCATCATCCAAAAACATAAAATAAATCAGTTTTATACAGCACCAACTGCCATTAGAGCGTTGGCAAAACATGGATCTGAATTGGTAGATAAATACGATTTATCATCCTTAAAAGTATTAGGTTCTGTTGGTGAACCCATCAATGAAGAAGCTTGGCATTGGTATAATGATAATGTGGGTAAAGGCAAAAGCCCAATTATAGATTCTTGGTGGCAAACAGAAACAGGTGGCATTATGATTACTCCAATTCCTTATGTTACTCCTACAAAACCAACCTATGCAACGTTGCCTTTTATAGGCATTCAACCCGCTTTAATAGATGAAACAGGTAACGAATTAAAAGGAAACCAAGTAGAAGGAAGATTGTGTATAAAATTTCCTTGGCCAAGTATTGCCAGAACCATTTGGGGAAATCATGAGCGTTATAAAGAAACCTATTTTTCTGCCTATAAAAATATGTATTTTACAGGCGATGGAGCACTAAGAGACGAAGTTGGCTATTACAGAATAACAGGTAGAGTAGATGATGTAATTATCGTTTCTGGTCACAATTTAGGAACAGCACCAATAGAAGACGCTATAAATGAGCATCCTGCCATTGCAGAAAGTGCCATTGTTGGTTTTCCTCATGAAATAAAAGGAAGTGCTTTGTATGGTTATATTACACTAAAAGATGCAGGAGAAGATAGAAATCATAACAATTTAGAAAAAGAAATCAATCAATTAATTACAGATAGAATTGGCCCAATTGCCAAATTAGATAAAATTCAATTTACAGAAGGCTTGCCAAAAACGCGTTCAGGAAAAATTATGAGACGTATTTTGCGTAAAATTGCCTGTAACGAAATGGACAATTTAGGTGACACAAGTACATTGTTAAACCCAGAAATTGTACAAAGTATTATTAATAATAGATTGTGATATATGTCAAACTGAACTTGCCTGTGCTGAATTTATTTTCAGTATTTCAGTTTCCTCTTAAATATTTATTTGGGCGTGCCACGCAAAAAATCGTGGTCAGGCTATACACTATATCTTTTTGCAGAAAAAGCAAAAAGGATGCCGTTTCTATCCTTAACGCAACTTCTTTAGTCACCAATTAACAATTATAAAAAACAATAAGCTTTGTTAGGTTTTTAAAATTTAACACATTAGATTCTTTAATTAACAGACAGCACAATAGTTATTACAAAAAATAGCTAAAATACCTGCTGTATTATTGTGATAGTATTTTTATAAAATCTATTTTTAAAGTTCAAAAAAAACGCTAGCTATAAATGTCATTATTTCAAACCTCTGTTTTAAAAAATACTTTAGAATTACAAGAAAAACTACAAGTAGAAAAAGCGTATAAAAAATATGCCAAATATTTTTTAAACCCTACCATTCAAGAAAACATTAGAAATTCTAAAGAAGAAGAATATCAAGGTATTTTTTTAACAGAATTGTTTGTATATATTTTAGAGTATACCTTAAAACCCAATGTAAACTTTAATTTAGTAGCAGAATATAAAAACCAAAACAATGCTAGAAAAGCAGATGGAGCCATATTACACAAAGATATTGCCATAGCAGTTATAGAGTTAAAAGGAACAAAAACAAAAGATTTAGAAAGCATAAGAAAACAAGCTTTTGATTATAAAGCCAATCAAAAAGGGTGTGTATATGTAATTACTTCAAACTTCGAGAAGTTACGTTTTTATATAAATGATGCTACAGAATTTGAAGAATTTAATTTATTTGAACTTTCCCCAGAACGTTTTGAACTCTTCTATTTATGTTTACAAAAAGACAATATCATCAACAATGTTCCTTTAAAAATTAAGGAAGCATCTATAGTACAAGAAGAACAAATTACCAAAGATTTTTACAAAGACTATTCACTTTTTAAAAGAGAATTGTACAGAGATTTGGTAAAACAAAATGCAAAAAGATTAAAAAGTACTAATGTCAACTCGAGCACAGTAGAGAGGTCTCAAGAGGAAATTACTGAACAACAACGTTTAGAAAAAAACGTAAAACTAGCCCTCTTTAAAAAATCTCAAAAATTAATAGACCGTTTCTTATTTATTTTCTTTGCAGAAGACCGCAGTTTATTACCTGCAAATAGTACAGAACTTATTTTAGAAAAATGGAAAGCAGATAACGATTTTGGCGATGAAAGACCACTCTACAACCTCTTTAAACAATACTTTAATTTCTTAGATAAAGGAAGACAAGGCACAAAAAGTAGAGGAGAAATATATGCGTATAATGGTGGTTTATTTAAAGAAGATAGTTTATTAGATAGCTTAATTATAGACAATGATTTACTCTACAAATACACCCACAAACTAGCAAGTTACGATTTTGAAAGCCAAGTAGATGTTAATATTTTAGGACACATTTTCGAAAACTCGTTAAACGAAATAGAAAGTGTAAATGCAGAAATAGAAGGTGCAGATTTTGACAAACAAAAAAGCAAACGTAAAAAAGACGGCGTTTTCTACACCCCAAAATACATTACCAAATACATTGTAGAAAATACTGTTGGTAAACTTTGCACAGAAAAAAAAGCGGAATTAGGCATAAAAGAAGAAGAATATTTTAAAGGACGTAAAAACCGACAAAAAGCAACCATTACCAAACTAGTAACCCTATTAGATACTTATAGAGCTTGGTTGTTGCAAATAACAATTTGCGATCCTGCTTGTGGTTCTGGGGCATTTTTAAACCAAGCTTTAGATTTTTTAATTAAAGAACACAATTATATAGATGAACTAAAAACAAAAGTTTTAGGTGGTGGTTTGCAATTCTCAGACATAGAAAATACCATACTAGAAAACAATATTTTTGGAGTAGATTTAAATGAAGAATCTGTAGAAATTGCAAAACTCTCTTTATGGCTACGTACTGCACAACCTCGTAGAAAATTAAACGATTTAAGTAGCAATATAAAATGTGGTAATTCTTTAATTGATAGCAAAGCAATTGCAGGAGATAAAGCTTTTCATTGGGAAAAAGAATTTCCTAATGTGTTTAAAGAAAAAAACAGTAAAATTTATCATCTAACAAGTACAATACATGATAGTAGAACTTCTGTTAGAATGGAAACTTACAAGGTAAGAGAAACAAGAGAAAAAGGCACAAACCCAAAACCAAATGTTGTTTATTTTACTACTGATGATGATTTGTTAATTACAAAAACCATTGCAGAATTAGTAAAAAAAGAAAACTTAACACTTTTGGCTTATAATATTTGTGCAGATCATATACACTTAATTATTAGATGCGAAGAAGAAGAAATTAGCAAAATAATGCAAAAAATAAAAGGCGTAACGTCTTTTATACACAATAAACAAAACACAGTATCTCCAAAGTACTTTAGTGCTTTGAAAGAAAATGAGCCACAGGAAACAAAAACAAGGGACTCAAGTCCCTTGGATAAAAAGAAACCTTTGTGGTCTCAAAAATATTATTGTAAAGAAATTACAACCAAACAGCAATTAAATACTACAATAAGTTACGTAAAAAGTAATAGAAGCAAACATAAACTACCAGAACACAGCCAAGAAATTAAAGACATTATTAGTTCTTTTTGTACTACTATAGATGTTGCTTTTAAAACAGAATACAAAGGTGGTTTTGATGTTGTTATTGGGAATCCTCCTTATGTTCAATTACAAAAAATGAAAAATATTTCATTTGAATTAGCCAAAATTGGTTACAAAACTTATGAAAGCACAGGTGATTTGTATTGCTTATTTTATGAAAAAGGAAATGATATTTTAAAATCAAAAGGTGTTTTAGGTTTTATAACCTCCAATAAATGGATGAGAGCAAATTACGGTAAAAGTTTAAGGAAATACTTATTCGAAAACACGAATCCTTATAAACTATTAGATTTAGGTGCAGGAATTTTTGAATCAGCAGTCGTAGATTCTAATATAATTATGTTTGAAAAGTTAAAAGTTGAAAGTTTAATTATTTCAAGCATAGATATTTCTAATGAAAGTGATGTAAAAGATTTAGTTTCTTTTGATAATTATTTTGTAGATATTAGTCCAAAAAATGATGATGTTTGGACAATATCATCTAAAAAAGAACAAGCTTTAAAAGATAAAGTATTGAGGAAAGGAAAACTTTTAAAGGATTGGAATATTAATATTAACAGAGGTATTTTAACAGGTTTAACTGAAGCCTTTATAATAAATGAAGAAAAAAAGAATGAATTCATTAGTAAAGATGTTAATTCTGAAAAAATAATAGAACCAATTTTAAGAGGTAGAGATGTTGACAGATATCAAATAGATTATCAAGATTTATATTTATTAAATGTTCATAATGGTTTTAAAGAAACACCAAAAATAGAAATTGAAGATTACCCTATAATTAAAGAACATTTAGAGCAATATGAACCTAAATTATCAAAGAGATATGATAAAGGGTCTACACCTTTTAACCTTAGAAATTGTGCTTATTTAGATTCTTTTCTTGAGAAAAAAATTATCTGGAAAGAAATGTCTTCGAAGCCTCCTTTTGTCTTAGATGTAAACAAATATTTTACGAATGACACTATAACCTTTATTACTGGTGATGATTTAGAATATTTATTAGCAATGTTAAACTCAAAATTAATGTTTTATATCTTTTCAAATTATTATTCTGGTGGAGGATTAGGTTCTAAAGGAATAAGGTTTAAGAAAGATTTTTTATCTAATTTACCAATAACAGAAGCAAATAATAAAACGCAGTTTATAGAAAAAGTTGAATCAATAATTTCTAAAAATAATGTTTTTCAAAATAAAACATCAAATTTCCAAACCTATTTAAAACAAAAATTCAGTTTAGAAAAACTCTCCAAAAAACTCCAAAACTGGCACGAGTTAGATTTTGGAGACTTTATAAAAGAGCTAAACAAAGCCATAAAAGCACAAATATCCAAGGGACTTCAGTCCCTTGCACCATTAACAAAAAAAGACGAGTTTGAGTGGTTAGAACTCTTTGAAGAAAACAAACAAAAAGCACAAGAATTACAAACCCAAATAAACCAAACAGACGCAGCAATAGATGCTATGGTTTATAAATTATATGGTTTAACAGAAGATGAAATAAAAATTGTAGAAACATCTTAATTTAAAAGAACAGTATTAATTACAATTTTTATTCACGAACACTCAAAAATAAAAAAGTTGTGAGCTAAATCTTAATAGTTGAAAACTCTTAAGATTCACGAACACAAAAAAAACAATAAAAAAGTTGTGAGCTAAATTGCGATAGTTTAAAACAGTTAATTTATGGGAACTTATTTAGAAGCAATAACAAATATAAAAACCCCAAAAAATATTTCTACTGCATATTTACATGAAAAATAACTGTAAAAACAGAAGCTCCCAAAAAATCTAGCACTTTTTCAGAAGCTTTTATCAATTTAAAAAATAAGTATAAAAGTTTGTTTCTATTTTATCCACTTTATATACATACAGAAGTAAATAATAAAGTTTCCGAGTTTTTAGAATTAGAATATACCCATAAAGTAAAAGATAAATTCTACAAAAATTGGACAAATTGTTTACAAGAAAATGATGCCTTTTAAAAAGAAACATCAAAAATACCCAAGGGACTTCAGTCCCTTGCAATATTAACAGACTCCTTGTGATATTACTGACTCCTTGTAATATTAACAGACCCCTTGTAATTTTTACTAAAAAAAAGACGAATTTGATTGAGTTCTAATAAATAGTTACAACTTTTAAAAGTTCTATGGTATAAATGAAGTAAAAAAACCCTGTAAAACAATATTTTACAGGGTTAAAAGTGGAGACGCCGAGAATCGAACTCGGGTCCAAACAAGCAGCCAAAAAGCTTTCTACATACATAGTTCTTTCTTGGTTTTCGACCAAAAGCTGATTAAGAACAATCTGCTTTTAGCTTAACTTCTTTAGTTTCAAAAACCTGCCAAAGTTTCAGGTTTTCTATATTTACTTTTACGATATCCAAAAGTGAAACGCCGTAAATCAAGGCTTTTCGTGGACATAAAGCTTGCACACCTTGTGTGCCTAGGCAAATTCTACTATGATTCGAATTATGCAGCTAAAGCGTAGTTATTCTCGCCGTTTAAAAAGTTGAAATTAGGTTTTACGAGTGTTATTTCATAACTCGGTATGCTTACAAATTCACTGTCCTTGCTGTCAAAACCAGTCGTCCCCTTAATGAAATAGCAAATTTTAATTTGCGTAATTGAATTAATTCTAAACTTGTTTCAGAAACTTTTCAGTAGATTTTAATTTGGGCGTTACCAAGCAAAAAAGCTTGGTCAGGCTTTCAGTTATATCTTTTTAACAAAAAAGTTAAAAAGGATGCCACTTCAATCCTTAACGCAGTTTGCAAAAGTATAAAAAATACCCTTGCTTATCATTATAAATTCTAATATCTTCGAACAAATATTATACCATAAACATAAATAATGCTTCAAGACAAACAGTTTCTAATAGATTTAGCCAAAATGAAAATGCCATTTGGTAAATTTAAAGGCAGGTTTTTAATAGACTTGCCAGAACATTATATTGTTTGGTACAAAAACAAAGGTTTTCCTAATGGAAAATTAGGCAAACAAATGGAATTGGTCTATGAACTTCAATTAAATGGTTTAGAAGATATTGTTAGAAAAATACAGCGAGATTATTAATATAAATGTGTTGATTTCAGTTTTATTAAAAAAAATGACTTTTAATAAATTACAACAATTATTCTTTAACAACAAACCCATAAGTAATATGAGCAATGCCTAAAATAGATAGGGAAGAAGCCCAATAAGTAGGTATTAAAAAGCACATAAGAGCCAAAAGAAGACTCAAACCACTTAAAACAAGTAAATTTTTTCTTGCTTCATTTTTAAACACAAACAATAAAAATCCATATAAAATTAAAAAAGTAGGAGTGATGTAGTCTATAAAACCTAGATTCATTAAAATAATTAATGAAGAAAAAATAACTAAAACTCCAAGAAAGTATTTTTTAACAGCATTTTTAGTTGGGGCATTCCAAAGTGTAATTTCTAGTTTTGTTGCGTTTCTTTTACCGCTAAAGTAGATGGCTAAAGAAGAAAATTGAAAAACTAAAAAAGCAATTCCTAATACAACATATTCTATAATTTCTGCAGAAAACATTGCTAAAGCATGATCATCAATTAAAAAACCTTTTAAAATGGTTTCAATTAAATAGCCTGCAATAAAAAAATAACCTCCAATTAATATACTTGTAAAACCCTTTAAAGAAAAATTAATTTTAGAATTATTGTCCATTAAGTTGTATTTTTAACAAATGCTAATATACAAAAATGAAACCTGCAGAAGCATATATTTTAGAGCAACCAGAACCTTTTAAATCAATTTTATTGCATTTACAAATTTTGATTGAAAATTCATTTCCAAAAGTAGTTTTAGAGTTTAAATGGAAAATGCCTTTTTATTATTTAGAAGATAAACCTTTTTGTTATTTGAATCCTTCAAAAAAGAAAGGCTATGTAGATGTTGGTTTTTGGGTTTCTGCACATTTAAAAAATTACAATGAATTGTTGATTTCAGACAACAGAAAAGTGATAAAATCTTTACGTTACACTACAATTGATGCCATAAATGAAGAGGTTCTATTATCTGTTTTACAAGAGGCTCATCAACTAAAAGACAAAGGTTTTTATAAAAGAAACTAATTAATTTGTTTGAAATTGAAGAATGGCAGATTGATCTAGATATAAAGTTAAAAAAGAATTTTGTTTGGCATTTTTAATGGTTAATGTATAAGTGTTTTCAGCGAAACTGATTGTTGGTTTTGTTGAATAACGATCTCCTCTAAAAGCATATCTAATTAAAGAACTGTTTTCTAAATTTTTAAATTTCAATATAATTTCTTTTGATGCATTTACTTTTAAAATACCGGTTGTTGAAGTCAGTAATTCAGCTTTAGAACTTAAAAGAGAGGCATCATATATTGGTTGGTTGTAAAACTCTTCTTTGCTGATGCTACCAAAACGTAATACCCAAAGACTATCTTCTGGATAATGGGTTTTAAAAATTTTATCTTTTGGCATGTTGTAAAAGTAGTTATTAAATTTACGAATCCATTTGCCATTAATTAAATGACCTGCTGCCCAAGTTGCATCTAAAATAAGCCACTTATTATTTAGTTTTACTGCATTCCAAGCATGGTTTGAGTATTTTTTAGGTCGTCCTATTTCTTTTGGGCTATTTCTAACATAGCCAGAAATTACTGCAGCTTCTAAACCTAATAAATCACATATTTTTTTAAAAGATTGTGCATATTCTTCACAAACACCTGTTTTAGTTTTAAAGGTTGTTGAGACTAATTTGTCTTTAATAGCTTGTAGTTTGCTTATTTTTTCTTCTTCTGAAGAATATTTAAATTGATAACTTCTTTGTTTTGGATTGTAATATTCTTTTAAGTTGTAACGGATGTTTTTAGCCAACCAATAAAAAGCTGCTCTAGCTTTATTTTCATCAGATGTAAAATCTTTTTCAATTTGGTTTGTTAAATCTTCAATTTTAGTAAATTTGGGATATTGAGATACCAAATTATCAACTTTATTAAAGTTTTGACTTTGTAGTGTAATTGAACATAAAATAAAGAAAAATAAAACTTGTTTCATCATACTTTGTTTAACAACTTTAGATGACAAAAATTGTGCCTTTATTTTTTTTGATAATAAACAATTGTTTTTTTAATAAGATTTTTTTTTGAGATTAACTGAGTGCGTTAGGGATTGCAATGGCATCCTTTTTTCTTTTTCAGAAAAAAGATACAATGGAAAGCCCGTTTAAACGCCCAAAATAAAAATTTATAAGTTATTTACAGTTTTTCTAATCGCAACCAAATTACTGAGCAAACTTTCTAAATTGTTTAAATGTAGCATGTTAGCTCCATCACTTTTTGCATTTGCAGGGTCAAAATGAGTTTCTATAAACAAACCATCTACATTATTTACAATTCCTGCTCTGGCAATGGTTTCAATCATGTCTGGTCTGCCACCTGTTACACCTGCTTCTTGATTTGGTTGTTGTAAAGAGTGGGTAACATCTAAAACTGTAGGTGCAAATTTTCTCATTTCTGGTATTCCTCTAAAATCTACAATCATGTCTTGGTAGCCAAACATGGTGCCTCTATCTGTAATCCATGCTTTTTCTGAACCTGCATCTTTTACTTTTTGTACAGCATGTTTCATGGCAGCAGGACTCATAAATTGTCCTTTTTTTAAGTTGACAACTTTACCTGTTTTTGCAGCAGCCACCACTAAATCTGTTTGACGTACTAAAAAAGCAGGAATTTGTAAAACATCTACATATTCAGCAGCTTTTATAGCATCAGAAACTTCATGAATATCTGTAACAGTTGGTACATTAAAAGTTTCTGAAACTTTGCGTAAAATTTTGAGTGCTTTTTCATCTCCAATACCTGTAAAACTATCAATTCTACTTCTGTTTGCTTTTTTAAAACTTCCTTTAAAAATATACGGAATTTCTAATTTATCGGTAATTGTAACTACTTTTTCTGCAATTCTTAACGCCATTGCTTCACTTTCAATAGCACAAGGTCCAGATAATAAAAAAAAGTTGTTGGTGTTGGTATGTTTTATATTTGGAATTTCGGATATTATCATTCTTAAAATTTTTATCAAACATACAAAAATAATAAGGTTTTAAATAGCTTCTTTTTAGAGTTTACAATAATTTTATAGTACAGTTATATCTCTTAAGAATCTGTTATGTTATAAGAATAATCAATTAAATTAATTATATTTATGTTTTAAAAATCAATTTAAAAATGAAGAAATTAACTTTGTTATGTTTGCTTTTAATGCTGGCAGTTTCTTGTAAAAAGATTCAAGAAAAAAAAGTTGAAAAAGAAATAACAATAGATTCACTTTCTGTAAAAAAGCATTTATATACTTTGGCTGATGATGAGATGAAAGGTAGAAAAACAGGAACACCAGGTATTGAAAAAGCAGCGAAATATATAGAAAATGAGTTTAAAAATATAGGTTTAACTACTTATGATACTCTAGATAATTTTAGACAAACTTTTACGTTTACAGATTATAAAACCAATAAAGAATTAACTAGCAGTAATATTATTGGCGTTTTAGAGGGTACAACTAAAAAAGACGAGTATGTTGTTATTTCTGCTCATTATGACCATTTAGGAGTCAGAAAAATAGAAGGGCAATTAGATAGTATTTACAATGGTGCAAATGATAATGCATCTGGAGTTACAGGTGTTTTAGCCTTGGCAGAATATTTTAAACTGAAAGGAAATAATGAAAGAACCATTCTTTTTGTAGCTTTTACAGCAGAAGAAATGGGTTTATTGGGTTCTACACATTTTGGCAAAGGCATTGATGCCAATCAATTTGTTGCAGGGATTAATTTAGAAATGATTGGGAAAGAACCAAGTTTTGGACCTAAAACTGCATGGTTAACTGGTTTTGAACGGTCAAATTTTGGAACGATTGTTCAAAACAATTTAAAAGGTTCTGGGTATACTTTACATGCTGATCCATATACAAATTTTAATTTATTTTTTAGATCAGATAATGCATCGTTAGCAAAGTTAGGCGTTCCTTCTCATACATTTTCTACAACTGCTATTGATGTTGATAAAAATTATCATAAAGTTTCTGATGAAGCAGAAACACTTGATGTTGCAGTAATTACAGAAACTATTAAAGCAATTGCAAAAGGAACTGAAAGTATAATTAATGGTAAAGATACTCCAACAAGGATTGTGCTAAAATAAAAAAAATATAAAGTGATGGTAAAAAATATAAAGTATGTAGTATTATTTTTTTTGATGAGTTGCTCAACATCAAAAGTAATTACAGATTATGATGAAAATACTGTTTTTGCTAAATTTAAAACGTTTGAATTTTATGAAGATAATGGAGAAAATTTAAATGAGTTTGATGTAAAAAGAGTTGAAGCTTCTATTGATCAAAATCTAGAAACAGCTGGTTTTTTGCAAAGTAGTACTCCTGATTTTTTTATCTATTTTAATACAGAAAATTCAGTGGCTCAAAATAATAATACCCTTGGTATTGGTTTAGGAAGTGGTGGTATAAATGGTGGTTTTGGTATATCTGGAGGCATACCAATTGGAGGTAAAAAAATAAACGAAAACTTAATTATTAAATTTATTGAAGCTAAATCTAATTCTCTTTTTTGGGAAGGTTCGTTAAATTCTACAATAAAAGAGAAAAGAACACCAGAAGAACGTGAGTTCTATATTCAAAAAGTAGTTGCAGAAATATTAAAAAATTATCCTCCAAAAAATAAATAACGTACCACTTTTGTTAATAGTTAGGAACTTTATTTTTTAGTTTATATGCAAAGTTTTAACAAGAATTATGTGTTGCAATAATAAATTTTATTGTATGTTTTAAGAATTTAAGTTTTAGAACTTAATTTATGTGTGATAAAATTCGCCATTTCTTCTCCCCAAATATGATAGGTTAATTTAGAAGGATGAACGCCATCACTAAAATATATTTTGGAATTATTATTTGGTAAATGATGTTTTTTACTCCAATTTTTTAGTGTAATAACTTCTTTGTAATAAAAAACATTTTTTTTGTTTTTAGTAAAACGATGTAATTCGTTGCCTAATATTTCAACCAAATTACCAATTACAAATTTTATAGTTTTTGTAAATGCAGGAAACTCTTTTATTGGTGGCATATTTGTGAAAAAAATTGAGGTTTCTGTGAACTTATTTTGTAATAATTCAACAAGAGTTTTAATATCTGCAATCCATTTTTTAGGAGAATTTAGCGTAAAAGCATCATTTCCTCCCATTCCAATAACAATAATATCTGTAGTAGATTCTTCAATTTTCGGAATAATTTTGTTGCAAACTTGTTTTACAGTATAACCACTTCTTGCATAAACACGCCAATTGATATTATTTTTAAGTTTTTTAGAAACTACATTTGCTAAAGCACCTGTAAATCCGTTTTTATGAAAATCTACCCCAACTCCTGCAATTGTACTTTCTCCAATACATAATATGTTTAAAGTTGTATTAAAATTGCCATTTACCAACCCTTTAGGTTCTTTTGCTTCTGGTAGTTTAGGTACTTTTTTTCTAATGTTTTTTCCTTGAAAATAGAGCAGAGGTAATAGAGGTACAGAAATAATACAACCTAAAATATATTTTAGTTTATTGTTCATTCTCTTTTTGTTCATTTGCCTTTCTAATAATTGCTTTCAAACGCTCTTTTTGAAGCTGTTTTTCTAATTTTACTTTGTTAATTTTTCGATTCATCAACTTAGTATGCTTCGCTTTATTAAGTGTGTTTTTGGCTTTTCCTTTTTTAGGCATTTTAGTGTCATTTTTTTTGAACAATTACTACTTTATACAGTAAAGTAGTCTATAAAAATAAAAACTAAGAGAGATATCTTGTGTGTTTTTTTAATTTTTGTTTAAAGGTTATAACTATAAGTTAGTTTTGTTCCATAATTAGAAAAAATTAAAGCTCTTTTTTAAACAGCCTAGAGGTTCCTGTAAGTTTATCTATAATAATTTTAGGATCTCCATATATTTCTGTTCTACTTTTTTCAGATGCGTCTATAACTATTTCACTAGAAGCTTGTATGATAAAAACAGCACTATCTCTAGAGCTTGTAAAACAATTGTCAACTTTTAACGCTTCGCCTTTTAAGTTGGCAGATTCAGCAGTAAATGCTTTTAGAGAAGCAGCTGTGCCTTTAATATCTAAAATTGCATTTTTCATCATTTTGGTACTTAGGCTATCTACATTAATGTCTAATTTTGTGTTACTAGATTCGTTTAAAAGTAAGTTTGCTTTTTTACTGGTAACCTGCAAATCAGATTTAGATTTTAGTTGAAATCTAGATTTGTTATTATTAATAAGATTAAATTCATCTGCTTTTATAATTAATTCTGCTATTGAATAATCATTTATTTGAAGTAAAAGAGAAGCAGTTGTTATAGGGGCTAAAGATTCTAATTCAGCATCATCGTTTAATATTATTTCTTGTAGAGATTCCTTATAATATATGGTTATGTTTAAGCGTTTTGCTTTTATGTTTAGCTCAGTAGAAATAGTAAGTGTAGCATCTACAACATCTATATCAATAACCTCATGAATATTTTCGTCTGTTTCAATCTCAACAAATGAATTTTCTGATTTTATTAATTTTATTTTAAAATCATTATTTATAACAATCTTTCTAAACAGATTTAAGTCTGTTTTAACCCTTGTTACATTTTTATTTCCTTTAATTTTTTCTTGACTATTGGTTGTATTGATAAAACTAAATAGTAATAAAAGTAATATGATTTTAATTTTCATAATGATGTTTTAGTTGTTTAAAATACAAAAACCATTTCAATAAATGAAATGGTTTTTGGTATAATATTAAAAAAAACAATTATGCTATCATTGTAACTGGGTTTTCAATGAATGTTTTTAATGTTTGTAAAAACTGAGCACCCACAGCACCATCTACAGTTCTATGGTCACAAGTTAAAGTTAAATTCATTGTATTTCCAACCACAATTTGTCCGTTTTTAACAACAGGTTTTTGAACAATTGCACCTACAGATAAAATTGCAGAATTTGGTTGATTGATTATAGAATTAAAATTTTGGATACCAAACATACCTAAGTTAGAAACTGTAAAAGTACTTCCTTGCATTTCTGCAGGAGCTAATTTTTTATTTCTTGCCTTACCAGCTAAATCTCTAACACCTGCTCCAATTTGAGTTAAACTTAATTGGTCTGTATGCTTAATAACAGGTACTAATAAACCATCATCTACAGCAACAGCAACACCAACATGAATATGACTATGGTATACTGTATTTGTTTCAGTCCAAGATGTGTTTACTTGTGGATGTTTTTTCAATGCCATTGCACAAGCTTTTACAACCATATCGTTAAAAGATACTTTTGTATCAGGAATTGCATTGATTATTTTTCTAGAAGCCATTGCATTGTCCATATCAACTTCAATATTTAAACTGAAATCTGGAGCAGAAAACTTAGAGTTTCCTAAAGATTTTGCAATTGCTTTACGCATCTGAGAGTTTTTAACTTCTTCAGAATTTTCAACACCAGCAGCAATAGAATTAACAGTAGTAGCATTACTTGTTTCTACTTTAGCAGCAGGTGTGTAATTTTCTACATCTTTTTTAATGATTCTTCCGTTTTCACCAGAACCAGCAACTTCTGCTAAATTAATTCCTTTATCTGAAGCTATTTTTTTAGCTAATGGAGATGCAAAAATACGACCATTAGAAGTGTTACTTGTAGTTGCAACAGGTTTTGCTGCTTCAGTTTTAGCAGCAGGTTTACTTTCTTCTTTTTTATCAGTAGAAGTATTAGCTGTTTTTTCTACAGATGTAGTAGCTCCTCCATTGGCAACCAATGCAGAAACATCAGTTCCAGCAGGACCAATAATAGTTAATAAACTATCTACAGGTGCTGTTTCACCTTCTTGTACACCAATGTATAGAATAGTTCCTTCATAGAAACATTCAAATTCCATTGTTGCTTTATCAGTTTCAATTTCAGCAAGCATATCTCCTTCAGAAACTTCATCACCTACTGTTTTTAACCATGTTGCCACAGTTCCATCAGTCATTGTATCGCTTAAACGAGGCATTGTAATTACCTGAACTCCTTCAGGAATTGCTACAGCATCAGCAGAAGCAGTTTCTTTAGTACTTGTTTCTTCTTTTACTTCTTTAGTAGCCGTTTCTTCTTTTGGAGAATCAGAACTTCCACTAATAATAGCAGATATATCTTCACCTTCTTCACCAATAATGGCTAGTAAAACATCAACAGGAGAGGTTTCTCCTTCTTGAATACCAATGTATAAGAGAGTTCCTTCATAGAAAGACTCAAATTCCATTGTTGCTTTATCAGTTTCGATTTCGGCTAAAATATCACCTTCTTCAATTTTATCTCCAACACTTTTTAACCATTTTGCCACAACACCTTCTTCCATGGTGTCACTTAGTCTGGGCATATTTATTACTGTAGCCATATCTTAACTTATAAAAGGATAATCTTCTTGTTCATAAACCATATCATACATCTGTTGAGTTTCTGGATAAGGAGAATCTTCTGCAAATTGCTCACATTCTTTTACTTTCGCTTTTACCTCTTTATCTATAATAGCTAATTCTTCTGCTGTAGCATATCCTTTTTCTAAGATAATGTCTTTTACTTGCGTAATAGGATCTACTTTTTTGTACTCTTCAACTTCATCTTTTGTTCTGTAGTGTTGAGCATCAGACATTGAGTGACCTCTATATCTGTAGGTTTTCATTTCTAAGAAAGTTGGTCCATCACCACGTCTTGCTCTGTCTAAAGCTTCATCTATTGCTTCTGCAACTTTAATTGGGTTCATAGCATCTACAGGACCACAAGGCATTTCATAACCTAAACCTAGTTTCCAAATATCTGTATGGTTTGCAGTTCTTTCTACAGAAGTACCCATTGCATATCCATTATTTTCACAAATAAAAATTACAGGTAATTTCCATAACATTGCTAAATTAAAGGCTTCATGCAAAGATCCTTGTCTTGCAGCACCATCACCAAAACAGGTTAATGTAACACCACCAGTATTATTGTATTTATCTCCAAAAGCAAGACCTGCTCCTAAAGGGATTTGACCACCAACAATTCCATGACCTCCATAAAAGCGAAACTCTTTAGAGAAAATATGCATAGAACCACCCATTCCTTTAGAAGTTCCGGTAGATTTTCCGTACAATTCAGCCATCACTTTTTTAGGATCTTCTCCCATACCAATTGGTTGCACGTGATTTCTGTATGCAGTAATCATTTTATCTTTAGTCAAGTCCATTGCATGCAATGCACCAGCTAAAATAGCTTCTTGGCCATTGTATAAATGCAAGAAACCTCTTACTTTTTGTTGAATGTAAACAGAAGCAAGTTTGTCTTCAAATTTACGCCAAAAAAGCATGTTTTGGTACCAATCTAAATAGGTTTGTTTGGTGATTTTTTTCATTCTTAGAGTTATTGTTTGTTTAATCGTTTAAGCATTTGTAATAATACAACACTTTAGCGTTACAAAAATAACTTTTTTATGTAGAATAAAAAAACAAGATTCTAAGAATCTTGTTTTTAATTTTTTTTATCGATTTTAATTTCTTGATACACTAAAAATTGCTTTAGCTCCTGTAGCTAAAAACCAGTATTGTGATGCTATTTTTGATCCATTTTTATCAACTAATTTATATTGTGCTGTATTTGCACCAAGTCTACCTTGATTTAATGCTACAATTTCAATTTTATTATTTCCTTTGTCTAAGTTAATATCAAAAGATTTGTAATGTTGATTGAGCGTTGCTTTTTCAACAACAAGAATATCATTATGATAGATTGCAATAATATCCCCATCAATTGCACCAAAATCTCTAAAGGATAAAGTAACTGCTTTAGAAAGTGTTAAAAAGTTTCCTTGAAAGCTATCTACTTTTTCTACAGTACGTTTGCCATACATTTCTTTTATTCGTAGATTATTAAGTTGCTCTCTTGTTAAAATTCCTTTATTATTGAAAGCTTCTTCTGCTTCTTTTCTCTTATTTTTTTCTTCTTCAATTTTATAAGCACCTTTAAAGCCTAGATTGCTATCAAGATTTATAGATGTTGGTTTTTTAACTTCTTTAGTACTATTTAGTACAATCGCTTTTACTTTGCCTTTTTCTTTATTGTTTGTATTACTATCTAATTGAGCAGATAATTGAACTACTGAAAATAGTAAAAGAGGTAAAAAAAGAAATTTTATTTTTGATTTCATTTGTAGTTTACTTTTCAGAGCTAATATTACAAATATAATGCCGATTTTAAATGAAGTTGTTTCTATTATGTTAAAATGTAATTAGTGTGTGTAAAAGTTCATAAAATTAATTGAACTTTATAAAAGTCCATTTATCTAAATTACTATTTACTATTAAGAACCACACCTTTTTTTTAAAATTATTATTCTACAGGAAAATTAAAATAGGTGTTAGGAAAAGGTTCTTTTATAAGTGTAAAATGCCACCATTCATTTTCATAAGGTTTAAAATTATTTTCCATCATTATTTTTCTTAAAAAGAATCGATTTTCTTTTTGAACCTTACTTAATTTTTTATAAAATGGATGAGATTGTTCTCCAAAAAAATCATAAGGACTTCCCATATCTAATTCGTTACCTGTTTTAGTATTTACAATTGTTAAATCTACAGTACTGCCTCTTGAATGTCCAGATTTTGAAGCGATATAACCTTTGTTAAATAATTGAGATTTTGATACGTTTGGATAATATTCTTTTTTCATTAATGTGTCGTTTAAAACCTTTGCCCAACGCACAAAATGATCTACTGCTTGCTGAGGTCTGTAGGCATCAAATATTTTTAAGCTCAATCCTTTTTTTAAGAGAGATTGCTGTACTTTGAGTAAATATTTGGCAGATTGTTTGGTTACAATAATGCAATTTTTGTGATAGCCATCAATCTGTTTTCCTATAAAATTGTTATTGCTTAAGTAACGTAATTCTAATTGAATGGTTTTGTCAATATCTGATAAATAGATAAATCCTTCAGGAAGATTTTGTCCGAAAGAAAAAAGAGAGAAATTTAAAATAATGAGTAAAATTATTCTTTTCATATTGTAAAAATAAGCAAAAAAAATACCTGTAAAATAATTTACAGGTATTTAATAAAAATACTTAAAGTTTATTTACTTACTTGTTCTTTAACTTCAACTAATACTATTTCATTACTAACAGATAAAACTTTATCAATAGTATGAATTACACCATTATTGGCTTGTACATTTGTAGCAGTAATATTACTAATTCTGTCTGCTTGATCTGTTAATGTAGCTCCACCAGTAACATTTGCAGTTAGCTTTTGATTAGAAAAAGCTGTTAACTCTAAACCATCACTTAAAGCACTATCTAAAGAATTTGTTGCTGTTAAAACGTGAGTTCTTAAAGTAGTATCTAATGTTTCTTTTGGAATGTCTGATAATTCATCAAGTTCTAATTCAGTTAAAAAGTTTGTAAAAGCAGTATTTGTTGGTCCAAAAACTGTGTAAGGAGCTGTTGCATTAGATGCAGGTCTGTTTAATATTTCTACAAAATCAGTATCTAAATCCTCTCTAGTGAGTGCTGCAACTAAAGTTGAGAAATTTGGGTCTGCTAATGCAAAAGTTACAACTGTTGGCAAACCAATAACTTTGTCAACGATATGTACAATGCCATTATTGGCAGATACATTTGCACTTGTAACTGTAGAGATTCCATTAAATTTTACACCATTGCTTGTGTTTATATAAATAGACATTGGTGTGTTAGAAGCATCACTTGTTGCATTTGTATTTGCATAACTAGTAGTTAAATCTGTAGATTCTAAACGACCATCAATCACATGGTTTAAAAGTACTTCTCTAAGTAATGCAACAGGTACATCATTTAAAGATTCAAAATTGTTGTCTGCTAAGAAATCTGTAAATGCTTGATTTGTTGGGGCTAAAACAGTGAAGGGGCCAGTGCTAGTTAAAACAGAGCCCAAGTCTGCTCTAGTTACTGCTGCTACCAAAGTAGATAATTGATTATTGCTTGAAGCAACATCTACAATAGAGCCTGATTTGATTTCAAGAGTTTCAACAATATCATCTTCACTACAAGAGTTAAAAGAGAGTATTAAAGTAAAAAGGAATAAAAATTTTGAAATTGTTTTCATGATAATATGTTTAGATTAAATTAGTTGTCTATCAAAATTAAACAATTAAAACATTTATTTTTGTTAAATAAATTACAAAAAATAATAAACAAACTTCACTATTTATTTCTTAAAACTTATTCTTTCATCAAAAAAAATTAGTTTTGTTTTAAACAATTCTTTTAAATGACTCAAACTACAAATATGATTTTAATGATTCGTCCAATGAATTTTAGGATGAATGAACAAACTTTAATAAATAATTTTTATCAAAAAGGATTAAAAACGTTGCTTCCATCAACAATAAACGCAAAAGCTCAAAAAGAATTTGATGCTTTAGTTGATGAATTACGTTATGTTGGAGTTGAGGTAATTGTTATTTCTGATACCAATGAGTTTGATACACCAGATGCTATTTTTGCCAATAATTGGATTTCTTTTCATGCTGATGGTACTATTGCAATGTATGCTTTATTTGCAGAAAATAGGCGATTAGAAAGAAGAGAAGATATTTTATTAGCCATAGAAAAAGAAGGTTTTTTAATTGAAGATATTGTAGATTATACTTCGGCAGAAGAAGATGGCGTGTTTTTAGAAGGTACTGGAAGTATGGTTTTAGATAGAAAAAATAAGAAAGCATATTGTGCACTATCTAGCAGGTCTGATGAAGAGTTGTTTATCGAGTTTTGTGAAGATTTTGAATACTCTCCAATTATTTTTACGGCTAAACATACTGTGAATGGAAAAAGAGAAGCAATATACCATACAAATGTTATGATGTGTGTTGCAGAAAGTTTTGCTATTATTTGTTTGTCTTCTATTGATGATAAAAAAGACCGTAAAAATGTTCAAAAACATTTAAAAGAAGATGGTAAAAAGATAATTGAGATTACAGAAGAACAAGTAACTAGTTTTGCAGGAAATATGTTACAGGTTCGTGATAAGGATGATGAATGTTTTTTAGTAATGAGTCAAAGTGCATTTAAAAGTTTAACAAAATTGCAAAAAGCTCAAATAAAACAACATTGTAAAATTATTTCGAGTTCTTTAGATACCATTGAATTGTTTGGAGGAGGAAGTGCTCGTTGTATAATGACTGAAGTTTTTTTGCCAAAAAAATAAAACGATAAATTTAATTTTTAATAGCAGTTGCAACTTTAACCAGAATTATATTTTATATTTATTTTAAAGATTGACTTGAAAAAGATCCGGTGTTTTTTCTTTAAAAATTTTCTTTTAAATTTTAAAAGCTAGTATTTTAATAATAGTAATTTTAGTTGGTTTTCTAGCTAAGTTGTTATCAGTTAATGCTATAAATTTTTTTAAACAGTTTGTAAAAGCATTTATTATAGTTGGTTTGGTAGAAGAATTTACTAAATATATTATTGTAAAATATTATAAACAATAAAATAAAGAATTTAACCAACCTTTTGATGGTATATATGCAACTATGGTTTTATGAGTTTTGCTACTAAAAGAAAACTTTTGTATGTTTTTAAATATGGATTTTCAAAAGGAATTTTAAGAGTATATAATGCAGTCACTGCACATGAAACTTTATTGTGCTATTTTATGAGTAAAGCAAAATGTTCTTAAGATAAAATTTTATTAAATTTAACAGCCTTATTATTTGCAATATTGTTTCACGGATACCTATAATTTTTTTGTTCATCAATTTTATTCCAGAAACTTGGATTGGTGCAATTATTTCATTTTTAGTTGGTGTTTTTTGTATCTATTAAATCTATAAAAAAAATAAACGTTATAATTTTAACAGATTAATTATATATTTGTGACTTGTTAACTGATTGTGAGTCTAACAATTAACAACCTTTAAAATAATTTATAATGAAAAAAACAATTTGTATAATTTCAGCTTTTGTTTTTATGATGGCTTGTACAGACAAAAAGAAAAAAGAAGAAAAAAAAATAGAAGATAATATTCAAAAAATTGATTCTATTGAAGCAGATGTCATAAAAAATATAGAATCTCTAAAGAACACCATAAAAGATATTGAATTAGATTTAAAAAAATTAGATAACATTTAAACCATAAATATGAAGAATTTTAAATTTGTAATTATAGTATTAACTTTTGTATCTTTTATTTTTACTCAAGAAGTTGCAGCACAAGGAAATGGAAAGGGTAAAGGCTTAGAAAAAGTAAATAAGAAGGTAAAAAAAGGTAAAAATAAAATAAAAGAAAATTCTACAGATGTAGATCAAGAAATTGAAAAAATAAAAGGCAAAGGAAAGGAAAAAGCAGAAAAAAAGAAACAGAAACATCTGTCTGATATTGAAGATGTTAAAGGGCGTAGTAAAAATAATGAAGTCGAGATAGAAGAGAATGATAGTGAAGGAAAGAAAGACAAGAAAGGAAAGAAAGATAAGGATAAAGAATTAGATGGAAGCGAAGGCGATAGTAATGATGACTTTGAAGACGATGAAAAAGATGTAAAAAAAGTTAAGAAAGAAAAGAATGATAAGAGATCAGAAGAGGATAAAGAATCTAAAGGGAATTCTTACGGACGTGATAAGGGGAATTTAAATGGACGAGAATTTGGGAAAATTCGTTCTGAAGAAGCTCGTAATAAAATAAAAGTACAAGAAGAAAATGTGCGTTCTAGTGAAAATGTTCTTATTCGTGGAAGAGAAAAAGTTAAACAAGCAAACAAAAGATTAGAAGAAGCTAAGAAAAATAAAAAAATTACAGATAAAGAAGCAAAAGAAAAAGACGATATTATTCGTGAAGCAGATGAAAAACTAAATGAACTAGATAAGAAAATAAAAGATCAAAAAGAAAAAATTAAGAAAGAAAAAGAAGCTTTAGAAAAAATTGAGTTTCCAAAAGAAACTCAGAATTAAATAAAAAGGTGCTCAATTTGAGTGCCTTTTTTACTTTAAAGCTTCATTAATAATAATTCCATTTGTGCCATTTGCTGGTTTAATACTCAACAAATTTGCAATTGTTGATGCAATATCTGTAATATTATACCTTTTTGAATACTTGTTAAAGTAGCCTGGCACAGGAATCATTAAAACATCGCCAGATAATTTTTGATTGTACCCTTTTGAAGCGAATTTAAAATTCCTGAGTTAAATGGTTTTGTTTGTAAAGTTCTTGCAGTAACAGCTTTGTAAATTTTATCAAAATTAATGACTTCATCAGCTAATTTTTGAGCAACTAAATTAAAGTCTAAACCTAATGCCGCTATTTTTTCTTTATTTAAAAAAATCTGGTAATTAGAAACATTTTCAATCAAATCATCAGCAATAAAATACTTTTTTAAAATATTTATAATAAATTCTTTGAGTTTATTAATATTTATGTAATGAGCAGGCATTTTTAAAATTGAAGATAATTGGGGTTGTGAATAGATGCATGATCTGCAGTTAAAAATAGGGTATAATTATTTTTTCCTACTTGTTGGTCTAAAAATTTAAAAAAAATGGCAAGATCTTTATCTAAACGTAAATAAGTATCTTCTGTCTCTATAGCTGAAACACCATATTTGTGGCCAATGTAATCTGTTGACGAAAAACTAACCGTTAAAAAATCTATAAATTCACTAATTGTTGCTTTCGCAAAATCAGTAGTAAAAGTATTTCCTGCCTTAACTGTTTTTATCAAACTTAAATACCCATTTTCAGAGCGTAGCTTTTTTAAGTCTTTAGGAAAAGTAGGTGTTTTTGTCCTTTTAAAGTCTTTTCAACAACATTATTATCAGTTCTACTATTTTTGTAACTTTTAATGTCATATAGTGTATTCCAAGCCGTATTTAAATAAGCATCAGCTTTATTATTTTTATTTAAGTCTATAACCCATTTTGGAAGTTTACTCATATAATATGAACTTGAAATCCAAATATTAAAAATTACCTCCATCATACCAGTATGCAGCATTTGCACTATGACCAGTAGATAAAATTGCAGAACGATCTTTTATGGAAATACCAATAGTTTTTCCATTCATATTTTGTGCAAGGTGTAATTTGTCTTAAATTGTAGTTGTGTATAATCTTTCGGTGATTTTTGAATATTTTTTTCATTATTACCAATTGTTTTGTAAGCATCATCATCTACACAATAAATAGATTTTTTTAAAAATTTATGATACCAATTGTAAGAAATAATTCCTGTTCACTTGGTGTTGTTCCAGTAAAAATCGATGCGTGGCCAACAGCTGTATACGTTGGTATATGATTAAAGTGAGCGTTTTCTAATGAAAATCCATGATTCAAAATTCTATTAAATCCCATCTTTGGTGTATCTATAAGCAAATCGAGTTAGATCTATTACAATACCAACTAATAATTTAGGTTTTTTTGGTCTGTCCCATAACTTTTTTTGTGCTACTTATTAAAGCAAAAAAGCAAATACAGTAGAAAAGAAATTTAGATTTCATGACAATTTTTTTATACTTGAAACCAAAAGTAATATTTTTTAATTTTGATATCTTTATTTTGGCTATCAATTAATGATATTTTAATACTTTAGCACAAAATTAGATGAAATGAATTACCTAGAGCATATTGGTAAATATTTTATGATGTTAGGACGCGTTTTTAAAAAACCACAACGTTTTAAAATCTTTTATGAAGCATTGCTAAAAGAAATTGAAGATTTAGGTTTAAAATCTCTAGGAATTATTATGTTTATTTCATTTTTCATTGGTGGAGTAATCGCCCTACAAACCGCTTTAAATTTAGACAGCCCTTTTATACCAGATTCTTTAATTGGTTTTGCAGCAAAACGTTCTATAATTTTAGAATTTGCACCTACTTTTTGTTCTATTATTTTGGCAGGGAAGGTAGGGTCTTACATAACTTCTAGCATTGGTACAATGCGTGTAACAGAACAAATTGATGCATTAGAAGTTATGGGTATCAACTCTTTAAACCATTTAGTGCTACCAAAAATTATAGCCACTGTTTTCTTTTATCCTTTTTTAATATCTTTAGGAATGTTTTTAGGTATTTTTGGAGGCTGGGTTTCTGGTGTGCTCTCTGGTCTTTTTTCTGGAGGTGATTATATCGAAGGAATTCAAACAGATTTTAACCCGTTTTTATTAGTCTATGCTATTATTAAAACTTTAATTTTTGCTTTTTTAATAGCAACAGTTCCATCTTATCATGGTTATTATGTAAAAGGAGGCTCTATTGCAGTTGGTAAAGCAAGTACACAAGCTGTAGTTTGGACAACTATTTTAATTGTAATTGCGAATTATTTTCTAACTCAAATGCTTTTAACTTAAAAATATGATAGAAGTAAAGGATTTACACAAAGGCTTTGGAAACGTAAAAGTGTTAAAAGGAATTTCTGCTACTTTTAATGCAGGTAAAACCAGTTTAATAATTGGCCAAAGTGGTTCTGGTAAAACCGTATTTATAAAGTCTTTAATAGGTTTGCATACGCAAGAATCTGGAACGATTTCTTTTGATGGAAGAGTAAATACAAAATTTACAGAAAATGAAAAACAACAATGGCGTCAAGAAATTGGTATGGTTTTTCAAGGAAGTGCCTTATTCGATTCTCAGACTGTTGAAGACAATGTAATGTTTCCTTTAAAAATGTTTACAAACCAATCTAATGCCCAAATGTTAGAACGTGTAAATTTTGTTTTAAATAGGGTGAATTTACCAAATTCAAATAAAAAATTACCAGCAGAATTATCTGGTGGTATGCAAAAAAGAGTTGCCATTGCAAGAGCTATTGTTATGAATCCAAAATATTTATTTTGTGATGAACCAAATTCTGGTTTAGATCCTCAAACAGCCATTGTAATTGATAAGTTAATTCAAGAAATTACAGAAGAATATAAAATTACAACAGTAATTAATACTCATGATATGAATTCTGTAATGGAAATTGGACAAAAAATAATTTTTTTGAAAGACGGCAAAAAAGCATGGGAAGGGACAAGTGAAGAGATATTTAAAACTGATAATGAAGCTGTTGTAGATTTTGTGTATTCATCTAATTTATTTAAAAAAGTAAGAGAAGCATATTTAGCAGAAAAAAAGTAAAAAAAAATTTTTTTAAACTAAAAACAAGATGTATGTTTGCACCCGCTAAGGCGAAAATAAATGACCTGGTAGCTCAGTTGGTAGAGCATCTCCCTTTTAAGGAGAGGGTCCTGGGTTCGAGCCCCAGCCCGGTCACATTTAAAGCTTCACATTTTTGTGAAGCTTTTTTTATTTAACAAATTTTCAACACAATTTTTACTTTTCAAATCTTATTTTTGGTAATAGTTTATAATTATTATGATAAAGTTTTACCTTTTAATTTTTACAGTATTTATAATGAGCGATACCAAAATTGTTGTTTTCGATTTTAATTCCAATTCAAATATTACTAATTGGCGTGTTGTAGACGATGTTGTGATGGGAGGTAGGTCTCAAGGGAATTTTAAATTAAATGAAGAAGGCAAAGGTTCTTTTTATGGAAATGTGTCTTTAGAAAATAATGGAGGTTTTTCCTCTTTAAGATATCGTTTTAAAGAATTAAATATTAAAGACTCTAAATATATCGTTCTAAAAGTAAAAGGAGATGGTAGTAACTATCAGTTTCGTGTAAAAGATGCTATTAAAAATGCCCATTCTTATGTACATACTTTTTCTACAGAAGTAAATAAATGGAAAGAAATTGTAATTCCTTTAAAAGAAATGTATCCAGCATTTAGAGGTAGAAAGTTAGATTTAAATAATTTTTCAGCAAATACAATTGAAGAAATTGCATTTTTAATAGGAAATAAAAAAGCACAAAACTTTCAACTAGAGATTGATATTATTTATCTTAAGTAAAATTATAAAAGTAGTATCAACTAACTTTTTTTGTATCTTTCCAACATCGTATAATAGGGTTATGGAAGAAAAAAACATACTTGAAGATTCCTCTAAGCAGGCAAAACAAGGAGTAAAAGAAGATGCAAAAGGTTTGCTAGCAAGTATCAAAAAATACTTAAAAGAACTTTTAGATTTTAGAGAAGACACAGATCATGAAGCTACTATAGCTGCTATAAAAGCTGATATTTCTTTTAAAGGAGCAACTGCTTGGATTCTTATTTTTGCTGTATTTGTAGCCTCAATTGGGTTAAATGCAGATTCTACAGCTGTGGTTATTGGTGCCATGCTAATATCTCCTTTAATGGGACCTATTTTAGGGTTGGGAATGTCTTTTGCTTTAAATGATATTGCTACTCTAAAGAAATCTTTAAAGAACCTTGGAACAATGATTGGCTTAAGTTTATTTGCCTCTTTTATGTTCTTTTATTTTTTTCCTTTAAGTGAAGATACATCAGAATTATTAGGACGTACAAGTCCAGATATTAGAGATGTTTTAATTGCTTTTTTTGGTGGTTTAGCCTTAATGGTTGCCAGAACTAAAAAAGGAACTGTTGCTTCTGTAATTTTTGGTGTTGCTATTGCTACTGCATTAATGCCACCACTTTGTACTGCAGGTTATGGATTGGCAAAAGGGAATTTCGATTTCTTTTTAGGCGCCATGTATTTGTTTATTATCAACACCATTTTTATCGCTTTAGCGTCATTTATAGTGCTTAAAATGCTGAATTTTCCGATGCATAAATACGCTAATGCAGCAAAGAGAAAACGATATGCAATTATTGCTACTTTGGTTGGGTTAGCTGTTATGATCCCTGCAATTTTTACCTTTATCAATGTTTTTGATGAAAGTCAAATTAAAAATCAAGTAAGTATTTTTATTAAAAATGAAATAAAGGCAATTCCTAATTTTCAATTGATAGATAATTCTTATAATTCAGAAACGAAAGAAATTAGTTTGAACTTTTTTAATGAAGTAACTGATGGAGAAGAGAATATTTTAAAAAATCAATTGAAAAATGATATCAATTATACTAAAATTAAAGACTTTAAATTAATAATTAGAGGTAGTGATACTAAGAGTTTTGAATTGATTACAACTGCATATAGTGATAAAAGAAAAGAGTTAGAAGAGAGTAAAAATGTAATTGCGAAACTGCAGAAAGAGATAGAAGAACTAAAAGAAACGATAGCCGATTTAAATACAAGAATTGAACAAGATTCGCATTCTAAAAATGAAAAAGCGATCGCTTTTAGTAGAATTTCTAAAGAGTCTAAAATTAGGTATAACGAAATACAAGAAATTGGTTTTGCAAAAGTATTGACTTCTAAAGATTTTATTAATATTGATACAATACCTACTGTAATGGTTAAATGGAATTTAAAATTAAAAGATAGTATTGTAAAGTTAAAAGAGAGAGATTTAAGAAATTGGTTGCAGAAAGAAATGAACTTAGATACCTTATTTATTAAAAGGAATAGGTAACAAAAAAAAAATTTATCTTCTAGCAGCTTTATGCTCTATAATTTCTACGTTTTGGTTGAATAAATAAATTTTATTATTGCTCATATTTAAACATTCAAAACGAGTTCTTCTTTTATTGCCTCTTTTATAGATGTTTTTTTTAAATTCAAAAAAACCACCTAAAGGAATATCAAAGATGAATTTTTTTCCATTTTCAGCCACATTTCCTCTTAATACTAAAGATAAATTTACATCAGTATCTGTACTTGCCTTTGGGTTTTTAAAGTAATTTGCTAAATAAGGAAGCATTTGTATTGGATAAATTTCAGGATTTAAAAAAGGCAACATTAAATGTTGAAAAACAGTTTTCCATTCTTTTCCATGAGGTTGAACCCTTCCAAATTTTTGATGTGTAACATGATGAGCAATTTCATGTACTAAGGTTAGTAAAAATTGATATTTGTTGAGGTTGTTATTTACTGTAATTTGAAATCGTCCATTGGGCAATTGTCTAAAATCTCCATGTTTTGTTTGCCGTTGATTTACAATTTTTAAGTCAAAAGAGTGCTTGTCAATTAAAAATTGAACAAAAGGAATTGCCTTTAAAGGAACATAATTATGGTAATCTAAATCCAATTTTTTATTTTTGCTTACTGCTTACTGCTTACTGCTTACTGCTTACTGCTTACTGCTTACTGCTTACTGCTTACTGCTTACTGCTTAC
>NZ_CANMHM010000015.1 GCF_947497695.1 uncultured Polaribacter sp. | reverse complement strand
CTAAAATGTTATATTCTTTGCTAAAATCGTCTAAAAGACAAAATATTTCGATAATTTTACTGTCAGTAATCATAGAGAAGATATTTATTATTAACTTGTTATTCAGACCATTAAGTTAATAATTTCTTCTCTATTTTACTAATAATTAATACCCTTTCTTAGCTCGAACTCACGTTAAATTAGTAAAGTTTCTGTAATTATTTTGGGCTGAATTTTACAGTGAAGTAAGACTAAAATTTTACTGATTTTGATTGAAAATAACAAAAAATATAGCCCAGATTGAATGGTCTGTTTGAGCTCTTTTTTACCTTTTTCAGGTAAAAAAAGCGAGTAATGAAAGCTGGAAATAGCTTCAAAAAAAAATAATATATTGTATAGGCAAAGTTTTAAATAATAGTACTTTGTCCCATATAAATATTAGTGAAATTTAGGTTACTATCTTCTTGATTAGCAATGTAATCTGCAATAAAGTCGCCTACTTTTGCTGTTGAAGCTGCAAATTGATTTTTACCTTTTAAATCTTGTGTTGTAATGCCTAAATCTAAAGATTTTTCTACTGCTCTTTGAATTGCATCTGCTTCATCTGTTAAACCTAAATGCTCTAATAGCAATGCTGCTGATAAAATAGATGCCAAAGGGTTGGCAATATCTTTGCCTTTTGCTTTTGAAAATGCACCATGAATTGGCTCAAACAACGCATTTTTTTCTCCGACGGAACTAGAAGCAAGTATACCAATTGAACCTCCGACCACACAGGCAACATCAGTAATAATATCTCCAAAAAGGTTTTCTGCTAAAATTACATCAAACTGTTTTGGGTTTAAGACTAATTGCATTGCAGCGTTGTCTACAAACATAATATCTAAGTCAATATCTTTGTATTCTTCAGCAATTTTTAGAACTGTTTTTCTCCATAAACGTGAAGTTTCTAAAACATTGGCTTTGTCTACTAATGTTATTTTTTTCTTTCTGTTTCTTGCTTCTTTAAAGGCTAAATGTGCTACTCTAGAAATTTCTTCTACACTGTAAGAACAAATATCAAAAGCAGACAGTCCATCTTTACTGGTTTCTTTTTTTCCGAAGTAAATACCACTAGACAGCTCTCTATAGATTGCAATATCTGTTCCTGAAATAATGTCTTTTTTTAATGGAGAGTTTTTAATTAGCTTTGGGTATGCTTTTATAGGTATTACGTTACAAAACAAATCTAACTCTTGTCTTAAACGCAAAAGACCTTGTTCTGGTCTTATTTTTAAACTTGGGTCGTTGTCGTATTTTAAATCTCCAATAGCACCAAATAAAATTGCATCTGCATTTTTACAAGTTTCAATGGTTTCTGCTGGCAAAGGATTTCCAAATTTTTCAATTGCACAAGCACCCATTTGCGCTTCTTTATATAAGAAGATATGGTTATACACTTCTGCAACTGCATCTAATGCTTTTTTTGCTTGCGTGGTTACTTCTGGTCCAATACCATCTCCAGGTATTACTGCAATTGTACACTTCATCTTTAACTAAAAAATTATTTTTTTATATCAAAGATAGTAGATTCTTTTAAATAGTTGTAAAAAACATATTTAAAAATAAGATATAAAATTGTATAATTTAAGCTTTTGCAACTTCAGAGGTTTTGCTAATCTCTTTAATTATAGCATGAATATCGTTGTCTTTAACTTCTTTTTGTTTGTCTGCTACATTCAAAAAAGCTTCATAAGCAATATCTAATTGTACTTTGGTTAATTCGTAACCAATTTTTTTAGCTCTGTAAGCCAATGCAGCTCTACCGCTTCTTGCTGTTAATACAATGGCACTTTCTGTAACACCTACATCTTCTGGATCCATAATTTCGTAGGTTTCTCTATTTTTGATAACACCATCTTGATGAATACCAGAGCTGTGTGCAAATGCATTTGCCCCAACAATAGCTTTATTTGGTTGTACAGGCATTCCCATACTTTCACGCACCAAAATACTTGTATCGTACAATAGTTTAGTGTTGATGCTTGTTTCTAAGTTTAAATATGGATGTTGTTTTAACACCATTACTACCTCTTCTAAAGCTGTATTTCCTGCTCTTTCTCCTATACCATTAATTGTACATTCTATTTGACGAGCTCCATTTATAACTCCTGCAATTGAATTAGCAGTTGCCATTCCTAAATCATTATGACAGTGACAAGAAAGTGTTGCTTTTTCTATTCCTTTTACGTTTTCTCTTAGGTATTTTATTTTTGCTCCATATTCTTCTGGTAAACAATACCCAGTTGTATCAGGTATATTTAACACTGTTGCACCTGCTTTTATAACTGCTTCACAAACTCTTGCCAAATATTCATTATCTGTTCTACCTGCATCTTCTGCATAAAACTCTACATCTTCTACAAAAGATTTTGCATAAGCAACTGCTTTTACAGCACGCTCTATTACTTTTTCTCTAGTTGAATTAAACTTGAATTGTATATGAGAATCACTGGTACCAATACCAGTATGAATTCTAGGATGTTTTGCAAACTTTAATGCTTCTGCTGCAACTTTTATATCATTTTCTACAGCTCTTGTTAAACCACAAACTGAAGCATTTTTTACAATTTTAGATATTTGAGTAACTGAATTAAAATCTCCTGGACTTGAAACAGGAAAACCTGCTTCAATTACATTTACACCCAACAAATCTAACCTTTCTGCAATGATTAATTTCTGAGTTGTATCTAACTTACACCCAGGAACTTGTTCTCCATCTCTTAATGTTGTATCAAAAATTTGAACCTTATTATCTTGCATAATTTCTATAAAGATTATCTTGTTATATATCAAATGTAGATATCTTTAAAAACTGAAATAAAAATTTAAGCCCTACTAATACGATACCTAATTATTTTACAATGAATCTAAATAACTAAATAACAGTTGTTTACAATAAATATTAATACATTGGTCAATTAAAAAAGTAAGTGTGTTTTATTTATTTTTAATAAAAAAACGATCTATAAATAGTACTTTATAAATCGTTTTAAATTTTATTGATGTCCAAAAAGATTATTCTACTTTTTCTGGATAAGCAAATGTGTAATTAATTTCTGTATACTTTAACTCTTTAAATAACTTTTCGAAAAATCTTTTATTTTTATCTTTTAATAAGTATTTTTTTAGATTTTTTGAATCATTGGTTTCATTCGTTTTTACAAATATCGCTTCAATTTCTGTATCTTTCTTTAAAAATTTTAACTCAATAAAAAAATCTTCATCATAATTTGAAAAAATTCCGAAAGATCGTTTTACTCGGTTTACAAAATTTTTGTTAATAATTTCTTTTAATAAGGTGTTCTTTTTAACAGTATATGAACTAAAATCGGGTGTTTCTTCAACCTTTATCAATGCCTCAAAATAACCAGCATTTAAATCATTATGCCAATTGAACTTGTAGGCTTCGTTTACATATTTTTGAATTTCTGGTTCACTTTTAGAATTCCCATTTTCTAATGGTAATGCACCTTCATAAATTAAATATTTTACAACATCTAAATCATTTGTGCCCATTGCCCAAGTTAAAGGGTAATGAGTATTACTAAAATTTTTTGGTTGCTCACCATAAACTGTTTTATTCCAAGGTAATGAGTATGTTGTATTTAATACATCTTTTGATGCTTTTTTATATATTTTTTCTATAAACTTTGTGTCTTTTGTTTTAATTGCATAAAATAGTTCTACATGAGTCATTTCTAGAACACTCATAAAAGTACTTAAAGCTAAGGTAACAGAATCTTTATTACCTAATTTTAGATTTGAAATAAAACGTGCTTTTTTAATTTCAAACTTTCTTCTAGGGATGATTGAGTCGTCTATTTCAAAACCTTTCTCTATCAAATAATTTAGATATTTAGTTGAGAAAGCATTTTGATTGTCTACACTTACAGTATTAATTTTTATATTTTTTGCAAGTAAATAATCAATAACATTTTTAGTTTTATTTTGTACTATTTTTTGATATGTAATAGCATTATCAAGTACTAAACCCGATTTAAAAAGGATGCCTAAAACTTCTATAATTTTATCTTCATCATTAGAGCTATCTACAACATAATCAACTATAGGCTGTTTTTCTATAATTGTTGTATTAGGGTCTATCCCTAAATCAACTGCTTCTTGAAGTCTAAAAATATTTCCTTCTTCGTAGTATTTTTTAAAGTAACCTTCTAAATCTTGCGAAAATGTAGTCTGAATCAATGTTAAGAAAGAAAATATTGTAAGTAAAAAAACCTTCATTTTTAGTAATTAGGGGTTCAAAATTGAAACAAATATATAAGTTTCAAATAAAAAACTACCTTATACTAACAATAAATATGCTGAAAAATTAAAAAGGTTTCCTACTTTTGTATTTGTACGCTTTTAATAAGATTGCTAAAATAACTTAACCATATGTCTGCTAGTCAACAAAATGACTCCCTTTTTACACTTATTAAGTCCTTAACTAAATCAGAAAAGAGACAATTTAATTTATATGTTGGAAGATTGGGTGGTAATATTGATGCTAAATTTTTTTCGCTATTTAAATTTTTAGAGAAGTTGAAAGCCTATGATGAAAAAGTAATTATTGGAAGTGGAATTGTTTCTAAACAACAACTATCTAACTTAAAAGCACATTTATACAAACAAATTTTAATTAGTTTACGATTAAATCCTGCACATAAAAATGTACGAATTCAAATTAGAGAACAACTAGATTTTGCAACGGTTTTATATCAAAAAGGACTGTACAAACAAAGTCTAAAACTCTTAGAAAAAGCCAAAAATATGGCTTTAGATAATGAGGAAAAAAATATTGCTTATGAAATTGTAGAACTAGAAAAAGTAATTGAAACCCAATACATTACCAGAAGTTTAAGCACAAGAGCCAATGAACTTTCTGTACAAGCAAAAGAACTTAGTCAGCACAATGTTACTGCTAGTAAATTATCTAATTTATCATTGCAATTATACAGCCATTTAATACAAAATGGTTATGTAAAAAATGAAAAAGAACTAAAATTTGTAGATAAATATTTTAGTGATCGAATGCCAAAATACGACTTTCAGAAATTAGGTTTTCGTGAAAAACTATGGTTATATAAAGCTCATTTATGGTATAGTTTTTTAGTGCAAGATTTTTTGCAGAGTTATAAATACGCACGTAAATGTGTCGATTTATTTAACAGTCAAAAATTAATAAATACACACCCTGTTTTCTATTTAAAATCTAAAAACTACTTATTAGAAGCTTCCTTTTTAGTTAAAAAAACATCTACTTTTAAAAAGGAATTGACTTTTTTTGAATCTGAAATAGATCAAAAAGAAATACCTTTAAATACCAATACAGAATTACTCATTTTCTTGTATTTGTATTCCAATAAATTACACCTTCACTTTTTAGAAGGTTCTTTTGAAAAAGGAGAATATTTGGTGGATGTAATTAATAATAAAATTGATAAATACAAGAATAGATTAGACAATCATTATATTATTTTACTGTACTACAAAATTGCTTGTTTGTATTTTGGCATGGGCAAAAACAAGTTATGCATTGCCTATTTGCAAAAAATTATTCGTTCTAAAAACGTAAGTGCTGCAGAAGATTTACAGTGTTTTGCACGTATTTTAAACCTAATTGCACATTATGAATGTGGCTTAGATTACGACTTAGAAAGACAATTTGTAGATACTTATAAGTTCTTATTAAAAATGGAAAACTTACAAGAAGTGCAAAAAGTTTTCTTAACTTCTATTAGAGATTTGAGTGATGTTTTTCCACATGAAATTAGAAATGAATTCAAAAAAATTCATGCAAAATTAAAGGTGTTTGAGAATCATCCTTATGAAAAAAGAGCTTTCTTGTATTTAGATATTTTGTCTTGGTTAGAGAGCAAAATTCAAAACAAACCCATTGCTATTATTATTCAAGAAAAGACAAAACTTCTTGCTAAATAGTAATATTAAAACTTTAAAATACCTTTATTTTTAATAATACTGTATTAATTTACAATATTTACAAAATAACTTGTTCTTAAAGTTGAAAAATAAAAATAATACAACTATTTTTGCCTTGTGAATTTAACAAATACAAATATTAACTCTTCAATAACTACAAATGTAGTTTGTATTTCTATGCACACAACTATCTGCACAACTGCAACAATTACCCTTTAGGGGTTTTAGCTATATTCATATCACTTAAGGTTAACTATTGTTTCGAACAACATCGAAACTACTCAATAAAATATTAAATTACTTAAACTATTCATTGAAAATGAAAGTATTAAAATTTGGCGGTTCATCTGTCGCAAGTTCAGAAAACATACAAAAAGTCTTAGCAATTGTTAAGAAAGCTTCTAAAAACGAAAAAATTGCGGTAGTAGTTTCTGCTTTTGGTAAAACTACAAACGCTTTAATTGAAGGTGCAAACTTGGCAGCCAATAAAAACGAAAATTATAAAGAGGTTTTAAATAAAATTGAAGAACATCATTTAGCTGTTATTAATGATTTAATTTCATCAGCAAACCAAAAAGAAGTTATTACCTACGTTCAGCAACTTTTAAACTCTTTAAATACAATATACGATGGTGTTTTTTTATTGCAGGAATTATCAGACAAAACACTAGCAAAAGTTTCTAGTTTTGGAGAGCGATTGTCTTCTTACATTATTGCAAATGCTGCAAAAGAATTATTTGATGCTACTCACAAAGAAAGTAGAGAGCTAGTAATTACAAACAATGAGTTTTTAAATGCTCAGGTTAATTTTAAAACTACCAATGAAAATATTGTTTCCTTTTTTAAAGAAAACAACCATCAAGTTACTGTTTTAGGTGGTTTTATTTCTTCAAATATTTTTGAAGAAACAACTACTTTAGGTAGAGGAGGCTCAGATTTTACTGCTTCTATTTATGCTGCTGCTTTAAATGCAAATGAATTACAAATCTGGACAGATGTTGCTGGTATGTATACTGCAAATCCTAGAGTGGTAAAAGAAGCCTATCCTATTTCAGAAATTTCTTATGAAGAAGCCATGGAATTATCGCATTTTGGAGCCAAAGTATTGTATCCACCAACAATTCAGCCTTCTTTAAGAAAACAAATACCTATTAGAATTAAAAATACTTTTGAACCAGAAAGTGCTGGTACTTTAATTTGTAATAATCCACAAAATGGTAATGAAGTTAAAGGAATATCTCACATAGAAGATATTAGTTTAATTACTTTAGAAGGTGGAGGGATGATCGGAATTCCTGGTTTTTCTAAACGTTTGTTTGAAACGCTTTCTATTGCTAAAATTAATGTTGTTTTTATTACTCAAGCTTCCTCAGAACACTCTATTTGTGTAGGTGTTTATGAAGATGATGCAACTAAAGCAAAAGAACTTTTAAACGAAACTTTTAACATTGAAATTGGTAAGAAAAAAATAAAACCTGTTATTGTTGAAAGCGATCTGGCAATTATTGCTGTGGTTGGTGAAAGCATGAAAAACTACCAAGGTTTAAGCGGACAAATGTTTAGTGCTTTGGGCAGAAACAATGTAAATGTAAGAGCAATTGCTCAAGGTTCATCAGAAAAAAATATCTCTGCAGTAATTAATAAAAGTGATGCTACAAAGGCTTTAAATACATTACATCAGCAGTTTTTTGAAGAAAAGACAAAACAGTTAAACTTATTTGTAACAGGTGTAGGTAATGTTGGTGAACGCTTTTTGGCACAAATACATCAACAAAAGAAATTTTTAAAAGAAAACTTAAAACTAAACATTAACGTTATTGGTGTTGCCAATTCTAGAAAAATGGCTTTTAATAATGAAGGTCTAGACTTAGAAAACTGGAAAGAAGCTTTAGAAAACGGAGAACCAACAACTTTAGATAGTTTTCATAAAAAAGTAAAAGAAGCTAATTTAATAAATAGTGTTTTTATAGACAATACTGCAAATCAGCAAGTATCTGAAGT
This sequence comes from uncultured Polaribacter sp., assembly GCF_947497695.1. Classification (GTDB taxonomy): domain Bacteria; phylum Bacteroidota; class Bacteroidia; order Flavobacteriales; family Flavobacteriaceae; genus Polaribacter. The sequence goes on along the minus strand of NZ_CANMHM010000015.1, from coordinate 51,895 downwards.
TTATGAAAGCTATTTAAGAGAGAGTATTTCTGTGGTTACTTGTAACAAAATTGCTTGTGCTTCTAGCTTTGAGAATTACAAAACACTAAAACAAGTGTCTAGAAAATACAACGCTTCTTTCTTATTTGAAACAAACGTTGGTGCAGGTTTACCAATTATAGATACACTTAAAAACTTAATCAATTCTGGTGATAGAATACATAAAATTCAAGCTGTTTTATCTGGTAGTTTAAATTTTGTATTCAATAATTTTAATGCAAATGCTACGTTTCATGATGTTGTAGAAGCAGCTCAAAAAGAAGGGTACACAGAACCAGACCCAAAAATTGATTTAAGTGGAGTTGATGTGGCTCGTAAAATTTTAATTTTAGCTAGAGAAAGTGGTTTTCAATTAGAATTAGAAGACATTACCAACAATGCCTTTTTACCTGAAGACAGTTTAAAAACAACTAATAATGATGCTTTTTATAATTCATTAACAAAAAACGAAGCACATTTTCAAAATATATTTAAAGAGGCAAATGACAAAGATTGTCGTTTAAAATATGTTGCCGAATTTGTAGATGGAAAAGCAAATGTTGGTTTGCAACACATTGCGTCAAATCATCCTTTTTATAATTTAGAAGGAAGTGACAATATTGTATTATTCTTTACTGACAGATATCCAGAAAATCCTTTAATTATAAAAGGTGCTGGAGCTGGAGCAGATGTTACTGCTTCTGGTATTTTTGCAGATGTAATTAGAATCTCAAATAAGTAGGCAGTTTTTAGTAGGCAGTAAGCAGTCAAAAATCTGGCTGTAATCTGCTTCTGAAAATAAAAATAATTAAATAGTATTCAATAAGTAGTTTTAGATATCAAACTGACTGCAAACTGAAGACTGCAAACTGAAGACTTAAAAAAATGGATTATTTAAAAATTTTTGCTCCTGCTACTGTTGCTAATGTTTCTTGTGGATTTGATTCTCTAGGTTTTGCTGTGGATGCAATTGGAGATGAAATGACCTTTACAAAAACAACTGAAAAAGGGGTTAAAATAACCAATATTACAGGTGCAGACTTAACCTATAATGTTGATGAAAATGCTGCAAGTGCAGTGGTTAAAAAAGTTTTAAATGATGCAAATGCAGAATTCGGAATTGAACTAACCATTCACAAAGGGTTTTCTCCTGGAAGTGGTTTAGGAAGTTCTGCTGCTAGTGCTGCAGGTGCTGCTTTTGGTGCAAATCAACTTTTAGGCAATATTTATTCTGATTTAGAATTGACAAAATTTGCCATGTTTGGCGAAGAAGTTGCTTGTGGAACTCCAATTGCAGACAATGTTTCTGCTGCAGTTTATGGAGGTTTTGTTTTAGTTAGAAGCTATCATCCTTTAGAAATTATAAAATTACCAGTACCCAGTGAACTAAGAGTTGTGGCAATTCATCCACAAGTAGAAGTAAAAACAAAAGATGCAAGAGAAGTTTTACCTACACAAATTGCATTAAAAAATGCAGTTACTCAATGGGCAAATGTTGGTGGTTTAATTAGTGGTTTATATTCAAATAATTACGAGTTAATCAGCAATTCTTTAGTAGATATTATTGTAGAACCTCATCGTAAAAAATTAATTCCTCATTTTGATGATGTTAAAAATGCAGCCATAAAAGCAGGTGCTTTAGGAGCAGGAATTAGTGGTTCTGGCCCAACAATTTTTGCACTTTGTAAGGGCGATGAAGTTGCTGAAAAAGTTTACAAAAACATCGAAGAAAGTTATAAAAATACAGGTATTGAGTTTACAATGTTTATTTCTAAAGTGAATCACGAAGGAATGAAAATAATAAAATCGCTTTAAGCCCTAGGCTATAAGCTTTATGTAAAAAATAAAATAACACATCCGCTTAAAGCATGCAGCTTAAAGCGTAAAGCAAAAAAAAAATGAACTACTACAGTTTACACCATAAATCGCCAAAATCAACCTTTAAAAACGCGGTTGTACAAGGTTTGGCAAAAGACAGAGGAATTTATTTTCCAGATAATATTCAGCCATTATCAAAAGATTTTATTGAAAATATTTCTGAGTATACAAACCACGAAATTGCGTATGAAGTTATTAAGCAGTTTGTAGGTGATGAAATTCCTACTGAAAAATTAAAAGAAATTGTTGCAAAAACAGTCTCTTTCGATTTTCCTTTGGTAAAAGTAGACGATAATATTGCTTCTTTAGAGTTGTTTCATGGACCAACCATGGCTTTTAAAGATGTTGGTGCTAAATTTATGGCACAATGTTTAGAATATTTCAATAAAGATAATGATGATGAAGTAACTGTTTTAGTAGCTACATCAGGAGATACAGGAGGTGCAGTTGCCAATGGGTTTTTAGGTGCAAAAGGCATCAATGTTGTTATTTTATATCCTTCAGGAAAAGTAAGCGATATTCAAGAAAAACAATTAACAACTCTGGGTCAGAATATTACTGCTCTAGAAGTTGATGGTGTTTTTGATGATTGCCAAGAAATGGTAAAAACTGCTTTTTTAGACGAAGAAATTAGCAAAACATTAACCTCTGCAAATTCAATTAACGTTGCACGTTGGTTGCCACAAATGTTCTATTTTTTCTTTGCTTACAAAGAATTACACAAAAAACATAAAGACATTATTTTTTCTGTACCAAGTGGAAATTTTGGGAATATTTGTGCTGGTGTGATGGCACAAAAACTAGGTTTACCAATTAAACATTTTGTAGCTTCTACCAATATTAATGATACTGTACCCAATTACTTACTAGAAGGTATTTACAAACCAAAACCATCTAAAGCAACAATTTCTAATGCAATGGATGTTGGTAACCCAAGTAATTTTATCAGAATACAAGAGTTGTTTAACAATGATTTTGAAACTTTAAAAAATGCTTTTTCATCTTATAGTTTTACGGATGATGAAACACGTGAAACCATGAAAAAAATCTACGGGAATTCTGGTTATGTTGCAGATCCTCATGGAGCAGTAGGTTATTTAGGATTGAAAAAATACGGATTAAAAGAAAACGAATTTGGTGTATTTTTAGAAACTGCACATCCTGTTAAATTTTTAGATGTTGTAGAAGAAACATTGCCTGTTCAAGTAGAAATTCCTGCACAAATACAGAAAGTAATCAATAATAAAAAAGTAGCTATTAAAGCAAGTTCTTATGAAGATTTGAAGGCTTTTTTGATGGAATAAAACTTATGTTTAAACATCTTATTTTAATTATTTGTTTACCTCTTTTTATTAATTGTAATAATAAAACTACCATTGTTTTACACAATAACAATCAACTTGAATATCAAGGAAGGGTAGCTGTAAATAAAAGCAAAAAAGCAACTGAACTATTTTGGTCTGGTACTGCAGTAAAAATTAATTTTAAGGGCACAAGTGCAAAAATTACCTTAGAAGATGAGAAAGGAGAAAATTATTTTAATGTTTTTATTGATGGAATATTTATTAAATATTTCCGAATTGAAAAAGGTTTAAAATCATACAATTTAGCTGAAAAATTAGACGATAAAAAACATACTATAGAAATTACAAAGCGTAATGAATTTAGTGCTGGGAAAACACTTTTTTATAATTTTATAATACAAGGAAAAGTATTACAAAAAGACCCTAATAAAGAATTATTTATAGAATTTTATGGAGATTCTATTACAACAGGACATGGAAATGAAGATACATCTGGCAAAGACAAATCTAATGGAATTGTAACCAATAATTACAATAGTTATGCTGCTATGACTGCCAGAAACTTAAATGCAGATTATACTTGCATTGCAAAAGAAGGTATTGGCATTATGCTAAGTTGGCACGATTTAGTTATGCAAGAAATATACTACAGAAAAAATCCTGCAGATGAAAAAAGTAAATGGAATTTTTCTAAAAAACAACCCGATATTGTTGTTATAAACTTACTACAAAATGATTCTTGGCTAGTAAATAAACCAAATCACAAAGAATATAAAAGACGATTAGGAAATAAAAAACCAAATCCAGAAACAATAGAAAATGCATACGCTGAATTTGTAAAAGTTATTCGAGAAAAATACAAATTAGCAACTATAATATGCATGTTAGGAAATATGGATATCACTAAAGAAAATTCTCCTTGGAAAAATTATGTAAGCAATGCCGTAAAAAGTATAAACGACAGAAAAATTTACACTTGTTTTGTTCCTTTTAAAAATACAACCGGACATCCTAAAGTTACAGAACATAAAATTATTGCAGACCAACTTACAACCTTTATCCAAAATAACATCTTGAATAATTAGTTTTTACATTTCAAAAATACCATCCTCAGTAAAACAATAGTTTTTACAATTTTTAGGCGGATTTTGGGTATTTAAACCTGTAAATAAGCTAAATGCTGGTAATATCAACTGATTTTCGGTTACTTGAAAACAAGGCAATTTAATACGTTGTTTGCCTTTTCCTATGATAAAAACTCCTGGATGAATATGTCCTGAAATGGTAAAAACATCATTACCTGGAGTTACAGCATCGTGTACAAATTTTAAAGAATTGATTTGTAACTCCGTTTTAAAAACTTCTATATGAAATTGCGCGTAAATTTGGTTAGATAATTTATCGTGGTTTCCTTTTATCAATTGCAAACTTAATTTTTTAAATTGCAAAAGCCAGTCTTTAAATTCATCTAGATCTTTGTTGTAAGCTGCGTGAAACAAATCGCCTACAATTATTAAATTTTCTGCTTTAAAATGGATGATTAACTGTTTTAAACGTTCTAAATCTGTAGTTAAAACATCTTTAGGAATTGGAATACCACTTTTTTGAAAATGGGCAGATTTGCCAATATGTACATCGCTTAAAATTAAACTTTTTTGGGTTTCCCAAAACAAAACACGCTGATTTGTAATTGCTAAAACCTCTCCTTTTAATTCGATTTTTTTAGAAACAATAACCAAAGGTTTTATCATTTTATTTTAAGCTTTTAAGGCTTGTTTTTGAATGCGTTCTATACGTTTACTCAAATCTTCGTTAGACATGGTTCCTCTTAAACTATCTACTTTTAAAGGAAAACTCAAAGGTGTAAAATTATTGGCTTTTTTCAAAATTATTTTACTGTTAGCAATTCTCTCAAATGCTTTTTGTAGACGTACTTTCTCTAATTCATAATCAAAAACTTCATTATAGGCCTGTTTTAATAATAAATTATTGGGTTCATAATCGCTTAAAACCCTAAAAATTAAACCAGAAGAAGATTGTAAACTTTTGTTTGTTTTTCTGTTTCCTGGTTGTGTTTGTATTACCAAACCTGCAACCACTGCAATGTCTCTAAATTTTCTAGAAGCCATTTCACTAGCATTTATACTTGCTGTTACATCTTTTATTAAGTTCTCTTTAGAGAATATTGCTACAATATTTTCTTCATTTAAAGGAATTTCTTGATCGCTTAACAACTCGAAACCATAATCGTTCATTGCAATTGTAAAAGTTAACTTTTTGATCTGACTAATTCTATAAGCTATTAAAGATGCCATAATTTCGTGCACCAATCTGCCTTCAAAAGGATATGCAAATAGATGGAAACCTTCTTTAGTTTCTATCATTTCTACCAGAAATTCGTCATGTTTTGGAATGTGCGAATTTTTTGCTTGTCTTTTTAATAATGGATGTAAAAATTTGAGTTCTTTTTCTCTATTATTTGGGGTTAAAGCATCACTTAATTTCAACCTTAAAAAATGCGTTAAATAAGACGTTAAAGGCAATCTACCACCCAACCAACTTGGAGTTATTGCTTTTTTCTTTTTGCTTCGTTTAACCAAAACAGTCATGTCTTTTATTTGTTTTACTTCTAAAACTCTACCACCTAAAATAAATGCGTCTCCTTTTTTTAATTTCGATATAAAAAACTCTTCAATCATGCCAATATATCCACCAGAAAAGAATTTTACATACAACATGACTTCACTTACAATTACGCCAATATTCATTCTGTGATTCATGGCAATTCGTCTACTTTTTACCTTGTAAAGTCCATCTTCTTCATCTAAAATTACCTTATGAAATTCTTCATAGGCTTTTAACGTGTTTCCACCTTTGGTGATAAAATGAATACACCAATCAAATTCTTCTTTGGTAAGATAATGAAAAGCGTGAATTTCTTTGACCAACTCAAAAGTTTCATCTGCTTTAAAACCTTCTCCAACAGCTAATGTTACTAAAAATTGCACCAAAACATCATAGGTTAAAACCATGGGATATCTTGCTTCAATTTCGTTTTGTTTTACGGCTTCTTTTACAGCTGCAACTTCTATTAATTGCAAAGAATGCGTGGGAACTGCATACATTTTAGAGGTTTCAAAAGGCGAATGCCCACTTCTACCTGCTCTTTGCATAAAACGTGCAATTCCTTTTGCAGATCCAATTTGTATGACACAATCTACAGGTTTAAAATCTACACCTAAATCTAAAGAAGAAGTACAAACTACCGCTTTTAACAACCCATTTGAAATGGCATCTTCTATAAAATTACGTTGTACTTTGTCTATAGAGCCATGATGTATGGCAATTTGCCCAATTAAATCTGGTGCTGACTCAATGAGAATTTGATACCATAATTCGCTCTGATTTCTAGTGTTTGTAAAAATTAAAGTCGTTGTATTTTCATAAATAATCGGAATTATTTTAGAGCTCATTTGTTTTCCTAAATGACCTGCCCAAGACAATTCTTCTACTTCATCTGGCAATAAAGAAGTAATGGTTATTTTCTTTTTTTCTTTGGCGCGAATCATAGTGGTTTTTAAATCCTGATAAGGAATTAAAACATTTTTAGCTTCTTCTAAATTACCAATCGTTGCAGAAATGCCCCAAATACTGGTTTTTTGTGATAAATTTCTAATTCTTGCAATTGCCAATTCTGTGAGTACACCTCTTTTAGAACCTAGCAATTCGTGCCATTCATCTACAGCAATACAGTTTACATTTTTAAACCAACGCGAATTTCTTTTTTGAGAAAACAACAAATGCAATGTTTCTGGTGTGGTTAACAAAACATCTGGCATTGAGCGTTCTTGTTTTCTGCGAATATTAGTGGGTGTATCTCCATTTCTAACAGCAATTTCCCAATCTAAACCAATTTCTTCTGCAGCAATTTCCATTGCTTTTGCTAAATCTTTTGCCAACGAACGTAAAGGAGAAATCCAAATAATTTTTAAGCCTTTTTTGTATTTTTCTGGCTGATTTAAATAATCGATAACCACTGCTAAAAAAACAGAAAATGTTTTACCAAAACCTGTTGGAGCCACTACCATTCCACTAAAATTATTGTGGTAACGTTCCCAAGTTTGCGCTTGAAAACTAAAAGGGGTATGCCCTTTTTCTTGCATCCAATTTTGGATGATTTTGTACCCTTGGGTTTGTTTAAAGTTGCTCAAAAAATCGTTATTAGTTGTTGGTTTTTAGGTGTTAGTTTCGATTTCGAATGTCATTTCGACTTTAGGAGAAATCTCATAATTTTGGATTATTCTTGTGAGATTTCTCAATCGCCTAAAAAGGCTCATTTCGAAATGACAAAACTACACGTTAAAATTTTAATTCGCTTCAATAAGCGCTTTAACGGAATCAATAGTATCAATATCTTTTACGGTTTTGTCTTTTCGCCAACGTTTTATTCTTGGAAAACGCAAGGCAACTCCGCTTTTGTGTCTTTTACTGTAGGCAATTCCTTCAAAAGCAATTTCAAAAACGAGTTCTGCTTTTACAGTCCTTACAGGTCCAAATTTTTCGATGGCGTTTTTGTTTACCCATTTAGAAATTTCTGTAATTTCCATGTCTGTTAAGCCAGAATATGCTTTAGCAACGGTTACTAATTTGTCTTCATTTTTTACAGCAAACGTGTAATCTGTATATTTAGAACTTCTTCTTCCACTTCCTTTTTGGGCGTAAATCATAACTGCATCAATAGTTAATGGATCTACTTTCCATTTCCACCAATCTCCTTTTTTTCTTCCAACGTGATAATTAGATGTTTTTTTCTTCAACATTAAACCTTCAGAATTAAAACTTCTAGCAGCATTTCTTAACGTGTCTAACTCGTTCCAATTTTTGAAGTCGATAACTTCTGATAAATATAAAATATCACTTGTATTTTTATTGAATAATTGTTCTAATCTCATTCGTCTTTCTTCCATAGAAAAAGTACGTAAATCTACAGCATCTAACTCTAAAAGATCATAAACATACAAACCAACAGGCACTTCTTCTAATAGTTTTTTAGTTACATTTTTACGATTTAATCTTTTTTGTAAATCATTAAAAAGTAAGACTGCACTGTCTTTTATGGCTAAAATTTCGCCATCAATTACAAAACTACCTTCTAATTGAGAAACTGCTGCTACCAATTCTGGAAACTGCTGTGTAACCAATTCTTCTCCTCTAGACCAAATAAAAACTTCTTCTTTTCTTTTGATGATTTGTCCACGAATTCCATCCCATTTATACTCTAGTTGCCAATCTTTTTCGTCTCCTAAATCTTGCAATTCTTTTTCTAAAGAATAAGCCAAACAAAAGGGATAGGGTTTGGAATTATCATAATTAATATGTTCGCCATTCAATAAATCATCAAAAGAAATAGAATCTGGACTCCAATTTCCAATAATACTGTGCATTAATTGGTTGGCATCTATTCCAGATAATTTAGCCAACGCATTTACCAAGGTTTTTTTAGAAACCCCAATTCTGAAACTACCACCAATTAATTTATTAAAAATTAAACGTTCTTGGGCTTGCAAACCATTCCAAGCTTTTAAAACATAAGCTTTCTTTTCTTCATCTGTTTTTGGTTTTAGGTTGATGAGTTCTTCGATCCAAATATGCAATGGTTTTTCGATTTCATCTTCAGGATTTGGCAATAAAAGTGCAATGGTTTCTCCTAAATCTCCTACTGAAGCATAACTTTCTAAAAACAACCATTCTGGAAGTTTCGTAATTTCTAAAACCCAACTTTTCATTAAGTTAGTTTTTACAGGTCTGCTTGGTCTTTTACCTGTAAATAAAGCAATTAACCAAAGTTTATCTTTGTCTGGTACAACTTTAAAATAATTTACCAAAGCATCAATTTTTGCATTGGTTTTATTAGTGATTTCAATCGCGCTAATTAAGTTAGAAAAATCTTTCATATTTAGGCGTTCTCTGTTTTAGTTTCTTCGTCTTTTGCAAATTCATCTTCGCCAAACTCCGTTTTTAATTCGTGTGCTTCTATGCCTATTTCATTTAAATATTTAGAGAAAACTGCTTGCGATCCATGGGTAACGTGTACTTTTTCTGCTTCTGTAGCTTTTACAGCTGCTAACAAACCATCCCAATCTGCATGGTCGCTAATGGAAAAACCTGCATCTACTCCTTTCCATCTTCTGTTTCCACGAATGTGCATCCATCCAGAACAAATTGCGGTTGCTGCATTGGGTATTTTCTTTAACATTCTAGAACCTAACAAAGCTGGAGGTAAAATGACTATTTTATTTTGAATAGCTGCTTTCTTAAAATCGTAGTTTAATAAAGTTGTTTTTGGTAGTTCAATTCCAGCTCCAGAAATTGCATTGTTTAAATTGTTAATTGCTGAATGCACATAAATATCATCTACACCTTCAATTAATTTCATAATACGTTGTGCTTTTCCTAAACTATATCCTAAAAAAACACTAGTTCTGTTATTTTGCTGATTTTGTAGCACCCAATTGGTCAATTCAGCTTGTAATTCTTCTTCTTTTTTCCATTTGTAAATTGGCAAACCAAAGGTGCTTTCTGTAATAAATTCGTGGCATTTTACAGGTTCATAAGGTGTAGAAATAAAATCTGGTTGCGTTTTATAATCTCCAGAAAAAACAACTACATACCCTTTATATTCTAAACGAATTTGAGCAGAACCAATTACATGACCTGCAGGAAAAAAGGAAACTTGCACTCGATTAATGTTTTTAGGTTGATTATACCCCAAACTTTCAATAGAAATATCTTTGCCTAATCTGTGTTTTATAATCGCTTTAGAATCGTTCTGACATAAATAATGTTTGTTGCCATATCTAGAATGATCTGCATGTCCATGAGAAATTACAGCATAATCTACAGGATACCATGGGTCTAAATAGAATTTCCCAGGAATGCAGTAAATGCCTTTTTTTGTAAATTTTACGAGTTTCAAAATAAATGCAACGCTTTTAAACAAGTTTCTATAAAAATAACGGATTCCATTTTAATGCAGTCTATTATTTTTAACTTTAGTATTTATTTATGAATTAAACTTCTGCATTTATCATTGAATAAAACTCTTAATTTAGTACTATTTTACCACCAATACACGAATTAAAATTACAGGGCAAACTCATACTTTTACATTGCCACGAATTCACAAATTTTTAATCCTCAATGATATTGAATATTTATTTTCATCTTTAATTTTAGAGTTTATCTCTTTTTAAAAATTGGGAGTTTAACCAGTATTTAACATCCAATTTATTGGAAAAAATAAAAAGCCTTAACAAATAATTTGTCAAGGCTTTTTACTATATATTTTTAAAACTAAATCTTATAAACCAAATAAACCTGGCAAAAACATTGAGATTGCAGGTACATAAGTAATTAGTAGTAATACTATAACCATAATTAGTAAAAAGGGCAACAAAGGTTTTACAACTTGCGAAACAGATACATTGGCAACACCACTACCTACAAAGAGTATGGTTCCAACAGGTGGTGTACATAAACCGATACAAAGGTTTAAAACCAATACGATTCCAAAATGAACAGGATGCATCCCTAACTCAGTAACTACTGGTAAAAAAATAGGTGTAAAAATTAGAACAGCAGGTGTCATGTCCATAAAAGTTCCAATAATTAACAATACTAAGTTTATTAATAAAAAGATGATAATTTTATTGCTAAATTGTTCTAATAAAAAACTACTTATCAACTCAGGAATTCCTTCAAAAGAAAACAACCAAGACATTGCCATAGAAGTACAAATTAAAAACATAACTACAGCAGTTGTTTTTGAACTTGCTAATAAAATAGCAGGAAAATCTTTTACACTTACATCGCCATAAATTAATGCAAGAACTCCAGCATATAAAACAGCTATTGCAGAGGCTTCTGTGGCAGTAAATATACCTGCAACAATACCTCCCACAACAATAACAAGTAATAATAAACTAAAAAATGCTTTTCTAAAGTATTTAAAAATTAATGGAAGTGGTACACGTTCTCCTTTGGTAAAATTTCTAGTTATTGCAATAAATGCAACATACCCCATAATAGCAAGACCTAACAAAATTCCAGGTAAATAACCTGCAATAAATAAAGCTGCTACAGATGCTGTACCTCCACTTGCCAAAGCATATACAATTAAAATATTACTAGGTGGAATTAACAGACCCGTTGTTGCTGAAGTTATATTTACTGAAGCACTAAGTTCTCTTGGATATCCTTCTTCTTCCATTCTATCTGTCATGATACTTCCAATAGCAGAAGTTGCTGCAATTGCAGACCCAGAAATTGCTCCAAAAAGCATAGATGCTAATACATTTACATAGGCTAAACCACCAGGTAAACTTGCTACTAAAGACTTTGCAAAATTGATCAATCTGTTTGCAATTCCTCCACGTTTCATAATTTCACCAGCCAATACAAAAAAGGGAATTGCCAATAAAGCAAAACTATCAATTCCTGTGGTCATTCTTTGTGCAATAGTTGTTATTCCTGGTAATTTGTCAATATTTAGCAACAAACTAATGGTTGTAGAAATACCTATACTATAAGCTACAGGTACTTTTAACATTAATAAAATGAAAAAACTTAAAAATAGGACGATAATACTTATTATTTCAATACTCATAATTAATCGGTTATTTTATTAGTACTTATTTTAACCACATGATATATTGAAAAACACATCACAAACAAACCACTTACAGGTAAAATTGCATAAATATATCCTAGAGGAATTCTTAAAGTACCTGATAGTTGCCCTAAGTGTAATGTTGTATACACTAAATTAAAACCACCTATTACCATTACTACTAAAGCGAATAAAAAGATGCATATTTCTATAAAATAGAGTACTTTTTTTCGAAATTTTTCTGGAAACTTCTGATATAAAAAATCCATTGATAAATGCTCTCTTTTTGCATTTAAATACGCTGCACCAAGAATTGATAACCATATCAAAGAAAAACGTGCTAATTCTTCTGTAAATGTAAAAGATGTGTTTAAAATATAGCGAGAAAAAACTTGCAATAACACATCAACTACTAACAATCCAAAAATAGAAACCAAAATAATTTCTAAAATTTTGCAAACTTTATTAAAAAGTATATCTGCTGATTTCATAGTTATTGATTTTTTATTTTATTAATAATAGAACTCATTTCAGGATGCTCTTTTTCAAAGGATTCTAAAACCGATTTTGATTTTTCTTGAAACAATGCTTTTTCTGGAATGATGATTTCTACTCCTGCTTTTTTGACTATTTCCATAGATTCGTTTACAGATTCATTCCAAAAAACTTTTTGTGCTTTTGATGATTCATCTGCTGCTTCTTGCACCCAAACTTTTTCTTGATCAGATAAAGTATCCCAATATTTTGTTCCAATTAATAATACATCTGGTACAGAAGAGTGCTGGTCTAACGTATAATATTTACTAATTTCATAGTGATTAGAAGAAACAAATGAAGGAGGATTGTTTTCTGCACCATCAACAACACCTTGTTGAATGGCTGTATACAATTCTCCAAAAGACATTGGTGTTGCAGAACCTCCTAAACTATTTACCATATTAATAGCCATTTGGTTGTTCATAACACGTATTTTAAGTCCTTTTAAATCTTCTGGAGTTCTAATGGCTTTGTTTGAAGTATAAAAGCTTCTACTACCAGCATCATAATAACACAAGCCTCGCAACCAAAATTTAGAACCTTTTTCTAGAATAGACTTACCTACCTCACCTTCTAAAACATCAAATTGATGTTGTTTGCTTTTAAATAAATAAGGAATTCCTAATAGATGATATTCAGGCACAAAATTAGACAACGTTGCAGCACTTACTTTGGTAACAGCAACACTACCAATTTGTAATAATTCTAGCGTTTCTCTTTCAGATCCTAACTGTCCATCAGGAAATATTTTAACATCTATTTTACCACCAGATTTTAGTTTTACTGCTTTTTTAAATTCTAAAATACCTTTATGTACTGGATGTGTTTGAGGTAAAGTATGTGCCAAATACATCATCTTTACACCATCTTCTTTTTGGCAACCTTGTAAAAATAGTAAAAGAAACAAGGCACAAAACACTTTATGTATCATAATAAATTAGTTTAGTTTTTAAAATTGAAATAATTAACAGCATTGTTATAACAAATATCTTGAATCATTTTTCCTAAAAATTCAATATCATTTGGTACCAATCCTTGTTTTACATCTTCTGCAATTAGGTTGCACAATATACGTCTAAAATATTCGTGTCTAGGAAAAGACAAAAAACTTCGACTATCTGTTAACATTCCTACAAATCTGCTTAATAAACCCATATTAGACAATGTATTTAGTTGTTTTTCCATGCCATCTTTTTGGTCTAAAAACCACCAACCAGAACCCCATTGCATTTTACCAGGAACATCACCATTCTGAAAATTACCCATCATTGTTGCAAATACTTCATTTTGCGAAGGATTTAAATTATAGGTAATTGTTTTTGCCAAAGCATTTGCTGCTTCTAAATTATTAAATAATTTAGACATTGGTTGTGCTTGGGTAAAATCGCCAATAGAATCTACACCAGCATCTAAACCTATTTGATCTAATAATCTACTATTATTATTTCTTAATGCTCCTAAATGAAACTGCTGTGCCCAACCTTTGGCATGGTACATTTTACATAATTTAAACAAAATACAAGACGCAAACATTTTTGCTTCTTCCTTAGTTACTAATGCATTAGACAAACGTTTTTGTAAAACTACATCAGCTTCTTTATCTGTAAAATCTGAAGCATAAATTTGCTCTAAACCATAATCTGAAAGTTTACAGCCTAAATCATTAAAAAATTCGATCCTGTTTTCAATAGCAGCTAATAACTCCGTTAAATTCGAAATTTTAAATCCAACTTTAGTTGCTAATTCTTTAATATACGTTTGATAATTGTTTCCTTCAATTAAAAGTAAATTATCAGGTCTAAAGGTGGGTAAAACCTTTGTGAAAATATTCATTTGAGCAATTGCTTGATGATGCTCTAAACTATCTGTAGGATCATCTGTAGTACAAATAACCTCAACATTCATATGTTTTAGTAAATCTGCTGGAGTTTTATTTTCTAAAATTGCATTTGCTTTTTCATAAATGGCTTCTGCAGTTGATGGTTGTAAAATTTCATCAATATTAAAATAACGCTTCAACTCTAAATGTGTCCAATGAAATAAAGGGTTTCTTAGAGTATAGGGTACTGTTTCTGCCCACTTTAAAAACTTTTCTTTCTGATTAGTTGTATCACTAGTAATAAAAGCCTCATCAACACCATTAGCTCTCATGCCTCGCCATTTATAATGATCGCCATTTAACCAAGCATCTGTTATATTATTAATGGGTAAATTTTCTGCTATTTGCTTTGGCGATAAGTGATTGTGATAATCTATAATTGGTAAATCTTTAGCATACTGACGGTATAATGTTTCAGCTACATCAGTTTGTAACAAAAAATTATCTGTAATAAAAGTACTATTGTTCATTGATAGGTTTTCTTCTTTACTGTTCTATAATGAACGTCTAATTCCTAATTCTAAACCACGTAATTCTGCCAAGCCACGTAAGCGTCCAATTCCTGAATATCCAGGGTTGGTTTTTTTCTTTAAATCATCTAACATTTTATGTCCATGATCTGGTCTAAAAGGCATTCTTACGTCTTGTCTGCCTGCTGCAATACGTTTTTGTTGTTCTAAAACCAATGCTTTCATTACTGCATACATATCAACATCGCCTTCTAAATGATCTGCCTCGTGGAAATTACCTTCTGCATCTCTTTTAGTTGCGCGTAAGTGTATGAAATGAATTCTATCTCCAAGTCTTTCAACCATTCCTGCTAAATCATTGTCTGCTCTTACACCAAATGAACCAGTACAAAATGTTAATCCGTTGTTTTGAGAAGGAACAGCTTCATATAAATCTACAATATCTTGTTCTGTTGATACAACTCTTGGCAAACCTAAAATAGGAAAAGGTGGATCATCTGGATGAATACACATTAAAACACCTGCTTGTTCTGCAGCAGGAATAATTTCTGCTAAAAACGAAAATAAATTCGCTTTTAATTCTGCTGGACCTACATCTTTGTAAGTAGCCAAAATTGCATTGAATTCTTCTAAAGAATAGCCTTCTTCTGCACCTGGCAAACCTGCAATAATATTTCTGATTAATCTTTTTTGATCTTCTTCTGTGGCATTTTTAAGAAAGTCTGCTGCTTGTTGTTTTTGAGCATCAGAATATTCATTTTCTGCTCCTGGTCTTTTTAACAAATACAATTCAAAAGCGGCAAAAGCTGCTGCTTCAAAACGCAATGCTGTAGATTGATCTGAAACTTCATAATCTAAGTTTGTACGTGTCCAATCTAAAACTGGCATAAAATTGTAACACACAATATCAATTCCACATTTGCCTAAATTTAAAAGCGTTTGCTTATAATTTTCTATGTACGTTTTGTAATCGCCAGATTTTGTTTTAATGTTTTCATGAATTGGTACAGATTCTACAACCGACCAAGTTAAACCAACACTTTCAATACTATCTTTTCTTTTTTGAATCTCTTCAACAGTCCAAGTTACACCATTTTTAATATGATGTAATGCAGATACAACACCTGTTGCACCACTTTGTTTTATATCTGATAATGATACTGGATCATTAGGACCATACCAACGCCAAGTTTGCTCTAAATTTTGTTTCATTTTATTTTTTTCTATTCAAGTATTAGCAATAAATTCACTAATAAAAGATTAACTATTTGTATTATTTTTTCTTTTTAAGAAGATTAAAAAAGGCTTTTAGACTCCACTATAAGCTGCAAAACCTCCATCAATAGGAATTACAATTCCTGTAACAAAAGAAGAAGCATCATCACATAAATATAACGTTGTACTAATTAAATCTTCTGGTTTACCATAACGCTCCATCGGCGTTTGATCTATAATTTGCTGACCTCTTTTTGTTAAACTTCCATCTGTTTCAGTTAACAAACTTCTGTTTTGATCTGTTAAGAAAAACCCAGGTGCCAAAGCATTTACACGAATCCCTACTTTAGAAAAATGCACAGCTAACCATTGAGTAAAGTTAGAAACTGCAGCTTTTGCGCCACTATAAGCTGGTATTTTTGTTAAAGGCGTAAAGGCGTTCATAGAAGAAATATTTAATACAGAACATCCTTTTCTACCTACCATATCTTCTGCAAAAACTTGTGTAGGAATTAAAGTTCCTAAAAAGTTTAAATTGAATGTAAATTCGATTCCTTTTGGATCTAAATCAAAAAAAGTTTTAAAACCTTCTGTTGTATTCTTTAAATCTTCCATCGCAAAAAACGGGTTAGAAGTGGTTCCTAAAGGATGATTTCCTCCTGCTCCATTCACTAAAATATCAACTTTGCCAAATTTAGCATTTACTACTTTTTTTGCTTCAATTAAAGAATCTTTTTCTAAAACATTTGCTGCAACTCCTATTGCTTTTCCTCCTTCTGCATTAATTTCTGCGGCTACTTTATCTGCTGCTTCTTTTCTTAAGTCTAATACTGCAATGTTATTTCCTTGTTTTGCAAGTGCCATAGCTAATGTGCTACAAAGAACTCCTCCTGCTCCTGTTAATACAACTGTTTTGCTCATCTGTAATAAAATATTGTTTGTGTTATTTTTTAATTAATTGAAACGTAAAAATACACATTAATTTAATTACGAATACCCTGCACTATCCTGAACTGTTCTGCTCCGTTATTTAATTCTTTATATTTTAACTTATTATTGATTTGTTAAATAACCTGTTATGCATTTTAAATAATGTTAATTATAAAATTAAGATTAAGTCTAAATTTGTTTATACATTGAATCATTGTTAATGTTGTTCATTTTATGTTTTTCTTAAAACATCCAATATTCTTTTGTAATTTGGCTTCAAGTTTCTTACCAGAAACGCCTTATAATTAAATTAATTAACTCATTACTAAATAGTTAAGAATATCTTTATTTTTAAATCAAAATTTATAACGAATTTTATATAATTATGTACC
The DNA here is from genome assembly GCF_947497695.1 of uncultured Polaribacter sp. Lineage (GTDB taxonomy): Bacteria > Bacteroidota > Bacteroidia > Flavobacteriales > Flavobacteriaceae > Polaribacter. The sequence goes on along the minus strand of NZ_CANMHM010000015.1, from coordinate 34,604 downwards.
ATGAAAAAAATTAAAAACACCCTCTTAATTGTCATTTCTTTTTCACTGATAACATCTTGTAATTCTAACATAAGTAAAGAAGAAACTTCTAAAGAATCAATACAAAATAGATTTGTAAAATTCTTGGAATATAAACCAGATTCTTTAGCATTTCCAAGAAGTTATTCTATAGTTAAAAACGAAATTAAAAAAGTACCTTCTAAAGATTGGACGAGTGGTTTTTATGCAGGAAATTTATGGCAAATTCATGAACTTACTGGTGAATCTGAATACAAAGATTTAGCAAAAAAATGGACTGCTTTTATAGAAAAAGAAAAGTATAATGATAGAACTCACGACATGGGTTTTAAAGTTTTTTGCAGTTTTGGACAAGGTTTAAAACACATAGAAAGCGACCATTACAAATCTGTTATTGTAAAAAGTTCTCAAACTTTAAGAACTCGATTTAATAACACAGTTGGCAGTATCAGATCTTGGGATTTCAATAAAAAAACGTGGAATTTTCCTGTGATTATTGACAATATGATGAATTTAGAAATGCTTTTCGAAGCAACAAAAATCAGTAACGATTCTTCTTTTCATAAATTGGCTGTTATCCATGCAAATACTACTTTAAAAAATCATTTTAGACCAGATAATAGTAGTTATCATGTAGTAGATTACAACCCAGAAAATGGAAACATTAGAATGAAAGTAACTCACCAAGGTTTTAATGATGCATCTGTTTGGGCAAGAGGACAAGGTTGGGCAATTTATGGTTATACAATGGCATATAGATATACAAAAGATAAAAAATATTTAGACCAAGCAGAAGCTACTACAAATTTTTATTTGAGTCATAAAAACTTACCAAAAGATGGCATTCCTTATTGGGATTTTAAAGATCCATCAATTCCAAATGCTCCAAGAGATGTTTCTGCAGCTACTGTTATTTCTTCTGCTTTGGTAGAATTGTATCAATATACAAACAAGCCAAAATATTTAGACTATAGTAAAAAAGTGATAAAAAGTTTAAAAACAGAAGAATATCTTTTAAAACCAACAATTAATGCTCCTTTTATTTTAAAACACAGTACAGGTAATTGGCCTAAAAAAGACGAAATAGACGAACCTATTGTGTATGCAGATTATTACTTTTTAGAAACTTTATTACGTTTAAAGGAAATGGATAAACAATAGATTTACCAAACAAAAAAAATTATACTACAAAGATTCAAGACTTCTTGCAAGGTTTTTGAAACCTTACAAGAGTTTATAAATAAACTAATAATACACATGAAAGTAAACCTGTCAATTCAAACAAAATCATCAAACTTTCTACTTTTTTTTAGTTTGATGTTTCTCTCTTTTTCTTGTAGTTCAGATGGAAATACAAATGGAATATCAGAAAGAACAAAAACCAACATTAACCAAAATTGGCAGTATTTAGAAAAAGATATAGAAACTATTTCTGATGCTTTGGCTATGAAAAACTGGCAAGCTATAAATCTACCTCATTCTTGGAATAGTTTAGATGCCACAGATTTAAAACCTGGTTATAGAAGAACAGGTAGCTGGTATAAAAAAGAAATTGATATTTCTAAAAACTCAAAAGTTATTTATGAGCTGTATTTTGAAGGTGTAAACATTACATCAGAAATTTTTGTGAACGGAGATAAAGTTGGAAGTCATATTGGTGGTTATATTGGTTTTACAATTGATGTTTCATCAGCATTAAAAAACGGAACAAATGAAATTGTTGTAAGAGCAGATAATAGCTATGATCCAGAGATTATTCCTTCTCAAAAATCTGACTTCTTTATTTTTGGCGGAATTACAAGAGATGTTTTTTTACAAACAAAACCAAAAACGCATTTGGCAAATTTAAAATATACAACACCTAAAGTTTCTAATGAAAAGGCTACTTTAACAGGAACAGTTGCTGTAGTAAATGCTAATAAATCATCAAAAGTAAAAGCAGTTTTAATAGATAATGAGGGGAAAAAAGTGGTAGAAAAAGAGTTTTCTGTGGATGATCATCTGGCTAAAATAAATTTTGACAATATCAATAATCCTAAACTTTGGGATACTGACAATCCTAATTTATATACCATTGAAGTTTCCCTTTTATCCGAAGAAAAAACAATTGATCAAATTTCTGACAAAGTTGGTTTTAGATGGTTTGAGTTTAAAGAATATGGAGCTTTCTTTTTAAATGGCAAACGTTTGTTATTAAGAGGAACGCACAGACATGAAGAACATGCAGGTGTTGGTGCTGCAATGAGCAATGAGCAACACAGAGCAGATATAGAACTCATTAAAGAAATGGGAACCAATTTTGTACGTTTGGCACATTACCCTCAAGATCCAGAAGTTTACAAAGCTTGTGACGAATTAGGACTTTTAGTTTGGGACGAATTACCTTGGTGTAGAGGTGGTGTTGGTAATGATAATTGGAAAGAAAATACCAAGAATATGCTAACTGAAATTATTGAACAAAATTACAATCATCCAAGTATTGTAATTTGGTCTTTAGGAAACGAAATGTATTGGTTGCCAGATTTTGAAAATGGAGGAAAAGAAGAAAACATGAAGCCATTTTTATCAGAAATTAACGATTTAGCACACAAATTAGATCCAACAAGAAAAACTGCAATCCGTAAATATTATGAAGGTGCAGCTATTGTTGATGTTTTTTCTCCTTCAATTTGGTCTGGTTGGTATTCTGGCTCTTATAAAAGTTATCAAAAAGCCATCGATCAATATAAAAAACAATACAAATCTTTTTTACATGCAGAATATGGAGGCTCAAGTCACGTTGGTCGTCATACAGAAAACCCAATTACTGGCGAAGGTAAAATACAAGTAGATGGTTGGGAAGAAGCCATTGTACAAACCGATGTTGCAAATATTGCACAAATTGGCGATTGGTCTGAAAACTATATTGTAGATTTATTTGATTGGCATTTAAGAATCTCTGAAAATGATGATACTTTTGTAGGAAATATTCAATGGGCATTTAAAGATTTTGGTACTCCTTTAAGACCAGAAAATGCGATTCCTTATATGAACCAGAAAGGTTTGGTAGACAGAGCTGGTCATAAAAAAGATGCATTTTACGTTTTTAAAAGTTACTGGAGCAAAGACCCTTTTACTTATATAGAGTCTCATACTTGGACAGATAGACAAGGTCCAAAAGGTTTGGCAAGAGATATTAGTGTCTATTCTAACTGCCAAGAAGTAGAATTATTTTTAAACGGAAAAAGCGTAGGCACAAAAACAAGAAACATCAAAGAATTTCCTGCTGCAGGTTTAAATTGGAACTTGCAATTTAAAGAAGGAGAAAACACCTTAGTTTCTAAAGGAAAAACTGCCAATGGTAAAACGGTTTCTGATGAATTAAAAATCAATTATAGATTTACCAAAAACGGAAAAGCCAAAGGTTTAAAACTAACTTATGAAAAATTAGAAAACGGAAACTATTTAATAACTGCAATTGCAAAAGATGCTAATGGTTTACGTTGTTTAGATTATGAAGATAGGGTGTATTTTCAATGTATGTCTGGTGGAGAAACTTTTAAACGTTTAGGAACACCAACAGGAAGTGAGTCTATTGAAATGGCAAATGGTAAAGCTTCTATTGAAGTGAAAAGAAACTCAATAGATACCCCTTTAGTAATGATGGTTTTAAACCAAAGTTTTAAAGGTACTTATTTAACGATTGAGTAAGAGAACAACAGATATATAAGAGTGCCAATTTTTTTAAGGATAAATTAAAAATCATACAACACAAACCCTATACAGTTTTGTCATTCTGAAAGAATCTTTTGCGGGTTGCCTAATCTGATGTGAGACCCTTTCAGGGTGACAAACTGAGTGGGAAATGAGTTTAAATTTGAAAATAATAACGTTTCCTTCAAAAAAATCATCAAAATGAAAAAACAAATCCTATTTATTAGTTTTATGCTGATAATTTTCAGTTGCAACCAAACTCCAGAATTCAATTTAATAGAATTAGAAAGCGAAAAAGTTCTTAAAAATGCCAATCGTTTTATTACTGAAAAACCCATTACAGTAACTGCAAATATTGCTAAAAGAAGTACTGGGAATAAGCACGATTTTTATTCTGAAGGCGATTATTGGTGGCAAAACCCAAACGATTTAGAAGGCCCATATATCAGAAAAGACGGTTTGTCAAATCCTGATAATTTTATAGCTCATAGAAAATCAATGATTCGACTTTGTAATATTGCAGGCAGTTTAGCTTCTGCTTATAAAATTACTAAAGATGAAACATATGTAGCAGCATTAATTCCGCATTTAAAAGCTTGGTTTGTAAATGAGGATACCAAAATGAATCCTAATTTATTATATGCTTAAGCCATAAAAGGCAAAGTTACAGGACGTGGAATTGGAATTATTGACACCCTTCATTTCATAGAAGTTGTTTTGGCAATTAAAACAATAGAAAATTCTTCATCTATAAATACTGATGATTTATTAGCTATTAAAAACTGGTTTTCTAACTATTTAAATTGGTTGACAACTCATAAATTCGGAGAAAAAGAACGCGATAATGGCAATAATCATAGTACTTGTTGGGCGTTACAAGTTGCTGCATTTGCTCTTTTGGTTGATGATAAAACCCAACTTGAATATTGTAGAAACTTCTACAAAAATACTTTGTTACCAAATCAAATGGCTTTAGATGGTAGTTTTCCAAAAGAAATAGCAAGAACAAAACCTTATGGATATTCGTTATTTAACTTAGACGCTATGGTTAGTTTGGTACAACTTTTATCAACCAAAAAAGAAAACCTCTACTACTACAAAACAAAAGACGGAAAAAGCATACAATTAGGAATGGAATTTTTATATCCATTCATCAAATATAAAGAAAATTGGCCTTTTCAAAAAGATGTAATGTATTGGAATCATTGGCCTATAAAACAGGTTTCTCTACTATTTGTTGGTTTAAATACTAAAAAAAAAAGTATTTAAAATTATGGACAGCCTTAAAAATGGATGAAAACACCCCAGAAATTGTTAGAAATACAATTGTTAAACATCCTATTTTATGGGATATTTATAAATTTTAAATAGCAGTATTTTGAATTATACAGTAAAAAATAAAAAACCCTTTAAACAATTGTTTAAAGGGTTTTTTTAAATAGTAGTTGGCCTACAAGGACTCGAACCTTGAATGTCGGTACCAAAAACCGGTGTGTTACCAATTACACCATAGGCCAATACTTTAATTCGGGTGCAAATTTAACCCAAAGTTTTAATTTGACAAACATTTTTCAATAATTTTTACTGTTATAAAATATTTAAGAGGATTTTAGCAGTTTTAAAAGCAAATACCAAGGAATTTTATTGATATTTATTAGTAAATTCGCCACACATTATTACAAAACTATGACAGCAACAAACTTTAAAAAATGGAACATCATCTTAGGATGGGCTACATTTGCTATTGCTTTAATTACTTATGCTCTAACGCTAGAGCCAACTGTGAGTGCTTGGGATTGTGGAGAATACATTGCTACATCCGTTAAATTAGAAGTTGGTCATCCTCCAGGAGCTCCTTTATTTCAAATGTTAGGTGCATTTTTTGCCATGTTTACGTCTAGTTTAGATCAAATTGCAAAAATGGTCAACTTTATGTCTGCTTTAGCAAGTGCATTCACCATTTTATTTATGTTTTGGACCATTACCAATTTGGCAAAAAAATTAGCATTAAAAACAGATGCAATTTCCGACGGAAAATACATTGCAATTTTAGGAAGTTCTCTTGTAGGTTCATTAGCTTATACGTTTTCAGATAGTTTTTGGTTTAGTGCTGTAGAAGGAGAAGTATATGCTATGTCATCATTTTTAATGGCATTATTATTTTGGCTGGCGTTAAAATGGGAAAGTGAAATACATACTGCAAGAGGTAACAAATGGTTAATCTTAATAAGTTTTGTAGTAGGTTTATCATTTGGTGTACACATCCTTTCATTATTGGTAATTCCTGCCATTGTAATGTTGTACTTCTTTAAAACCTACCAAAACATCAACCTTAAAACTACGGCAATTGCTACCATAGTTTCTGTAGTTGTATTAATGTTTGTTTTTAAATTTTTATTTCCTTTTACATTAAAATTCTTTAGTGCATCAGAATTATTTTTTATCAACTCTATTGGGTTGCCCTATAATTCTGGTTCTATCATTGCAGCTATAATTTTAATTGGTTTATTTTACTTTGGATTAAATTTTACACGTAAAAAAAACAAAGTACAAGCAAACACATTAATACTTGCCATACTATTCATTATGATTGGTTTTTCTTCTTGGATGATGTTACCAATTAGAGCCAATGCCAACACCACAATTAATGAAAACAACCCTTCTAGTGCTCGTGAATTATTAGCTTATTATGAGCGTGAACAATATGGCGATGCCAATGTTTTTTATGACACCTACTACTCTAACTCATATCAAAGAACACAAGATACCAAGAATCCTTATAAAGATGACAAACCTAAGTATGAGAAAAGAAATGGCAAGTACGAAATTGTAAATAATTATAAAGATGTAGTGCCAAATTGGTCTGATAAGCACAAGGGTTTTATACCAAGAATGGTAAATCCTGCTTCAGAAAAAATGTACAAACAAATTGCTGGCATTCCACAAAACAGCAAACGCAGACCTACATTTGCAGAGAACATAAAATTTATGATGAGCTACCAATTTGGTTACATGTATGGACGATATTTTATGTGGAATTTTGTTGGTAGACAAAATGACATTCAAGGAAACTTAGATATTTTTAACGGTAATTGGATTAGTGGAATTACTTTTTTAGATGAAATAAGATTAGGCTCTCAAAAAGATTTACCTAGTCAAGTATTAGAAAACAAAGGAAGAAACAAATACTACTTTTTACCCTTAATTTTAGGAATTATTGGTTTGTTATATCAAATAAAATGGGACAAAGAAAACTTTTTTACCCTATTTTTATTCTTTGCTTTTACCGGTTTTGCTATTATATTTTACACAAACCCAAAACCTTTTGAACCCAGAGAACGTGATTATGCAATTGTAGGTAGTTTTTACATTTTTGCCATTTGGATTGGTTTTGGTGTACTTGCTTTGTATGAGTATTTAAAAAATTATGCCAATAAAAAAACAGTAGCCATTGCTGTTTCTATAGTTTCACTTTTGGCTGTACCTACTTTAATGGCTTCTCAAAATTGGGATGATCATGACAGATCTAACAGATACACAACCCATTTAAATGCACAAGCTTATTTAGAAAGTTGCGACCCAAATGCAATTATGTTTACCATTGGAGATAATGACACGTTCCCACTTTGGTACATGCAAGAAGTAGAAGGCATTAGAACCGATGTAAAATTAGTAAATACATCGCTTTTTGCAACAGATTGGTACATCGATCAAATGAAACGTGCAACTTATGATGCTCCTCCTATTCCATCGCAATTAAAACACGATCAATATAAATATGGCACCTTAGATGTTGCCTATTCTATGGATCATCCTCGTTATAAAGACTCTGTAATAGATATCAAAGACTTTATGCGTTGGATTGCTTCTGATAATGATGGAACTTATGTGGAAACAGAAAACGGACAAAAAGAAAAATTTTATCCTACCAATAGAATTAGAATTCCGGTAAACAAAGAAAAAGTTTTAGCAAACGGTATTGTGGCTCAAAAAGATGCCGACAAAATTGTGCCTTATATTGATATTACTATTGATAATAGAGCCTTATTTAAAAACCGAATTTTAATGCTAGATATTTTAGCAAATAACGATTGGGAAAGACCTATCTATTTTACTGGTGGTGCAAATGCAGATGAAGAATATATTTGGTTAAAAGATTATTTACAGTTAGATGGTTTGGCATACAAATTAGTACCAATTAAAACACCAATTGCTAAAAAGAGTTTGTTTGATATGGGTAGAATTGACCCTGAAAAAATGTATGCTAATATTCAGAAATGGAATTGGAGAAACATTAATGATGGTAAAATTTATTTAGACGAACAAACCAAAAGAAACTCTATTTCTATGCGTAATGGTTTGTTACGCTTATCTGAAGCTTTTGCTAAAGAAGGAGATACTGTTAAAGCATTAGAAATTTTAGATATATCTTTAGATAAAATGCCAATTAAAGACTTTGACCATTATAGTTTATCTATGGGCTATCCAGAAATGTATTACAAACTAAAAGATTCTAAAAAAGCAAGAGAAACTTCTAGAACACTTATCAACTTATTTAAAGAAAAATTAGTTTGGTTAGCTACATTTCCTAAAAATGAATCAGAATTAATTTTTGATGATATTGATACCACTTTATATATGTATAGAAATATTATCAATCAAGCTGAACAAGGTGAGGTTGATAAAGACTACATAGATGCTTTACAAGATGAGTTTATAGATATTGTAAAACTATTTGAACACCTTGTTCCTGATGAAGAATCATAAACTCTAAATGAAAGCTTATTTACCTAAAACGCCACGTATAATTATGAGAATTTTCTCTAAATATACGTGGCGTTTTTCTACGGATAAAAAAGAAATTTTCTTAACTTTTGATGATGGACCTACTCCAGAAATCACACAATTTGTTTTATCTGAATTAAAAAAATACAACGCAAAAGCTACTTTTTTTTGTATCGGGAAAAACATACAAAATCATCCTGAAATTTTTAATACTATTATTATTGATGGCCATACAATTGGCAATCACACCCAAAACCATTTAAAAGGGTGGAAAACTGATAATAGTAGATATCTTGATGATTTTTTAGCGTGTGAAAAAACAATTACACAATTCAACAAATCAACAATTACTCAGAAAATTTTTAGACCTCCTTATGGAAAAATAAAAAAAAAACAAGCTAAAGAAATCTTTAAAAAAGGCTATAAAATAATTATGTGGAATGTTTTATCTGCAGATTTTGACACTACAATTTCTAAAGAAAAATGTTTAGAAAATGTTTTAAAAAATACCGAAAAAGGAAGCATTATTGTTTTTCATGATAGTATTAAAGCTGCTGAAAGAATGCAATATGCATTGCCAAAAGTTTTGAAACATTTTTCTGAAAAAGGCTTTGTTTTTAGGGCGATTTAAGAAATCTGTCATTCCTGCGAAAGCAGGAATCTAAACTTAAATAGCTTAAAAAAAAGAATATTTTCCCATAAACAAATAGCCAACTTTAAATATATCGAGTCTCAATTCACTTTTTATGGATTCCTGCCTACGCAAAAATGACAAGTAGTTTTTTATTCTCACAGGTTTTTAAAAAACTATAAGATCTATCAACTTATTTTAAATACAAAAGTTCATAAAAAAGCAGTAGTAAAAGCAGCAAATAGCTTCTAAAAAACTTAAAGATATTCTTGTACCAAACCAATTAAAGTATTTGCGTCTTGAAAACCTGTCTGACGCCATTGCATTTCGCCATTATTATAAATCATAAAAGTGGGGTTTCCTTTAACACGTAAAACGTCTGCAAGTGCTTCGTTTTTTTTGACATCTATCTTAATTACCTTAGCTCTGTCTCCTAATGCCGCAGCAACATCTCTTAAAATATTTAGAGTTTGTTCAGAATCATTCAAATCTGAGTAAAAATCGATTAAGACAGGCTTTTTAATATTAATTAATTCACCAAATTTTGCCATACTATAAAATATTAAAAAAGGGGGAAAACGTGTAAAATAATTACTATTTAGTAAACAAATATAAAAAAAAGTTTTTAAATAGTCTGATTATCAGGCTTTTTTCAATTCTATAACCGTTATTTCTGGCCAAATACCAACTCTACCAGGAAATGCATGATACCCAAAACCTCTGTTTACGTTAATATATCTACCAGCTTCCTCATACAAACCTGCCCATTGTTTGTATACAAATTGCGATGGACTAAATTTAAACCAACCAGGTATTTCAATCCCCATTTGCAAACCATGTGTATGACCACTTAAAGTTAAGTGATAATTAAAATCGTCTTTTTTTACTTTCTCTTGCCAATGACTTGGGTCGTGTGTCATTAATATTTTAAAGTCTTCTTTTTTTATGCTTGCTGATGCTTTTTCTAGATCGCCAGCTTGATTAAATCCTTTTCCCCAGTTCTCTACTCCTAAAAGAGCAATTTTTTGTCCGTTTTTTTCTAAATATCTGTGTTCATCTAACAGTAAATCAAAACCAATTTTTTGATGAATCTCTTTTACTTTTTGAAAATTATCTATTTTATCTTGCGGATTTTTCCAATCCATATAATCACCATAATCATGATTTCCTAAAATTGAATATTTACCTTCTTTGGCTTGTAATTTATCAAAAACATCAATCCAATTATCCATTTCATCTGCTTTATTATTTACAATATCTCCTGTAAATAACATGATATCAGATTTTTGCTGGTTAATTAAATCAACTCCATATTGTATTTTTTCTTTATTGGTAAAACTCCCAGAATGAATGTCAGAAATTTGAGTGATGGTAAATCCGTCAAAAGCATCAGGTAAATCTTTAAAAGATAATTGATATTTTAAAACTTTGTAATTGTATTTGCCTTGTATAATTCCGTAAATAAAAGACGCAAAAGGTATTGCTGCCAACCCTAAAGCCATTTGAGAAATAAACTTTCTTCTACCTGCTAAAGACTTGGTTTCTCCGTCTGAAATTGCAGAAATTAATTTTAAAATCCACCTATAAACATCTTCTCCAAAAAGGATAAAAATAACGACTAATTTTGGGATGGAAACTGTTAACAACAAACCCATTGCCATTTGAAATTGTGGTGTTTGTCCGTTGCTTCTATCATACGTAATTAGTGTGATAAAAAAATTAATATACGCTGCAAAACTTATCAATAAAAAAGAATAGCGAACAAATTTATTTTTAGAAACTGTTTTAAATGCTTGAAACGTATAGATTTCTACAAGTACAATTACAATTGTTAAAATAATTAGAGGAAAAAACCAACGTGGCATAAAAAATATTTAAAATTTTAGTAAAGATAACTGTTATAATGCCAATGAAATTTTAATAGGATGTTAAAGTTTTGTAGTTTTACTGCAATACGAATTCGTTAAAAAAATGGAATTAAAATCTAAGTAAGAATATAGAATTGTATTGCAAAGTTTAGAAGAAATTTCTGATGCTAAAATAAATTTTAAAGAATTAGATGATGCAGAAATTTTATCTGAAGCAATAGAAAATTACGAAAATATACACTACCCCATTTAAAAAATACAAAATGTCAGATCAAAAAAGAGTTTTTTTAGTAGATGCTTATGCATTGATATTTAGAGGCTATTATGCTTTTATAAAAAACCCAAGAATTAATAGTAAAGGTTTAGACACCTCTGCAATAATGGGGTTTATGAACTCACTTTTAGATGTTATTAAACGTGAAAGACCCGATAAATTAGCTGTTTGTTTTGATAAAGGTGGTAGTGTAGATCGAGTAGAAATGTTTGAAGCCTACAAAGCCAATAGAGATGAAACGCCAGAAGCTATAAAATTAGCGGTTCCTTACATTTATCAGATTTTAGAAGCAATGCACATTCCTATTATGGTAAAAGCAGGTTTTGAGGCTGATGATGTTATTGGCACCCTTTCTAAACAAGCAGAAAAAGAAGGGTACAAAACGTATATGGTAACTCCTGATAAAGATTTTGCTCAGTTGGTTTCTGATAATATTTTTATGTACAAACCTCGTTTTGGTGGTGGTTATGATATTTGGGGAGTACCAGAAGTTAAAGAGAAATTTGGCGTAGAAACCCCAGAACAAGTGATTGATTTTTTAGGAATGATGGGGGATTCTGCAGATAATATCCCAGGTTTACCTGGTGTTGGAGAAAAAACCGCTAAAAAGTTTTTAGCTGCTTATGGTTCTATGGAAAATTTATTAGCAAATACGCATGAGCTAAAAGGAAAAATGAAGGAAAAAATAGAAGCAAATGGCAAATTAGGTTTGCTTTCTAAACAATTAGCAACCATTATGCTAGATGTGCCTGTTACTTTTAACGCACAAGATTTTGAGCTAGACCAACCAGACACAGAAAAAGTGACTGAACTTTTTAACGAATTAGAATTTAGAAATTTATTGACTAATTTCTTAAAAACATTTGCTGTAGAAAATGCAGCAAGAGTAAATTCTGTAGAAGGCTCATCAGACACAACAACAAGTGACTTAAAAAATGGGAAGAAAAAAGCAACGCCAGAAGGACAATTCGATTTATTTGCTGCTCCAGGTTCTGGGTCTGTATCTGAAGCTGATATTGCATCAGGATTTAAAACCATTAAAAATACCGATCATTTTTATCAACATATAGACTCCCCGCTTTCTAGAAAATTATTTATTAAAAAGTTAATGCAACAAACATCGGTTTGTTTTGATACTGAAACTACAGGCTTAAAAGCTTTAGAAGTTGAGTTGATAGGAATTGCTTTTTCTTTTGAAGCAGGGAAAGGATATTATGTGTCTTTTCCAGAAAATCAAGAAGAAACAACAGCTATTTTAGAAGAATTTAGACCCTTTTTTACATCCGAAGAAATAGAAAAAATTGGGCATAATTTAAAGTATGATATTAAAGTATTATCAAACTATAATATGTCTGTAAAAGGGAAATTGTTTGATACCATGATTGCCCATTATTTGATCAACCCAGATATGCGTCATAATATGGATATCTTGGCAGAAACGTATTTGAATTATCAACCTGTTTCTATTACAGAATTAATTGGTAAAAAAGGAAAAAACCAACTTTCTATGCGTGTTGTTCCTATTGCAGATCAAACAGAATATGCAGTTGAAGATGCAGATATTACCTTTCAGTTAAAACAACTTTTTACAAGCGAATTAGAGGCTGGTAATGTAACAGCTTTATTTAATGATATTGAATTGCCTTTGGTATCTGTTTTAACTTCAATGGAAATTGAGGGAATAAATATCAATACTGATTTCTTAAAAGATTTGTCTGTTGCCTTAACGGATGATATTAACCGTCTAGAAAAAAGTATTTACGAGCAAGCAGGAGAAGAATTTAATATTGCATCGCCTAAACAATTAGGGATTGTTTTGTTTGAGAAAATGGAATTGGTTGCAAAACCTAAAAAAACAAAAACGGGTCAGTATAAAACTGGCGAAGATATTTTATCGTTTTTAGCAAAAGATCATCAAATTATTAGAGATATTCAAGAATATCGTCAGTATAAAAAATTACAAAGTACGTATGTTGATGCTTTGCCAAATGAAATCAACCCAAAAACAGGAAGAATTCATACACAATACATGCAAGCTGTTGCTGCTACTGGAAGATTGAGCTCTAACAACCCTAATTTGCAAAATATACCTATTAGAACAGAACGTGGTAGAGAGGTTCGTAAATCTTTTATTCCTAGAGATGAAAATCACATTTTATTAGCAGCAGATTATAGTCAAATAGAATTGCGAATTATTGCTGCTTTAAGCGAAGAAGAAAATATGATTGAAGCGTTTAAAAATGGCGAAGATATTCATGCTTCTACCGCTGCAAAAGTTTTTAATGTTTCTTTGGATGAAGTTACTAGAGAACAAAGAAGCAACGCAAAAACAGTTAATTTTGGAATTGTATATGGAGTTTCTGCCTTTGGATTAAGTAACCAGACAGATTTATCTAGAGGAGAAGCAAAAGAATTAATTGATACGTATTATGAAACATATCCAAAATTAAAAGCATACATGTCTGCCCAAGTAGATTTTGCTAGAGAACATGGATATGTAGAAACTATTTTAAAGAGACGTAGATATTTAAAAGATATCAATTCTAGAAATGGAATGGTAAGATCTGGTGCAGAAAGAAATGCAGTAAATGCTCCAATACAGGGTTCTGCTGCAGATATTATAAAAATAGCTATGATAAATATTCATAAACGATTACAGAACGAAGGTTTCAAATCGAAAATGCTATTACAAGTACATGATGAATTGGTTTTTGATGTTTTAAAAGATGAATTAGAGGCTATTAAACCAATTATAAAACACGAAATGGAAAATGCATTTAAAATGACTGTTCCGTTAAATATTGAAATGGATATTGGAGAAAACTGGTTAGAAGCTCATTAATCGTAAACAAATTTAGGCTGTTAATTGACTAAAAAGATACTGAAAAAAGTTCAGCATAGAATGGAATTAGATTATATAGAAAATTATAACGGACTTGAAGAGAATATTGTGCGTTTGTATAATTTTAACAAAGCAGAAGCTATTTTATTTAGAGATTTGTTAGTTGATACGATCATCATCAAAAAGCAAAAATTAGATTTAGCAGCAGTAGATTTTATTATCCCTAGAAATTGCAATTTAATTTTTGGTTTGTTTAGATCTGATGAAGGAATATTAACAAAAGATAACGAAACTTTTTTTTGTATTTTAACTTTAGAGGGGTTTAAAAAGATGGCAAAACTCTTAGAACCTTTTTGCAAAAAGGAAACTAGAGGTTATCAATATTTATATGAAATAGATAATCCTACAGATTTATTATTTTCTCCCTCTGCTGGTTTGGTTGATTGAAATAGTTGATTGTATTTTACTAAAATTATAACTAACTTAAAACAAACTAGTTAAATTCAATTTTTTTCACTACATTTATTGTGCTATAAAATTGAAAAGAATTGGATAAATTACCTACTATTTATTTAGAACAAAAGAAACATCGGAATGATGAGCAACTTTTGGTTCGTTTTACTTACAACAGTAAATTGGTTGCTCTTTTAAAAACTGTAAAGGGTACTTATTGGAGTAAAAGTTTAACTTCTTGGTATTTAAAAAACACTCCTGAAAATTTAAAAGCAATTACAACACTTTTTAATGGAGTAACTGATGTAGATTCGTCAAAAATAACTAAAAACCAACTTTTTAAAAGAGATTTAACGGAACCTCAAAAAACACTTTTAAATAATTTTTATTTATTTTTAAAAGGAAAAAGATATAGTAAAAGTACCATACAAACGTATACTTTTTTTGTTGCAGATTTTGTCAATTTTCATACTAAAACTCCTTTAGAAGAATTAACCAATAGAGATGTTGAACTTTTTATAGAAACCGTCTTTATAGAAAGAGATTATTCTATTAGTTCGCAAAGGCAATTTATTAGTGCTTTAAAAGTTTTTATTATTTTTTGCCCTCATACAAAAATTAATGATTTGGTTTTAGAAAGACCCAAAAAGTCTAGAAAACTGCCCAGTGTTTTATCTCAGGAAGAAGTTTTAAAAATTATTAGATGTACACAAAACTTAAAACATAGAGCAATTTTAGCATTAATTTACTCATGTGGATTAAGAATAAGTGAACTAATTAATTTAGAATTATCAAATTTTCATATTGAAAGAAAACAATTAATTGTAAAAAACGGAAAAGGTAGAAAAGACAGATATGTAAGTTTAGCTGAAAGTTTTTTACCTCTTTTATCTAATTATTATTACTCTTACAATCCCAAGGTTTATTTTGTAGAAGGACAAAATGGTGGTAAATATAGTACAGAAAGTATTAGACAATTTCTAAAGAGAAGTTGTTTAAGAGCTGGGATAAGAAGAACGGTTACACCTCATACTTTAAGGCATAGTTATGCTACTCATTTATTAGAAAACGGAGTAGATATAAGGTATATACAATCGTTACTAGGACATACAAGACCAGAAACGACTATGATATATACACATGTAAGAAGAAAGGATTTGATGGAGATTCAAAACCCGTTAGACATTGCTTTACAAAAATTAAATAATGTAGATAAAAACAAGGAAAATGTTTTATTATCCCGTAATATTTAACCAAAAAGCAATACATTTGATTTGATATAACCAGTTACCTGCAATCTGAAAAAACCAATCGAAATTTAAAAGAATGAATGTAGAAAGATTACACAGAATATTAATTGACCTTGACGAAGACATTGAATTAAGTAAAATAGCAACATTACTTACACAAGTTCAAACGCATTTACAAAATCAAATAAGTCAACCTAACCAACCAGCTCATCAAACGAATTTGGTAGCTTCTCTTGAGAAACTTTATAAAGCTTTAGAACAATCTAAATACAATAATTATTCGCCAAGTTGGAAAGAAGTTATTTCGGAAATTAGTGGCGATAATATTATTGGTATTGATTTAAAAAACAAAATAACTGAAATTTTAGCTTCTAATTCAATAACACCTGCAAAAGCATTAGAAGATATAAAAAAAATCACAACTGATTTTAAGGAATTTCAAACTGCAATTCAAAATACTTTAACAGGTCTTGGTGCTTTAGGAGTTGAACAGGAAATATTAGAACCTGGAGAATGTGAATTAGGTTATACAATTCCGAGAGATTTTGTAGAAAACAAATTATCGGAGCTGAAAAATGAAATTGCCGAATTAAATTTTATTCTTAATAATATTTCGGAAGCAGTAACTGGAGAAAAACAAGAATTTGAAGTTAAAACAATCTCTTCAAGTGAATTTTTACTTTATGTTGTCATTGGGCTTCAAGTTGCAAATGTTTTATCAAAAGCTACTGAAAGAATATTAAACCATTACAAGCAAATTTTAGAAATAAAGAATTTAAGAAATCAATTAAAAGCTACAGGAGTTCCAGATTCAAAAACTAAAGGAATTGAAACTCACGCAAATGGATTAATGGAGTCCGAAGTTAAAAAGATTGCTAAAGAAGTTATTAAAGAACATTACGAAGGAGATAATGGAAGAAAAAATGAATTAGAAAACGGATTAGTAATTTCACTTAATAAGTTAGCAAATCGAATAGACAAAGGTTTTAACGTAGAAATCAGAATTGAACCTTTACCTGAACCTGAAGAAGACGAGGAATTAAGTGAGAAAGAACAACAGAAAGCTGATTTAATACAATCAATAAGTGAAAGTGCACAAAATATTGAATATATCGAAACTCAAGGAAAATCAATTTTAGAACTTCCAGAGAAACAGGAGGAATAAAGCCTGCAGGTAACACCGTATATAATTTATTGCTGGCTTATTGCTTACTTACGAAAGTCCTCGCGGACTTTCTTGGTCGGTAATTATTAACTAAATTAGTTGCTTGAAACACGCAACAAACCATATACAAAAACGTTGGCAAACATTGAAAAAAAAATTCCGCTAAAAAATGAAATACAAATATTTAATTATTATAATTATTCTGAATTTTACACAAGCATCTTGTTCTAATGAAGAAAACGATTGCTTGACAGAAAAAAATGAAATTATTGAGAGATTTAATAAATTAATTGAATTAGCTGAAGGAGATGTATCAAAAACGAAAGCATTGATAAAACAAAGAGATGACAAAATAAAAATATTAGGTTGCTAAAAAGTTGAAAATTATGACAAAGCTGAAAGTTAGTTCTTGGAATGACGGAAAACATAACCAAAATGGAAATGGTTATGGAATTAGAGTTGGTAAAAAAGGGAGAGAATTTTTTAATAAAAATATATCTGAAATTAAACTATCAATCGAAAAAACTGAATTTATTAAAGTTAGATTAAGTTCAGGATTTTGGAGGAATTG
The DNA here is from genome assembly GCF_947497695.1 of uncultured Polaribacter sp. Lineage (GTDB taxonomy): Bacteria > Bacteroidota > Bacteroidia > Flavobacteriales > Flavobacteriaceae > Polaribacter. Next base: position 17,054 of record NZ_CANMHM010000015.1, on the reverse strand, counting down.
CCCTGAATTTAGAGATAAACGAATTGGAGAATGGCTAATTTCTAATAATTTTGCACCTTGGAAAAAAGGGAAAACACCGAAATTTAATCTTACAATTTTAGATAATAATGAATTCCATTTAGAAAGAATAAATCCAAATAACTTTTAAGAAAAATTCTTAATTAATAAAAAAGTTAAGTTGAAAATTAAATTGTGAATAAAAACAACGATTTGCCAACACCATATATAATTTATTGCTGGCTTCTTGCTTACTTGCGAAAATCCTCGCGGATTTTCTTTGTCAGTAATTATTTACTAAATTAGTTGCTTAATTCACGCAACAAACCATATATAAACACGTTGTAATAAATTATTAAAAAATTGCTTCAAATGAAATTAGTATTTTCTTTAAATATATTTTCTGACATAATCCTCGCAATTATATCAATTTTAGTTTTCCTAATTATACTTGGAGGAATCCCATTACTTATTTCCAAAATATTTAATATAAATGTTATCAACAGGTCAGGAGAGATTATAGCAAAACCTCATTATCTAAAAGATATATCATCTAATTTAGCGGAAAAATATAGTTTAATTTTAAAAAAAATCAAATTAAATAGTAAGAAAGACTTTAGTTTAATTTTTAATTCAATGTCCAATAAATTAGTAAAACTTGAAAAATTAAATGAATTAAAAGAAAAAAAAGTCATAACCCAGAATGAATTTGAAATTCTTAAAAAAGAGATTTTAAAGAAATGAAAGAATTTTTATCAAAAATAATTTTATTAATAATTGGAATTTTATTCTTCATTATTTTCGATTGCAGTGGTGAAAGAAAAAGAGAGAATAAATTAACAGAATTTTGGGGTCAAAAAACATCAGAATTTTTTAAAAACATTGACTGTAATAAATTAACCTATAATCCGAAAAAAATTGAATTTGATAAAATTTTTATTTTAGGTAATAGCTGTAAACTAATCCAAGAAAGTTATTATAACTTGAATGTTAAACAGTTTTCAGTTACAGAAGGAATAGGCAATTCTATTACGAAAAACATCGAAGAAGCTGAAGTTATTATTTGGATAAAACGACTAGAAAATGGAAAGAAATACGGAAATTATACAAATGGAGCTTCTGCAATTAGATTAAATTATGAAGTTAATTTAATTAATAAAAAAACAAAAAATATTTTTAAAAAATCAACTTTTGAAGGTTTAGGAACACCTCCAAAAGAAATCAAGAGGAAATTAGGAAATAATAGTCCTCAATATTTTGGTAGCATACCTTATCAACAAATTACTGATTTCATATTCTTTGATTTTTAATAATTATAAACCATAACTTATTACAACACCGTGTATAATTAATTGCTTGGTTTTAGACAATTTACGAAAGTCCTCGCGGACTTTCTATCTGTGATTTAATTACTAACTTTAGTGCTTAAAACACGCAACTAATCATACACAACAACGTTAGCAACAAGCAGGAACTAGTATAAATAACAAAAGTCTAATTATGAATAATGAATCTAAAAATAGTCGAAATATACCATTAGCTATTCAGCGTGAAGTTAGACAAAGATGTGGTTTCGGTTGTGTTATTTGTGGGTTACCATTATATGAATATGAACATATGGAAGGTTGGGCTAAAGTAAAAAGACATAATGCTAATGAAATTACATTATTATGTGACCAACACCATAGAGAAAAAACTGGAGGTCTATTACCTATAGAAAAAGTGAAAAATGCTAATAATAATCCTTTTAATTTAAAAAATAATCAATCAAAACCATATACTCTTCATTACAGTGGTAAAAAACCAAAAGCTAAACTTGGAACTTTAACAATAGAAACAAATGATAATGGTTACGGAACTCAGTTTATTCCTTTATTGATAGATTTAATTCCTATTATAGGTTTCGTCTTAACAGATGGACATTTCTTACTTAATCTTAAAATATTCAATGAATATAATCACCTTGTATTAAATGTCGTAAATAACCAATTAGTTTATAAAGCCGACCTTTATGACATACAACTTGTTGGGCGAAAATTAACAATAAGAAAAGGATTTAGACAAATTTTACTAGAAATTATTTTTAATACCCCTGACATTATAGAAATAGTTAAAGCAGACCTATATGTTAATGGACTTCATTTAACTATAGTAGGAGAAAAAATCACTATAAATAATGTAAATGCTGAAATTAATTTCAAAAATTCAACTATGACTGCTCCAGTGGGTATTTCAATAGGAGAATATAGAGGTCAAAGTGCTGCTTATGGAATTGAAAAAATTAATAGATATAAAATTGAATAAAGCCAGTTGCTAACACCGTGTAAAAAAAATTGCTTGTTTCTGTAATTATCATTTGTTCTGTTTTTCTTTATTTACTATCTTTAAATTCGGAAAGTTTAAGCGTTTTTAAACGCAACTTTCCTTACACATAAACGTTAGCAAATATAGTTCTCAATAATAATCTTGAAAAAATCACGAATGAAAAATACTTTACTAATTTTGACCATATTTTTATCTACATTATCATTTTCACAAGTTTCAATAAATGAAGGGATTTATTTCGCAAGAGAATATAGTAAAGATGTTTCACTATACCGAGCAAAAAGCTTTGTCATGTCAAAAATTATTGGAACCGAAGAAAAAGTAACTAAATTTGAAATAGACCCTTTAGTTGCTGCGAAATCTGGTGAATTAACTACTTTAGTTTATAAATGTGAAGAAAAGAAATTAAGTGGTTTAGTTTTAGCTTTTTACGGAGATAGATGGAATGAATCTGGAATTTCTTATCAGGCATACGCTTTTAAAAACTTACCAATAAATAACGCCTTGGAAGTTTTATCAAAACTTGAAAAAATTATTGAAGATGAATCAAAATTTCTATCTCAAGATTACGACAATAACAATATGTTTTTTAAATATGATGATTTAACTTTTTTGATTTATAAAATTGGTGGTGGAGGTGGTTCGAAAATTAGAGTATTTTGGAATGGTTTTAATTCAGATTGGGAAACAACTGCCCTTAAGAGAACAAAAAGGAGGTTTGAAGAAAATATAAAATAGCAATTCTATACTTTTTTATTGAAAAAAGAAATTATAAAACGTTTGAAACTGACTCGCTCGTGAAATTTTATTTAAGAATCTCGGAAAATGAAGAAATCTAAATTGCGGAAATTTACTCAAAAATAGGAAACCAAAATTGCGGAATTTCGAATCAAACGTGAAATTGAGCAAAACTGCGGAATTAAGCACGAAACGTAAAACCAAAATTGCGGAATTTAAAACTGAACATAAAATTGCGAAATTAAGAAAAGAATGAAAAACCAAAATTTCGGAATTGCCAATCAGACGCTGAATTTGGAAATTAATAACAAACAGTCGAAAAATAAAAAAAACTACATTAGCTAACACTATGTATAATTTATTGCTTTTTTTGTTTTTCGGGCGAAAAACCTCGCAAACTTGAATTTCTGGTATTTTTGCTTACTTTTTTGCTATATTTACGCAACAAATCATACATAAATACGTTGGCAATAATTAAAAAAAAACACGAATATGAAAGAAAAATTTATTGTAATTATAATATTAGGAATTATTTTCCAAAGTTGCATAACTAACAAATATTTGAGTTCAGCAACGCCTACAAATGAAATTACGAATATAGAATACTTTGAACCCTATTCTTATATTCAATTAATAAAAAAAGGGAATAAATCTGAATTGAATGATAGTTTATCTTTGGAATCTAAAAGAATAATTGACTCTGTAATTTATTCTAATAAAAATTTGTATAAAATCAAAAACAAAATTATCATTGAGAATAGTTCCATTAATGAAAAAGTTGAAAACGAATTATCTTTCTTAATTCAATCAGCTATGCAAAAAAGGAAATTAGAAGGAATTAAAATAACTCCTGTAATTGATTCAATCCTTGATTCTAGAAACCAAAGATTTGCTCTTGGAATCGTTGGTGTCGGATTTGGAAGAAAAAAAGGAAATTATGGCGGACAAGTAGCTAAAGGTGTTGCTGTAGGAGTTTTAACATTGGGACTTTTTGCTCCAGTTCCAATAAAATCAAATCTTTCACTATATTCTGTAATTATTGATTCTCAAAAAAATGAAATTGCTTTTTATAAAAAGACATTACCAATTGAAAAATCTCCAACTGACCCGATTATAATAAAAAGGCAATTAGATAAAATTTATGAAAATTATTTATTTAAAAAGAAATAACTATTGCCAACACCGTGTATAAAAAATTGCTATTTTAGTACTTAACCAAAGGCAGTTGCGTTTTTATGCACTTTGATTTACCGTTGGAAAATCCTCGCACACAAAACCGCAACTTTTCATACACATAACCGTTGTGTGTAATGCGAAAAAAATCCTGAATCGAATTGAAATATAGTAATCTGAAATTAGTAAAGTCATAAATGGAACAAATAGAAGAATTTAAAATAATCGGAATAGAAACGAGAACATCCAATGAAAATGGAAAAGCATCAGAGGATTTAGGCAAACTTTGGGAACAATTTTTTACTACAAATGTTCCAAACAAAATTGTAAATAAAGAAAGTGATGAAATCTTTGCTATTTACACAGATTACGAATCAGACTATAAAGGAGAATATACTTGTGTTCTTGGAATGAAAGTTAATTCCCTTGAGCAAATACCCAATAACTTAATAGGACGTGAATTTCAAAATGGAAAATACCAAAAATTCATTGCTAAAGGAGAAATGCCAAATGCAGTTGTAAAAACTTGGAAAGAAATTTGGTCAAAAGACAAGGAATTAAATAGAAAATACACAGCAGATTTAGAAGTTTATGGGAAAAACTCACAAAACGGAGAAAATTCGGAAGTAGATATTTATATCGCAATGCAATAATCGGAATGAACAGTAATCTAAATAAAATTAAAACGGAAATTTATAACAATTGTTCGCTTGAAATTTCTGACTTCATAAAGGAACTTGAAGGAAAAGAATATGACGCTTGTCAATTCGAATTAAACGGAATGAAAATTATTTGCAGAAGTTCTAAAATCACACCTAAAAAAATCGGCCAATTTGTAACATTCTGGAGACGTAATAAAGAAGGAATAACAGAACCTTTTAACGAAAATGATAAAATTGATTTTTATGTTATAAATGTAAGTTCAGAAAATAATTTTGGCCAATTTGTATTCCCAAAATCTGAATTAATTAATAAAGGAATAATATCAACAAAAATAAAAGACGGAAAAAGAGGATTTAGAGTTTATCCAAAATGGGACAGAGCAGAAAATAAACAAGCAAAAAAAACTCAAAAGTGGCAATTGAATTATTTTTATGAAATAAATAAATTGACAGACTTAATAAAAGTATCTGAATTATACGAAAAAAGTTAGTTATGAAAAAAGCACTACACACAACACCGTATATAATTTATTGCTGGCTTATAGCCTACTTGCGAAAGTCCTCGCGGACTTTCTTTGTCCGTAATTATTTACTAAATTAGTTGCTTAAAACACGCAACAAACCATATACATCAACGTTGTACACCATTAAAGAAAAAAATTGAAGAAAGAAGAAAATAATAAGGAATTATCGAATTCATTAGTAGAAACAATATCCAATTCAGACCTAACCATCATTGGAAAAGATATAATAGAAATTGGAGTTGATAAAATTTTATCAGAAGGTCTTTTAAAAGAAATCCCTGTAATTAATATAGCAACTGGATTTTGGAAAACTGGTATTGCTATTCGTGATTTTAGATTTGTCTCAAAACTTCTTTATTTTTTAAATGAATCCTCAAATTTATCTCTTAAACAAAGAGCAAAACTAATAGAAAAACTTGAAGACAATAATTATCAAGCTGAAGCTGGAGAAAAATTGATTTCTATAATTGACAATTTAGAAACAAAGTCAAAAGCTAAAATTCTTGGTAAAACCATTTGTCTTTTCGGAAATGAAGTAATAACAAAAGAAGAGTTTTGGAGAATAACATTTGTAATTGAAAAATTACCTTTGGTAGACTTCTATGCAATAAAGAATTGGAAAGATACTGACTTAAATAAAGTTGAACACGTTAGAAAACATCTTTATATGTCAGTCGGAATTGGCTGGTTTGTTCTCAACACTTCCTCAACTGGATTTTTATGGTCAGAAAGACTTTGTGAAATAATATCAGAAAATTTAATTAAATAAAAATTAAAATATGAAAAAAAGAAAATTTATCATTTTAGGAATTTTAGTATCATTAATTGGATGTTCAAATCCAAATCAAGAATATTTGGAGAAAATAAAAAACCAAGTTAAAGAAGATGCTTTGGGTGTTGAAATGAACTATAAAAACATTTCTTTTCAATGGGTTGACACATTGTTTGTAAAAGAAAAACTGAATTTACTTAAAACAAATTACAAAGAAAGTTTAAATACAATTTTAGATATTGAATATTTCGCTCAAGATAATTTTAAAAAAGGTAAATTATTTTCATTAAAGTATTTAACTAAAGATAGATTAGAAGAACTCCGTAATTGGGAGAAAAACGAAAGAGGAATACCATTTAACAAGGAATTTAAAGATTATTACGAATTCGCTTTTGCAAACAGAAATGCATCAAAATGGACTACTGAATTATGTAATCAAATTGAGAAAACTGACAATTTACTAACTCGTTTTGAAAGTTTAAAAGAGGGAAATCTTGAATTGATTAGTAATACACTCTGGTACTACAAAAGAATGGATGATTTTAATTCAAATAATTCTCCGAACGCAATATGGGAAAGAGTAAATAACAAACTTATAGAATTAAAAAAACTTGAAAAGGAAATTGACACGTTATCAAAACTAAATCCTGAAAATGTTTTAAGTTATAAATCATTGAACCATTATAAAATCAACAATCCTATATTGAATAATGCAGAACAAGAGCTGAAAAAATATTTTTTATTTGACAGTAAATTTAATATAATTGGAAAAGAAGAATTTAGAAAATAACGGTGTACAACACCGTATAAAAAAAATTGCTGGTAAAAGCCTACTTACGAAAATCCTCGCGGATTTTCTTGGTTCGTGTTTTATTTATTAACTTTATTGCTTAAACCACGCAACTTTTCTTATACAACAACGTTACAAAACATTAAAAACGAACCTATGAAAATCAAATTACTTTATTTAATAATATTTTTTACAACAAATTCTTTCTTTTTGTTTTCTCAAACAAATGTAAGTGGAGGACTCTTTAACGACACCACTTGGAGTATTAGTGGAAGTCCATATATAGTAACTGCTGATGTAGCACTATTTCCAGGAAATACATTAACTATCGAGCAAGGAGTTACTATAAAATTTAATTCAGGAACAAAATTAATATTAAGAGGAACACTTATTTCTTCAGCTGCTACTGGAAATGAAATAATTTTCACATCTAATTTAAGTAATCCAACCAAAGGAAGTTGGACAGGAATAGAAGTAGAAAATAATCAAGGGGGTAAAATTATTGCTTCGAATATCAAAGGTGAATATGCTGATAATTTTATTCGAATAATGAATTCTTCGACTGGAGAAGTTTTGAATATAAATAATTCAGAAATTAAAAATTGTAATCGTGCTTTTTATGGTTATGACGGTCATTCTAATCATACAGTTATTCTTGATAACTTAAATGTCAATAATAATAATTACGGATATATATATGCACAGAATGTAACCCTTACAAATAGTGTTTTCTCAGATGGCGAAAAAGGAATACATTGTTGGGAAAACATACCAAATATGTCTATTTCTGATTCTGAATTTTATAACTTTTCGATATGGCCTTTTAATATGGAAGGAGAAATTGACAACTGTCATATTCACGATAATGCTGTTGGAATTAGAATGAAACCAAACCTAATAGTAAAAAATTCTACTATTGAATTTAACGTTATTGGTATTGAAGCTAATTATCCAAATCAAATTTCTGGCGCAAATATTTTTGATAATAAAATTTGTGATAATTCTCAACACAATTTCAAACACCTTTATAGTTACCCAATTACAATTTCTAATAATTGTTGGTGTTCCAATGTTGAAAGCAAAATTTCACAAAGCATCTTTGACGCATATGATGATGTTTCATTGGGTATTGTAACCTTTACACCATTTAAGAATAACTGTTCAAGCACATTAAATACTGAAACTTTTAACATTAAAAATGACTTAAGTTTCTATCCTAATCCAGCAAGAGACAAAATTACTTTATCAGAAAACGTACAAGGAAATTATAAGATTTACTCAATAAATGGAGTCCTTGTAAAAAAAGGAATAGTAACTAAAAAAATGAATATTTCTGAACTTAGTAAAGGTCTCTATCTAATAAAAGTCACTAATTTAGACCAAACCGAATTTTCAATAAAAAAACTCATCAAAAAATAACGTTTTGTAACACCGTGTAAAATTAATTGCTGGTTTTAGCCAATTTACGAAAGTCCTCGCGGACTTTCTATCTATGATTTATTTACTAGCTTTAGTGCTTAAAACACGCAACTAATCTTACACAAACACGTTGTACACCATTTGAGAAACACCATTTGAAAAAACTGAAATACATATTAATAATTATATTTTTTGCCTTGACAAATATTGTATTTAGTCAAGTTAGCGGAACTATATTAATGGATTCTTTATCATTACCCGGAGCTGAAATTAAATTTAAACAATCTGACAAAATTGTTTCAGCAGACTTTGATGGAAATTTCTCTTTGCCTATTGAATCTAAAACTGGAAATGACAATTTAATAATATTATATGCTGGGTTATCAATAGAAATTAAAAATATTGAATTGAGTAACGGAAAATTAAATATTGGAGAATTTGAAATGCCATATTTTAAAGATATTTCTATAACGGAATTTGAGCAACTTTCGGAATTGGAAAAGAAAAACTGTCTGCCAACTTACTGTTGGGGACAACTACTAGGATATTTGCGGACTGACAAACTTGGAAATGAGTATCTGACTTTAAATTGTAAAGAAAAAATCACGGAATTTGAATTCGATCCGACTACTAAAACCATAGTCGTTGATTGGAATTTAATAAAGGATTGTAAATAAAAAAAACGGTGTACAACACCGGCTATAGTTCATTGCTGCGGATTTTCCTATCGGAAAATCCTTTCACTTTTACTATCTTTGGTTTACGGCGGAAAATCCTCGCGGATTTTCACGCAACGAAACCATAGCCAAACACGTTACCCACAATTAAAAATGATTGAAACAGGAATAATAATTAAGAAAATTTTTGACCCCTATTTTGAAGCACCGCTTGAAATATGGGAATCATTTGCTACTTTTTTAAAACGAAATTCCTATAAGAAAAATGAAATCATAAAGGAAGTCAATAAAAAAGAAAATAATCTTAGCATAATAGTTAATGGTTCAGCAGGGATATTTTTATGGAGAGAAAATTCAACAATTTGTCTTGATCTGTGCTATGAAAACGAATTTTTTGGAGACTATATGTCATTCTTAACTCAAGAGTCAACCGAATTATTCACTCAAGCAATTGAGCCAACCGAAATACTATCTATTTCATACTCTGACCTAAATGAATTGTATAAAAACTCAACAATAGGAGTAAATATTGGTCGGATAGCATCTGAATCACTTTTTATTCACAAGCAAACACAACAAATTGATTTATTAATGCTCACTGCTGAAAAAAGATATTTGAAACTTTTAGAACGACAACCAAAAATTGTTCAACGAACACCTCAAAAACATATAGCATCATACTTAGGGATTACCCCCGAAAGTTTTAGTCGGATTAGAAAAAAAATCACCCTTTAGTTTTCTTACCATATATCAAGTTTTTTTAGATAAAGGAAATTGACCTTTGCATTATTAATCAAATCGAATAATTATGCAAAATATAAAAATCTCAATACCTATACTTTTAGTCGTAGCATTCACTATTGGCATTTTATTACTATCAGGACAAACTAATAGAATTGGTATTGAGGTAAATAAAAATAGTTATATAAATTTTCAAATAAACTACCAATTGTTATTGTTGGGAATTGCCTTTATATCAATGATTAGTTCATTCATTCTTAATCCAGAAAGTTTCAAATCTATACTATCAATCGGAAATTTATCAGCAGTAGGTGAAGAACTAAAAATATTTGGAATAAAAAAAGGAGATAGTTGGCTCAAAACAGGTGTTTCTTTATCCATTTTTATCAGCCTAGCAACAGGAATTTTTATGTATTTCCAACTTAAAGGACAAACTATTGATTACAGTTTGTTAAAAACAGGCTTTCTTTGGATTGTCTTATTCTCGTTAACCAATTCATTTGCAGAAGAAATGATTTTCAGGGTTGGAATTAATGGCCCATTAGCAAATTTACTCTCTCCAAATAAAATATTTCTCATTTCTGCTGTGATTTTTGGGGTAGCACATTTTCAGGGTATGCCAAGTGGAATTCTTGGAATTATCTTAGCAGGATTGTTAGGTTATGTTTTAAGTAAATCTATTCAAGAAACAAATGGAATATTTTGGGCTTGGTTTATTCATTTTCTACAGGATGTTATTATAATTGGCTCAATATATCTTATTAAAAGTTCATAGAAGAGTAAAAAAGTGGGTAACACTGTATAAAAATAATAGCGGTTTTTGTGCTAAAGTCTAAGGTAGTACATTTGTACAAAGTTCAGTGATAAATTAAATGGTAAGTGTCTTCAAATCCGCTACTATTCTTATACTAACCGTTGGCTGTAATTAAAAACCGAAATCAAAATTAACATATGAAATTAAAAAGAAATTTATTTACAATTCTATTTTTGACAATTAGTGCAATAGGAATTGCGCAAGATTATAAAAACGAACTGAAAAAGGAGTTTAATGATTATTTGAGTACAATTGTAAATATGGAATTTGAAAAATCTATGGAATATATTGTTCCTGAATTTTTTGAAATTATTCCAAAATCGCAAATGATTAAGTTTATGAAAATGACTTTTAACAATCCAGATATGGAATTTGAAATAAGAAACCCGAAAATCTTGAAAGTTAATGACAAGAAGGAAATTGAAAAGAAATATTATTCACTTCTTACTTATTCAAATCAAATGAATATGAAAATAAAAGGAGAAGAAGGAGAAACAAAAGATGAAAAAACAACGAGAATAAACTTGACTAAATTGTCATTGGAAAGCACTTTTGGTTCTGAAAATGTTGTATATAATGAAAAAACTGATTTTTTTGAAATTCAATCTCAAAAAGACGTTTATGGAATTTCTGAAAGCGGAGAAACAAACTGGAAATTTTTAGTAATTGAAAAGAAACAGAAAATGATATTGGAAAAATTACTACCAAAAGAATTGAGTGAAAAAATATAAAAAACTACAGCCAACACCATATATAATTTATTACTTGTTTCTTGCCTACTTGCGAAAATCCTCGCGGATTTTCTATTCGGTTTTTATTTACTAAATTTAGTGCTTAAAACACGCAACAAATCATATATAAAAACGTTGGCAAACATTAAATGAAAAAAATTATAAATCGTTTTGGAATTATATTAATTACTGTAATAGTTTTAATTTCTATTTTTCTTTTTGTGATTAAAAGCTTTTTCAGCTCCATTGAAACTTCATTTGGTCCTACTTTTAGAACTATAGAAATAGAGAACCCACTAGGAAAGATTATTTGTATTGAAGAATATAATGCAGATTTGGCTGATGTCTTTTATGATATTGAGTTTAATTTAGAGACTAGTGATAACAATATTATTAATTTAGGAAAATTATATTTTCAAGGAGAAGAAAACTGGCAAAATGAATTTGAACTTAAAGAAAGTGAAAATTGGTATTATTTAAGTTCTAACGAATCCAACATTTATGATTTGATTTTGATAAATAAAGCATCGAAAGAAAATTTTAGCCTTAATCTGAAAAGAAGTCAACCTAAAAACAATGAATTATGGAAAAATAGAAAATATAGTGTTGAACTTCCATATTTAACCACTTTTACGATTGATTCTATAATAGAAAAAACCTTATACATAAAATATGAATATCAAAATAGAGAAAATACTGAATTGACTAAAGAGCAAACAGTCGAATTTAAATTTCACGACCTAAATAAAAACTTGGAAATTATAAATAAATCTGAATTAGAATAAAAACGATTTGCCAACAAGGTATAAATTTTATTGCTAAGTAATAGCTTACTTGCGAAAGTCCTCGCGGACTTTCTAATCAGTAATTTTTTGCTTACTTTTAGCTTGAAAACAACGCAACAAACTTTATACAGAGCCGTTGGCAACCATTACCAATCACACTCAAAAGGAATGAGAAAAGAAATAACCGAAAACGAATCTATTGCAATTGACTTTGCTTTAAAAAAATACTTAGATTTATACCAAGAAGGTGAAAAAGTGTTTAAAAAAGCATTACCCTTTTTTATGAAGGAATTTGTTACAGAAGGAAAAAGAATAAAATTCATAATTTCAGAATTAAGAGCTTTAAACCTTCTTACATATAAAAATGAAAGAGGAATTGAAACATTAGGACATAAATTTAATCGTAAAGAAATAAGTGAATTTCTAAAAAATGGAGGAATGACTAAATTATGGCTTGAAAAAGAAAGTAAACGTTTAAACATAAAGCTAATTAATAAAACATTAGAAGATTATAAAACAACAAAATATATTTCTTGGATAAGTTTAGCTATTGCATTAATTCTTTTATTTCTAAAACTAACAGGATTAGATAACAAATAAATGTTCCTATTGCCACGAATAACATTTCTTGACCTTCATTTTTAAAAATTTTGAATTTAAATATACTTTTGGCGGATTGAAAAAAACGGTTGCCAACACCGTGTAAAAAAAATTGCTTATTTCTGTTTTCTCTTTTATTTTCCATTATTTCCAATTATCTTTAGTTTTTAATCGGAAAGTAAACGCTCATTTAAAACGCAACTTTCCTTACACAATCACGTTGTGCTTAATGCGAAAATCGTGCTGAAATTTGAACATTTGAACTAAAAAAGCCAGCCGCTCAAACAGCACATTTGGTTTTTTTGCCGACACATAAGCCAACGCTAAAAAAACCAAAAGAGCTGTTTCTTGCCAACGCTCACCACCAAACTGAATTGAAATGCTGAAAAAAATCGAACTAAAAGGAGAGCAAAAAAAAGTACTATTCTTACCACCAACTAATCCAATTCAAATAAAAGGAGTTGCAGGAAGCGGAAAAACAACAGTTGCACTTTACAGAGCGAAACATTTACTTGAGACACAGGCGAATCTTTTCCAAGAAACGAAGATTGTAATATTTACATACAATAAAACTCTTGCTGCATATATAAAAGCTATCAAGCCCTATATAAATGGAGGTTATCAAAAAGATAGTGACGAAATCAAACCTAAAACAGAAGATGGACTAAATGTTCAAATAATAAACTTTCATAGTTGGGCATATCGCTTTGTAGGAATGGAATATAACCAAACTATAATGCAATGGACTCAAATTGAAATTATAGAAGACATAATAAGTAGATTAACTTCAAATAGTTCAAAGATTTTAGAAAAGAGCGCTGAATTTTTTCAGGAAGAAATATCTTGGATGAAAGGTAAAATATTTAAGAATAAAACAGAATATCTTGAAGCTGCAAGAACAGGAAGAGGAACTTCCGACCGTGTTACTAAAACAGACAAAGAAGTTATTTGGGTTGTTTACGAAAAGTATAATAATGAGTTAAAATCTAGAGGAAAAGTTGATTTTGATGATTACGCACTACTTGCGTTAAATAAAATTCAAAATGATGCTAATTTTATTCCGCCATATACACACATAATAATTGATGAAGCCCAAGACTTAAACAAAGCCCAAATTCTAACTATTTCAAGTTTAGTAGATACTGAAACAAATAGTTTATCAATAATTGCAGATGCAGCTCAAAGAATTTTTAAGAGCGGTTTTGTTTGGAGTGAGGTCGGTATTAATGTTAGAGGTGGTAGAACTATAGAGTTTAAAAATAATTATCGAAACACTATACCTATTGCAAATGCAGCATTATCTCTTTTAGATAAAGAGAATGACAAATCCGAATTTACAACAGTAAAAGCAGCTAGAAAAGGAACAGAGAAACCAAAGGTTGCCTATTATTCAGATTTTGATGAGCAATTGCATCATCTTGATGACCAACTAACTATTTTAAAGAATAACAAAAACCTTAAAAGTACAGTTGTCCTTCATAGGTCAACAAATGGTGTGAAACAAATAAAAGATTTTTTAGATGCTAATGGATTTTCGACTGAATTAGTAAAGTCAAATCTACCTGTAAACTATGGAAGTGATAGTATAAAAATTTGCACAATGTCTTCAGTTAAAGGGCTTGAATTTAATACTGTCATAATTCTTGACCTTAATGACGATATTATACCTTTTCCGGCAGGATTTATTGAAGCAGATGATGAATTCCATATTTCCACTGAAAGAAGATTACTTTATACTTGTATGACAAGAGCAAGAAACAATCTTTATCTTTTTTCAAGTGATAAAGATAATCCCTCAAGATATTTAAAAGAAATAAAGGCAGATTTATTGAATGATATAAGTCCTAAGAGTTCTGCGAAAAAGTCATATGATGATGACTTACCTTTTTAAAAAGAAACAATGAGTTTAAAACCTAATTATACGGAATTTCAGGAAGAAATAGACAAAAGAAAGATTGACTGTTTAATTCATTTTACACCAACGAGAAATTTATTCAGCATTCTAGAAAATAACGAGTTAATGAGTAGAGCCAAATTAGAAAATTTGGATATTGAACAATTTGACATATTAGATTATGCACAATTTACAGATGATGTACGTTATGATGATAAAAATTATATTAATCTTTCCGTTTCTGGTCCAAACACCTTTTTGTTTTCAAAATTTCGACAAAAGACTAAAGAAGATTTTACAATAAATTGGTGTGTTTTAAAAATAAATCCAAAACACATCTATGACGAAAATACATTGTTTTCAGTAACTAATGCAGCTTCTAATGTTGCAAAAGGCATTGGAATTACAGGAGATATTGAGAAGTTTAAAATGTTATTTGCTCAAAGTATACCTATTCCATATGGAACAAGAAGTAATATTGCTAACAAATACCCAACAAATGTTCAAGCTGAAATATTAGTCCGAGATATTATTTCGTCAGACAGTATTATAGCAGTTTGTTTTGAAAATGAAGAAAGTCTAGCAGCAGCTAAAGGAGCAATGTACTCTTTTGATACAAGTAAATTCATTGTTAATAAAGAAATATTTTCACCAAATCGTACAGTATGAAAGCAGAAACAAAATACAAAGGCAGTTTAAAACTTGCAGCAATTGGAGATGCTTTAGGTTGGATGACTGAATTTGAAAAAAATGAAAATTCTTTAAAGAAAAAGTTTGGTACTGATTACATCAATTCGTTTCACGATTGGGAAAAAAATGTTGGCGGTAGATTTTACGGTTATGTAGATAAACTTAATTCAGGTTCGTATTCTGATGACACTCAACTCTTACTTTCAGTCGCTCGTTCAATCAACAAAGATGGTTTTGTCGACCAACAATATTTTGCAAAAAAAGAACTGCCAGATTGGTTACTTTATTCAAGAGGAGCAGGAAGAACTATAAAAAATGCAGCTCGAAAAATAGAAAGAAAATCTGCTAAATGGAATAATAACTTTTTCACATTTAAAGCAGGTAAAACAACAATAGACTATAGAGAAAGTGGTGCAAATGGTGCAGCAATGAGAATATTGCCAATTGCATTGGCAAATTTCGGAGAGCAAGAAAAAATCAAAGAAGAAATCTTTGGCAATAGTATAATAACTCACGGACATCCAAGAGCTATTTTAGGAGCAATGCTTTATGGATATTCCGTTGATACTATTTTGAGATTTAATCCCGATAATTTCAACTACAAAAACTTTCTTACCGAATTAGGAAAAGACATTCATCAAAAATTCTCTATTGACTTTTTAGATAATCCAAAATTAAAAAGTTGGGAAACCGAATGGAATAAAAACTCTAAAGAACCTTTTAGAATTTTATTCAAATCTATTGTTGATGAAACACAAGAGTATTTAAGAACAACCTATAAATTGATTACTAATAATTCATCTGATTTTGATGCGTTATCTAAACTTGGTTGTTATAAAAACGAGACGAAAGGTTCAGGCACTTCTACTGTAATTGCAGGTATTTATTTAGCTTGTAAGTATTCTAAAGAACCCTTAAAAGGAATTGAGCAAGCTGTAAATTCAATTGGAACTGACACAGACAGTATTGCTGCATTTGCAGGTGGTTTAATTGGTGCTTTACACGGACAATCTATTATTCCATCAAAATGGAAAAACGTTCAAGACCTTGATTATATTGATGCAATTTCAATTCGCTTACTTGAAATTTCCGAAAGTCGAGCAGATTTTAATAAGATAACAAACACAAAAAACACTAAATCTATTTCAGAGATTGAAAATGACAGTTTTGAAATTAACGAAAGTGTCTTTCTTGAAACTTTAGGAGATGGAAGAATTGAAGCAATTGACAGACAAAAAACGTTAACAAAAGGAAAATACAATCTGATTTTAGATGTTCAATTTGACAATGGACAGTTTTGTCGATTTGCGAAATTATTGAGTATCGTAAAAGAAAATAAATCTGAATTATTTACCGAGAGCTTGGAAAAGGAAGTTAACCTATGGAATGGACTTAATTTGGATTACAAATCAAAAGAACGAATTGAAAAGTTTATGGAATCTCTAAACGAAACGGATAAAAAGGAATTTAAGGAAATAATAAAGTTAATAGAAAAAAGAGTCCAACGCTAAAAGCCATACACATTTGCAATTCGCTTCTGCAACCACACAAGCCAAAAATTGCAAAAGAGTATGTCTTGCCAACGCTCAATTCTGAACTATAAGAAACATCGGAAAACCAAGCTGAACGTGAAAAGCACTATGCACAACAAAGAACTGAGTTAAAAAGCAAACAAATTCTTCATTAAATTTAGGCATTATTTATCTGGCATTGTTGAAGTAG
>NZ_CANMHM010000014.1 GCF_947497695.1 uncultured Polaribacter sp. | reverse complement strand
GGACACAAAAAATGTGATTTTTGTGTCCTTTTTTAATCTTGAAAGTAATTTAATGTACTACTTCTGAAAGTGCCTAAGTAGTTTACTAGTATTAAAATCTGTTTTAAAAAATTTAATTAGTTTAATTCCTCTAAAGAGGATAATTCTGGTTTTCCTCCTCTATTTCCACTACCTGCAACAATATATATTTTATTGTTATAAAGAATAGATTGAGTTCCATGTCTTCCCCTCTTTAATAGTAATAAATTTTTCCATTTTTTGGTCGTTAAATCCATCACTTCAACTTCATTATGAGCTGTTTTTTGATTAGCACTTTCACCTCCTATAACAAACAATTTTCCGTTTTTTATAACGTTTGAAGCACCAGCTCTTTTTGTAGGTAAGTTTGATGATTTTGATAAAGTAATCCAATTGTTTTTTATAATTTCATAAACATCAACTTCAGGAATCGTTAAATTAAATGTTTGTTTTGTTTTTGCAGATGAATTTCTACCACTAACACAATAAATTTTATTTTGATGAATAACCGCATGAAAATGATCTCTTGGCCTTGGAGCATCTTTTAAAATAGTCCATTCACCAGTTTTAAAATTGTATGTATCCACCCAAGAAACGTGCCCACTCCAATGTCCATCAGTTATACCACAAACTACATACGCTAAATTACCTTTTACAACAACACCAGCTGAGCCTCTTCTTCTATTTTCTGGAATGGTATTTCCCCAAACCCATTCATTTTTTTTTGTTTGATAAATTAATATTTTATCCAAAGGTTTTTCATGAGGATATTTGCCAGTCATAGCTCCAATAATATAAATATCATCTTTATAAGTTACTGCTTGAAAATGGTGTATTTCAATTGGTGGTTTTGCACCTTGTTTCCAAAAATTTGTTTTTTTATCAAAAATATCTACAGGTTTTATTTTTCTCCCACCAATTAAATAGAATAACCCATTTACCTCTACAAAACCATTTTCATGTCTTGCAGATGGCAAATTATCTGTTGATAATATTTCACTTTTTGAAATTGATTTTTGGCTACAATTCAACAGTAAAAAACAAATTACAACGATAAGTTTTGAATGGATTTTCATCAGTTAATAATACTACTTTTTTGAGTAATCTACATACAAAGTATGCAGCTTTGGATCTATTTTTAATTCGTTGTTTTTATAAACTAACTTTTCACCTTCACCAACATAAATACTTTTTAAAGATTTGTCTTTATGCAATGTTATAACAGCATAAGAACCTTTAAAATAAATATCATCACTCTTAAAAACCTGATTTTTAGATTGCGTAATTACATATTGAATTAGATTCTCAGAAGGTGTTTTACTTCTTATAATCAATCCTTTATAAACACCATCTTGTTCAATTTTTGTAACAGCTTGTATGCTTGGTTTTTCTGAGCTATTGTAAGGCTCAAACACTATCACAAAAGGATTTTTCCAAGCTTCGCCCTTATTTCTTATAACTAAAGTTGGGGTTGGTTTTTTATCATAAGGTTCTGGAGATTCAAAAGTTATAGGTGCTTTTACTTTGGTATATGTTCTATTTTTAAACCCAAGAATATGTAGTTGCATAAACAAGTCATTCCCTTTTAATTTTTTAATATTAAAAGTAGCCTTTACTTTGTTTTCATATTCTTGAGATGTTTTTACATCTTTAAAAAAATGCCATCCTGGATTTCTATATTTTTTATTGTGAATCCATTCAGATTTTGCAGCTGCCATATATCTATTAGGTGTTTTTTCAAACTTCATATCCTTATTTTCAAAAACGAGCTTATCACCAATATTATGATATAAATAATCATGATACTCATTAGGTAATTTCGATTTTGAACGAAAAACATCTATATAAAAACCTGTTGTTGGCGAAGTTCTTATGATACCTAAAGTTCGTTCTTGAGTTGCTTCTGCTTTATCACCTTTATCATCTATAAAACTCGTTTGACTAAAAGAATGATTTGGTGAAATTCCTTCTTCATTAACTTTTGGTTCCATTGAAATCAGCTGAACAGAATTGATACCTAAATTTACCCAACCACCTTCACCTTGAGAACTTCCATTTACGATTACTGTATTATGAGCTGCAAAAATTCTTGAATAGTTTTCGTGCAAATCTTTTCCATATTTTTTACGTCCATGATCAACACCTAAAACTTGTCCTTCTCCATACAATTCAATATTCATACCTTCTGCATGACCATGTACCATGTGTGCACCACCAACAAATCCCATTAATCCATCTTTTGGATTATTTGTTGTACTTAAATTTCTTTGTAATACAATACCTGCATGATACACTCTATCCGTTCTTGGTAATTCAACTTTTTTAGAGTTTCCATAAATTGCATCATCATACCAAAATAGTGCTTCTATACTATTTCTAGAATATGCTCCTTTTTCCATTGCGTTTTTTAGCAATGGAGCAAATTTATCTTGTAAATAGGTTAAACCATCCATCTTTGCTAAAACGTAAGCGTTTTCATAAGCCTGATGAGAACCATGTTGTCTTCGATGACCATCTCCCCAACGTATAATTTCGTGATTTGGATACACCAAATCATCTAATCTTGGTAATGCAAAAAGAATATTAGGATATTTTTTACCCAACTCTAAAGAAGGTTGATATCTGTTAATAACCAACAATAATTTTCCTAAAATTTCTGTAGAATGATTTAAATATTGCGAAGTTTCTGGCCAAATATCACCTTGATTTTTATAGTTTTTTGCCATTATTGGCAAAGCATCTTGATTTTGGGTACTTTCTGATAAAAAATAAGACAACCATTTTTTACGTTCTTTTTTATCATCTAAGGCCAAAGCATTATACACCAAGCTTGGTGCTTCTAAAACAGGATGATTAGAACCTGTTTGCCCATAATTTACAGTAATATTTGCATAGGTTTTAAAAACTTTTTGAGCCTTATTTATAGGAAATAACACTTTTTTATTTTGAATAATATCAAAAGCTTTTCCTTTATTTTTTAAATAAGAAGCAATAAAATCATAAATTAATGGAAGTCTATACCCAATTACTCGTACTTCTCTAAAACCATCATAAGGAAACAACAAACCACCTCTTCCTTTCCATTTAGATATTTTTGATTTCTGAACGGATTTTGTAAAAGAATACAAAATACTACTGGCTACATGTGCGTATTTTTCATCTTGTGTTAAATAATATAGATAACCACAATCTAAAGCTATTTGTAAATTTTCAATTAATAATGCTGCAGGTTTCCATTCTTTATCTGTGGCATTGTCTAAATTTCTATGCTTTCCGTTTTCTATATGATCTGTTTTTAAAAAAGGAGGGAACTCTTTTTCTTTTCCTTCTGCCCAATTGAAAGGTAAATTTTTAAGATAGTTTGTTGGATTTTTATAAAATTTATCAACTTGTTCATCTGTATTAGATTTTAGAGTTGTGTAAATTTTATTCGCCCAAGGTTTAGTTTTTATCTTATTTAAAATTTGATTTCGTTCACTTGATTTTACTAAAATAAATGGACGCTCTAATTCTTGACTTTGTGCTTGAAAAATTACGAAAATCCCAAAAAACAATAAGACGCTTTTTAATTTCATTTCTTTTTATGAATTTCTATTCATTGATAAACCTTATCATAGCTTCTCTATAATGCAAATAATCATTTGGTGGAGAATTTTGATTGTTTTCTAAATATGTTTTTATCCATTTTGGATGATGTATATCTCTAGGATTTCCTTCAAAAATATTTTTTAAAAAAACGCCAGTTGTCTTATTGTTTTTTAAATAATTTAATTTTAAATCATAACCTTTAAGGGATTTTAGTCCCATAAAATAATTGGTCATTAGAGCAACATCAGGCGATTCTGCATAAGGTATTGTACCTCCCTTTTTTATGCCTGGGCCGTAAAAATTCATATAAATTTGCCATGATGATAATTGTTCTGAAAGATGGTTACTTTTTCTTAAAGTTCCCATTCCATGATCTGCAGAAATCACAAAAAAAGAGTTTACCCATAAGCCTTCATTTTTCAAAAACGCTATCAACTTTCCTAATGCAGCATCAGCATTTAAAATAGCTTTAATATATTTAGAGTTTGGATTGTTTTTTTCTTTCGGGCCTTTCCAAGAACTTCTTATTTCTTGTAAATGCAATCTCACCAATCTTGCACCATCTTTTTTGATATGCTTGATACCTAAATCTACAACTGTACTATCTGGTATTATCTCTGCATAATGAGTGTCTGCTGTGGTAAACACATCGTATAAAGTATGCCCACCAACATAAACAGATTTGATTCCTTTTCTTCTTGCAGATAAAAATATATCATCTAGTTGCTGATTTTCAAAGACATGAGTTCCTGTATGCATGCCAATATTTGGTGGTGATGCTCCTCTCCAAGGTTCAGTTCCATCTGGTAATTTTACTCTTCCAACAGGACTGTTAGAATATGCATCTTCTACAACAACACCATTGTCTGCAAAATATTTTAAATTTTTTGCACCAGCTGCTATGGCTGTTTCTACTGCATCTTTCATCAATCCATCGATGATAAATTGAATTACAATAGGTTGTGTCTTTTCTGTTTTTTTAACCTGATTTAACTGACTGCAATTAGTTAAAAGTGAAATAGTTACTATTAAAGTGATGAAATTTTTCATTTTATTAAATTATTTTAGTAAAAAATCTTTTCCCCACTTTGCTCTCAATTCAACAGCAAGTTCTTTTATTTGTATTTATTTGCCTTTTCTTGTTTTCTTTTTAATGCATTTCGCATTTCTTTAAGCACCTCTTTATATTTAACATCTGCAACCATATTCTTATTTTCTGCTGGATCATGTTTACGATTATATAACATCTCTTCTCCATTTTCAAACAGAGAATAAGTAAAATCATCGGTTACTATAGCATCTGCTTTTTTAAAACGAGCATAAGTATATGCTCTAAAAGACTTCTCAGGATTATCTAAAGTAGCTTTAAAACTTTTTCCCATAATATAATTTGGTACAGGTATGTTTGCCAAATCGCAGAGAGTTGGATAAATATCTACACTTTCTACCAATGCTTCAGTATGTTTTCCTGTTGATTTTCCTGGAACTTTTACCACTAAAGGTACCTGTAAAGCGTTATGTAAAGTATTGTGTTTTCCCCAAAACTCATGCTCTCCCAAATGCCAACCATGATCTCCCCAAACTACTACAATTGTGTTTTTTGCCAATCCAAGTGTTTCAAGCTCATTTAAAACGTCACCAACTAACTGATCTACATAACTAACGCAAGCATAATATCCATGACGCATCATTTTATGAAATTCTTCTGTATTGGGTTTATAATCACCAAAGCTATAGCTTTTAAATTCTCCACTACCTCTTAAAGATTTTGGAGCATTTTCAGGCAAATGACGATTATCTGCAATCTCTATTGAATCTCTATCATATAAATCCCAATATTTTTTAGGTGCATAAAAAGGCATATGAGGTCTAAAAAATCCGCAAGCCATAAAAAATGATTCTCCTGATTCTTTAAAACGGCGTAAATCTTTGATCGTTTTTTGTGCGATTTTATAATCTGGATAAGCACTATCATCAACTTCTGGAGCTTCATACACACGTCCATTTCCAGATTTCATAATCACGTCGTTAGTTTTAGGGTCATAACTTACTCTATGTCCACCTTGTGGCATCCAAGGGTTTTCGCTCCAACTTGCTTCTTGAACATCTTTATTATAATGAAAAATTTTTCCATTAGAAATACTTGTATAACCAGCTTCTTTAAAAAGACCTGGTAACGTTTTTGCATTTGGAACATCTTCTTGTGCTTTTGCTCTATAATCTATAAAACGTGTTTTTGTTGGTAGAATACTGGTTAGTAAACTCGCTCTTGAAGCACCACAAACAGGTACATTGCAATAGGCTCTATTAAAGACCAAGCTTTCACTAGCTAGTTTATCTAAATTTGGAGATTTTATATGTTTTGCCCCATAAATATTTAACTCTGGACGTAAATCATCTATAGCAATGAACAAAACATTCATTGGTTTTTGATTTTGAGTAGCTTCAGTTTTCTCTTTTGAGGATTTACAGGAAACTAAAAGAATGGATAAAGCAAATATGTAAGTAAAAAGTTTTTTTATCACCATAATATTACCAATGTTTTATAACGATATAATCGTCTTTTGTGAGTGAATTTTTTATAGAATCTGGAATTTTTCTTCTTGGAGTATCTTGGTCTAACTTGAATCCTTTTTTACCTTTGGGCGTAATAATTGGCATATTCCCATTGTTATCATCCAAAATATCGCCTTGAGCTTTCATCCAAGTAAACATATCTGTTGATAATTGCTTTTTCATCAACTTAAATTCAGGGTTATTTGCTAAGTTGTTTTGTTCAAAAGGATCATTTTCTAAATCGTACAATTCTTCAAAAGGTTCGTTTTTAAATTTGTTTGCTCCTCTTTTTATAAAATAATCTACATTTGGTTTTCCGGTTAAATTTTGTTCAACAACTTCTAATGAATTAAAATTTCTGATGTATTTGTAACGTTTATCACGAATCATTCTTGATGGAAAAATCTCTGAATTCAGAATATTTTGATTGGTTCTTACTCCATACACATAATTGTTAATTGCTTCATCTTTTCCTTTTAAAATGGATAAGAAACTTTTACCATCGACATTTTCGGGTACTTTACCTCCTGCAACATCCATAAAAGTTGGTAATACATCTGTATAATGTATCAGCTGATTTGATGTTGTTCCTGCTTTAATCACTTTAGGCCAACGTACTACAAAAGGTACTTTTAAACCAATGTCTTTTACGGTAAACTTTCCTGAAACTCCATGATCTGCACTATAAATAAACAAAGTGTTTTCATCTAAATGAGCATCAACAAATTCCAATACTTTTTCAATCTGTGTATCGTCTTCTGCTATACTTCTGTAGTAACCTGCCCTACTTTTAACATACGATTTATCATTTTTTTTATGTTCATTAAAAGGATAAAATTTAAGGTCGTTAGCATCTGGATTTTTAACATCAAAATATTTTCCATGTGGATATTTTGAAGTGATGAACATACAAAAAGGCTTTTTTATAGTTTTCATATAATTTTCAATACTGTCTAAAGGAATGTAATCTCTTGGCACATCTTTTTTAGGAACAGGTTCCCATTCTTTATCCCATTGATAAACACTTGATGGTTTTACGTGACTTTTTCCTGCTAGAACAACTTCATAACCTAATTTTTTCATCCTAGAAGTTACACTTTCCATATTGGGTCTTGTTGCTGTATGATTGGCAAAACAACCATTTTTAACAGGATAATTTCCAGTGAAAATTTGAGATCTACTGGGTGCACAAATGGCTTGAGCTGTAAATGCATTGGTAAATAACATTCCTTCTTTTGCCAACCTATCTACTGCTGCTGTATTCACCTTTTCGTTACCATAACAACCATAATCGTACACATCTTGGTCGTCTGCTAAATAAAATATGATGTTGGGTTTTTCATTCTGATGTACATCAACTTTAGCAACATTGTTAGATTTATTGTTACCAATACATCCTGTAAAAGCTAAACTTAGCAACATTAAAAAAGGTAAAACCAAGGACTTTATACTCATTTCTTAAATTCTATTGTTGATACTTTTTTACACCTTCTACTTTAGGATAAGGCACTTTTTCTTTGTTTTTTACCCAAGTTCCTGTTGGTGCATTATTGGTTTTTAACCAAGCTAACATATCTGCATTCATTTGCAATGCAATTTCCATTTCTTTGGATGAAGGATTCTTTAAAATATTTCTTTTTTCTGAAATATCTTTGGTGATGTTATACATTTCAAATGCTTCCGTTTCATAAAAATAAAACAACTTAAAATATTCTTCTCCTACTCTTGTTTGAATTAAAGTTGTTGGCGAAAAACGTTCATCCATATATCCTGGAAGATGCCAAAACAAATTATCTCTTGAAATTCTTTTTGCTTTTCCTGTTAAAACTTTTGCAAAAGAAACTCCATCATATTTAGGTTTACTTCCATCTTTCTTTTTTAATGTAGTAACATCTACTCCAGCCAAATCTGCTAAAGTTGGTAAAAAATCGATACAATGCACTGCTTGATTGGTTATGGAATTTTCTTTTATCACATCTGGATATCTAAAAATTAATGGAACTCTAAGACCACCTTCTGTTAAGTTTCCTTTTTTACCTTTCAGTGGATTATTTTCTCTTAGCCCTCCATTATCAGAATAAAAAATGAAAATAGTATTGTTGGTGATGTCATCAGAAAAATCGCCATCTCCATTTGGATCTTTTAGGGCATCATTTATTTTTCCAACATTTTGATCTAACAACTCAATCATAGATGCATATTCTGCAACTCTTGGATTCAATCCTCTTTTTGCATATTTTTCAGTTAAATCTTTTCTACCTGTAACATCAGAATGAACTGCGTGAAAAGGCACATACAAAAAGAAAGGATTTTCGTTGTTTGCTTTTTCTTTTATGTAATCTACAGAAAAATCTCCAATGGCATCTGTAAGATGTTTTGGTGTTCCTTTTAAAAGTTCTAAATTTCCTTGAGATTGATAAGGCTTTAAAGTTGTATTGATGTATTCATCATCATAAGGATTTGCATATTTATCTACAAATTCTGAATTAAACGTCCATCCTTTTTTATCGGAATTTAGTGCTAAATAGAAAGATTTTGTTCTTTTTCCGTTAATTGGAGCTGCTATAATGTGATGAATATCTGCTGGTAAATCTATACCATAATCACCTTTTAAAGGATGTGGAGTTCCGTGACTTTTACCAACTAAAGCAGTTTGATAGCCTTTTGTTTTTAAAACATCAAACATATTGATACCCTCTTCTGCAATTACCTTTTTTTGCTTGTGAGGTTCAATAAGTACATTTGGAAATCCTTTAGTTCTTTTGTCTTGTCTTTTTAAAGAACCTACATTATACACCTGATTATCTAAACCTGTTGCATATTGTCCGCTAATTAAAGCCGCTCTTGATGGCGCACAATTTTGGTTGGTATAGGCATTTGTAAAAGACATTCCTTGTGTTGCCAATTTATCGATTACAGGCGTTTCAAAAATTTTAGAACCGTTGTTTTTGTTTGTATTTCCTGTGCTTACATCTACCCAACCTAAATCATCAGCAAAAATGAATACAATGTTTGGTTGTTTACGATTACTCTCTTTTTTTTGTTGTTTTGATGAGTTACAATTAAACAATATCAGTGTTAAAAAACAGATAATTGAGATTTGCGATATTCTCTTCATTTAAATTTTACTTTTTTACAATTTTTAATTGTATAATAATTTTTTAAAAGTATTCTCTAGTTTTAGGATATACAATCCTTTTGAAAAACTAGAAACATCAATTACTTGTCCCTTTCCTGAAAGAATTTTAGCTCCATTTAAATTATAAATTTCCCAATTTTCTAGAGTATGATTTTTAATGGTAAATACTCCATTTGAACTTGGGTTTGGAAAAACAACAAATTCATTTATTAAGTTGTTCTCGTCAATAGAAAGACTTTCTTGAACAAAAACAGCTTTAATGTTTAAGTCTGAACTTACTGTAATTTCTAGAGGATTATCTGAACTTACAATATCACCTGTCCAACCTTGAAACTCCCAACCTTGATCTGGAATTGCATTTAAATTAAATTTTTGTCCTGAAAAAGAGGTTCCACTTATATAATTAAGTAAACCATTACCTTCTTTACTAATTGATACATCAAAAACCTCAACATCATTTTTAGTCATGAATTCAATTCGATCAAAAACAATACTACCTGTGCTTACTCTTTCATATACTTTAAATTCATTAATAGTTCCTGTCCAATGAGACCAATTTGTTAAATCTACATTAATCGTATGCCATTCACCATCATTGGGTATTGTAATTTTTTTTCTTCCTGAAGCAAATTCAGTACCTGGAACATTAGCAGCCATTTGTAACGTAGAACCTTCTGTAGTATTTTTAACTACCAATTGTAACGTTTCATACAAATCTGAATTGATATTTAAACCTGTAATTGCTGCCATAGGAAATGCAAATCCGCTTGAATAATTTAAGGTTAATTTGTCATCATCTTTATTTATACTCATTCCAGAACTTACTGCTGTCCAAGGTTCAAAATCTTCTGTAGTTGTCCAAACCACAGTTGCTGGTGTTATGGTTGACTGAAAATAATCTTCGGTTCTAAACTCAAATTTTTCGAATGCAAAAGAAGGTATTTCTGTATCTACACTAATTATAGATCCCGATTTCCCATCTGTACGTGCTGTAGTTACAATACTTTTCCATTCAGAATATTTATGCGAATTTGGGTTTTCGTAAACTTGATAAGCCGCTAAACCAGCATCGGTTAGAATTCTTTCTGGTTCACCTTTATTGTCAAATCCGCTTTTTACAAAGCCAGCATTTTCTTTTAAAAAATTCTGCAATTTATTATTGTCTTTACTGTAAGCTATATTTCTGTAATACAAAGTTGTCCCTTCAGCTAATTCTGATGTAAAAGAAACGTTTACATTTTCGCTATCTCTATAGGTTAAAGAACTATTGTTATAATTATAAAGTAATACATCATATTCTGTTTCATTCTCTTTTTTTGCAAAAATGGCATCCAAGTCATTTGTAGAAGTTTGTGGAGCTCCAGTAACCACTGTTGTATAACGATTCTTATCATTCATTGTATTTAATACAGTAATTCCTGGA
The DNA here is from genome assembly GCF_947497695.1 of uncultured Polaribacter sp. Classification (GTDB taxonomy): domain Bacteria; phylum Bacteroidota; class Bacteroidia; order Flavobacteriales; family Flavobacteriaceae; genus Polaribacter. The sequence continues at coordinate 50,052 of NZ_CANMHM010000014.1, read as the reverse complement.
GGATCTTGAGACCCTGTTCTATTACCCCATCTGTATATTAAATCTAAACCTTTGTCTTTATTTTTATAATAAATGTTAGAAAAATACAATTCAACAATTTCTGCATGGGTTGTTTCTGCGTTGATAAATCCTTTGCCATCAGCACCATTCATAGTAGTTACAGTAGCATACTCCATTAAATCAATAATAGCATTGGCATTCCATTTTGGATGATTTACTAAATCTGCAAATAAATGATCATATTTAATGCTCATGTTACGTAAAGTGCCACTACCTAAAACCACATAGTCTGAGACTCCCCAAAAATCATATCTTACATTATTATCAGCACAATATTCAATTAAATCTTCAGCAAAAGAAGCAAAAGGTTCTCCTTTGTAATTTAAAACAGATCCGTTTTTGAATAAAAAATCTGGGGCTCTAGTGTGCAAACCAATAACAGCATTTGGCAACACTGCTCTTACCGCTTTTTCAGTATTTTCAAAATGTTCGATAAAATCCTGTTTAGTGCCAAACCAATGATCTGGTGTTTCAATTTCTGAACCTACTCTAAAACGCCAAGACAATACTTTTTCTTCACCATAAGTAGCTACTAAATGTGTCATTAACGCTTTTATATAATCATGATACGCTTGTTTATTGGCTGGTGGTAATGAGTTTCCATAAATGGATATTTGCTCATCTTCTCTAAAATTAACATTATCTCTAGTTCCTGCTGGAATAAAAGTATAACCGTGTTGAAAAGCCCAAGAAGGTTGGTCTAGTACAATTTGATGAATTTCTGTTTGAGAGTTGATGATTTTATCCAATCTGTCCGTTAAACGCTCAAATTTATAGACATATTTATTATTGATAGAATCGTATAAACAGGTATCAAAATCTAAGTCTTTTACGTTTTGTCCATTTACAGTTTTCTTGATTCCACCAATCATTCTTACAATGTTCATTTTTAGTCCAGGACGAATATTAGAGCCATTTTGGGGACTAATTCTATTAGCGATAGACCAAATATTATGCAAAGGTTCTTTTTTATTAGCATCGTCTGTAAAATCTGTGGACACTTGAACCTGAGCATGTATACTTGAAAAGAAAAAAACAAGCAGCACTAAAACCAAATTTTTTTTCATATTGTTAATCGTTTGCATTAATAGATTATAAAGAATATTAGGCAAAATACTTTAACAATAATAAGTTATTGTCCTGTTCTGTACTGAATTAACCATTCTTTAACAAAAACAATTATTAAATCTAAAATTTTAATATAATTTCTGGATTTAATTAGTACCAATTCTAACTTTCTGCTTCACAAAATAAGGTTGAAATGTATAGTTGGATTTTGCATCCCATTTAGAATTCACCTTAGGTAAAAGCTTTTTCATTTCTTCAATTTGAAGCTTGTATTTAGGATTGTTAGCTTCATTATTCCATTCATTGGGATCTACACTATGATCGTAAAATTCTTGAGTTCCATCTTCATATTGAATATACCTAAAACCATCTTTTTTTATGGCGTGATTGTTCATACCAAAAGTTGTTAAGGCAAAAGAGTTGTCAATTCCTGCGTCATTTTGCATCATAGCCACTAAACTATTCCCTTCATTTCTTTTGTAAGCTGGTAAGCCACTTAATTCTAACAAAGTCGGATAAATAGACAACATTTCAACGGGCGCATTAATTTTCTTTCCTTTTGGCAAATTTGGAGCAGCAAATAGCAAAGGCGCTTTTGTTGCAGTTTCCCAAAGTGCGTGTTTTGCAAATGTTCCTTTTTCTCCTAATCTGTATCCGTGATCCGACCACAAAACGATAATCGTATTATCTGCATATTTACTATTTTCTAAAGCATCTAAAACACGACCCAATTCGTAATCTACATAACTTATACAGGCCAAATAAGCCTGAACAATTTTTTTCCATTCACCACTTTCTTTTGCCCATTCAGTAGATGGCATCATTGGTAAATCGTTAATTTGCATTCCTACAGGTGGAATATCATTTAAATCATCTGATTTGTATGGAGGTGTTTCAATTTTATCTAAAGGATACAAATCGAACCATTTTTGAGGCACATACAAAGGCACATGCACTCGTAAAAAACCAAGTCCCATAAAAAATGGTTTTTCGTAATCTCTTTGTAGACGTTCTGCAACCCAATTTACAGAATTGTAATCTGGCATTAAAGTGTCATTCTCTGGAAAAGCACCCCAATCTGTACTTGTTCTTCCGTATTTTTCTTTTTTAGATTTTGATGTTCCAAAACCATCCCAAACAAAACGCTTTTTAGGATAAGGACCAAAACCTCTAACACGACCTCCAGATTCGTTAAAAACACTATCTGGAGCGTGAATATGAAATAACTTTCCAATTCCCATTGTATGGTACCCATTATGCTCAAAATACTCTGGCAGAAACTTAATATCTTTTGTTGCAGGATTATCTTTTCTTCGGATTTGATTGTCTGGCGTCATTCCATAAATACCAGTGGTTGATGGACGTAAACCCGTCATTAAAGAAGCTCTTGAAGGCCCACATAATGGAGCTTGCACGTGTGCGTTTGTGAATGTAATGCCCATTTTTGCAAGCCTATCAAAATTGGGCGTTTTTACATTTGAAAAATTTTGAATAGGACTAATCCAATTGTTTAAATCATCTACAGCAATAAAAAGTACATTTGGTTTTGAGGTTGAGTTTTTCTTTAGATCGGATTTTTCTTGTTTACAGGAAAATATGCTCACCAATAAAACCACTAATAATATACTTTTTTTCATAATTTTATATTCTTTAATTAGCTCTAAATCCTGCTATTTTTTCTTTTAAATCTTTCACAATTTCAGGATTACTTGCTGCAATATTTTTTTTCTCATAAGGGTCTTCATCAATATTAAATAATTGAACAACTTCACCTTTCTTTCTAACTGGGTCTGGAACGATTATCTTGTAAGGTGGAAAAATTGCCATATTGTAAAACATACTATTTTCAATGGTATCAAAATCGTGTGCATACACTTCTCCAAAAATACCTTTACGCTTATGTAACGTTTCTTTGTCTAAAACACTTATTCCTGGTAAATTATTAGGTTTTTCTATATTTAAAATATCTAAAACTGTAGGTACCATATCTATACTACTAACAACGGTTTCTGTATCCATTTTAGGTTTTATTTTACCTGCCCATTTATACATGATTGGTGTACGAATCCCCATATCATAAGGAGCACGTTTAGAATCTGACATATACCCACTTTTATCAGGGTTTTGTCTCCAACCATTATCACATACATACACAAATAAGGTGTTTTCTGTTAAACCTTTTTCTTCTATTAAATCGAATAACTGTCCGCAAGTTTCATCAAACCACTCTATCATTGCCCAATATTTTGCCAAATGCTCAGAGTCTGTTTTCTTTTTATATTTTTCGAACAAATGCTGTGGTGGGTTATGAGGTCTGTGAGGTAAAAATGGAGCATACCATAAAAAGAAAGGTTTCTTTTCTTTTAATGCTAAATCTACATAATTGTTTATGGTATCTAAACCCTCTCTTCCAATTTTAAGACCATAATCTCCATGTCTTCCTCCTCTTTTAGGGTTTCCATGGGTCATACCATAATCAAAACCACCAACTTTGTGATTTCCATGCCACCATTTTCCTGTTTGAAACGACAAATAGCCTTTTTCTTTTAACATATCTGGCAATGTAGTTTGTTTTTCAAATGCAGAAATGATGGGTTTATATGCTTCTGCCCTATTTTTTTGACTTGTTTTACGATCTCCTTTTACACGATCGTAAACTTTATCATTTCCTAAAATTCCGTGGTTTTTAGGATACAGACCTGTAATTATTGAAGCCAATGACGGAGAGCATAAAGGAGTAGGAACGTAACCTTTTGTAAAAGTTAAACTTTCGGAAGCAAACTTGTCTAAACGTGGAGTTTCTATATTTTCATCACCCATAAAACTATAATCTGTCCAAGATTGATCATCAGACAAAATGAATACAATGTTTGGTTGATTTTGCGCTTTACTAGACGTACTTTCGGTCTCTTTTTTAGTTTCTTTACCACAAGAAATTAAAATGCTTACAGCAAATATTACTAGGGATATTTTTTTAATCATTTTCATTTTAGGTTCGATTTATTATTTTTTGGTTTGTTTTATTAATGGTTTTTCAAGTATAGTTTCTTTTTTATTTCGTTTTATGGGTCCATTATCTCCTACAAGATACATTTTTCTAAAATCTGAGCCTTCTTCTTTTTGCCCAACAATAATTCTAGCATCAGGATGTGGGTTATCAATAAGCGCAGATATTACAAATCCTGAATTTTCTTTACTTAAAAAAATTTTGTTCTTTTTAAAAGAAGCTCCTCCATCAAAACTATCCCATCTGCTTATTTCGCCAACATCATTGTTTGTTTCACTTTCTAAATAAATGCTAACTTCTTTTGCTGATGTTACTTCCAAATCTCCATTTCCTCTAGGCAAATCAGTATTCTTACTTTGCAGCCACTCTTGTCCATTCCATCTATAATGTTGTAATCGTTTTGGACCGCTTCTTTTAGCACCAATATCTGGCCCAACTAGCACAATAACTTGCGGATTTCCATTAGGATCTACATCTGCAATCGCCTGAAAAGTCCAATCGTTTGGTATCTTATTTACCAATGCTTTTTCGTCTGCCATTTCTTTAGTTAAAGGCATTTCTAAAGATTCATTTTTAACATTTTTCCAGATATCTTTTTTTGTATCAAAAACCATATAATACAAATTATGCCTTTCTGGAATGTGTCCTCTTGCATCTTGACTATTTTTGTTGTCTCTACAAATATGATAATCGAATGCTACAATAATATCATCTCCATTTCCTTTACTTACCCAAGGATACCAAGAATCTTCAGCTTCGATATTTTGCTGACGTTTGTGTTTTAAAAAGGAAACTGGCTCGTTGAAAGTAACACCATTGTCTGTAGACTTTTGATACACCCAATTACTTCTATGCGCTCCATGACGATAAAACAAATAAATATCTCCATTATCCATTTTTACAAACTGGCTGTATGTACCAAATATGGAAATATTATCTAGTGTTTCCCACTCAGAAATATCTAAAGGTTTTTTAGAAACTGCATGTAGGTTTTTTCCATAATGATGATTTCCTAAAGGATTATTGCCATCTGAGGGAGTTCCTCCATGACCTCCAAAAGCGATATGAATATAACCTGCATCATCAATAAGAAGTGCAGGCTTGCCATGATTATCTATCTTTTTCTTTCGATTTGGGTCTTTACCCATTTGGCTAACACCAGCTTTAAACGGACCTTTCCATTCTTTAGTCGTATGATTATAGGAAGCTACGTAAGGATCTTCTAATGCTCCTTGGTAAGCTACGTAGGTAATCCCTTTGTAATAAACGCCAGAAGGATGTTGCACAATCGCAACTGCATTTCCAAAACCGTTGTCTGCAAAATAGTCTACCATTTGGTTTTCTCCATCATTGCCTTGTAAGTCATTTTTATTTGACTTACAACCCAATAGGATGAATACTAAGAAAAATAAAACAATATAACGCTTATGAATCATTGCTTGTCATTATTTTACGATGAGTTTTTTTGTAAATTGATTTCCTTGTTCGCCTTGAACAACAATAAAATACATTCCACTTGCCATTTTATATTCTTGAGTATTAATCGTTAATTCGTTTTGAATCTTGTTATTCGTATAAACTCTTCTACCAAGAACATTATAAATGCTTACGTTTTTCCAATTAGATTTATTCACTTTTATTGTAAAAGAATCACTTGTAGGATTAGGAAATACATTTAGATTAAATTTATCTTCATTTTGTATTTCTGATACCGAAAGACTTTTTAATTTTAACTCAAAAGAATCTAAATCGAAACCAAAATTTAACATACTAAACCTTAGAACATGCTGTCCTGCTTCCATATCAAATCTTCCAATAGATTCTGTTAAATATGTACCAGTACCAGTATTGGTTAAGATCACATCACTTAAAAATGTTATATTTTCATCAGGAAAAGAAACCGTAAGTTGTTTAAATGCTGGACTTCTTCTTGTTTGATGTGTAACCTCTAATTCGTAATTTCCTGCGTGGGTAACATCAATAGTATATTCTAACCACTCTCCATTTTTTATATCTCTCACAATTTGCCCATTAGTACTAATATCAACCATTTCATTTGGTCTAAATGATGAACTATTTTGATTTTTCTTGTCCCAATACGCAATATCAATTCCACCATTATCATAATGTTCAAATTCTATTTTCCCTGGAACAGAATGTGGTTGATTATCTGAAGTATATGCCCATTGATTAGGTGTTACAATGGTTAACGACCTTTCTACAACATTACCCTGTGCATCTTTAGCTTCAATTTTAAGTACATAGTTAAGTTCTGTTAGGTTTGTTAATTCAGGTATAGAAGACCAAACAAATGGAGCTACTGTTTTTTTACCGACATTTGTATTATTTACATATAATGTAGCTTCTGTAAAATCTGTACCTACCAATGCTTCAACTGTTACATCTGCACCTTTCGCAAATTCTTGATTATTCACAAGATTTTTAAATCCAAGAACTCTACTATTATCAACTGCTACTTCAATAATTTTTTGCCCTTTATTTTCATTACCTACTTGTAACGAATGTTCTCCAAAAGACAAACTTTTACCTTCCCCAATGTATAATGTAATGAACGCTTTTTCAAGATCTTGTTCATGTCGTATAATTGCAAAGTGACCCGTAAAGTTGATGCCTAAACTAGCAATACTAAGTACTTTTGTAGCATCTTCTTGTGTAAGGATATAATCTACAATGACCTTATCACCTATTTGACTCTCTACTTTAGCTCCAACAATAACGTTATCTCTATATAAATGCTCAACAGATTTAACACTTGTATTTATAGATTTAGAAGGTTCAAAAATATGAACATACGGTTTGTCCCAAGCCTCTCCTTCTTGTCTTATGGCAAGTATTTGTGTTTTTTTATTTATGTATCCTCCTTTAGCTTCACGAGTTGCAGGCCCTAAAGCTTTTGTGTATTCTCTAGAAACTCCAGATGGAGCAAACATATTCATATACGTGTTGGTCTCATTCAAATCGAAACGAACCTGTATTGCTGCATCTGTAGATTGTGTAACGTTGGTATCTTCGAAAAATCGCCAACCTGGAGATTTTTGTAAATCGCCAATATCATTTTGATACCTGGTTGTTGGAGAAACCGCTAATTCTGTTCCATCCATTGTCATTACATTCGTTACATCACCTATATTATGATATATGTAATCATGAAAATTATTTTCGCCCAAAGATTTTGAACGAAACATATCAAAATAATATCCTGTGGTTTTACTGGTTCTAATTGTACTTAAGGTTCTTTTTTGTTGGTCATTATTAACCTTATCGTCTAAGAATTGTGTAGCAAAACTAAAATTAGAGTTAATAGGATCTTCCAAATGTTTTGGTTCTGCAGCTTCATTAACGGTGGTGTTCATCCATAAATAAGAATTTGAATTCCAAGAACCGGGTTGAATACCGTGCGTAGTCCCGTTAACAATCATTGTATTATTTCCTGCATGTCGCCAAAAATAATTTGTGTGTTCTGGTAATTTCCTTTCTGCAACTGTTTTGGGTAACCCTGCACCAGGAGCCATAATATAATTAGCCCCATACAATTCCATAGTAATTCCTGTAGCATGAGAATGCACATAGTGTGCACCTCCTATAATACCAGTAAGACCATAATCTTCATTATTTTCTTTTACTAAATTACGTTGCAAGGCGACTCCTGCGTGTTTGATAATAACAGTTGGTTTTTCAAAATCAATTTCTCCAGCTATAGTTTTAGGTATATCTGTAGCCCAAAACAATTGTTCAAAAGCATCTACGTTTTCATACGTACTTATTTTGATGTTTGGTGTATAACCTCCAACAGCGTCATATGCTTGTCTTAAAGCTATTTCTGCTTTTTGAACATAATCGCTTAACCCCTTTCTTGATGCAAAATTGTGTGTGTATCTGTAAATTTTTCTTGTTTGATCACTGTATCTTTTAGAATCGCCAAATCGTACAAAAGTCCTGTTAGGATGCCTTAAATTATCAAATAGAAAATTTCCGTCTAATATTTTTGTGTAATTGTTCAAAACGTTCAATTCTGGCTTCAATCTATCTACCATATTGAGTACCATAGTTACATTGGGCATAAAACTATAGCTTATAGGCTCTGGCCAAATACCTTGATCTCCAAATATTGGTAAAACAGTTTTGGTAAAAGAATTTTGACGTTTTGTTCCTGTTTCCCAAAAAATAGTAAACAATCTTTCTCTTTCAGCATCATCCTCTACACAAAGTATGGTAAATAAAGAACCTGGTGCAGTTAAAATAGGGTGATTACTAACTACTTTGCCATATCTGGTGTCTTGACCAGTAAATTCTCCTAGAGCATTTACTGCAATATTGTGTACTGCTTTTTGAGCTTTTACATTATCGAAAGGAATTTTATTATCTGAAGATTTTTGATACACTTTCGTTTCTGGTTTCTTTAAATAATTCACCATAAAATCATATGCAATCGCAAATTGCAAATAGCCTGTTCTAGGATCTGCAAAGTAATTACCGCTCATTGCAGTCTTATCTGGTGTTCTTGGAGCAAGTTCTTCTATATAATACCATAAAACATCTGCAGCAAATTGAGCATATTTCTCTTCTCCAGAAAGATAATAAATCATAGCTGCGTATGATGCGTGATTTAAAATTGAAGCATGTCCTGAAATGGCAGAACCTGCATTTGCTTCAGATACGTTATCGTCTGCGGCTAATGCTGGAATAGTATTTAAAAATGCTGCTGGATTGGAAATATGAGCATTTACTTTAGTATCTACAAGCCCTCTTATTTGAGATACAATGTTACTTGCCCAATCATAATTTTGAATTTTTTGTAAAATTGCTGGTTTTTCAGCAGCAGTAGTCCAAATAATTGGATGTTCTAAAGATTGTGATGTTGCAACAAAACTTTGTATTAGAATTAATAAGAATACAATTTTTTTCATTTGATGAAATTTAATTTAACGTCTATTATTGTAACAATTTGTGAATTTTGTCTGTCAAAAAATAACTGATAATAGTTAAGACTTTAAAATTAAGAAGACAAATTGACCAAACTATCCTTGAGTCTCCTGCTTATTTAAAAAGTATTTTTAGACATTTCATTTTTCTCATTTCAAAAATATCTATTCATTTTACTTATGTAACTTTTGTCTTATAAGGAAGTTTTTCTAGTTGGTTTATTTTGATTGAAGTTTACTGACAAAAAAATTAATTCATTGTGTTTAAATAAGTTTGATTATACACTGCTAAACATCTTAAAAATGAAAATTGAGTTGGAAAAAATTAATATATTCTTTCTAATTTTTATGTAAAAATCTATTTTAAGATCTTAAATTTAAACACATTAATATTGACAGGTCCCAATAATCCTGACATTTTTAATTCATCATTTTTACTCCAATGTTTCCAAGAGGAGAAGGTTTGTCTTTTAGAATCACGAGATTCTGGATTTGACAACCAACTAGGAAGGGCTTTGGTTTTTGTGCCTCTTCTTTTGTAATCTAAAGGTTGTTGTTCATCTCCAATTAAACGGTTTACCCATAAATTTGTGATTTTTATTTTTAATCTATTATTACCTTCTTTTACATAATCATCAATAGATACCCTAAAAGGTGCTTTCCACAAAGTGCTTACTTTTTTATCATTAATAAAAACTTCTGCAATTATTGAAACACTGCCTAAATCCAATTCATAAGCATATTCTTTTAATAATTGTTGTTTAGTTAGCGTAAATTCCTTTTCATAAATCGCAGTTCCAGAAAAATATTGAATTTCTTCTTCTTTTGCTTCTGACCAAGATGTTAGTGTTCTATAATTCTTTTTAATTGATGTTCCGTTTTTTAAAGGAAAAGTAACCTGCCAATCTTCAGATAATACCATAGATTCTGGTACTTTTACAGCTACTTTTTTTGATTTTCCTAAGGAAGTTTTATAGGATAAACTTCCAGAAAAAGGTGTTTTCCAAATAATATTACCATTATCCTTGTATATTTCTGAAGAAGGTTCAGATCTGTTTAAGTTCAAAAACTCGCCTTCAGGAATGATAGCTGTTCTTAAGTTTCCATCGGTTTCAAATGTAATTTTTAGAAAATTATCAGGATTTTTTAATGTTTTGCCATTTACCAATTCATCTGAAATTTTGATGTTCAAATTCCCAGAAACTAATTGTTTTTGAATGTTTTTAGTAACATCAAAAGCTTCAAAGTTTTTAGGAACTCCTTTGGTTTCTGCTTTGAATTTCCCAAACACAGCAGAAATTATTTTGAGTGGTTGATTACCAGCATCAATGCTAACTAGCTCTCTTTCTTCTGCGTGAATATGTTCGACTTTATCACCAATTTGATACTCCATTCTAAACTCTTTTACATAACCCATTGCTGGATCACAATCACAAAAAGCCCTAGACATTTTAAAATTTACTTTTCCGTTTTTTACAACTTTTACTACTTTATCTGTAATATCTATCAATCCTTCTTGTAAAAAATTACCAAATTCTGCTTTGATTATTTTTAAGTTTGATAAAGGTGTTGGTTTTGGTTTTTCTAATTTTACATCAGCTTCAACAATGTAATTTTTATCTACTGAATTTTTTTTAAAAATGACAAAAACAGCTTGTTCACTTTTTAAATTTAAAGGAATACTTATGGTTCCATCTTCATTATTTTTCCAAACTGCTACTTTTTTTATTTCGCCAGTTTCTGCATTCCATAGTTCAGATTGTTTGTCTTCTATTCGAAATCTTCCAACAATTTCTCTACTTTCTTTTTTTGTATTGGCGATAAAAAAAATGTCTGCTTCTGCTGTTTTTCTGTGAATAAAACTAATGTCGTCTTTACTGCCTTTTTCAACTAAAAAATCTGGTATAAGTTTATTTTTCTCTAAAAATTGATGGATGGAAACATCCTTAATCGAATTAGAATCCCAAAGTTTTTTAGCAGTATTTTTAATAACAACATCGTTCTGTGGATAATTGGTTAAACTTGGAGATTTTTTTGGTCTTTTCCCAATAATTTTGGCTCCATCTTTAACCAAAGCCTTTATTATTTTTAATGTTTTAGCAGTTATCCAATCACTATCTGGTAAAAGCAATACTTCATAAGCTACACCAAATTTCGTAACGATTTTTCCATTTTTTACAGATAATTCTGCTAGTTTATTAGCTCCAATTAAATCATAATCATAACCAGATTTTTTTAGTTCTGGTAATAAAAAAGCGGTGTTTGGAGAAGAATCTCCAGTAAACACCAAAACGTCAGCTACATTAGTGCCTTGTTGTAATAAAAATTGTGATTTGGCAATATAATCTAGATAGCTTTTGCTTTGCTTCCACCAAGTATTCAAACGATTAAAATCGAAACCGTGATAACTTAACGCCATTCCTGGTCCAATATCCCAAGGTTGATGAACGTACGAATGAAATATAAAACGTGTAATGCCTTCTGCCCAAGCTTTATCGCCAATAGATTTTATAGTTGCTGGGTGTTTGTCCCAACCACCAATTCCTGTAAAGGATTCTGCACCAACAATACTACTTCCGTTTAAATGAGCAATAGAAGACACAAATTTTGACGAGTCAAAAAACGGATAACCACCACTCCAAAACTCACACATAACAATATCTCCTTTGGCGCCAACTTGCATATTATCAAAAGGTCCCCAATAAGGCTCTACAGAAAATTTTAGTTTGTTTTTATGGCATAATTCTGCAAAATGTCCATAATAGTTTTCAGCTATTAAATCGCCAATAGTTCTTCTAAAATCCCACTGAAAACGCTCTGTAATTTCTCCACTTTCTACATAATAGCCTGCTAAAGTTGGTAAATACGATGTTAAATTATAACCTCTTAGTTCTTTAAATTGATGCTCTAAACCAGCAGTCCAATTTTGAGAACCTACTTCGTAACTATCAATCAAACAATTGTTTACAGTGGTTCCTATTAAATCTCCAAGTTTATCAATTATTGGCTGAACTCCACCTTTCCAATAGGCATCAACCGCAGTTTCACTCATTTTATCAACCTCTAAACCTTTGGCTTCTGGTGGTGCAGGACGATTTGTTGTACCAATTGGTGTATGTCCAAATCTTAAAACAATCCAATCTCCTTTTGGAGCATTCCACTCTAAAACTCCATCATTGGAAAACTTATCTGATAAATCGATAACTTTTTCTTTTGAAACTATTGAAGCTTTAGCAATATCTTTAGTGTCTGGTAATAAATGATTACGAACACGTTCGGATAATATTTTATAATCTAAACCATCTATTTTTTTTGTCTCCTTTGGTTTTGGAAATGCCAAAACAGCAATGTCTTTATAATAGTCAAATTTGGTTTTTGGTTTTGGTAAGGTTTCTTTTATTGATTTTCCACCTGAAATTAAGAGTTCACTAAAAACGACAGTTTGCATCGCGTTTTCTTCGGTAACCCAAGGACCACCAGAAGACGACCAACCTGCACTATTATGAAATGCCATTTCTAAACCTAAACGTTTGGCTTCTTCCGCAGAAAACTTGAATAAATCTAACCATTCTTCGCTTAGATATTTAACAGGGCCTTTTGAAAAACCTAGATGCACGTTGAATAATTGTGCTTCTTGAATTCCTACTGCCTTCATCGCTTCTAAATCTTTTGTAATTCCAGATTTAGAGACATTTCCGCTAATCCAATGCCACCAAGTTCTGGCTTTGGCTTCGTTTGGAGGATTTTTAAAGCCTTCTTCTAAAGTTATAGTTTGTGTTTCTTTTTCTGATTGAGGATTACATCCAAAACAAAGAGACAATAGAATTAAAACAGCTATATTTTTCATTGGTTATTTTCTTTTAATAATTTTTGATGATGAAATAGTGACAGGTCCTAACAATCCAGAAGGCAATAATTTATCTGTTGCTTTTTGAAAGGAATAGGCACTAAATGTACTTCTTGGGCCTTCTGGAAGTGGTTGATTATCTCTAAACCACTTTGGCATTTTTTTAAACTTGCCTCTAAATTCAGAATCTCCAAAACCAGGACTTCCTCTTTTTACATTATATCCTGTTTGGTTTGGTAATTTTTCATCACCAATTAAGCGATTTGTCCATTGATTGGTTACCTGAATTTCTAAAGAATTTTTGCCTTCTTTTAAAGCATTTGTAACATTTAATTGATGAGGTGCTAACCAACTTACACCAATTTCTTTTCCGTTTAAAATGACTTTTGCAATCACATTTACTTCGCCTAAATTGATTTGAAATTGTCGGTCTGATTTCAATAAACCTTTTTCGATGTTGAAAGTTGTTTTATAAATTGCTGTACCTGAATAATGTTTTATTTGTTCAGTTTCGTGTGTTGTCCAATCGAATAATTTATCTGTTTTTAGGCTGGCTTTGTAAAAGTCTTGTTCTCTAAAATTGATTGTCCAATTGCCTTTTATTTCAACAGAATTCGGAATATCGTTGACGTTAATATTCCAATTTTCTGAATCATTTACAATTGCATTGTAATTTCCGTTTTCATAAACTTCAACTTCTAAATTATTGTCTTTATCTAAACCAAATGATGGTTTTGGCAACGTATTAGATTCCTCATAACTAACTTTAGGTTGTTCCTTTTTTACATCTTTAAACACTACAAAAACCGATTCTTGTGGATTCATTTTAATAGCAATATCTGTTCTTCCGTTTTTAGTGGTGTACTCCACTAATTTGGTAATTTCTCCTGTTTCTGCACTCCAAAGTTCAGGTACTTTTCCTTCTACTAAAAAGCTACAGTTTAAGGTTTCTGGTTCTGTAAGGTTGTGATTGTACACAAAGTAAATATCTTCTTTTTCAGTACTTCTGTGATAGAAATTAAAATCGGGTTGTCCTTCAACAATCAAATCTTTTTGAATGTTATTTGCCTCAAAAATTTCTTCCCATTTACCAGTGTTATACGTTTTTTTACTCGACCAAATTTCATTTACCAAAGTATCAAATTCGGTTTGCATTTCTTTAGTAACTAAATATCCTCCTAATTTTTTAGGCTTTTTACCCACAATTAAAGCCCCTTGTTGTGAAAGTTTATGAATACCTTTTAAAGTTTCTAAATTGATGATATCGTTTCTCTGTAAAGACAACGCATTATAGGTAATTCCATTTGGTAATTTTAATTTTCCGTTTTCTACTTTTAAACGGTTGATAATTACATCAGAATTCACACAATCGTATTTGTACGCTGCAGGTAATTTAGGTCGCATTTGATTGGCGTGAATAACGTGACTTGGAGCTCTATCGCCCACAAAAACCAACACATCTAAAACAGGATCTCCTTGACGTAACATATAAGAACCTCTAGCCAAATAGTTGAACCATTCAGGACCTGCATTGTCCCACCAAGTTTGCGTACGATCTATATGTGAACCCACAAAACTCATACTCATTCCTGGTTTTACGTGTGTGTTAGATTGATGCGCAAAACGATGAAACATATATTCGTTAATTCCGTTTGTCCATTCGTAATCGCCTTTTTGTTTGGCTAAAGCAGGATGAAAACCCCAATTGAGTTTGGTACTTGTAAACGCCTCTGCAGAAATTACGTTTTTCCCATAAATATGCCCCGCAGAAACTGCAGCACGTTTGTGTTTATTGGGTTTTCCTAACCAAAACTCTCCCATTGGGATATCTGCACTTCTACCAGCATCTAAACTATTAAAAGGGCCCACAAATCCATAAGGTTCTACATAAGAAATTAAGCCATCTTCATGGCATAATTCTGTAAAATAATCGAAGTAATTAGTGACCATTAAATCGCTAATCAATTGTTTCATATCCCAAAAAACAGCTTCAATAGTTTCGTTATTTTCTATAGATTTTCCTGCATACATCAATAAGAATGGTGTAAAATCGTACCCAAATCTTTCTTGAAAAAGTTGTTCCAAATCATCAGTCCAGTTTTGTGGCCCAACTTCATAACTATCAATCTCTACATATTGTAAAGCATTTGGTGCATCAATTTTTGCTTGTTTTACCAATTTACCCACAAAAGCATCATAATGAATTTTTAATGCTTTTTTACTGAATTTATCAGCTTCTAATCCTGTTCCTTCGTCAGAAGCTGGTTCATTTGTTGCTCCTGAAGCTGTGAATCCAAAACGCATAATTGTCCAGTTTCCTTTTGGTAATGTTGTTTTTAAATCACCATTACTCGTCATTTTATCAGTTAAAACAATAATATTTTCTTTTTTGATGTAGGTATTTGCATCAGGATTTCCTAAAGGTCTTCTACGTTTTCTATAAGAAGTAAATTCTAACTTATTGCCCAAAGTATGGTTGGCAGAAAGCTGCATTTCGTAGATTCCTGTATCTAATTCGGTTACTATTCTAAAATAACGTGCGGTAGTGGGTTTAAAATGTTCTTCAAAATAACATTCGTCTTTTCCAATACGTTCTTCATTGGGTTTATGAGCCAAAGTAAAGTTGACACCATCATTTGATTTTAACAATTTTAAGCGTCCTTTTCTTTTGTTAATAAACACAGACATAGATTGAATTGTATGTGGTTTTCCATAATCATATTGCACCCAATTTTTTGCTCCTAAATCTGCGTGTGTATTGGTTTGTTTGTCAGTTGCTAAAGCTACATTAAAGGCTTTATCTGACGATGTAATTACAGGATTTACGCTATGGTCTGTTAACTCTGTTTCTAAAGACGGATACGCAACAACTGCAATGTCTTTATAAAAATTATGTCTTGCTGGTGGTTGTGGTAATTTTATGCTGATTTCTTTACCTCCTTTAGCAATTACTTGGCTATTCACCACAACTTTCATTGCGTTTTCTGGAGTTACCCAAGGTCCTCCACTAGAGGTCCAACCATCACAATTATGCACACCAAAACTTAATCCTAGTTTTTCGCATTCTTTAGCAGCATGTGCTAAAACATCTCGATGTTCTTGCGAGTTGTATTTTACATCGCCTTCTGGCAAACCCATAGAAACATTAAACACCAATACGCCACCAATACCTGCTTCTTTTATGGCTTTTAAATCTTTTGTAAAACCTTCTTTGGAAGCATTTCCACTATTAATGTGATACCAAGTTCTAGGTTTGCTTTCTTGTGGTGGATTTTGAAAACCTGCTTTTAAATTGATTTCTTTTGCTGAATTGGTATTTGTATTTTCATTCTTACACGAAAATAAAATGAATACAAAACAGACTACAAATACTATTATTTTTTTCATTCCTTCACTAAATTTTCTCTAATGTTAATTCTACAGTTTTACCAGCATATTCTCCTTGAGGTAAATTGACTGTAAATTGTGTTTTTCCCTTGTTATAATTGCTGTTTTCTACAATATATTTTCCCTGAATTGTGACGTTAATATTTTTTAGTTGCTGTGAAGGATCACTTACTGCCAACATTAATTGATTTGGTTTTTCTTCTATTAAAACCACACAAGGTTTGTCTACAGTAATGCCGCATTTAATTTTTGATGTTCCTGCTTTGTAAAAAACAATTCCTGCTTGTTTTTTATCTAAACTTTCTACAGACTGTTGTTGTTTTGTGTTGATAATTTTAAATGGATTATTTTTTTGCAAACGCAACATTTTATCTTGAGTTGCATTTGGCACAAGTAGGTAATTATAACTTTTATCTCTTGGTTGTGTACCGTGATTGATCCATAACTTAAAAATATGTTCTGTTAATAATACTGGTCTGTAACGTTTTGCCACCTTATTCCAACTGCCTTCTAAAATGTTTGTAGAAAAATTGATGTTTCCTTCTTTTGGAAATAGGTATCCAATATTATCGTGTAAAATCCAATTGGGTTGTATTGCGTTTCCTTTTCTTAAGTTGGTTTGTATTGCATCATTTTTACCTACAACAACGTTGCCTTTTAAAAAAGATTGATTGACAGCTGTAGTTACAGGATAATTTGTATTTGCTGAAATACCACTGCCTAAACATACAATTGTATCATCAATTAAAAACCACGATTTTTTGGCTTTTAATCCGTCTCTATTGTAATCCATTACAGCAATTCCGTTTTTGCCATTACTAACGCCACCAACAAAAGTGCTGTTGGTTTTAAATTCTTTAAACTTGATGATTGGAAGTGGTTTTTTATCTTGAATTATTGTTGTTCCAGGCAATTTTTTCCAGTCCCAAAAAGGAAACACATTTTCGTATTCTTTTCCGTTTGTAGATAAAAGAGCAACACCATCGCCCATATAATAGCCTTGTACGTTTTCTTTGTTTACAGATTCAGTTCCTACCACACGCTTTGAACTCATTTTAACCGAAAAATAAAAGTCTTTCCTTCTATGCACCTGAAAATCTGATTTCCAAAAATGCTTATTTACTGATAATTTTTTAGAGTTTAGAGCATCATTAAAAGCCTCTGTAAATTCTTCATCTAAAACCTTCATTTTTTGAATACAGGCTTTTAAACGATTCGCTTTGTTAATTTGCTCATTAGGAAAAAGCTGTCTTCCACAGGCATTTGTATCGTAACTATTATTGTACAATATCCATTGCTGACCTTCTAAAATGATGTTTCTTAAAAACTTAATCTTATCTTTTTGAAATTGAAAAGGTGTATTGCCTAAGAACGTATAGGTTTTAATCATATCTTCTAAATACGACAAGCCATAATTACCAAATTGCAATTGTGCACCATGTTCGTGATACGACCAATCTGATTTTACGCCCACTCTTTTTGCAATTTTTAATTCGCTTTGAATGGCTGTACTGGCAAGGGCCACAGAATCTGATTTTCGAAACAATAAAGAACGCAACAATACATTGGTAGACAACCAAACTTTATTTTGCCCAGACATTTTTATTTTGGCACGTTGCAGTAAAACTTCGGCTTTATTTAGCTGTTTTTTGGTCAATTCGTTTTCCATTAAAAACAACGTTGGTAACAACAATTCTGGAACACCAATTTGTTGATCGTGCCAATTGGTGCTTAAAAAATCGTTGTCTAACCAGTAATTTAAACTTGTATGAATCTGTTCTGAAAGCTTTTTATTTTGATAATATTTAGAAGATGTATTGTTATAATTAATGGCTAAATCTTGCACATTTTGCAAATGCTCTTTCACCGGCCAATTGCTTCTAATTTTGTTGGTATAATCAATTGTAGTAAATGCACCATTTTGTGCTAAATCAGCCAACAAATCTTCTATTTTTGCATCTTCTACATTTTTATTTGTATAATAAGTCCATACATTCTTGTGAAACTCATGTAAGTTTTGTGGATAAGAAACCGTTACTTCTTTTTTATCATTGAATTTATTACAACCAATGGTGATGAGCAACATTAAAAAAAGAAAGTTTCTTTGTAACTTCATAAGTAGATTATTTCCTATTTTTTTTTTTAAAATAGATTAATGTTTCAGTGTATTTCTTTGGTTTATCATAGCTAATGCTTCATCAAAATTATCTTCTTTAAATAATTGACGAGCCTTTTTTAAATCGGCTATTAATTTATCTTCTGGGTGTTTTTTACTTTTAATTTGTTTGTATTCCCACTTTTTTTTGTTGGTTATATAAGGCAACATAAATTCATAGCCTTTTTTTATACTTCTGCCGTCTTTTGAAGTGACGTTCCATAAGTCTAAGCCCACTTTTTGACCCAATTCTGCCAATTCTAAAAATCCGTGTAAATTCATAACGGAATACGAAAATGATTTGGTTCTTGCTAGTTCTAGTGGTTGACTTCCATCGGGTTCTATTTGACTAAAAATTCTTGCTTTTGTGGTTGTTGATAAATAGTTTTTAACCTCATCAACTTTATTTAGGTACATTAAAATAGTTAGCAATTGTACATCGTAATGTGTTGCGTGATTATTTTTTCTTGTGGCTTCTTCTTTGCCTAGTTTGCTGTTTTGTAACCAATTGCTATATTCCAGAAACCAATCATACATTCCTTGTTCGGTTTTTTTATCGAGTAAATTATTTGCCTTGGCTACATCTAAAAATTGCAAAACTGCTGTAATTCCCCCAAACTCAATAATTCCAAAACATCTTCCTTCTGATTTTCCTGGAATGTATTGTCCAAAATTCACATTCGGATTCATTTTCGTCTCATCATCTAAAAACCAAGCTTTAATCAATGCTAAATTTTTAGTAGCGTATTTCTTTTTATTACTTGTCTGGTAGGCTTTACTTAATGTTTTTACAGCAGAAATAAAATTGTTTTTTTCTACATAATCTGTAAAATTATTTCGTGTTTCTGGGTTTATTTCTCCATCTTTTCTAATGTAAGGCAAACCGTTGGCTGTATTTGGATTTGGCCACCAATAAGGCCCAATACTCATGTAATCATGTTTGTTTTTACTAGGTGGCAACCCTGTTTTATTAACTACTGAAAATGGTTTTACCGTTAATAATGAATCTGCTTTTTGAAGCAAATAATTATCGTTTTTAGCCTTATTTTGAGCATTCGTACAACTAGAAACACTTACTAAAAGCATCAAAACTAGTTGTAGATAAAATATAAAACGATTTTTCATTATACTTTTTTATGAATTAATTCTCGATACCATCTCAATAAAAAAATTGGAATCTCTTGAACTGACAAATCATTAAAATTTAATCAATAAACAACTCATCTATAAAAGGCCCGCTTTGTCCTGTAGTTTCCAAACGGATGCTATTTGCACCTGCTTTTAAACGAATAATGGTTGGTACAAATTTCCAAGACTTCTCCCAGCCACCTGTGGCTTTAAATTCTAGGGTTCTAATATATTCATCATTTACATATAATTTTAAAGGATGTAATTTCCCTACATTGTTGTGCATATATCTAAAACGAATGCTATAATCGCCCCCTTCTCCATCATTTTCTTGATAAAATTCTACAGAACCTTCTCCGCCTTTAAAATCTACAAAACCAGAACCTTTAAAGCGTCTTGCTTTTGTACTGGCTGTTGCACTTCCTTTTAAAATACCTTCTTCTGCAGAAATATTTACACCTCTACCAATCCACATATCTTTAGAGTTTGCATCGCCCCAAAATAAACCTTCGTCTTTACCGAATTTTTCTTCCAATCTTAAAACGATTTTGTCATTTTGTTTTACAATTGCTTTTACAATAGTCCCCTCTGAAACTTCAAAAGCGTTTTTATATGTTATTCCATTGGTTTCTGGATTTTCTCCATTTGTAGCATATAAAATAGTTAATTCGTTAAAATTTGAATTCCCTAAAACCGAAATTTGTTTTGCATCAATAGTTATTTTTTTTGATGTAAAAAGTGCTTTATCTCCTAAAATTGATGCTGTAATAATTGATGCTTTTTTAGCATTGGGCAACGCTCTTAAAAACAATCTGTTTTTACCGAAAAACAAGGCTCTAAAATCTGATTTTGTTCTACTTGTTGGATCAATAGGATTCCCATTCTCCATAGAAATGGTTTTTACATCACCAATAATGTTATAATAGACTTTATTTTCTCCATAAGGATACAGATTGTTATTTTCATCTAAACTTTCTGAAGTAATAATATAACTTGTTGTAAAACTATCTTCTGCGTCTAATTTTTGAATGCTTGTTTTTAATTTTGAAGGTTGTTTACTGGTTGCAAAAGACGTTCTTTTGACTTCCTTTCCATCAATATAAGCAACTGCTTCTAATTTTCCTTCTTGGTAAGGTACCATCCACTCACATTGCATCTGGTTCCAAATGGTTCCTGGTTTGTCTTTTCCTAGTGATTTTCCGTTTAGAAATAGTTCTACTTCATCTGCATTAGAATATACCCAAACAGGAATAACCGTTCCTTTTTTCATTCTTGGATGCGACCAATGTGGCAACATATGAATCATTGGTTTTTTTGTCCACTGACTTTTATAAAAGTAAAATAAATCTTTCTTAAAACCTGCTACATCTAAAGCTCCTCCCATAAATAAATTGAAAGGTAAACCTCCGTGAACCAAACCTGCTTCTCCATAATAATCAAAACCTGTCCATCTAAAATGACCACTGTGCCAAGGATTATCACGCATTACTTCCCAATATTTTCTTGCAGAAACTCTTACTGTAGCATTGTCATAAGACGAATTGAAACTTTGTTTTCTGTTTCTCCAATTTTTTGGGTTGATGCCTTCGTAAAAAAAGATTTCTTTTTCGGTTAGATTTGGCAATTCATACGTTCCTGGTAATTCATTGTCTCTCCACCAAGTTTGTGTTCTGTAATATCCACGAGTTTGCCAAGTATGTGGCGCTTCTGTGGAAATAAAGGCTTTTTCTAATGTTTTTCCATTCATACCATCTATAAAGCTTTTGGTTTCAGAACCTCCATTTACACCCAGTATATCCATATCTTCTGGATTTCCTGCGCCTGAAGTAAATAAACGTGTTGGATCTATTTTTTTACCGAATTTTACCAATTCTGGACCAATTGGACTGTGCGTTTCGTTTCCTAAACTCCAGACAAAAATACTAGCGTGATTTCTATCTCTGGTAATCCATTCTGTAACATCACGTTGCCACCATACATCAAACGCTTGTTTACCGTAATCTTGTGGTGCTTTTTTGTGCCAACCATCAAAAATTTCATCCATGACCAACAAGCCAATTTCATCACAAATATCATAAAACATTGGTGGCGTTGGGTTGTGAGAAGGACGAATGGCATTGATGCCCATATCTTTTAAAGATTGTAATTTCCAACGTAATAAAGGCTTTGTCCAAGCACCTCCAACTGGGCCACCTTCCCAATGTTCGCAAACACCTTTTAATTTTACGTTTTCTCCATTTAACCAAAATCCTGTTTTAGTTTCCCATTTTACAGTTTTGAAACCAAATCGAGTTTCAATTTCATCAATTACTTTTTTACCCTCTAAAATTTGAGTGACAACTTTGTATAAAACAGGTGTTTCTGGACTCCATAATTGTGGGTTTTTTACCTCAAATTGATAAGTTGGGTTTGCTGTTTTTAGTTTCTCACATTTTTTAGTGATTTCTTTTCCATCCGAAGAAAATAATTTTACTTCATATTTTAAATCCTTTATTTTTCCGTTGATTTTTGCATCAATAGTAACCTTTGCTTTTTCTTTTGAAATAGTTGGTGTTTTTATAAAAATAGAATTGGGTTTAAAATGTGTAGGATTTACTTCTATTAATTTTACTTGCGCGTAAATTCCACAAGGATGATACCATCTTGCTGAAGGCTCTAGACTATTATCAACTCTAACTGCAATTGTATTTTTCCCTTCTTTTAAATATTTAGAAATATCATATTTAAAACTAATATATCCATAAGGTCGTTTTCCTAAATGATTGCCATTTACCCAAACTTCACTATTCATATACACCCCATCAAAATTGATGTAAGTGATTTTTGAAAGACTTTCTTTTTTTATATTGAATTGCTTTCTGTACCAGCCAATTCCACCATCATGATAACCACCACCTTGACCTTGATCTCCACCTTTTCTAACACCTTTTTCAAAAGACCAATCGTGTGGAACGTTTAAATTTTTCCAAGATGAAACGTCATAAATTTCTTTTGAAAATGATGGGTTATCTTCTGGAATGAAATTCCAATTGTTATTGAAGTTAGTCTCTATTCTTTGAGCATTAAATATAACTGTGTATGCTAGTAAAAAAAAGGTTAATAGTAGTTTATTCATTTGATTTTTTTGTTTATGAACAGAAAAATCAAACATAACTTTTTTAAACTAAAAAATAATCCTGTACTGTCAGGATATGAAAATATTTGATTTTATTTATAATAGAATAAGTTATAAATAAGAATTCTTACAAGTTAGTGGTAAATTTTTCAGAAAATTCTGTTGGTGTTAACCCGTATTTTTTCTTGAAGCATTGACTAAAATATTTCGGTCTTTTAAAACCCACTTTATAACTCACTTCAGAAACGTTAAGTTTATTAAGTTCTAGTAATTTTGAAGCATGATTCAACCTTATTTCTTGAATAAAATCGTTTGGTGTAGCATCTGCCCAAGCTTTTATTTTGGTAAACAACATAGAGCGACTAACACCTAAATCTTCCGAAAATTGAGCAATATTAAAATCCTGATTCGAGATATTGTCTTTCACAATTTTAAATGCTTTTTCTAGTAATTTTTGATCTAATGAAGTTAAAGAAACATCTAGAGATTTATAACTACTATCTGAAATAAATTTATCTTTTAAATTTTGTTTTGAAAGTAAGATATTCTTAATTTTTAATTTAAATTCTTGTAAAATAAAAGGCTTTGTAATATAATCATCTGCACCACTTTCTAAACCTTCAAACTTGTAAATTAAAGAGGTTCTAGATGTTAATAAAATTACTGGTATATGACTAGTTGCTAATGTAGTTTTTATTTTAGAACATAACTCTGTACCTACCATTTTTGGCATTACAACATCGCTAATTATTAAATCTGGTAGGTGCTTAATAGCCATTTTTAAAGCTACTTCGCCATTTTCTGCCAACAAAACATTGTATTTTTCTTTTAAAATTTCTTTGATAAAAGACCTTAAAACCAAATTATCTTCAACAATCAATATGGTATATTTTTTTTCTTCTAATGTTAACTCTTTATAGTCTGGTTTGCTATCATATTCAGATAAATCTATTTGTGTTACGTATTGAGAAACATCATCACTTTTTTTAAAATCTTTGATAATTTCTTTATCTAAAAGATGTTGCTTGCCCAATTTAAGCGCTACAGAAAACTTTGCACCATTGGGTTTTATGTTTACAGCAGAAATATCTCCATGATGTAATTTTACGATGTTTTTAGCAATAGACAATCCAATACCTGTGCCTTTTAAATGATTTACATCTGTTTGGTTATGAACTGCTACTTCAAAAAATCTATCGAATATTTTATCTATAAATTCATCTGAAATTCCAACTCCTGTATCTTCTACCTCTATAATTACTTGTTTATTTTCTTGTTTTACTTTTACAAAAATAGCACCTCCTTTTTTTGTGTATCTAAATGCGTTTGAAATCAAATTATAAAATACACGTTCTAATTTATATCGATCATAATACACCAAAATTTCTTCTTCTGAAGAGCTAAATTGATACTTATAATTACCATCTTTAGCATGTTCTGTAAACGATAGAAAAATTTCTTGTAAAAACTTAACAATATTGCCTTCTGCAGCTTTTAACTGAAATTGATTATTTTCTAACTTTCTAAAATCCATTAATCTGTTAATTAATCTTAAGAGATGATTGGTACTACTTTCTATAATTTTTAATTTTTTATAAACTTCGCTAGAACCTGTATAATTTGATAAAATATTTTGAAGTGGAGCTACAATAAGGGTTAAGGGAGTTCTAAACTCGTGAGAGATATTAGTAAAAAATTGAAGTTTTGTTTTATTTAATTCTTCGTTCTTTTTATTGGCAATATATTCTAATTCTAACTTATTTTTTAATCTAGATTTTGATTGAAAAAACCACATAAAACCGTAAACTATTCCAAGAAATATAAAGAGATAAAAAGCATAAGCCCACCATGTTTTCCAAGGCGCAGGATGAATTCTTATTTTTATATTAGTTGGTGTATTATTCCAAACATTTTCATGGTTGGCAGCTTTTACTTGAAATGTATAAGAACCTGCACTTTGTAAGGTAAAAAAAGCTTCTGTTTGTTTTGTAAAGGTCCAAGAATTGTCTAAACCCTTTAAACGATAGGCATATTTATTTCCTTTAGAATTTATATAATTTGGCAATGCGTAACTAATAGAAAAATTAGAATTATAATAATCTAGATCTAATTCTTTTGTATAATTTAAACTTTTAGATAAAATTCCATTCTCTTTATCTATGTTTACAATTTCATTTTTTATTTTTAATTCAGATAAAATAACTTTAGGAACAACTTTACTTTTAACAATCTTTTTAGGATTAAAAGTTGTAACACCATATAAGTCTCCAAAATAAAACTGATTCCCAATTTTTAAACCAGCATTTTCTCTAAAAGTATTATTTGCAATAATATTATTATGATCATAAGTAAAACTCTTTTTTGATACAGTGTTGTATTGTACAATACCAATATCTGTGCTTAGCCATAAAATTCCTTTTTCACCTTCTAAGATTGAATTAACTGTAGAAAACTTATTTCTATCAGGGAAAGTAATAGGCTTGTAGCTATCCCCTTCAATACGATATAAACCTCTTGTGGTAGTTCCTGCCCAAATTACGTCATTAGCATCCTTTATTACAACACTAATATTATACGTTATTAAAGGCCTTTTTTTAAAGTATTTTTTTGTTATAGCATCTCCATTTTTATCAATTTTTATTACGGAAACACCACCCAAACCTCCTATTAACAAATCGTCATTATCATCAATAAAAATACTCTTTACAATGTTTGTAGTTATTTTATTTTTTGTAAAAGTTCTAATTCTTTTTGTTTCGCAATTGTAACGAATCAATCCTTTACTAAAAGTACCAATATGTAAATTATTTTTAGAATCTTTTTTAATATCATATATTAGAGAGTTACCTATTAAAGCTTGCAAATCATTAGATATAAGATCTTCACGAGTTTTTTTAGTTTTTACATCATAAACAATAAGCCCTTTGTTTTGTGTACCTATAAACAATAAATTGTTAGCATTATTATAGTATAACGATTTAATTGGGTAGTTGATATTTTTTTCTGAACTTACTATTTTAAATATTTCAGAAACATTCCCTTTTTTATCTAACATGCTAATAATACCTGCTTCTGTTGCAAAGAAAATATTCCCATTTTTATCTGCAACAATACTGTTTGTAATATTATTGTATACTTTTTTATTGTTAAAATGTAAAAAGTTTTGATAAGATTTATCCCAAGTAATTACCCCTCCATTTTGAGTGCCTAACCAAATAAACCCTTTTTTATCTTTGTAAATGTTTCTTATAAAGTTTTGGGTTGTATTATAATTACCTACATTATTTTCTTTGATATAAGTTGTTCTATTTTCTGGGTTTACAATAAAAAGACCACTTGTTGTGGCGATCCATAAATTTTTATCATTATCAAATTGAAGGTCCCTGATATCTAAATTTTGGGGTATATTTATTTCTTTAGGACGCATAAACTTTTCAGTATCGGTATTAAAATACAAATAGCCATTGTATTTGGTACCAAGACCAATAATGTTAGATGATACATCTAAAATATTATTAATAATAAAATCTGTTCTACTAGAATCTTTTTTATATTCTTTAACTACAAATTTTTTATTCTTGTCCCTATCAACTTTTACAATACCATTATTAGTAGCTAGCCAAATTCTGTGTTTTTTATCGCGATAAATATCATATATAGATCTTATTCCATTTTGTGAATCCCCTTGTAAAAACCTTTTAAAGGTATCTTTCTTTTCATTATAAATAGAAACACCATTTGAAGTTCCAAACCAAATATTACCTTTTGGCATTTCTAAGCTGCAAATTATAAAACTATTTGTTAGAGAATTTTTGTTTGAAGGCCTCTTATAATACCTTTTAAAGGTATTAGTCTTTGGGTTAAATCTATTTAAACCGTTAAAAGTTCCTGCCCAGATATATCCTTGTTTATCAACTAAGATATCAGAAACGCCACTATTGCTTATGCTATATTTATCTCTTGGAACATTTCTGTATATAGTAAACTCTTGTCCATTATATTTATTTAATCCATTACTTGTTCCAAACCATATTTGCCCAAATTTATCTTCTTTTATTGATGTAATTGTGTTGTTGGAAAGTCCGTCAGAAATATTAATACTTCTAAAATTAAAATTATTTACCTGAGCAGATAATAAGTTTGTAACAAATATAAATAATAATAAAAATTGTTTCTGCTTCATTAAAAACTAATTATATCTAAAAATAAAAAATATATCCTCTAAGGTAAAAAATACATTTTAATTGATACTATTATTTATAAAAAAAAGGAAGTCTCTTTTTAAGATTGTATTTACTAATTAGTTTAATTTAAAAAATTTTTATTTATAACGATTCTCGATTGATAAAGTTAACGGGAATTTGAACCTTTTCTTTTTTCTTTTCAAAAATCATTCTTGCAGCTTCTTTTCCCATAGAAGAGAAATTTGTGCTTATAACAGTAATTCCTAATAGTTGTTTTAAAGGACTATCATTGTATGAAATTACCCCAATATCTTTTCCTAATTTGTATTTACTGCTTTTTATTTTATTTACAATTTTAACCAAATCGTTATCTACCAATGTAATAAACAAGTTTTTAGGTGCTATTGAGGTTTGTAGAGTTACCTCCTCAATAATTTTAAATTTAAAACTATTTTGGGCACAATATTGTTTAAAACCTTCTAAAATACTTTTTGGATAAGGATAAAAAGAGGTCTTAGGATATACAATTGTTATTGTATTGTATTTAGCAATACTTTTATTCCCTTTATTTAATGCATCAATAACATCATTTTTATAATCTTGATAAACTTCATTAAAATCACCCTCTATTTTATGATCACTGTTATCTAATAAAACTAAATTTTCTTTAGGTATTTTTTTTATAACTTCAGTTACTTTGTCTGTTGTACTAACATGTAATAAGTTTTTGGTTCTAAAATGTGGCATTATTACGTAATAGTCGTAAGATGACTCATATTTTTTCATTAATTCTAGAAACAATGTTTCATCACAATGATAACTATGTATATCTACTATTGAACTATCTTCTAGTTGTTCTAAAAATGAATTGTATACTTTTATTTTATAAGGACTTAACTTATTGACTAAAAAAAGAATTTTAGGTTTTGAAATTGCTCTAGTCTCTGCAATATAAGTCCCTTTTCCTTGGATGGTAATAATGATTCTTCGTTTTTTTAAAACCCTATAAGCTCTCTCTACAGTATCTTTAGAAATATAAAACTCTTTACTCAATTTAGACATTGAGGGCATTTTATCTCCTATTTTAAATTGACCTTTACTAATATTATTAACTATACAATCAATAATCTGTATGTATTTTGGGACACTAGAATTAAGATCTAACATTATATAATCTATCATATTGTCAACTTGTTTTAAGTTGTATAAAATTATGATAAATCATTAAACTAAAAATCTGAAATAGTGTAACCAAAAGTTTTAATTACAACAAATTAGTTTAAA
Source organism: uncultured Polaribacter sp. (assembly GCF_947497695.1). Classification (GTDB taxonomy): domain Bacteria; phylum Bacteroidota; class Bacteroidia; order Flavobacteriales; family Flavobacteriaceae; genus Polaribacter. The sequence goes on along the minus strand of NZ_CANMHM010000014.1, from coordinate 21,874 downwards.
AAAGCATCTCTGTTAATATAGTTTCTGTAAAAATACTATTTCATAAAATATTTTTTTGTGACTCATAAATTTTATTAAAATTCAAATTTTAAATCTTGATATATAATTTCGTTTTTATACATGGCATCTAAACCCATTTGTACACAAACAGCTGCTTTGGCTCCAGTAATAACATTAGAAACTGGTTCTTTTTTATCTAAAATACTATTTCTAAAATCTAACAATGCTTGTTTGCTTGGGTTGTCATGAACAATATTGATAGGTTCTCCATAACCTAAATCATCTTTTTGCCATGTAGCACCAGAAACACCATCAACATCTTTAGGTGCTTTAATTTTCTTTCTTTTTTTACCCTCTGGATAAAATTTTGCTGAATTTGTGGTTATTATTAAAGTACCCTTATCTCCTATCACTTTAATTTGATACCCTTCTTTTGCATTGCTTGTTAAACAAGTAAATTTAGCTTTAACACCTTCTGGGTAGTTGTAAATTAAGTGAATATTATCATAGGTTTCTCTACCATCTTTCCAATAATCAACACCACCTGTTCCCATAACTTGTAATGGGTTTTGCTCTAAAATAGTATTCACAAAATCTATTTGATGCGAACATAATTCTGCAACAAGCCCTCCAGAATAAGCTTTATACATTCTCCAATTAATTGCTTTTTCTAAGTTAGGCTTTGGCACTTTACGCCTCCAATTACCAAATCTATTCCATTGGCAGTCAAACGCTATAATATTTCCTACTTTGCCTTCTTTAATAATTTTAACTACATGGGTATAGAGCCTAGAACTATGGTATTGATGACCTGTTTGAAAAATAATATTAGATTGTTTCACTTTAGCTACCAAATCATAAATTCCTTTATAACCTTTAGCCATTGTCTTTTCACAATATACATGTTTCCCTGCTTCTACAGCATCAATTGCTATTTGAGAATGTGTATTAAAGGGTGTTGCTATTACAACAGCATCAATTTTTTTGTCTCTCAATAATAATTTATAATCATTATATGCTTTTGCTTTTCCATTAGTTCTACTCAATGCATTATTAAGTCTAAAGGGTATAATATCACAACAGGCATGTACATTTAAATTTTTAATTTCGTTTATAAAAGGTATTAAACCACTTCCTCTCTGACCAGTACCAATAATACCGATATTAATTTTTTTAGAACCTAACTCATTACCAATGCTAGCAAAAACAGATGATGATGCTATTACTGCTGCTGTTGCAGCACCTCCTTTTATTAGAAATTTACGTCTATCCATTTCAAAACTTTCTATTATTTTTAGAAATTAATTTAGTACTAATTATAAAGCCTGATAAATTTATCAGGCTTTAGTAGTATTGTTGCTTATTAAAATTTTGGTTCCCAGCCAGATTCATATTCGCGAGACCAGAGCTTCATGGCATCTCTATCATACATTTTACCTGAAATAGCATCTATATCAAACCCTTTATTAATTCGATAAGCAATATTGGCATAATGTACCATTGCCATACTTTTACTAGCATCATCAATAGGAGCCGTTAATTGAGTTTTACCACGAATCGTGTCAAATAAATTCTGAACATGTTTTGTTGATGTATTTCCTCCACCTCCTAAAGCTAAACCTGATTCATTTGATTTGTTTTCACTGGTTTTAATAACCTTTCCATTTCTTCCGTATAAAGTATATGATCCTCTATCTACAAAAACAGAACCTTCTGTACCATAAATGATTGTTCCTCTTCCAGGTCCATAAGTACCATATCCATTTCTGGATTTTCCATCCCATTTAATGGTTTTGTTATCTTCAAATTTAAAAGTTGCTTCCATATCGTCATACATTTCCCAACCATCATCTAAAAAATGTCGTTTTTCAGCCTCAACATATACATGATTTGGAAAATCAACTTGCAAAGCCCAACGTGCTACATCTAATTCATGCGTTCCATTATTTCCTGCTTCTGCAGTACCATATTGCCAACCATACCAATGCCAATTGTAATTCCAAGTTTCAGAAGTATATGCTCTTCTTGGGGCTGGACCTTGCCATAAATCCCAATCTAAACCATTTGGTACTGGTGCACTTTTTTGTACTGGTACTTCACCTCTTCTATTATTATAAAACGCCACAGCTTTGTATGGTTTTCCTATAATACCATTATGAATTTCATTTATAATTTCAATCGTGTGTCCAGATGAACGTTGTTGATTTCCCATTTGAACCACTTTATTAAAGTGTTTCGATGCTTTAACCAATTGCTCATTTTCATACATGTTATGACTACATGGCTTTTCTACATAGACATGCTTGCCTGCTTTCATAGCCATAATAGAACCTGGAGTATGCCAATGATCTGGAGTTGCATTTATTAATACATCTACATCCTTATCATCTAAAACCTTTCTAATATCATTTTCTAATTTAGGATCATAATTTATATGCTCTCTAAACTGTTTCAACCCTTTAAGACGCTGACTTTCTTTAACATCACATAAATATGATAAATTAACATTACTTTCTTTTGCTGCTATAGGTCCTTTAAATGCATTTAATCTTCTACCCAAACCAGCTATTGCAATATTTAACCTATCATTTGCTCCAATAATATTTCTGTAACTTTTAGCAGACATTGCCATAGCAGAATTTCCAACAGTGATTGCTGCACCTGCTAATGTTGCTTTTTTTATAAAATTTCTTCTAGATGTCATAAAATTATAATGATTTAATTTTAATATTTTTAAATGATACTAGATCTCCATGATCTTGTAATAAAATTTGACCTTTTTCTAATAATCCAAAACCTGGCCATTTTTTATATTTACTTTTTGACACAATTTTTAAAAATGCTTTGCTTCCTCTATCATACTCTAAAACTTTCATTCCATTTAGCCAATGCTCTACATGATTATCTTTTGATTTAATATAAGCACTATTCCACTCTCCAATAGCATTCATTGGTTTGTTAGGGTTTGCTTTTATTAAATCGTAAAGAGAACATACTGTTCTACTTCCTTCATGGCTTCCACGTTTTGCATCAATATGTAGGGCATCATCTAAAATTTGATATTCTAAGCCTATAGATGACCCTGGCCCTTTATTTATATTGGTATCTACATAATATTTTATACCACTATTTGCTCCTGGAGATAATTTAAAATCTACTTTTAACTCAAAATCTCCATAAAGTTTTTCAGTAACAATATCTCCTCCTGCAGCTGATTCTGCTCCACCAGAAGAAAGCACTAATAATTCTCCATTTTTAATTTCCCATCCTTTTGTTGGAAATGAATCTAATTTAGCTCCTTTCCAACCTTTTGTAGTTTTTCCATCCCAAAGCATTTTCCAACCCGTTCTTTTTTCATCAATAGTTAATTGATTTTTTGTTAGAATTGGTTCTATAGGTGTATTTTTTGAGTATTTGGCCAAATCTTTAGTTAATATCTTTACATTTTTCCAAGAAATGGTAGTTCCTGCTTTTTTGTCTCCATGTATACTATGTACTTGTAAACCTATAAAACCAGATGCTGTTTTATCATCTATTAAATAAGCTGCTGGCACGTTGTTTATCCATGTTTTTAATGTATCACCAATTGCTTCAATTCTGTAATGATTCCATTCATTTTGTTTGAAAGCTTTTTGAGCTTCTGGATTATTTTTAAGTGTATTGAGCCATTTTCTACGTTTTTCATCATAAATACCTGCACTCCAAGCTCTCTTAGAAGGATCAATTTCTATCTGATAACCATGTACCATTCCGTCTCTATAATGAGGTAAACTATTTGATCTTATTTGAATCCCAGAATTCATACTAGGGTCTACTTTGTATTCTAACTCTAATATAAAATCATCATAATGTTTTATTGTTGATAAAAAAGTATTTGGTGTATTACTCACAGTAGTTCCTGTAATCACCCCTTTATCAATACTATAAGTTGCATTACCTCCTTTAATTTCCCAACCATTTAGGGTATTGTCTTCAATTAACGATGTCCAAGGTATTTCCTCTTTTTTTACTTGAGAACAACTACTAAGACAAATTACTGCAAATAAACATACAGTTAAACTCACAATTTTTTTCATGTTTTTAATTTTTATGTAATAAAAATACTAAAATTTATAATACCCTAAAACTATATAAGATTTTCTTGGGTTGTATCCTGTACTCCTAGGTTAAGTTAAATTTTAAACAAAGAGCACCAATCTATTTATTGCAAAAATCACTTCAAATAAAAAGTTTTCTTATGAACTACTCCCAAATAAATATTTAGTTTTTAAAAAAAATTATATTATTTTTTTTTGGAATATCATGCTGTAAAAAAGCTTTACCATCACTAGGAAATTGTATCTCAAGTAGTTTTTTCATCCTCTTTTCTACTTTTTTGTACTTTTTATTTCCATATAAATTTACATAAGAAACCAAGCTGTTTTTATGTTTATACAACTCTCCTTCTAAAACTTTATGCGTTGTCGAATTCCTCCATTCTGTATACCTCCAATCTCCATCGGTTGTGGTAAGTCCCATTATTTTTGTCCCTCTAGCATACACACTATAGGCAGCTTTATCCCATTTTATATTTGGCTTATTTAATACTGGGGTTATACTTTTACCATCAGAAACAGGAGCATTCTTTAAATCACAAACCTCTACTAAAGTTGGAAAAATATCTACATTTTCTACCAAAGCATTAGAAGTTTTACCTGTATTTCTCTTTTTATAATTGGTTTCTCTACTAATAATTAACGGAACTCTTACATCTATTTCTGCATTAGAATGTTTGCACCAAGCACCATATTCGCCAATTTTATAACCATGATCGCTCATAAAAATAACCATCGTATTTTTTCTAAGATCTAGTTCTTCTAAAGTTTGCATAATTTTACCTACTTGCGCATCAATAAAACTTACGGAAGCATGGTAGCCGTGGATTAAAGTTTTTGTTAACTCATCGTCTAAATCGCCCTCTTTAGGAATACCATAATAGCCTTTTAATTCTCCCCATTTGCTCAAAGCCAAACGATACATTCCTTCTGGTTTTTTTCTAGAAGGAATTTTAAAGCTATTTCTATCAAATAAATCCCAATATTTTTTTGGTGCATTAAAAGGTAAATGTGGTTTGCTTAAACCTACAAACATTAAAAACTTATCGTCTTTAATTTCTTTTAGGGTTTGTATTGCGTAATTAGATACACGCCCATCTTTATAAGCATCATCTGCAACATCTGCATCTTCAAAAGCAGGCCCTTTAAGTGGTTTTACGCCTTCGGCTTTTAAACGTTTCATTAACGCTATATTTTCTGGTTTTACATAGCTATTTGCTTCTTTTCCAAAATAATTGGTCCATACTTTTTTATCATCTACACTATGATGATAGACTTTACCAATACTAACCGTTTTATAACCGTTTTTCTTAAACAATTGAGGCATAGAAACTACCTTTTTGTGTATTTTACGAAGTGGTGTAAAAATGCTATAAATACCTAATGTTTCTGGGCGTAAACCTGTTAAAGTACTCATTCTAGAGGGCGCACAAATAGCTTGCTGAACGTAAGCTTTGTTGAATAATACTCCGTCTTTTGCTAGATTATCTATATTTGGTGTTTTGGCTGTTTCACTGCCATAACATCCTAATTCTGCACGTAAATCATCTACATAAAAAATTAATACGTTTGGTTTTTCTTGTTGAGCAAAAGTTGTGAAAACAGATAAGGTAAGACAAAATAAGAATACTATTTTTTTCATTTATTAAAGGTATTTAGTGTTTTAATAAGCTTTTTGTTAAGGTAATTTATTTAATTGAATTAACGAGATTGCGTTAGGGATTGCAGCGACATCCTTTTGTTTTTTCTATAAATACTAGTGATGTTTTATGCTATTCTATATGATTTTTAAATTTTCTAAACTTACGGAAATAAAAAACAAAAGATATAGCGAAAAGCCCGACCCTTTTGGGAACGCCCAAATATATTATATAATTTATAATTGTATTTTGTTACTAATCATTTATTTTTTTGAGTTTTTACAATTAATTATACTTAAAAAACACCAACTAAAATTTTGATGTGAATTTGTAACTACCAGGTTGCACTAAGAGCTCAAAAGATTGTGCTTTTTTACTTTCTACTTTTACATTTTCATCATCTACAACCTTACTCCCATTTAGCAATAATGCTTTTGTAATATCTCCAGGAATACTAACTTTTGCAGTTGTATTTGGCGGAATTTCTAAATGCAGCTGAAACTCATTTCCATTCAATTCCCAAGAAGAAGAAATTTTTCCATAAGGAACGTTTACACTTGCAGCAGCAGAAGTTAAAGGTTGCCTAACTTGTGGGGCAATTCTAATTGTTTTATAACCTGCTTCTAAAGGTGCAATACCTGCAATACGCTCATACATCCACTCGCCAATTGCACCATAGGCATAATGATTTAAACTATTCATTTTCTGAGAATTAAACCCTTCTTCTTTACTGTAACTATTCCAACGTTCCCAAATAGTTGTTGCGCCTTGATTGATGGAATAAAACCAAGATGGATAGGTTTCATTAAACAACAATTTGTACATTAAATCTATTTCGCCAGTTTCATCTAAAACTTTAGATAATAATGGAGTTCCTAAAAATCCTGTTCTTAAGTGATTGTCTGCTTCTTCTATTTTTCTTAATAAATGTTTTTTAGCGTTTGCTTTATTTTCCTCTGAAATTAATGCAAAAGCCAAACCTAGTAAATAAGAGGTTTGTGTTTCTGTGACATTCTTACCTTTTACTTTTCCATTTTCAAAAAAACGTTTTTCAAAAACTTTTGCTACATTTTTATATATAGTATTATATTTTTCAAACTCAGCTGTTTTACCCAAAACTTTGGCTGTTTTAGCGGTTAGTTTTGCTGAGCGTGCAAAAAATGCAGTACCGATTAAAGATTTAGAAGTATCTCCTCTATTGTCTCCATTTTCAGGAAGTGGCTGTAACCAATCCGCAAAAAAGCCCATCTTAGAGATGCCATTTTTAGAGGTGTTTTCGTGATAAGCAACCCAAGCTTTCATCATTTCAAAATTTTCTTCGAGGATTTTTTTATCACCTGTTCTTAGATAAATTTTCCAAGGAATAATGGTACAAGCATCTCCCCAACCAGCACTTACTTTGTTATTATTTAAAACATCTGGTACCACCCAAGGAATCCCTCCATTTTCGTACTGCGATTCTCGTACACTTTGCATCCAACTTGCCCAAAACTTATACACATCTGCATTAAACATAGAGGTTGGTCCAAAAACTTGCGCATCTCCTGTCCAACCCATTCTTTCATCACGTTGAGGACAGTCTGTAGGAATATCAAAGAAATTACCTCTTAATCCCCAAACAATATTACTTTGCAACTGATTTAATTTTTCGTGAGATGATGTAAACGTTCCATTTTCCTCAAAATCTGAATATTGGACTAAACCAGTAACCCAATCTTTTGACGGTTCTTTTGATTTATCAAATCCACTCAACTCAACATATTGAAACCCGTGAAAAGTAAATTTTGGCTTGTATTCAATAACACCATCTTTACTTGCTGTATAATAATTTGTGGATAAGGCACCTCTATAGTTTTTTGTATAGAATGTGCCATCTGGAGCTAATTTTTCTGCAAATCTAACCTTTAATGTTTGCCCTTTTTTCATCGGAACTTTTATCAAAGGCACACCCACCATATTTTGTTGAAAATCAAAAATTGCAGCACCATCTTTTTCAAGAACTTCTTTAGTTGCTAGTTCTATTTTTGTTTTTACAGTTGTGTGTCTTTTAGGTTCTAAACGAATGTCATCAGTGGTCGAAAATGCATTTACAGTTTCCCAATTTTTATCATTAAAATTATTCGTATTCCAATTTGGTATTTCAAAATTGGCATCATAAGATTCACCATCATAAATTTCTGAAAGTCTAATAGGACCATTTGTAGTTCCTTTCCAATTCTCATCAGAAAGTATCATTTCTTTTGAACCATCTTTCATAGTTAGCTCCAATTGACATAACATTTTAGGCGTTTCTGTATCAATCCAATAAGATTTTTGCCATCCTAATCTTCCTGAATGCCATCCAGCAGCAAGCTCTACACCAATAGTATTTTGCCCAGATTCTATGAAACTGCTAACATCGTAAGTAATGGTTTCTATACGTTTTTTATAAGGTGTATATCCTGGAGGCATTACATCGTCACTTACATCTTTTCCATTTATAGCTACATCAAAAACACCTTTTGCTGTAATATATAATCTTGCTGATGCTACATCATTAGATAATTCGAAATCTTTTCTTAAGTATTGTGGTCTGTGGATTATATTATTTTCACTTCCTAAAACTTTCTCTTTTTTAGTATCTAAACCAATCCATTTTGCTTTCCAATCTTTATTATTTAATAGACCTAATTCAAAATGATTGATGGCGCTCCAATTTGAAGCTTCTTTATCTTGATTCCAATATTTAACTTGCCAATATACTTTTTGTCTCGATTGTAATTGTTTTCCTTGATATTTTATCCAAACTGATTGGTCTTTTTCTTGTTTTTTTGAATCCCATAAATCTGCATTATCAGGCAACATATCTGGACTTGAAGCAACTACAATTTGATATGCAGACTGACTTTTATTGTTTTCTGAAACTGGTAATTTCCAAGAAAATGTTGGGTTTGGATTGTAAAAACCTAGTGGATTTTTAAAACCTTCTGAAATGGTTAACTCTGATGCACTTTCTAATACAGGCTGTTCTTCACAAGATATAAAACCTAAACTAAGTAGGCTTAAAAAAACGATGATACAACTATTGAAAATTGATTTTTTATTCATAAGAATTTAGTTTGGTTGTTATTTGATATGTTCCCGATTTTACAGATAGAATAACAATTTTGTCTTTGGTTTCTATCAATTTAATATTTGAAAGCTCATCTATTGATTTACCATTTATAGATAATTCACTTTTTGATGCTCCTTTTGGTAAATGAATTTCTGCGGTTGTATTTGGAGGAATCACGACATCTAAGTTAAAGGTTCCGTTTTCAATTTCCCAAGATGATGACGCTTTTCCATAAGGTGTTTTTACACTTGCTGAAGCTGATGTTAAAAACTCAGTATTTGGTAAAGGTGCTATTCTTATTTTTTTATAACCAGGAGCCAAAGGTGCTAAACCTGCGAGGCGCTCATACATCCATTGTCCAATAGCACCGTAAGCGTAGTGGTTTAAACTGTTCATACTTTGTGGGTTGTAACCATCGGCTTTACTAAAACTATTCCAACGTTCCCACATAGTCGTTGCGCCTTGATTGATTGAATAAAACCATGACGGATAAGTTTCCTTAAATAGTATTTTATACATTAAATCAATTTCGCCCATATCATCTAAAACCTTAGGTAAAATTGGTGTTCCTAAAAATCCTGTTCCTAAATGATAATCGGCATTCTTAATTTCTTCAAGCAAGTGATTCTGTGCTTTTAGTTTGGTTTCTGGTTGAAATAATTCTAAATATATACCTAGTAAATAACTTGTTTGCGTTTGTCTTTCCTGTTTAAACTTTCCGTTTTCATCAAAAAATTCATTTTCAAAAGCGTTGGCAACAGCTTTGTATAAAGCTGCATATTTTTTTGCATCATCCGTTTTACCTAAAACACCAGCAATTTTAGATATTAAATGTGCGGAATACGCAAAATAAGCGGTATTAATCAATTCCTTTGGCGTATCTCCTCTATTTCCCTTTTTTAAACTTTTAGAAGGATATGGCTGCAACCAATCTCCAAAAGAATGCATTATCGGGATATAAGGTTTTTTTCTAACTTTAGATTGGTAGTATCCAACCCATTTTTTTGCAGATTCATAACTATCTTCAAGTACAGTAACATCTCCTGTTATGTTATAAATATCCCAAGGAACAATAACACAGGCATCGCCCCAACCAGAACCACCATTTTTGTTTTGCAATACATCTGGCACTATAAAAGGCACTAAACCATTTTTGTGTTCAGACTGATTTTCTCTTAGACTTTGCAACCAAGCCGTCCAAAAAGCGTGAGTACTATAATTGAACAATGCTGTTGGTGCAATTACTTGCGCATCTCCTGTCCAACCCAAACGTTCGTCACGTTGTGGGCAGTCTGTAGGCACATCAAAAAAGTTATCTCGTAACCCCCAAGTAATATTACTTTGTAATTGATTTAATTTTTGATGCGATGATGTAAATGAACCGTTCTTTTTAATATCAGAATGTTGCACCAAACCTTTTATCCAAGTAGAACTTGGCTTTGCTGAACTGTCAAATCCCGATAACTCTATATATTGAAATCCGTGAAATGTAAATTTTGGTGTATACTCTATAATGTCATCTTTTGATGCAATATAATAATCTGTTGATTTTGCTGAACGATAGTTTTTAGTATAAAACGTACCATCTGACAGTAACATTTCAGAAAAACGAATGGTAAGCGTGTCTCCTTTTTTCATAGGAACTTTAACCTTTGGAACACCCAACATATTCTGTTTCATATTGAATATTACAGAGGATTTTGTACTTGAAACAATTTCAACATCTTCTAAAATCTCAGTTGTCTTAACCGTTTCATGTCGCTTTGGCTCTAACTTTACATCTTCAGAAATAACTTCTGTTTCTGTTACTTCCCAAGACGCATCATTAAAAGTAGCGGTTGTCCAATCTGGAATTTCTAAGTTAGCATCATAGACTTCACCATCATAAAGACTTGCCAATCTTATTGGACCATTCGTAGTACCTTTCCATGATTCATCAGAAACTAAGATTGTTTTTGTTCCATCTTTCAACGTCACTTCTAACTGACACAAAATTTTAGGTGATGCAAAGTTTTCATATACCGCTTTACCTCTGCTAATTCTTCCGGAATGCCAACCAGAAGCTAACTCTACAGCCAATGCATTTTTTCCTAAAGATAGCATTTCTGTAACATCATAAGTCAATGTTTCTATACGATGATTGTATGGTGTCCAACCCGGAGTCATAACATCGTTACTAACGTCTTTTCCATTTAAATGCACATCAAAAACACCTTTTGCTGTAATGTACATTCTTGCTGAAACAACATCAGAAGCTAACTCAAAACCTTTTCTTAAATATTGTGGTCTGTGCATTAAAAACTTTCTAACACCTTTAATGCTATCTTTTGCAGTATCTAATCCTGTCCATTTTGCTTTCCAATCTGAGTTTTTTAACAACCCAAATTCAAAAGAATTGATATTACTCCATTGAGATACTTCTCCATTTTGATTCCAATATTTAACTTGCCAATATACTTTTTGACGCGATTGTAGTGCTTGACCTTGATATTTTACAAAAGTAGATTGATTACTTTTTTGTTTTTTAGAATCCCATAAATCAGCATTATCTGGTAATAAATCTGGAGTACTTGCAACTACAATTTGATATGCAGATTGACTTTTATTGCTTTCTGAAGCTGGTAATTTCCAGGAGAAAGTGGGTTTTGAGTTGTAAAAACCTATTGGATTTTTAAAACCTTCTGAAATTGTTAACTCGTCTGCACTATCTAATACAGTTTCTTTTGTACAAGAAATTAAGCTCACAAGGATTAAACAACTTATAGCGTAAAAAATACATCTGAAATTACTTTTAAAAGACATTGTTTAAGGTTGATTTTGTAAATTTTTAGAATTTCATTTTGATATAAAGCAAGTTGCTGTTTTTTTTCTCAAAAACTATCCTGAACTGTCCGTAAATAATCTAAATAAAAAGAAGGAAACAATTAAATTATTTCCTTCTTTTCTAAAAATATAAAATGTCTTACTTTTTTACTCAATTATAAGCTTCTGGTTGTAAATATTATGATTATCACCAATAACTCTAACTAAATAAATACCCGATTTAAATTTTCCAAAATTATTAATTAGCGTAGTTTCTTTATCTGTAGAAGCCTGATAAATAAGTTTTCCTATCAAATTATAAATTTTAATATCAGCTTTATTTATTCCTTTAACTGCTATTGTAAAATTATTATTGGCTGGATTAGGATAAATATTAATTGAAGTATCTGCTATTTTATTATCATCTATACTTAACGTTTGACTTGTTGGTATCACTTTCCATTTACTTCTGTTATCTGTTTCATTAACTATAATATGGGTTACATTTCCATTCTCTTCAGTGTATAAAAATCGACCACTATTACCAGATTGAAATCTATATGTTTCATCTGAGGCGTTATAATGTATTTGCCAAACTTTATCATTATCTGCAGTTGGTGGTGCTTTACCAGTACTAACTACCCTATAAGCTCCACCAGCAAAACCAGCTCCTGGTCCACGCAAAACACCATATGTTTCGCTATCAATATTCACAAAAGATCCACTTTCTACAAAAGTCCAGTGTGTATTTTGTGCTATACCAGAATCTGTCATAGTAACTGGTGTAGCAGCTGCTCCTGAATCTGTTAAAAATTTTCCTGTGGCTACATTTCTTAATCTATAAATATCTTCTGTTAAATCTTCAGGATTAAATACGCTTGCTGTTACAGTAATTTCTGTAGATGTAACTGATTCATTAGATTGATTGTAAGCTATAGCTTGTAATTTATACTCTTTTTGTGCAGAAGGAATCCAATCTACTTTGTAGGGTGCTGATGTAGCTGTTTCAAAAAGAGTATCATCAATTTTAAACTCTACTTTAGAGATTGATCCATTTTCATTAACGGCATCTGCAGTAATTGCAATAGTTTCTCCGACTTTAACTTTTTGCCCATTTTCGGGAGCTGTAATTGAAACTCTAAAAGGTTCTTTTACAATGTCTAAATCTATAATTTGTAAATACAAAGGTTGTGCATTTCCAGATTTTTTCTCCATTAAATAATAATAGAGTTTCCCATTTGCAATGTGCACTCTTCCGTGATCAAAAGACCTGCCTGAAGTTGCTTGATAAACTGTGGTAAATTTATTTGTTCCTCCTTGCGTTTTTTGTACAAAAATTCTATTGTTTTTTAGACCAATAATAAATACGTCATCTCCTGCAGTATAAATAGATGTTCCCCCTGCAAAATCTTCAGTAGTTATAAAATCTGAGGCGCCAGCAGGTTTGTAGGTATGTAAAGATTTTGTAACATTATTTTCTCTATCCTGAACCTTACTAATAATATGTACATCTCCATTTTGAGTAACTGTCCAGTCAAAATTACCTACAATATATACTTGATCTTCTTGTGTTGTATTTACATAATCTCCAGGTTCCATTACTTTAATTTTATCTGCATCATATAGAGGCAATGTAAAAGATTCTCCAGAGTGATTTTTCCAACTATCTGCTCCTGATTGATTATCTGAATAGGCATAATAAACTCCATTTTGATATAGATATTTATCGCTATTATTAGCAGATCTTCTTTGAAAACCAATTCTTATTTTTCCATTTACATATTTCATATTTCCATAAAGTCCCCAATTGTGCGTTATACCAGATTGACTTTTGGCATTTAAGACATTGAAATGTGTAAAATCTGACCAAACAGAAGTGGTTGTATCGTATTTAGAAAACTTGTAAGCACCATTATTATTTCCACCTTCACGCATGTACATAAAAATATCTCCTAAGTCGTTAGTGAAAAATTGTGGGTAGGTTAAAGCTGCGTATTTAGAATATTCTTCATCTGGATAACCAGTTTTACCACTATTTAAACTTAAATGTTTGTAACCATTAGCACTGTTTTTTACAAACTTGTCTAAAGTAAAATTTTCATCTGAAAGAGATGCAGCATTTTTTACGGAATAACTATATCTAAAATAATCTTTAGATAAACTACCATTTGATGGTCTTGATGTACCATAAGCATGCATATCATATAACAAATGAATTGTGCCATCTAAAGGACTTATAGCTACTGCTATTGTATTATGAGATTCGCCTATCCAAGGTTTATTTTGAAATCCTGTATGTCTATGAGGAAACTCTATATCTACACTTTTACCTGTTGTAGTATTGTAACGTGTTAACATTACATAACGATCAGATTCTCCTCCTCTATACCAAGTCATAAAAACAAAGTCTCCATACGTTTTTAGACAATCACCTTTTGCTGATATACTTGTTCCAAAATAATAATCGTAGGAATTGGTATTTCCATCATCAGCATTAAATTTTGCACCACTTGTTACTTTGCTGCCATTAAAATGTAAACCTATATCTGTAATTTTTACTTCTTTCTCAAAAGTTACTTGTGAAAAAGAAAAAAAACTTACGAAAAGGAAAATAGTCTGGAAACCTAGAAAATAGCTTTTAATTTTTTTCATTCTTACTGTTTTATTTAATTCTATAAATTTAAGGCTGAAAAACAACTAAACCATCTTGCAATGACCTGCAAATAAAAACAAATAGTTCTTATAAAAAATATGAACCTTCGGTATTAAAAAATTAAGGCATATAAAAAACCTCTTCAAGTGGTTTTGAAATCGGAGAATTATTTGGATTTACTTCCATAATATCTGCCATAAAATCCCACCATTTTTTTACAATTTCATTGGATGCTAAATCTTGTGATCCACCATCTCCAGATACTTTTTGAAAAGCAAAAAGGGTATGTGTTTCTTCATCAAAAAAAATAGAATATTCACTTACTCCATTATCTTTCAAAAGCTTTTTTAATTCTGACCAAAGCTCATTATGACGTTTTGTATACTCCTCTTTTTGCCCAGGATTTAATTTCATTTTAAAAGCTAGTCTTTTCATAATTTTATTATTTTTCTAAAAATTGATTAAAAAAAAACATTCTATCTTTAAAAATAAAGATAGAATGTTTATAACAAAAATTAAGTTACTAAAACTTATTTTTTAATTATTTTCTTTGTTAATCTCTGACCATTTTCACCATTAATTTCAACAATATAAATTCCTTTTGAAAGGTTACTTACATTAAGGTTGATACTTCCACTAGTGTTGTTAATTGTTTGAGCCAATACTTTGTTTCCTAAAACAGAGTAAAGTACAATTTGGTTAACTGCTGATGTATCACCTTTAATAAATAACTGGCTACTTACAGGATTAGAAACTGTAAAAGCATCTTGGCTAAATGTGTTTATATCTAAAACTAATTCTTCTATAAGATGATATTGAAGTACATCAATACCTGCACCATCAAACTGAACAGCTTCACCTGCTGCAGTTGGTATTGCTCCATATCTAGAACCTCCTTCAGAAGGTATTTTCACAAATAAAGCATTGTTTCCAGCTGCTGGGTTAGTTCCTTCAGAGTCAGCTAAACCATCTGCACCTACTTTAGCTTTTCTTCTTTGAAATTGATCAAAACCGTAATTAGCATCTTCAGTGTCAATTATTGGATTTCCAGGTCTGACAGTCAGTCTAATGTTTTTAGCATCAATACTTGATTGATCTGCAACCATAGTAAAATCTGCAAGACCAGGAATTGATGCAGTAATTTGCACATATCCTGCTGAAAGTGGCATAGTATGATCCTGTATAGTCCAAACTTGTGTTGGATCATCACCTGGCAATTCTGCTGCCCACTCTAAACCACCTGATTGACTAATTGTCATGTAAAGTTCTGGTGTAACACCTGATGTTGAAATCTTATATGAACCTTGTACTGTATATAATGCTTGTGCTTGAATTGATGATGCACTAAAAAGCATTACAAATGCTAATAATGATAATTTAAGTAAATGTTTTTTCATAATTAAAAAAATTTTAAGTTTATAATAAATTTATATCGCAATATAGAAATTTTATCTTCTAACAGTATCCTGTACTATACTGTTTTTTTTATTATTTTTTTTGCTAACTAAAACTAACTTTTACAAAACAGCATATTTGCTATATTGATGCTGTTTAAATCATTATTAAAAGCGATTATACTTTTTTCTCTTAAAAACAATATTTCTGTAGGTAATTATCTACAATTTTAAATAACTTTTATTGCTCCGTATTCAAAAAAAATGTACTGTTCAAATTACTTTTTCTACTATAATTTTAAACAAATTCATATAAACTAAAATTTAATAATAATTTTTAATTAACCTTCCTTAATTTAATTCCACTTAACCTAGTTTTTCCTTTTAAAGCCCTAAAATTTATGGTAATTCCGTTTTCATCAAAAACAGAAATTGTAAAACGTTTTGTTACACTTCTGTCATTACCAAACTCCTTTTTTAAATTTAGATTTTCCCAAACTTTTTTACCATTTACTAAAATATCCATGCTATTTTCTCCTCTAGATTTTAACTCTGCCATGGCTAAAGTTAATTCATACGTACCTTTTGGAACATCAAACTTATAAGCTTCTAAACCAATAATTTGTGTTTGAAAAACAGGATCGTTTTCTGTACCTTTTACACTAACATTGGTACCAATATTATTTCTTCGTTTGCTTTTAAATCTTAAATAATCTCCACCAATAAAACCAAAACTGCCTTTTGTATATGCTTTATCTGGCAACCAAAGATAATCTACATTATTGGTTTCTATAAAATAACAATAAGAACCTACATTAATGGCAATTTCTTTAAACGGATTGGTTTTACTTTTTAAGTTTTTAGGTTGTAACGTGAATTCTATATGCGTAAAATCTTTGATTGTTTTTCCATCTTTTTCAGAAATTACTTCAATTAAATTTTGTCCTTGTTGAAAAGGCACATTAAAAGTTGTGGTAGAAAAATCGAATATTTTTTTACCTAAAGAGATTCCGTTTACAAGTAATTCTACTTCTTTTCCATTACCAACAATAGTAATAGGTTGTGTGGCAACAGTACCATTAATTGTATCTGCAATACCTGCTCTTTTAGACCATCCTTTAGAAGCAATAGCTACAAATGGCGTTTTATTTAATAAAGCTTGGTATAAATAATAGGCATCTTTCTTTTTTCTATCAGCAGAAACCAAACCTTTATTATTTATGTGTGGCACTGCATCTTTTCTGTGTTCTACTTGAAAATCGGCATAATTCCAAACATTGGCACCCACAATTTCTGGAATCTCTAAAATTGCTTTCATATAAGCTTTGTGCAATAAAAATTGATATTCTACACTAAAATCGAATCTGGTTGGGTTATACGTTCTTAATCTTGGATCTGCTCCTCCTCCATATTCACTTAAAATTAAAGGTTTGCCTGGATTTAAAGCTAGTGTACGTTTTACCAAATCTCTTAAATTTCTATCTACGTCTTCTAATTCGTCTTTGTACCAAGCGTAATATTTGTTGTAACCTACCAATTGTGTATTTCTAATGCCTAATTTATTTTGATACGCTGGTTCTCTAAAAAATACGGAATAAGAATAACGTGTTTTGTCTTCTTCTTTAATGGTTTCTGCTAAAACTTTATGCGTTTCTATAAAATGTTTTGTGTATTCTTCGCCTAATTTGTCTGGCGCTTTCATAGTAGTTTCGTTCCCTAAATTCCAAGCGACAATAGAAGGATGATTGTAGTTAAAACGAATGGCTTCTTGTAACATTTTTACACTATTTTGTTTACCAGCCTCATTTGCAGCAGCCTTGTCTACAAAAGGAATTTCTACAGTAGCAACAATTCCCATTTTATTACACATTTCTAAAATAGCAGGATCTTGAGGATAATGAGCAATTCTTAAGAAATTAACACCCATTTCTTTTAATAATTTCATATCGTTTCTGTGCACTTCATCACTTACTGCATTTGCTTTTCCGTAAAAATCTTGATGCCTACAAGTACCAATTAATTTAGTGTTTTTTCCGTTGATAAAAAAACCTTTATTGGCATTAAAATGAAACCACCTAAAACCCACAGGATTCTCTACTCTGTCAAAAACAACATCGTTTTTATCTACAATTTCTGTAACTAATTTATACAAATACGGCTTTTCTGGAGACCATAAATTAGGGTTTTCAATTAAAAACTCAGAAACATTATCTTTTTCAAATTTAGATTTGGTTTTTATAGTTTTTACAAGATTATTATCAGCATCAACCAAAGAATGTTTTACATAAAATGTTCCCTTTTTTGGTCTTACTAATTTAGATTTTACAGCTATTTTTGCCTTGGTTTTAGAAACTTCTGGAGTGCTAATAAAAACCGAATTTGCACCAACATTAGCCACTTCAAAATGTATAGGTTTGGTAATAATTAAATGAATGTCTCTATAAATACCACCATAAAAAGAGAAATCTGCAGATTGTGGCACAATTTCATCATTATGCGCATTATTTACTTTTATAAATAATTGGTTCTCCCCTACTTTTAAAGCATTTGTAATATTTCTTGCAAAAGTGGTGTAACCTCCTATATGATCTTTATCTATTTTTTTACCATTTACATATAAAGTAGTTACTTGATTTGCCCCTTCAAACAATAAAAATACTTGCTGATTTTTATAAATCTGCGGAACAACCATTGTTTTTTTATACCAACCATCTCCTCTATAATACCCATCTGTATCATCTAAAATATCTTGCGTATTCCAAGAATGAGGTATGGTTACAGGCTCCCAAACTTTTGTTTTATCAATAGAAAAAGGAAGTTCTAATTCGCCTTTATAAAAATGCCAATTATCGTTTACAGTTTCTATGTGACGAATGTTTTGAGCATTTACAATACCTACAAAACTTATAATTATTAAAAGTGCAATACTTCTCATTTTTGCGATTTACTTTTTACTGTTTTATGAATATCAATAGTATAGAAATAATCATTTATTTGTATCCTGCACTGTAAGGTTTTTTTTCTTGTTGTTAATTGTATTTTAACGTTCTTATATTCAACAAAAAACGTTGGAATATTTTAGCATCTAATTTTTAGTAAAAAAAACTTATCTTGTTATCTTTTAAAATTGAAAATAAAAAAACGAATTTTATTTTGAAAAAAAATGACTCTAAAAACAAGTATGATTCAGCAATAAAATGGAAACAAAAGATAAAAGTGCATCAAACAGAAAAGATAAAAACTCTAACATTTTATCTCGAAGAAAGTTTATAAGAAACACCTCTTTGGTATTTGCAGGTATTACAATTCTGCCCAGACATGTTTTAGGGAAGGGATTTATTGCACCCAGTGATAAAATAAATTTAGGAGTTATTGGTTTGGGAAAACAAGGCAATATCTTATCTAATAAATTTCTTTCAAATACTGGCGTTCAAATTATTGCTGGCGCTGATGTTTGGAATTCTAAAAGAACTTTTTTTAAAAACAATCTTGAAAACTTATATGCCAAACACAGAAATTTAAGCTCTTTTAAAGGAGTAGATACGTATTTGGATTATAACAATTTGCTTAACCAAAAAGATATTGACGCCATTATTGTAGCCACACCAGATCATTGGCACGCCATACAATCTATAGATGCTATGAATGCTGGCAAACACGTGTATTGCGAAAAACCATTAACAAATACCATTGCAGAAGGCAGAGCTATTGCAGATACTGTGCTAAAAACAAATACAATTTTTCAAACAGGAAGCATGCAACGTTCTTGGGCTAAATTTATAACTGCCAAAGAAATTGTAAGTTCTGGAAAATTAGGAGAAATTAAAAAAGTTTTAGTAAATGTTGGAGATCCTGCAAGAACTTATGATTTACCAACAGAACCAATACCAAATGGACTAGATTGGAACAAATGGTGTGGGCCTGCTCCTTTAATTGGTTATAATGATAAAATTGCACCTAAATTGGTGCAAAAATATCCAGATTGGCGAGATTATAAAGAAACTGGTGGAGGACTTTTAGCAGATTGGGGAGCACACATGTTTGATATTGCACAATGGTGTTTAAATATGGATCATACAGGTCCTGTAAAATTTATACCTCCAAAAAATACAACTGCAAAAAGAGGGTTAAAAATGTTTTATGAAAATGGCATTGAAATGGTGCATGAAGATTTTGGTAGAAAATGGGGTGTTCGTTTTATTGGAACAAAAGGCACTATGGATGTAAGCAGAGGTTATCTAGAAACAACACCTGCATCTATTTTAAAAGATGCCATTAATGTGGATTTAGAATTTATAATGAAAAACCAAGGAAACCATTATCAAAATTGGATAGATGGCATAAAAACAAACAAGCAGCCTATTTGCCACGCAGAAATTGGACATAGAACAGCCACTGTTTGCAACGCTGCAAATATTGCTTATGAATTAGGCGAAACACTTATTTGGAATCCAGAAAAAGAGAAATTTAAAGGAAATAAACAAGCTAATAAAATGCGTAAACGAAAAAATAGAACGTATTAAATAATTAAAAAATGAATTTAAAGAAAAAACTAATTGTAATTTTTTGCCTATTCTCTTTTTTTACTGAATTTGCTCAAGAAAATCAACCAGCCATTTTAGTGTTTACCAAAACAGCTGCTTTTAGGCACAAATCGATTCCTGCTGGAATTAATTACTTTACAAGCCTGCAAAAAGAAACAAACTGGAAAATAGATTTTTCTGAAGATGGAAACGACTTTACCCAAAAAAATTTAAAAAATTATAACGTAATTGTTTTCTTAAATACGAGTGGAAATATTTTAAATGAAAATCAAAAAAAAGCATTCCAAAAATATATTGGTAATGGAAATGGATTTGTAGGAATCCATGCTGCATCTGATACTGAAAAAGAGTGGCCTTGGTTTACAAATATGGTAGGAGCTACTTTTAAAGACCATCCAAAAGTGCAAAATGCAACTTTGCTTATAGATAAAACTACAGAACATCCTGCCATAATTCATCTAGAAGAAAAAGTTGTGTTTAAAGATGAATGGTATAATTTTTTAAAGCCAGTTGCCAAACACGTAAATGTACTAGCTTTGCTTGATGAATCTTCTTATAAAGGTAAAAAGATGAACACCAAAAATCATCCCATAACTTGGCATCATCATTATGATGGTGGTCGTGTTTTTTACACAGGTTTAGGCCACACAAAAGATTCTTATTTAGATATTCGTTTTCAAAAAATGATAAAAGGAGGCATTCTTTGGGCTGCTAATTTGCAACAAATAAAACAACCATCAACTAAAAAATGGACACCTCTTTTTGAAGATGATTACACCAAAAATTGGGATGTATTTATTGGAGCACCTCATAAAACTATTAAGGGTTTAGAAAATGTAGATCCAAATAGTAATGGCAAAAACGCAGTACCTTTAGGCTTAAATAATGATCCAAAAAATGTTTTTGTTTTTAAAAAAGAAAACAGCGAAAATATATTACATATTTCTGGTGAAATTTATGGTGCTTTAACCAGTAAGCAAGAGTTTGAAAACTATCATTTAAAACTACAATTTAAATGGGAAGAAAAAGTTTGGGAACCTCGTCTTTTAAGGGAAAGAGATAGTGGAATCTTATATCACTGTTATGGGCCTTATACTACTTTTTGGAATGTATGGATGTCTTCTCAAGAATTTCAAGTACAAGAAGGAGATTTAGGAGATTATTATGGTTTAGGTGGTACTTTAATAAATATTCCATCAGAAAAAAAAGATGGAGAAAAAGAATTTAGCTATACAAAAAACGGAACTTTACACCCGTTTTCTAGTTTACAACGTTTACCTCCAAATCATGCAAATAAAGGTTTTGATAATGAAAAACCTCATGGAGAATGGAATACTTTAGAACTTATTTGTTTTGAAGGAACAAGTTTGCATGTTGTAAATGGAAAAGTAGTGATGGCATTGTATAATTCGAAATTCCAAAATGCTGAAGGAGAAATTGAACCTTTAACAAAAGGTAGAATTCAAATTCAGTCTGAAGCTGCAGAAGTATTTTACAAAAACATTCAAATAAAATCGATAAAAAAATTACCTCGAAAATTTAGAAAACAGCTCTAAAAAATGATCGAGTATTCTTGAGGCACTTTCAGAAGTAAGCTATTTTTTCACAAGCACTAAAAAAAAGCAATGTAAAACTATAAGTTTTACATTGCTT
>NZ_CANMHM010000013.1 GCF_947497695.1 uncultured Polaribacter sp. | reverse complement strand
ATAGGTTATTATAATATTGTAAAACCAATTAAAAATACGTGTGTCATCCTGAGCTTGTCGAAGGAACGTTATAGATTCTCAAAAAGTCTTCGACAAGCTCAGACTGACATTACTTAAATTACATTGAAAAAGATAAAAACACAAAATTTCTGAAAAAGAAATTTCACTCGAACGGACATTGTAAATAAAACTCAAAATAGGTTATTATAATATTGTAAAACCAATTAAAAATACGTGTGTCATCCTGAGCTTGTCGAAGGAACGTTATAGATTCTCAAAAAATTCTTCGACAAGCTCAGACTGACATTACTTAAAAAACCGTTTAGAATTTCTAAACGGTTTTAAATTTATCAAAAATAAAATTTTTATCTTCTACTATAATTAGGCGATTCTTTGGTAATCACAACATCATGAGGATGACTTTCGTTTATTCCACTTGCTGTAATTCTAATAAATTGACCTGTTTCTTTTAGTGTTGCCACATCTTTTGCTCCACAATAGCCCATTCCAGCACGTAAACCTCCAATAAATTGATGAATACTTTCAGACAATTCACCTTTATAAGGAACACGACCAACAATACCTTCTGGTACTAATTTTTTAAGATCATCTTCTACATCTTGAAAATACCTGTCTTTAGAACCTTTTTTCATCGCTTCTACAGAACCCATTCCTCTATAAGATTTAAACTTTCTTCCTTCATAAATGATGGTTTCTCCTGGAGATTCTTTTGTACCTGCTAAAAGAGATCCTAACATTACACAATCTGCACCTGCAGCCAATGCTTTAGGGATATCTCCTGTATAACGAATTCCTCCATCTGCAATAACAGGCACTCCACTGCCTTTTATAGCTGCAGCAACCTCTAAAACAGCAGAAAACTGAGGAAAACCTACACCTGCAACAATTCTGGTTGTACAAATAGAACCTGGACCAATACCTACTTTAACTGCATCTGCACCAGCTTCTACTAAATATTTAGCTGCTGAAGCTGTAGCAATATTACCAACAACTACCTCTAATTCTGGAAACTTTGCTTTTACTTGTTTTAATACAGTTACTACTCCTTTTGTATGTCCATGAGCAGTATCTATAATTACTGCATCTACACCTGCATTTACTAAAGCTTCTGCTCTATCTACAGCATCTGGTGTTACACCTAAAGCAGCAGCAACTCTTAATCTACCAAAAGAATCTTTATTTGCAATTGGTTTTTGAGTTACTTTTGTAATATCTCTAAATGTAATTAATCCTTTTAATTTATAGCCTTCATCAACAATTAATAATTTTTCAATTTTATAATTCTGAAGAATTTTTTCTGCATCGTTTAAAGAAGTTCCTTCTGCAGCAGTCACTAAGTTTTCACTAGTCATTACCTCTATAATTGGTCTTACCCCATCATGCTCAAAACGCAAATCTCTATTGGTTACAATTCCTTTTAAGATGCCATTTTCATCAACAATAGGAATTCCTCCAATACCATGTTCTTTCATATTTGCTTTTGCATCAGAAACATTAGCTGTTAAAGGCAAAGTAACAGGGTCTAAAATCATTCCAGATTCTGCACGTTTTACTTTTCTAACTTCCTTTGCTTGTTGAGCAATGGTCATATTTTTATGCAAAACACCAATACCTCCTTCTCTTGCAATGGCAATTGCTAAAGATGATTCTGTAACAGTATCCATTGCAGCAGATGCAATGGGTACATTTATTGTAATGTTTCTAGTAAATTTTGTTTGTATGCTTACTTCTCTTGGAAGTACTTCTGAAAAGGCTGGGACTAATAAAACGTCATCATAAGTTAATCCTTCTCCTAATATTTTGTTGTTGTGTGCTGTCATGTTGCAATTAAGGTATAATTGCGTGCAAATTTACAAATAATATATGAATTTTAAGTGTTAAATTAAAATCAATAAAAATACCCAACGTAAAAGCTGGGTATAATCCAAAAACTTAAACTTTTTTGATGTTTTCAAAAAAGACATCAATAATAATTACTCAACAATAACTTCTTCTTTTTTTTCTGGAAGTAGTTTTGCAGTATAGCTTGGTTTTCCAATATATTTGTTGGCAATTTTTTTAATAAATTTAGCTGAAATATCATTTAGCTTTTCTTCATAATCACTAATATCAACAATTTTTTGTTTTCTGTATATTCTGTTATACATTAAATTGAACCAAAACGAATTATTTTCAAGAGATTTTTTTCTTTTTAAAAGCCAATTTTTCTTAACATTTGCTACTTCTTTTTTGGTAGGGCCTTCTTTTAAAAATTGTTTTAAAACAGCTAAACTTTCCGCTTCTAAAACATCAACATTTTCTGGTGAGCAATTAAAACTTATATCTCCATAAAACCTTTTAAAAGGTTTACTTAAGTAGCTTAAATTTGCGTTAACTGAATAAACGCCCCCTTTTTCTTCTCTAATTTGATTGCGTAATCTTGTTTTAAAAATCTGTGCAAATATTTTAATTGCATCTACTTCTTTTCTATTACTTTTTGCTTCTGTAATAAAAGACATGATTAAAGTTGCCTTGTCTTCTATGCCTTTATGAACTATTATTTCCTCTCCTTTAGGTATATTTTTATAGGTTGTTAAAACATAGTCTTCTTTCTCCTCTGAACTTGGCAAGGACCCTAGATACATCTCAGCATATTTTTTTAACTCAGCTTCATCAAAATCTCCAATAAAGAAAAAGTTAAAATCTCCAGCATTTTTAAATCTTTCTGTATATTTTTCATAAATATCATCATAAGAAACAGAATCTAACAATCTTTCTAAATTGTTGTTCTCATTCATATTTATGTACCTTGGATTCCCTTTTTGGGTAACTTTTGCAATTTCTGAAGAAAATAAAGAAGAAGGCTTTAATTTTCTATTCTTTGTCATTACCTTTATTTTGTCTTTAAAAGAGGCATACATTTTCTCGTCTTTGTTAACACTGGTAAAGTTTAAATAAATCAATTTAAATAGTGTTTCAAAATCTTTTGCTCTAGCAGAACCTCTTAATCCTTCATAATAAGTAGACACATTGGTAGAAACTCTTACCTTTTTACCTGCCAATACTTTTTGCAATTCATGACTTTTATAGCCTCCAATACCTGTTACTGTTGCTAAAGACATTAACTGGCCAACTGCCAAGTAATCTTTATCAGAAAGTAAAGAAGTACCGCCAAAACTAAATGCTTTAAAACGAATTGATTCTTTATCAAAATCTGTTTTTTTATAATATACTTTAACTCCATTGCTTAAAAGCATCTCTTTAATGTCATAAAGATGATTTTGCTCTGAAACAATAGTCCCTTTAGGTCTTAAGTTTTTAATGATTTGATTGTCTAGCTTTTTAGGAACGTACTTTTCTATATCTGTATTTAATGTTGCTTTCTTAATAGTTGCCAATAATTCTTTTTCAGTAGGCAAAACCAAATCTTCTTTTTCTGGTGCTGTTAAAACTAAAACACGGTTATCTTTATGATAATAAAAATCGAATTGTGCATTTATTTCTTCTAAAGTAATTTGTGGTATAACTGTTTTGTAAAAATTATAACGCCAATTTTTATCATACAATACCCAACTATTATCAAACTCACTTGCTAAAAGACCTAAATAACTAGAGGAATACCAATCGTCTTTGTTTTCCAAAAATGTTTCGTTACTAGCCAACATATTTTTTTTAACTTCTGCTAACTCGTCTTTAGTAAACCCAAATCTTTTAACACGCTCTAACTCTTTAATCATAGCTTCCAAAGCCTGATGAATACCTGCTTCACTAGAAGACGCACCTATAGAAAATTTTTGGTGATAACTGCTTAAAGTACCTCCTACTCCTGCACCAGCTCCAATAAAAGGAGGGGTATCACTAACAGACAACTCATTTAGTCTTTTGTTTAGCATAGAACTCATCATCCCTTTTACAAAACCTTCTTTTTGATGTCTCATCAAGGCTTTTTCTTTCTTATTTGGATTTATATTAATAAAATCTAGAGAGATGCCTGTTGTTGTTTTTTCTGGATCAGTAACAATTTTTACACGTGTTTTTTTATGATAAGGTACACTATCATAAGCAAACAAGGTTTTTTCATTTTCTGGATTTACCAATTTAGAAAAGTGTTTCTTTATTTTTTTTTCTGCATAAGCAGGATCAATATCCCCAGAAATAATGATACCCATTAAATTAGGGCGATACCAATCATTATAAAAACGACGAATGTGTTTTGTATCAAAATTCTTAATATTTTCAAGTTTTTCATCAGAGAAATATCTTAACTGTGGCATGCCCTCATACATAAATTCAGCCACCTCTGTTCCTACTCTATTTCCACTACCCAATCTTGCTCTAAATTCTTCTAAAACAACTGGTCTTTCAGCATTAATTGCTTCGTCTTTTAAACTCATATTATGTGCCCAGTCTTCTAAGATTTGAAATGCTTTGTTTACCTTTTTTAAGTTAGAACTAGGTACTTTTAGTTTGTAAACTGTTTCTTCAAAACCTGTATGAGCATTTAAATCTGCACCAAAGGTCATACCAATACTTTCTAGGTATTTTATCAGTTTATCTTTCTTAAAATTCTTAGTTCCATTAAAGCCCATGTGTTCTAGTAAATGAGCTAAACCTTGTTGGTTATCATCTTCTTGCAAATGACCAACTTTAACCACCAAACGCATGTTAATTTCGTTTTTTGGTCTGTTGTTTTCTTTTATGTAATATTTAAGTCCGTTTTGTAATTCGCCACGAATTGCAGTGGTATCTTTAGGTATTTCACTTTCTAAATCGTAAGTTATAGTTTTGTTTTCTTGAGAAAATAAAAGTGTAGAAGTGCAAAGTACTAATAATGCAAAAATTTTTTTCATAGTATTTTTTTTTGCAATTTATTATTTTAGATTTAAATACCAACAGATTTATCTGTTTAACATGTGTCTAAATACAAAATAAAGTGGCACAATTTTAACTGCTAAAATTCTATCTAAACAATAAATTTTAATAAATATAAACTTAACTAACTGTAAGTCAATTTATAAAAAAATTATTCTTATTTGTTCTAAATAAACTTTGTTTTTCTTTTGTTGGTTCGTATATTTGCACCCGAAAATAATTTATTTATAATAAATCTAAATAAAATGAAGAAAGGTTTCATCATCATAACAACCTTATTTACAGTAGCAATAGCTGCTCAAAAGCAACAATCAAAAGAAGAAAAGAGAGGTTTAGATTCTATACAAAAATTAGACGAAGTAATTATTTCGTCTAAAGCAATTTTTGGTAATAAATATATGGCAAAAAACAGAACAGGCTCTGCATATTATTTATCTCCAAAAGAACTCCAAAAATTTAGTTTTACAGATGTAAATAGAGCTTTAAGAAGTGTTCCTGGAGTAACTATTTATGAAGAAGATGGTTTTGGATTAAGACCAAACATTAGTTTAAGAGGTACATCTCCAGAAAGAAGTTCTAAAATTACCTTAATGGAAGATGGCGTTTTAATTGCTCCTGCTCCTTACAGCGCTTCTGCTGCTTATTATTTTCCTACAATTGCAAGAATGGAAGCTGTAGAAGTTTTAAAAGGTAGTAGCCAAGTACAGTATGGCCCTTTTACAACTGGTGGTGCAATTAATATGATATCTGCTCAAATACCAACTAAGTTTGGAGGAAAAATTAGAGCAAGTTATGGTAGTTTTAACTCCAATCAATTACACGCAAAAATTGGTGGAGGAAATAAAACAATTGGCTATGTTGTAGAGTATTTGAATTATGCCTCTGATGGTTTTAAGACTTTACCAAGTGGAAAAAATACTGGTTTTAATAAGAATGATGTTGTTGCAAAAATTGCTGTCAATATATTTCCAAATGCTACTATAAAACAATCTTTAGAGTTTAAGTTTCAATATGCAGATGAAGATGGTAATGAAACGTATTTGGGTTTGGCAGAAGATGATTTTAATACAAATCCTTTTGCTAGATATGCTGCTTCAAACGAAGACAGAATGACAACAAAGCATACTCAATATATGATAACGCATCATTTAAATTTTTCTAAAGATTTTAGGATTTCTACAACTGCTTATCAAAATAATTTTGCTAGAAATTGGTATAAATTAAATGATGTTACTTTTAATGGAGATAAACAATCTATTGCCAATGTATTAGAAAACCCTAATAGCTTATCAAATCACTTTTCTATTGTAAATGGAAGTGTTAATTCTGGTAATGATGCTTTAGGTGTAAAGGCTAATAATAGAAACTATTTATCTCAAGGTATTCAATCTAAATTAGATTATCATTGGTATAAAGGAGATAGTTTTCATGATTTAGAAATTGGGGTTCGTTATCATTATGATGATGAAGATCGGTTTCAATGGGTAGATCAATTTAGTATTTCTAATACAGGTATTTTAAATTTAACTACTGCAGGAATTGCGGGTACAGATGCCAATAGAATTACTAGTGCTAATGCTTTTGCAACTTTTTTAACGTATAAATTAAAATATCAAAATTGGACTTTTACTCCTGGTGTTAGATATGAGAACATTACTTTAAAAAGAGAAGATTTTGGTAAAAATGATGTTTTAAGAACAGGTGTAAATTTAACAGAAAGAGAAAATTCTGTTAATGTTTTTATCCCTGGAATGGGAGCTAATTACAAGTTTGATAACTATTTTTCTTTATTTGGTGGTATTCACAAAGGTTTTTCTCCTCCAGGAAACCAAGATGGTCAAAAACCAGAAGAAAGTATCAATTATGAATTAGGAACACGTTTTGATTTAGGAGGAATTAAAGGAGAATTTGTTGGTTTCTTTAACGATTATTCAAATCTTTTAGGTAGTGATTTAGCTGCAACTGGTGGTACAGGTTCTTTAGATCAATTTAATGCAGGGGAAGTAAATGTTAGTGGAATTGAAGTATTGTTAAACTATAATTTTGCTAAAAAAGAATCTAAATTTTCTTTACCAATTTCATTGGGATATACGTTTACAAACACAGAATTTCAGAATAGTTTTGGTAGTTCTGATAGTTTATGGGGTACAGTTACTGCAGGAGATGAATTGCCTTACATACCTAAACATCAATTCAATGCAGCATTTTCTTTAGAACATAAAAATTTTGAAATTAACTTAAATGGTCGTTTTAATGGGGAATTTAGAACCTTGGCAGGAAAAGGAAATATTCCAAATAACGAAAAAGTAGCCAGTAATTTTATTGTAGATCTTTCTGTAAAATATTTTGTAAATAAACAGTTAAGCCTTACAACCAATATTATAAACTTATTAGACAACACTTATGCCGCTTCTAGAGTACCTGCAGGTTTAAGACCTGGACACCCTTTTGGAATTTATGGTGGTTTGGAATTTAGATTCTAGGTGTAAATAATTTTAAAATAAACAATTTAATTTCACAAAAAGGACATAATTATTAACGTTCTTTTTGTGAAATTAAATTCAAATAACAGTATTACAATAAAAACCCATCTAATTTTGATGGGTTTTTAATTAAACGGTTTTAATTCTAAGTTAGTTCACATTAGAACCAATATTGCCTTGGGCAACAATAGTACTTAATTCTGCTACACTTAAATGAACATTAATATATCCATTATATGTTAAAATATCATCATAGGTAAAAGCAGTTTCATCATCCAATTTCTCTATTTGTGTTGCACTCATCCCTAAATTTCCATCAACAGGAGTAAAAGTTACAGCAATACCACCACCAGTTGCAGCATCATTTTTATGAATATGTGCAGGATGAACTCCATCTGCAGGTGTATTCTGTATGTCTAAAATTGCCAATGCACTACCATCTACTCTTTTGAAAAAAGTAGCAGTCCCAGAAATAATTGCAACATCTTTACTTGCTAAAATGTAAGCTTTAGATTCACCTGTTAAATCGTTTTGTCCAATATCTCCCTGTGCAACAATTGTACTTAACTCAGTAGCACTTAAATGTACATTAATATAGGCGTCTAATCCTTCAATATCTGAATATCCAAAAGCACTACCACTATCAAGAGCAGATAAATTTGTTTCGCTCATTCCAGTGTCTCCGTTAACAGGCGTAAAAGAAACTAAAATCCCACCTCCTTCAGCAGCTGTGTTAGCATGGATGTGTGCAGGATGAGAACCCCCATCAGGCGTATTACTTAATGAGATTATAGCCAAAGCCTCACCATTTATTCTTTCTGCAAAAGTTACGTTACCAGAAATATCTGCTACAGCTTTTGCCCCTAAATCATACGTTTTAGTCATACCTGTTAAATCATTTTGTCCAATATCTCCCTGTGCAACAATTGTACTTAATTCTGTTGCACTTAAGTGAACATTGATGTAACCATCAAAAGCTATTAAATCGTCATAAGATACTACTGTACCATCATCTAAAGCAGAAACAGTTATCTCACTTTTACCAGTTGTACCATTAACAGGTGTTAAACTTAAAGCAATACCTCCACCTTCTGCAGCTGTATTTAAATGGATGTGAGCTGGATGTAAACCACCTGAAGGTGTTCCTTGAATGTCTAAACTAATTGTTGTAGTGGTATCTGAATTTTCTGTAAAAGTTGCTGTTCCAGAAATAGTTGATACTGCCTTCGAACCTAAATCGTAGGTTACAGATTTTCCTGACGATTTAATTTCTAATGTTTCTTCCTTATCACAACTTGCAAATAAGAAAAGAAGCGTAAATAATGCTAAAATTGAATTTAAATTTTTCATTTGTGTTTTGTTTAATTATTATTATGTAAAATTAAACAATTTTAAAATCAAAAAGGAGGTTGTAAATTGTTTTAACAAATGTTTAGTAGTTCCTAAAATTTAAAAAAAGATTTTTCATTTAGCTGAAATTAGTGTAAATTATAGTTTAATTCATATTATAAGTTAAATAAATACCTCTAAAGCCTTATTGTAAGCACTCTCAAAACTCATGGGTTTTAAGTTAGTCTCTGCTTTTTGTGTAGTAAAATAACTCAATAATTTTTCGGTAGGCATATTGCCTGTCAATTCGTCTTTTGCCATTGGGCAACCTCCATAACCTTTAATTGCTCCATCGAAACGCAAACAACCTGCTTTGTAGGCTGCATCTACTTTTTCGTGCCATTTATCTGGAGTTGTATGTAAATGTGCACCAAACTCAATGTCTTTATAATGAGATATTAAATTAGAAAATAGATAATCAATATTTGCTGGTGTAGAACTACCAATAGTATCTGACAATGATAAAATATTTACGCCCATTTTAGACAATTTTTCTGTCCACTCACTTACTATATCAACATTCCAAGGATCTCCATAAGGATTTCCAAAACCCATAGACAAATACGCAACTACTTCTTTTTTAGTTTTATCTGCAATATTTAAAATATTATCTAGAGTTGTTATAGATTCGTCTATTGTTTTATGCGTATTTCGCATTTGAAAATTTTCTGAAATTGAAAAAGGATACCCCAAATAGTCTATTTCTTCAAACTGAGTAGCATCATTGGCACCTCTTGTGTTAGCCACAATTGCTAATAATTTACTAGTTGTTTTAGACAAATCTAATTTTGATAAAACTGCTGCTGTATCTCTCATTTGTGGAATTGCTTTTGGAGAAACAAAACTGCCAAAATCTATAGTATCAAAACCTACTTTTAATAGCGAATTGATGTACAAAGCCTTTTTTTCTGTGGATATAAAATGACTTTTAATTCCTTGCATTGCATCTCTGGGACATTCTATGATTTTTACCTTTTTCATCGAATCCAAAGATAAAAATTAAACAGAACTAGCACTACTTTTTTATTGATAATTCAAGTTAAAATCGTTCATTCTGTTTGCTTTTATTTTGCCACGAATGCACGAATAAAAATAAGAATTGAATAATCACAAATAAAAATTTATAGATTTTTTATATTTCAATTACTGCTATTTATTTTTTTTGACCTCAAAAAAGAAAAATTAGTGGCTTTTCTTTTTATAAAGTATAATACAACTCTGATTTATAATTGCTTGCTTTTTGCTACATTCGTTATCTGTATGACAACTTCTAAAAAAATACTTCCCATTATTATTATTTCTCAATTTTGCTGTACCTCTTTATGGTTTGCAAGTAATGGTATAATGACAGATTTAATAAAAAGTTTTAATTTAGAAGAAATGGCTCTAAGCTATTTAACATCTTCTGTACAATTTGGTTTTATTATTGGAACTTTAAGTTTTGCTTTATTTACTATTGCAGATCGTTTTGCTCCGTCTAAAGTTTTCTTTTTTTGTGCCATTTTAGGGGCATTTTTTAATGCACGTTTAATCTTCGAGAATCAAACTTTTTTAACGTTAATTGGCATGCGTTTTTTAACTGGCTTTTTCTTGGCAGGTATTTATCCTATTGGGATGAAAATTGCTACAGATTATTTTGATAAAGGTTTAGGAAAATCTTTAGGTTATTTAGTTGGTGCGTTGGTTTTAGGTACTGCCTTGCCTCATTTATTAAAAGATATATTACAAGGTTTTTCATGGAAAACTATTATCATTACTATTTCTGTATTAGCTGTTTTTGGAGGCTTATTAATGTTACTCTTTGTGCCCAATGGACCTTATAGAAAAGCAAGTAAAAAATTAGATATTACTCTTTGTTTTTCTATCTTTAAAAACAATAATTTTAGAAAAGCGGCTTTTGGTTATTTTGGACACATGTGGGAGTTGTATGCCTTTTGGACTTTTGTACCCATTATCTTAAAAATCTACACAAATTTACATCCTAATAGTAGTATAAACATTGCTTTAACCTCCTTTTTTATTATTGCTATTGGTAGTTTATCTTGTGTTTTAAGTGGCTATTTATCAGAAAAAATTGGGGCAGAAAAAATAGCTTTTTTAGCTTTACTACTCTCTTGTATTTGCTGTCTTATTTCTCCTTTGATGTTTTTAATAGAAAATCAACATATTTTTATTACTTATTTACTTTTTTGGGGAATGGTTGTAATTGCAGATTCCCCGCTATTTTCTACGTTAGTTGCACAAAGTATAGAAGCCAAAAATAAAGGCACTGCTTTAACTATTGTAAATTGCATTGGTTTTGCAATTACAATTGTAAGCATAGAAATTATTAGTAATCTTAACAATACAACTACTATTAATTACACTTATTTAATATTGGCAATTGGCCCTGTTTTAGGTTTGATTACCTTTTCTGATAAAATAAGAAAACAAAAAATATAATTCAATTTTTATATTAAAAACGATGTTAAAATTGATAATTCTACAAAATTATTTTTTACATCGCCAATTCATTAAATAATACTGTTTTTTATTCCGATATTTGTATTTATAATCTTACTCTTTTTAATAGTAAATAATGATAGACAATGCTACTTTAAATACTTTACACAAATCACTTTCTGGTGATGTTCTTTTTGATAATTTACACAAAACTTTATATGCTACAGATGCTTCTGTATATCGTAAAATTCCTTTAGCAGTTGCTTTTCCAAAGGATGAAAAAGACATTAAAACCTTAATTGCTTTTGCTACAAAAAACAACATCACTTTAATACCAAGAACTGCTGGTACATCTTTAGCAGGACAATGTGTTGGAGATGGTATTGTAGTAGATGTTTCTAAACATTTTACCAATATTATTTCTTTTGATGAAAAAGAAAAAACAATTACACTACAACCAGGTATTGTTAGAGATTCTTTAAACGTCTATTTAAAACAATATGGGTTGTTTTTTGGACCAAACACCTCAACATCTAACAGATGTATGATTGGTGGAATGGTGGGTAATAATTCTTCTGGAAGTACTTCTATAAAATACGGAGTTACACGTGATAAAGTCATCCAAATTGATGCTATTTTAAGTGATGGCTCTACCGCTATTTTTAAGGAAATTTCATCAGCAGATTTTATCAAAAAAACAAAAGAAAATACCCAAGAAGGTAAAATTTACAAGGCTATTTTTGACGAACTTTCTGTCGTTGAAAATCAGCAAGAAATAAAAAATGAATTTCCTAAAGAAACCATCCATAGAAGATGTACAGGTTATGCTGTTGATGAGTTTTTAACTTCCGATTTATTTGGAGGAACTTCTCCAACAATAAACGTTGCAAAATTATTGTCTGGTAGTGAAGGAACTTTAGCATTTTCAACCTCAATTACATTGCAGTTAGACGATGTTGCTCCTAAAGAAAGCATCATGGTTTGTACACATTTTAAAAGTATTAACGAAAGTTTAAAAGCAACGCTAATTTCTATGAATCATAATTTATACAATTGTGAATTGATGGATAAAACCATTTTAGATTGTACTAAAAACCATCCAGATTTAGCAAAAAACAGGTTCTTTTTACAAGGCGATCCAGAAGCTGTTTTAATGTTAGAAGTTGCTGCAAATACTATTGAAGAAACAGAAGTTTTAGCAGACAAATTAATAGCTGACTTAGAAAAAAACAACTTTGGTTATCATCATCCTAAAGTATATGGAAGTGATATTGCAAAAGTGCATTATTTAAGAAAAGCTGGTTTGGGTGCTTTGGCAAATATTGTTGGCGATAAAAAAGCAGTAGCCTGTATAGAAGACACTGCAGTGGCTTTAGAAGATTTGCCAAATTATATTGAAGAGTTTACCCAAATTATGGCAAAATATCAGCAAAATGCAGTGTATTATGCACATGCAGGAGCTGGAGAATTGCATTTACGTCCGATTTTAAATATCAAAAAAAAGGAAGATGTTGTACTATTTAGAAAAATTACGACAGAAACTGCTCAGTTAGTCAAAAAATACAAAGGTTCTTTTTCTGGAGAACATGGAGATGGAATTGTACGTGCAGAATTTATTCCTTTAATGATTGGTGATAAAAACTATCAATTATTAAGAAGAATTAAAAAAGCTTTTGACCCAAACAACGTTTTTAATCAAGGTAAAATTACTGATGCTTTTGCGATGGATGAAAGCCTACGTTATGAAGTTGATAGAAAAGAACCTGTTATTAAAACGCTGCAAGATTTTTCTGAAAGTGAGGGCATTTTAAAATTGGCAGAAAAATGCAACGGTTCTGGAGATTGTAGAAAACCTGTAGAAGCTGGAGGAACGATGTGTCCAAGCTACAGAGCTACAAAAGACGAAAAAGATACCACAAGAGCAAGAGCAAATATGTTGCGTGATGTTTTAACCAACAATGCTGCTGCAAATAAATTTGATTCTAAAGAATTAAAACAAGTGTTAGACCTTTGTCTGTCTTGTAAAGCTTGTGCTACAGAATGCCCAAGTAATGTAGATATTGCTACTATGAAAGCTGAGTTTTTATACCAATATCAAGAAACAAATGGCTATACTTTTAGAAGTAGAATGTTTGCCAATAATGCAAAATATAACAAATTAGGTGCTTTATTACCTTCAATTACCAACTTTGTAACCAATACAAACATAACAAAGAAAATTTTAGGAGTTGCTGTAGAAAGAACAGTACCAAAATTAGCGAAACAGACGTTGAGTAGCTGGTTAAAGAAAAATCCTACAAAGAAGTCTAAAAAAGCAGTGTATTTGTTTAATGATGAATTTACCAACTTTTACGATGCAGAAATAGGAAAAGATGCTGTAATTTTATTAGAAAAATTAGGCTATGAAGTCAAAAACATCAAACATGATGAAAGTGGAAGAAGTCATATTTCTAAAGGATTTTTAAAAGAAGCAAAAGCTATTTGTAATAATAATATTTCAATTTTTAAAGATTTAATTACTGATAAAACTCCGTTAATTGGTGTAGAACCTTCAGCAATTTTAACTTTTAGAGATGAATATATTCGTTTAGCTGATGATAAAACATCCGCAGAAAAAATTGCAAAAAACAGTTTTACATTCGAAGAATTTTTGGCAAACGAATTAGAAAAAGGGAATATTGATAAAAGTCTTTTTACATCAGAAGCTAAAACACTTAAAATTCATGGGCATTGCCATCAAAAGGCATTATCTGGTACTCATGCCAGCTTTACTATTTTAAACATTCCAAAAAATTATGGGGTAACGATTATGAATACTGGTTGTTGTGGAATGGCAGGTTCTTTTGGTTATGAAAAAGAGCATTATAAAGTATCTATGCAAGTTGGTGAGGATACATTGTTTCCTAAAATTAGAAATTGTAGTGAAGACACAGAAATTGCTGCTGCAGGAACCAGTTGTAGACATCAAATTTTTGACGGAACAAAACGTGTTGCAAAGCATCCTATTACATTGTTAAAAGAAGCACTTATTTAGTATTGAGTTTTCAGTTGCAGTTTTCAGTCAAAATAACCTTTTTTAAATTATGAGTAAAAATCAAAAATATAAAGCAGCTGAAAATCGCTATGAAAAAATGAACTACAGAAGAACAGGAAATAGCGGTTTGCTTTTGCCTGAACTTTCTTTAGGCTTATGGCATAATTTTGGGGCAAAAGACGATTTTGAAAACTCAAGAGACTTAATAAAATGTGCTTTTGATAACGGAATTACACATTTTGACTTGGCAAATAATTATGGACCTCCTCCAGGTTCTGCAGAGAAAACTTTTGGGAAAATCTTAAAAAAAGATTTTAAAAAATATAGAGATGAAATGATCATCTCTAACAAAGCTGGTTATACAATGTGGCCTGGACCTTATGGCGATTTTGGTTCTAAAAAATATTTAGTAGCAAGTTTAGACCAGAGTTTACATAGAATGGGTTTAGAGTATGTTGATATATTTTATCATCATAGACCAGATTATGACACACCTTTAGAAGAAACCATGAGTACTTTAGATTTAATGGTTCGTCAAGGAAAAGCCTTGTATGTTGGCTTGTCTAATTATCAACCAAAAGAGGCTGAAAAAGCTTTTAAAATATTAAAAGACTTAGGAACTCCGTGTTTAATTCATCAACCAAGATATAGTTTATTTGATCGTTGGGTAGAAAATGGATTGTTAGATTTGTTAGAGAAACAAAAAGTAGGTGCTATTTGTTTTTCTCCTTTAGCACAAGGAATGTTAACCGATAAATATTTAAAAGGATTACCCAAAAACTCAAGAGCCTTAAATGATAGTCCGTTTTTAAACAAAGAAACTGTTTTAGAAATGATGCCTAAAATTATTGCTTTGAATGAAATTGCTAAAAATAGAAACCAAACGTTAGCTCAAATGGCAATTTCTTGGATTTTAAAGGATGATAGAATTACCTCTGTTTTAATTGGTGCCAGCAAAACAAGTCAGATTTTAGATAGTGTTAAGGCTATTGAAAATGTTGTTTTTTCTGAAGAGGAATTAAAGAAGATTGATGTGGTTTTGAGATAGAAAACTTTTATGATAATCGGTAAAGTAACATAAAACAATAAAAACGTAAAATAAAAAATGAAAAAAATCACATTATTACTATTCGTATTTATAGTATCAGTTAATTTAAATGCTCAAAATAATACAGAAATTAAAAACTCGATTCGGATTAACGGACTTGCATTAT
Source organism: uncultured Polaribacter sp. (assembly GCF_947497695.1). Classification (GTDB taxonomy): domain Bacteria; phylum Bacteroidota; class Bacteroidia; order Flavobacteriales; family Flavobacteriaceae; genus Polaribacter. Next base: position 50,760 of record NZ_CANMHM010000013.1, on the reverse strand, counting down.
TTACTGGTTTTTATGAATTGCAATACGAGAGAATTATAAGTGAAAAAAATTCAATAAAAATTGGATTTGGAACAGGAACACTTAGAGATGTTTCTGGAAACGATGCTGATAAAGATTTTGAAGAAGCTTTTGGTACAAACTCATTTAACAACAATAACATACGTATTGTTAAAGGCTTTACTATTAATGCAGATTATAGATATTTTTTCAGTCATTTACCAATTCCAAAAGGATTATATGTGAGTGCTGGAATTCAATACTTGAAATTAAACGATAAATACTCTTATACGAATAGTTTAAATCAGCCTGATGCTATTATTAATAATGACTATTCTATTTTCAATATTAGAGGACTGTTTGGATACCAATTTATAATAGCAAAAAAAATAATTTTAAATCCTTATTTAGGTGCTGGAATTACATTAGGTAGTGTTGATGAAAATAATAGTCGTGTTGATGCATTTGGAACAGGATTTTCAATCAACGGAGGAATTGATATTGGAATTGGATTTTAAAATAACGTTGCACAGCAAAGAACTAATCTAAAAAAAATTAAGAAGCATATATAAGCAAAAACCCTTCAAAAATTTATTTTTAAAGGGTTTTTAATTTAGTTAAACTCTACTACTGCAAACTCGCCAAACTACTTTTAATCGTTTCAATTTTTGCAATGGTATCTGCTTCTTTTTTACGCTCTAAAGCCAATACTTTTTCTGGAGCATTAGATACAAAACGTTCGTTAGAAAGCTTTTTTGTAATTCCGAATAAAAAGCCTTCTGCTCTTTTTAGTTCTGCTTCTAACTTTTTTATTTCTGCTTCAACATCAATGTTTTCAATAGAAATCGGCACAAAATATTCATTAGATTTTACTCTAAAAGAAGCCCCTTCTACTTTTTCTGAAACATAGTTTATTGTTTCCGTATTTGTTAGTTTTTGAATAACAGCATCAAATTCTTTGGTGCTTTTATCGTTATCAATCACAAATAATTCAACGGCATCTTTAAAAGAAATGTTTTTATCTTTTCTGATGGTTCTAATTCCTGAAACGACTCCTGTTGCAAAGTCAAAATCAGTTATAATTTGAGTATCAAACTCTTTTATTACAGGATATTTTGCAATAATCAATGCTTCTTCTGGAGTTCTATCAACAATAAATTGCCAAATTTCTTCCGTTAAAAATGGCATAAAAGGGTGTAATACTTTTAAGTTATTTTCTAAAACTGTAATAATTGCATCAAACGTAGTTTTATCTATGGGTTGTTGGTATGCTGGTTTTACAATTTCTAATAACCAAGAAGAAAAATCATCATTAATTAACTTATAAATTGCCATTAAAGCATCAGACAAACGGTATTTAGAAAAATGATCTTCTATTTCTGCCAACGCTTTTTGAAACTTAGCTTCATACCAAACCAAACCTATTTTAGAAGTTTCTGGTTGTGGTAAAGTTGCATCAACTTCCCAACCTTTTATCAAACGGAAAGCGTTCCAAATTTTATTCGCAAAACCTTTTCCTTGCTGGCAAAGATCTTCATCAAACAAAATATCATTTCCTGCAGGAGCACTTAATAACAAACCAACTCTAACTCCATCTGCTCCAAATTCTTCAATTAATTTTAAAGCATCAGGAGAGTTCCCAAGAGATTTAGACATTTTACGTCTTTGTTTATCTCTAACCAAACCTGTTAAATAAACATTTTGGAAAGGCTTTTCATTTTTATATTCGTAACCAGCAACAATCATTCTTGCTACCCAGAAAAATAAAATATCTGGTCCTGTAACTAAATCGTTTGTTGGATAATAGTATTTAATTTCTTCATTTTCTGGATTTCTAATTCCGTCAAAAACAGACATTGGCCATAACCAAGAAGAAAACCAAGTATCTAAGGCATCTTCATCTTGTTTTAAGTCTTTAGTTTTTAATGTTGAATTTTTAGTTTTCTCTTTTGCAAGAATTAGTGCATCATCGATGCTTTCCGCCACTACAAAATCTTCTTTTCCATCTCCATAAAAATACGCAGGAATTTGTTGTCCCCACCAAAGTTGACGAGAAATGTTCCAATCACGCACATTTTCCATCCAATGTCTGTAAGTATTTTCGAACTTCTTTGGATATAAATTAATATCAGTATCATCACCCAAAACAGCATCAATAGCAGGTTTTGCCAAATCCGTCATTTTTAAAAACCATTGATCAGACAATCTTGGCTCAATCACTGCTTTTGTTCTTTCTGATGTACCTACTTTATTCGTATGAACTTCTGTTTTTACTAAAACACCTTTCTGTTCTAATTCTTTGGCAATTTCTTTACGAACTACAAACCTGTCTTTTCCTTGATAATGCAGTCCGAAGGAATTTAAAGAAGCATCATCATTAAAAATATCAATTACTTCTAAATTGTGTTTATCTCCTAAATTTTTATCATTTTCATCATGAGCAGGCGTTACTTTTAAACAACCTGTACCAAATTCTAAATCCACATATTCATCTTCAATAATAGGAATTACTCTATCACATAAAGGTACAATTGCTTTTTTCCCTTTTAAATGAGTAAAACGTTCATCATTTGGATTGATACAAATGGCAGTATCTCCAAAAATAGTTTCTGGACGCGTTGTTGCAATGGTTAAAGTATCAGAAGAACCTTCAATCTTATATTCTAAATAATACAAATTACCTTGTCTTTCTTCGTGAATTACTTCTTCATCAGAAAGTGTTGTTTTAGCTTCAGGGTCCCAGTTTACCATTCTGTAACCTCTATAAATTAAGCCTTTGTTATATAAATCAACAAAAACTTTAATAACAGATTCAGACATTTCATGATCCATGGTAAAAGCAGTTCTTTCCCAATCACAAGAAGCTCCTAACTTTTTTAATTGCTCTAAAATTTTCCCTCCATATTCATCTTTCCAATCAAAAGCATGTTGTAAAAATTCTTCACGGGTTAAATCGCTTTTACTAATTCCTTGCTCTTTTAATTTAGCAACCACTTTTGCTTCTGTAGCAATAGATGCATGGTCTGTACCAGGAACCCAACAAGCATTTTTACCCAACAAACGTGCACGTCTAATTAATACATCTTGAATTGTATTATTCAACATGTGCCCCATGTGTAGAACTCCTGTAACATTTGGCGGAGGAATTACAATTGTATAAGGCTCTCTTTCATCTGGTGTAGAATGAAAATAATTATTTTTCATCCAATAGTCATACCACTTACCTTCTACTTCTTTAGAATTATATTTTGATGGGATATTCATACTTTGGTATCGTTTTTGTAATATAGTTTGCGAAAATACGAAACTCTATTTTGTAGAGAAAATTAGTAGTTGATTATTTTATCATTTAAAAAAACATTAAATTTGTAATATGAAAAAAAGATATATTTTTAGTATGATATTTTTATTTTCTATTGGAATTTCTGCCCAAGAATTTCAATTTGAAAAAGAACTTATTAATTACGGTAAAATTAAGAAGGGAGAAGATGGAAACCGTATTTTTACATTTACCAATATTGGGGATGCTCCAATAATTATAAAAGATGTTAAAACCTCTTGTGACTGTGCTGTGCCAGAAAAACCAGACAGACCTATTATGCCTGGAGAAAAAACAACCTTAACAGTATCTTATGATACCTCTAAAGTTGGTGGGTTTTCTAAAGAAATCATTATTTTTTCGAATGCAAAACAACCTATAAAAAAAATTAAAATTAAAGGATATATTAGTAAATAAATTAAAAAAAAAATGAAAAGAGTATTCACCTTATTATGTATTGGATTTTTAAGTTTTTATGCCAACGCACAAGAATTTAAATTTGAAGAAGAAATTATTGATTATGGAGAAATTGAACAAGATTCTAATGGAGAAAAAACATTTGTTTTTACAAATATTGGAGACAAACCCTTAATTATTGAAAAAGCAAAATCTTCTTGTGGTTGTACCGTTCCAGAAAAACCAGAAAAACCAGTTTTACCTGGAGAAAAGGGAGAAATTAAAGTATCTTACAATACACACAGAATTGGTGTTTTTTATAAATCAATTACATTAACTTCTAATACTACAGATAAAATAAAAGTGATTAAAATTAAAGGTGTTGTTAAGAAACCTCTTTCTTTAGAAAAAGAAAATAGTTTATTAAAAGAAAAATAATTTCAAACTTATTATTTAAAACGAAAGTCGGGTTTCAATTTAAGAGCATTTCTTAAAGTTGAAATTCGATTTTTTTGTGTTATTAATAAAGTAGAATATCCTTTGAAATACAAATGTCTAGCTGAGTTTTTCGAAAGATTTTCAAAGATTCACAAAAAAATATTAAAAAAAAGTTGAGACTGATAAAATGTTTTACCATTGTAAAATATTATAAAATATATTTTTTAGGCATTGCATAATTTAAATTGATATTCTACTCTTAATGCTATAAACCATTAAAGTTTCTACAATATACTCTTTTAAATAAAATATATTACCGAAATTCGCATACAGAACCAAAAAATAAAAAATATTTATGCCAACAATATCTAAGAAAGGATTAAAAATGCCAGAATCACCAATTAGAAAACTAGTGCCTTTTGCTGAGGATGCTAAAAAAAAAGGCGTTAATGTTTTCCACTTAAATATTGGGCAACCAGATATTAAAACTCCACAAGCTGCTTTAGATGCTGTAAAAAATAATGATATTGAAACGTTGTCTTATGCACGTTCTGAAGGTTCTGAAGAATACAGAAATAAATTAGCTAATTATTACAAAAAACATAACATCCATGTAACTTTAGATAATATTGTTGTAACAACTGGTGGTTCTGAAGCCTTACTTTTTACGATTGGAAGCATCACAGATCCAGGTGATGAAATTATAATTCCTGAACCTTTTTACGCAAATTACAACGGTTTTTCTAGAGCCTCTGGAGTTAAAGTTGTACCTGTAATTTCTAAAATTGAAGATAATTTTGAATTGCCAAAAATTGAAGATTTTGAAAAATTAATTACAAAAAAAACAAAAGCAATTTTAATTTGTAATCCTGGAAACCCTACAGGGTATTTATACTCTAAAGAAGAAATTAAAAAATTGAAAGAAATTGTTTTAAAGCACGATTTATTTTTAATTGCTGATGAAGTTTATAGAGAATTTACTTACGATGGATTGAAACACACCTCTGTAATGGCTTTAGATGGTTTGGAAGAAAACTCTATTATTATAGATTCTGTTTCTAAACGTTATAGTATGTGTGGTGCAAGAATTGGTTGTATTGTTTCTAAAAATGATGCATTTATTAAAACAGCCATTAAATTTGCACAAGCAAGATTAAGTCCACCAACCTATGCTTTAATAGCAAGTGAAGCTGCTTTAGACACACCTCAACAATATTTTGATGATGTAAAAGAAGAATATGTAGTTAGAAGAAATACTTTAGTAAATGAGTTGAATAAAATTGAAGGTTTAAAAGTTGCCAACCCAAAAGGTGCTTTTTATTGTGTTGCAGAATTACCAATTAAAAATGCTGATCATTTTGCAAAATGGTTATTAACAGATTTTAATTTAAATAATGAAACTGTAATGGTGGCTCCTGCAAGTGGTTTTTATTCCACCAAAGGTGAAGGAAAAAACCAAATAAGAATGGCGTATGTTTTAAATAAAAGTGATTTAATTAAATCTGTTGAAATATTAAGTAAAGCTTTAGAGGTATATAAAACGAAACAGAATTTATAATTGATTGTTTGCAGACCAAAAACTATTACACTTTTATTTTTTTGGTTCAATCTTAATTTCAATAAAATTAAAAATGTTTGCAATAAACTCATGTTTTAAACCATTGTTTTTGAATACGTTTATGTGAATCAACTTAAAAAAGCCTATAAAATTAATAATTTTAAAAAACTCAATAATAAAAACTATAAAAAACAACTAGAATGGATAAAAAAAGAAGAGATATTTTACGAAGTTTAGCTATAGCCCCTTTATTATTAGGATCTGGTAATATTTTTTCAAATTCTTTATTAACTACTGATAAAGTTGAAACAAAATCTAAACTAAAATTTAGTGTGAATGCATTTACTTTTGATAAAATGCTTAGATCTGGCGAAATGGACTTCTATGATATGATGGAATTTGCCGCTAATTTAGGATTAGATGCAGTTGATTTAACTGGTTATTATTTTTCTACTTATCCAAACATACCAGATGATAAAACACTTTTTCAACTAAAGAAAAAAGCCTTAGAACTTGGTTTAAATATTACATGGACTGGAGTTAGAAATAACTTTATAAATCCAAACAAAACAGCTAGAACGTCTGATATTAAATTAATAGAACAATGGTTAGATGTATCTGCTAAACTTGGTGCTTCAATTATGAGAGTTTTTCCTGGTTTTAAGAAACACAAAGGCTTTACTAAAGACGAAGTTAAAGATTGGATGGTCGCTGATTTTAAAGAATGTGCAAAGTATGCAGAAAAAACAGGTGTTCTTTTAGGCATGCAACATCACAATGAATTTTTGTATAAAGCAGATGAAGTTCTTGATATCTTAAAAAGAGTAGACTCAGAATGGTTTGGTTTAATTTTAGATGTTGGTAGCTTAAGACAAGGCAATCCTTATAAAGAAATTAAAAAATTAGCACCTTATGCAAATTACTGGTTTTTGAAAGAATTAGTCTATGTAAATGGTATTCCTGAACAAGTAAATATGAAAAAAATAGCAACAATTTTAAAGAAAACGAACTATAGAGGTTATGTTTCTTTTGAAAGCTTAACAGAAGGAGATCCTAAAGAAATTGTTACTCGTATGTTTCATGATTTTAATAATGCCTATAATTAATGTTAAAATACATCAAACTATAGTTATAATTTAAGCTTCCTGTAGTCTTTTACAACTCTTACCTTGTAATTTGAAACCTAATTAAATATTTTGATATTAAAAATGCTCAAAATTATTCAGAAAAAATGAACATCCAACAAAATATTTCTTTAAAAAACTATAATACATTTGGCATATCTGTAAATGCAAAACGTTTTATTTCTGTAGATTCTGTATATCAATTGCAACAACTTTTAAAAATTGAAAAAGATATTTTTTTAATTTCTGGAGGAAGTAATATGTTACTAACTAAAGATATTGAAAAATTGGTAGTTCATATTAGTATTAAAGGTATTTCTATTGATAGAGAAAATGAAAATGATGTTTTTTTAACTATAAATGCAGGAGAGGATTGGCACGAATTTGTGTTGTGGTGTATTGCAAATAATTATGGTGGAATTGAAAATTTATCCTTAATTCCTGGCAATGTTGGTACTTGTCCAATTCAGAATATTGGTGCTTATGGAGTTGAGGTAAAAGATACCATCACAAAAGTAGAAGCTTTGGCAATTGAAACAGGTAAATTAGTCACTTTTTCTAATGATGATTGTGATTTTGGGTATCGAAATTCAATTTTTAAAAAGGAACAAAAAGGGAAATATATTATCACTTCCGTTAGTTTTAAACTGACAAAAAAAAATCATCTATTAAACGCTTCTTATGGTGCAATTGAAACTGAATTAGCATCAAAAAACATACAAAAACCTACTTTAAAAAACATTTCTGATGCTGTAATCGCTATCAGAAAATCAAAACTTCCTGATCCAAAAGAAATTGGGAATAGTGGTAGTTTTTTTAAAAACCCTATAATTGCTACAACGCAGTTTTTAGCACTTCAAAATAAATATCCAAACATACCAAGTTATACCGTTTCTGAAACTGAAACCAAAGTGCCTGCAGGTTGGTTAATAGAACAAGCTGGTTTTAAAGGCAAACGTTTTGGCAATTATGGTGTGCATGAAAAACAAGCTTTGGTTTTGGTAAATTATGGTGGTGCTTCTGGAAACGAGATTTATCAGCTTGCTGAAAAAATTAAAGCAACTATTTTAGCAAAATTTGGTATTTCATTAGAAATTGAAGTGAATGTGATTTCATAAAAAAGCATTGTTAATATTTTAAACAATACTTTGAGTTAAATTATTATTTATTTTATTCCTTTTTTAAAGTTTTAATATCTGCAATTAATTGCATGATTGAACTTTTATTTAAACAATTGTAAATAACTCTTATATCTTTATTTGTAGTAATTTTATATATCCAATTTGATAATTTAGAGTTTCCTTTAAATTTAGAAATCGATTTAAAAACCTCTAAAAACTTCTTGTTCTACATCTTCTGCATCTTCTTTATTTGGAATAAAAGAAATAAAAGTACCAAATGCTTTCTGCTGATAGGCATCTAAAAGTTAGCTAAATGCAGATTGTTTACCTGCTTTAAATTGTTCTATAAAAAGTTTTTCGTCCAATATTTTTATTCAAAAAAGTAAACGTACAAAAAAAGACTGCTTATTAAAACAGTCTTTTTAAATATATGTAATTATAATTTTATTTTGTCATTGTTACAATTCTTTGTGGTAAAGGAGCTTCATAACCTGCATTACCAAGTGCTTGAACAATTTCTTGTCTGGTATCCCAATAAACATCCCAATAGTTTTCACAATTTACGTATGGTAAAGCTAATAACTCAACACTATTTTGACCTAAATTATTGACAGCAACTCTAGGTGCACCTGCTCCTTCTTGTAAAACATTTTTATCATTTTTAAGAACATCCATAACAATTTGTTTCGCTTTTGCAATATCAGAACCATATCTAATTGCAAAAGGCATATCAATACGTAAATTTCCTATTTTAGTTAGATTTGTAATTTTATTAGAAGTAATTGCAGAATTGGGAATAATTTCAGTTTCATTTTGAAACGTTTCTATGACTGTAACAAAAACAGAAATTTCTTTTACAAAACCAAAAGCACCATTTGTTTTAATTAAATCTCCTACTTTAAAAGGTTTAAATATAAGTAACATTACACCAGAAGCAATGTGTCCTAAAGAGCCATTAAATGCAGCACCAATTGCTAAACCTACACCTGCTAATAAAGCTGCAAAAGAAGCCATTGGCAAACCAACAATACCTGCAATAGAAATAATTAATAATATTTTTAAAATAAAACCAATAGTTGTTAATAAAAAAGGTTTTAAGGTATCATCTAATTTAGCTTTATCAAACATTTTAGAAACACCTTTCATTATCATTCTAATAATCCAAAGACCAATTATTAATGCAGCAATAGCTCCTATTAATTGCAATCCCCAATCACCTAAACCTGCTGTAATTGAATTGTAAAAACTTTTTAAAGATTCTGTAGTTGTTTCCATATTATAATATTTTTAAATTATCTATTTTAATTAGACACTGCAAATTAAAAAAGTCACAAAATAAAATATTTATTATAGTTTTTTTTAAGTAAAATTAAGAATGTGTATCTTTGTATTATAAATACTTTTTATGAAATTATTATTTCTTACTTTAGGTTTATTAGCGCTTGCTTTTGCAGGTATTGCTATTAAAATTTGGGCAAAAAAAGATGGTAAATTTGCAGGTACTTGTGCAAGCCAAAATCCAATGCTGAATGAAACAGGTGAATCTTGTGGATTTTGTGGTAAAACTCCAGATCAGTTTGATTCTTGTGCAGAACCTGAACATAAATAATTCTTTTTTTCTAAATGATTTTATCTGTACTCCTCTACTCTTTTGTAGTTTTTACTTCAATACAGATTATATATTACCTTGTATTTTCTTCATTTTTGTTTGATGATAAAAAAGATAAAAAAAAGCATTTACAAATTCCTATTTCTGTGATTGTTTGTGCTAAAAATGAAGCCAAAAACCTTAAAGAATTTTTACCTTCTATTTTAAATCAAAAATATACAAATTTTGAAGTAGTTTTAATAAACGACGCCTCATCTGATGCAACTTTAGAAGTGATGGAAGCTTTTGCTGAATCACATAAAAACATTAAAATTGTTGATGTTAAAAACGTTGAAGTTTTTTGGGGAAATAAAAAATACGCACTCACTTTAGGCATAAAAGCTGCCAAAAATGATCATTTATTGTTTACTGATGCAGATTGTAAACCTGTTTCTAAACATTGGATTTATGAAATGAGTCAAAATTTCAATACAAATAAAACAATTGTTTTAGGATATGGAAAATATAAAAAGCAAAAATCACTTGTAAATTTATTGGTTCGTTTTGAAACGCTTTTAACTGCCATTCAATATTTTAGTTATGCTAAAATGGGTACTCCTTATATGGGAGTTGGCAGAAATTTAGCCTATCATAGAGCTAATTTTTTTAGAGTGAATGGCTTTATCAATCACATGCACATTAAATCTGGTGATGATGATTTGTTTATTCAAGATGCTGCAAACAAAGAAAATACAACCATCTCTTTATCAAATCATAGTTTTACAAAATCGATTCCTCCAAAAAGTTTTACAGCATGGTTTCGTCAAAAAAGAAGACATATTTCAACAGCAAATCATTATAAGTTTAAGCACAAGTTTTTTTTAGCTTTCTTTTTTATCTCTAAATTGTTTTTTTATCTTTTAGCAACTATTTTGTTTTTCTTATATCCTTGGGAAATTATTTTACCGATAGTTTTAACCTATTATTTAGTTCAATTTATTGTAGTTGGTGCATCAGCAAAAAAATTAAAAGAACCCATAATTGGGTATTTAGTGCCATTTTTAGAAATAGGTCTCTTACTATTTCATGTATCAATATTTATTACTAATTTGTCGTCAAAACCAACGCATTGGAAATAAGCGACAACAAACTTCAGGTAAATATTGCTAAAGCAAAAAACGGAAATCAAGCTGCCTTTCGTTTTCTTTTAGATACTTTTTGGTCTGATGTTTATTTGTTTCAATTAAAACGTACAAAAAGTGAAAATGATGCAGAAGATATTGCTATGCAAACGTTTTCTAAAGCTTTTGATAAAATTGAAACTTACAACGATAGTTATGTTTTTAAAACTTGGTTAATTACCATTTCTAAAAACATACACATCGATTTATTACGTAAAAAAAATATTTCTATTGCTACAGATACCTCTAAAGAGCAAGAAGAAAAAGCTTATTTAGTTGTAGATGAAAACCCTACTCCAGAAGATAAAATTATTACGGAACAAAATTTAGCAAAATTGTTAAGAGACATTAAACAATTAAAACCTAAATATCAAGAGGTAATACAATTACGTTATTTTCAAGAACTGAGCTACAAAGAAATTGCTACCCAAATTAACGAACCAATGAGCAATGTAAAAGTTAAATTATTACGTGCAAAAAAGTTGTTGGCTGCTATAATTAAGAAATCTTAATTATGAAAAAATCATTCTTACAATCTTTAGGTCCAGGTTTACTATTTGCAGGTGCAGCAATTGGGGTTTCTCATTTGGTACAATCTACAAGAGCAGGTGCAGAATTTGGCTTTGGGTTAATTTGGGCATTGTTATTAGTTCATTTGTTTAAATACCCTTTTTTTCAGTTTGGCCCTCGTTATGCAGCTGCAACAGGAGAAACCTTATTAGATGGCTATAGAAAATTGGGTAAAGGAGTTTTATTAGCTTATTACCTGCTTAATTTTGCAACCATGTTTACCATACAAGCTGCTGTAACTATAGTAACTGCTGGTTTAGCCTCTCAATTATTTGGTTTTACAAACGATTTGGTTTTATGGTCTACCCTATTAATGTTTATTTCACTATTATTTTTAGTGGTTGGTAAGTATCAGTTGTTAGATAATTTAATGAAATACATTATTGTTATCTTAACAATTAGTACAATTATTGCAGTATCTATTGCTTTATTTAGTACAAAAGAAGCTTTTGATGTTACACAGATTATTCCTTCTGGTACTGTAGAACTTACTTTTTTAATCGCCTTTTTAGGTTGGATGCCTGCTCCTTTAGATGTTTCTATTTGGCATTCTATTTGGTCTGTAGAAAAAGATAAAACCACAGTAATTAAAACAAAAAGAAAAGATGCTATTTTCGATTTTAATGTTGGGTATATCAGTACACTTTTTTTTGGTATTTGTTTTTTACTTTTAGGTGCTTTGGTAATGTACAAATCTGGAGAGTCGTTTTCTAATAAGGGAAGTGTTTTTGCCGCTCAATTAATTAAATTATACACAAAAAATTTAGGCGAATTTTCTCATATCATTATCGCTATTGCTGCATTTACAACCATGTTTAGTACTACCATTACAACCATGGACGCTTCTCCTAGAGCCATGAATAGAACCTCTAAACTATTATTTAATAAAAAGCTAAAATATGGCTATTGGTTTTGGATTATTTTTTTATTTACAGGTACATTTTTAATCTTAAAATACTTTATGGATAATATGGGCTTACTTGTTAAAATAGCAACCATTTTATCATTTTTAACAGCTCCTTTTTATGCAATTTTAAATTATAAATTAATTACAGGGAAACATACTCCTGAAGAACACAGGCCTAAAACTTATTTAAAAATCTTAAGTATAGTTGGAATTGTGTTTTTAATAAGTTTTAGTATTTGGTTTTTAACGAATATTTAAAACTTTCCTTTGTATCTTTGTATTTTCAAATTCGATAGAAAATGGCAACAGCATCTGTAATACTTCCTGAAAGACCAAAAAAACCAAAATGGCTACGTGTAAAATTACCTGTTGGTAAAAAATACACCGAATTAAGAAGCTTGGTTGATAAATACAAACTAAACACCATTTGTACCAGTGGAAGCTGTCCAAATATGGGCGAATGTTGGGGAGAAGGTACTGCAACCTTTATGATTCTTGGAAATATATGTACACGTTCTTGTGGTTTTTGTGGTGTAAAAACGGGTAGACCAGAAACTGTTGAATGGGATGAACCTGAAAAAGTGGCACGTTCTATTAAATTGATGAGCATAAAGCATGCAGTGATTACTTCAGTTGATAGAGACGATTTAAAAGATGGAGGCTCTATTATTTGGGCAGAAACTGTAGATGCAATTCGTAGAGCAAACCCAAACACAACTTTAGAGACTTTAATTCCTGATTTTCAAGGAAACACAAAACAAATTGATCGTATAATTGAAGTAGCTCCTGAAGTGGTTTCTCACAATATGGAAACGGTTAGAAGATTAACGCGTGAAGTTAGAATACAAGCAAAATACGATAGAAGTTTAGGGGTTTTAAAATACTTAAAAGAAAACGGAATGCGAACTAAAACAGGTTTAATGTTAGGTTTGGGTGAAACAGAAGAAGAAGTAATACAAACCATGAAAGACTTGCGTGCTGTAAATTGTGATATTATTACCATCGGACAATATTTACAGCCAACAAAAATGCATTTACCTGTAAAAGAGTTTATCACACCAGATCAGTTTAAAAAATACGAAACTCTAGGTTTAGAAATGGGCTTTATGTTTGTAGAAAGTGGTGCTTTAGTACGATCTTCTTACAAAGCACATAAACATGCTGTTTAATTGCTAAGAAATTATATTTTGTAAAAGCTTCACAAATTTGTGAAGCTTTTTTTATAATGTATACCTTTTACAAATATTTTACGACTAACATTTATACTATAAGATTCAAAAAAATCACTTACATATTATTAAACAAAAAAATCAACAACTAAAAAAATGAATAAAACCTCAATTCAGGTGTGTATCTATATTATTTTTTACTTTGTTTTATTAGGATGCAACAACAATCAAAAAAACAATAATTTTGAGCTCAAACAAGGAGATTTACTCTTTCAAAATACAGGAACAGGTATAATAGATAATGCCATTAAAGATGTAACAGCAACCTCAGTTTCTAAAAACTATTCTCATGTTGGTATGGCAATGCAAGAAGATGGAAAATGGTTTGTTTTAGAGGCGATACCAAAAAATGGAGTTTGCCAAACACCTTTAAATAAGTTTTTAAACAGAAATAAAAATAAATTTAACAAATCTAAAACCACAGTTGCAAGACTTGATGCTTATTACCAACCTTATATTTCTAAAGCAATAGCTTATGGTATAAAAAGAATAAACACACCTTATGATGCTATTTTTCTATGGGATGATAATTCTTACTATTGCTCAGAGTTAGTTTATAAAATGTTTTCTTATCAAGATTTACCTTCAGATGCTCTTCCTTTTCTAACACATCCAATGACATTTAATGATAATAAAGGAAAACCAATGTCTAGTTGGGTAAACTATTATAAAGCACTTAATCATCTAATTCCTGAAGGAATTGAAGGTACAAACCCTAATTTAATGGCAAGTAGCCCTAATATTAAATTTGTACATGATTATGAACGTTAATTATTTTTAAAACTACATTGTGTACATAAACAAAAAAAGCATCCATTTCAAAATAAGAATTGGATGCTTTTTTAATATATAAAACTTTAATTTTACTTATTCAAGTACATTTTACGTCTAGAATATAAATCGTAAAACTCATCATCTTTTAAACTATCAATAAACAAGATACTTTCTCCTGTAGATTTCATTTCTGGTCCTAGTTTTTTATCAACATTAGGAAACTTGTTAAAAGAAAAAACAGGTTGCTTAATGGCAAAACCATTTAATTTTGGGTTAAAATCAAAATCGGTTACTTTATTATGACCTAACATTACTTTTGTAGCGTAATTTACATACGGCTCTTGGTATGCTTTTGCAATAAAAGGTACTGTTCTAGAAGCTCTTGGGTTAGCCTCAATGATATACACAATATCATCTTTTACAGCAAACTGAACATTGATTAAACCAACCGTTTTTAATTCTCTAGCAATAGTATGTGTATGATCTTTAATTTGTTGTAAAACAAATTCACCTAAATTAAAGGCTGGTAATGTTGCATTAGAATCTCCAGAATGAATTCCACAAGGCTCAATATGTTCCATAATACCTATAATGTAGACATTTCCATCAGCATCACAAATTGCATCTGCTTCTGCTTCTATGGCTCCATCTAAATAATGATCTAACAATAATTTATTACCAGGCATTCTACCTAATAAATCAACTACATGTTTTACCAATTCTTCCTTATTGATAACAATTTTCATCCCTTGTCCCCCTAAAACATAAGAAGGTCTTACTAAGATTGGAAAATTTAATTGATCTGCCAAAGCCAAAGCTTCATCCGCAGTTTCTGCGATACCAAATTCTGGATAAGGAATGTTATTTTTCTTTAACAACTCAGAGAAAAGACCTCTATCTTCTGCTAAATCTAAGGCTTCAAAAGAAGTACCAATAATCTTAATTCCGTATTTTGTTAACTTTTCTGCTAACTTTAAAGCAGTTTGTCCACCTAATTGTACAATAACACCTTCTGGTTTTTCATGACGAATAATGTCATAAATATGTTCCCAAAAAACAGGCTCAAAGTATAATTTATCAGCTGTATCAAAATCTGTAGAAACTGTTTCTGGGTTACAGTTAATCATAATCGTTTCATAACCACATTCTGCAGCTGCTAAAACACCATGCACACAACAATAATCAAATTCAATTCCTTGTCCGATTCTGTTTGGTCCAGAACCTAAAACAATTATTTTCTTTTTATCAGTTACAATACTTTCGTTTGCAATGGTAATTTCACCTTCTGGAGTTTCAATTTCATTTTCGAAAGTAGAATAATAATAAGGAGTTTTTGCTTTAAATTCTGCGGCACAAGTATCTACTAATTTAAAAACACGTTGTACCTTAAATTCCTCTCTTTTAGCATATACTTGACTTTCTAAACAACCCAACATGTGTGCTATTTGTCTGTCTCCATATCCTTTTTGCTTAGCTTCTAGTAATAAATCTCTTCCTAAAGTATCAATTGTATAGGTAGAAATTTCTTTTTGCAATTGAAACAACTCTTCATATTGCTTTAAATACCACATATCAATTTTTGTGATATCATAAATTTTACTCAAAGGAATTCCCATTGCAATAGCATCATAAATTGCAAAGACACGATCCCAACTTGCATTGGTTAATTTTTCTATAATTTGATCGTAATCTGTATATCCTTTTCCATCAGCACCTAAACCATTTCTTTTAATTTCTAAAGATTGTGTTGCTTTATGCAATGCTTCTTGAAAACAACGCCCAATTCCCATTACCTCTCCAACAGCTTTCATTTGTAGGCCTAAAGTTCTATCAGATCCTTCAAATTTATCAAAATTCCAACGTGGTATTTTTACAATAACATAATCTAATGTTGGCTCAAATAAAGCAGATGTAGATTTTGTAATTCCGTTTTCTAATTCATCTAAAGTATACCCAATAGCTAATTTTGTAGCTACTTTTGCAATAGGATATCCAGTTGCTTTACTCGCTAAAGCGGATGAACGAGAAACACGTGGATTGATTTCAATGGCAATAATTTCTTCTTTTTCGTCTGGTGAAACTGCAAATTGTACGTTACATCCACCTTCAAAATCTCCAATAGAACGCATCATGTGAATTGCCATATCACGCATTTTCTGAAAAGTTGTATCAGAAAGTGTCATTGCTGGGGCAACTGTAATAGAATCTCCAGTATGAATTCCCATAGGATCCATATTTTCAATAGAACAAATAATTACAACATTATCGTTTTTATCACGTAATAATTCTAGTTCATATTCTTTCCATCCCATCATAGCTTTATCAATCATCACCTCATGTATTGGTGATGCTTCTAAGCCTCTACTTAATAATTCGTCAAAATCTTTTGATTCATAAACAATAGATGCTCCTGCTCCACCTAAAGTGTAAGAAGAACGAATTACTAGGGGAAAACCAAATTCTTGAGCAATTTCTTTACCTTTTAAGAATGAAGTTGCTGTTGCTTGAGGCGCCATTGGCACATCAATTTTTAACATTAACTCTCTAAACTGCTCTCTATCTTCTGTTACATTAATAGCATCTATATCTACACCAATTAGCTTTACATCAAAATCTTTCCAAATACCTTTATCATCTGCCTCAATACAAAGGTTTAATGCAGTTTGCCCACCCATTGTTGGCAAAACAGCATCAATTTGAGGATGCTCTTTTAAAATTTGAATGATAGACTTAGTGGTTAATGGCAACAAATAAATATGATCTGCCATAGAAGGATCTGTCATTATTGTTGCTGGGTTAGAGTTAATTAGAATTGTTTCTATCCCATCTTCTCTTAATGAACGTAATGATTGTGAACCAGAATAGTCAAATTCACATGCTTGTCCAATAACAATTGGTCCAGATCCGATAATTAAAATTGATTTGAGGTCTTTTCTTTTTGGCATTGTAAGTTGTTGTATTATTATGTTTTACAAAAATAGTTAGTGGTTGGATATAAAAAAAGGTGTTACTTAAAAAAAGTAACACCTAATATATTAACAATTGTTAATCATTTTTATTTTTTATGTCTAGTTTCAGTTGAAACAGAAATTTTCTTTCTTCCTTTAGCTCTTCTACGAGCTAATACTTTTCTACCATTAGCAGAAGCCATTCTCTCCATGAAACCATGTTTGTTTCTTCTCTTTCTTTTTGACGGTTGGTAAGTTCTTTTTGGCATTATCTGTATTTTTAAATGTCTTCTGTTATTATTTTTTTCGCATAACGATTTACCTCGTTAAAAGCGTGTGCAAATATACAACTGTTTTTATTTATGACAAATACTATTTTAAAAAAAAATGAAAATATTTTTTTTTGTAAAAAAACTCTTATAAATATGCATTGTAAGATAACTGAATAACTTCTCTTTTGAACTCTTTAAAATTAATTTTAGCATTTAAAGGATCAAAGATCATTTCGTGAAATGGCTTTTCTTTAAAATTTTTAACCACAAACAAACAATATTTAGCTTTTAATTTGTTTGCTGTATGGTATTCTTTTTCTGTTAGTAGAATATTACCTTTTTTTTCATTGATCCCTTTTACTTCAATACAATAATAACTGTCTTTATTAAAAAGTTTGTAATCAAAACCACAAGCCATATTTGTGGTATCTTTTAATGAGTAAGAATTAAAATAGTTTATTTTCGAATAATTAAATTTAAAATATTCTTCTGCTGCTATTCCTGTCATTAACCTTTTTGCTAGTTTTTCTGAAAAATCTTCTTTTAATTCATTTTTAATAAAACGTTCAATTTCATAATTTTTAAAAAGAAAAGATTTTACTAATTCAGAAAAATCATAAAAATCTAAAGAACTAAACTCATTATAAATTGCCTTACAGTAATCTCTAAATTCTCTTTTGTGCCAACCTTTTCTATTATTCGGGAAATATGGATCAAATTCATCTCTATAGTTTTTAATTGATGCAGGTTTGCTTCCAATAGAAAGCCCTAAAACATTAAAAGCTTCTTGAAAACTTTTAAAACCAAATTCTTTTAGAGCTTCATCATTAAATTTTGACAAATACAAACCCAGTAAAATAGCTTTATTTCTTTGGTTCATTTGTTTGTTTTAAAATTTAAAATTAATGATTCACAAATATAGTTTTTTATATAAATAAGTTTATAAAAAAAATAGTTTTAAGCGTTAAAAAAAAACTCAAATGTTTTATCTGTTTTTATTTGACATAAAATATAGAGTTAGTACTTTTGCACAAACCTAAGAATACCATGAGTAATACTAAATACGTTTTTGTCACAGGAGGCGTAACATCATCACTTGGAAAAGGAATTATTGCAGCATCTTTAGCTAAATTATTGCAAGAAAGAGGCTTTTCTGTAACCATCCAAAAACTAGACCCATACATTAATATAGATCCAGGAACTTTAAACCCTTATGAACATGGGGAGTGTTATGTTACTGATGATGGAGCAGAAACCGATCTAGATTTAGGGCATTATGAGCGTTATTTAAACATACCAACTTCTCAAGCAAATAATGTTACAACAGGTAGAATATATCAGTCTGTAATAAACAAAGAGCGAAAAGGAGAATTTTTAGGAAAGACAGTTCAAGTTATTCCTCATATTACTGATGAGATTAAACGAAGAATTCAAATTCTTGGTGAAACTGGTGATTATGATATTGTAATTACAGAAATTGGAGGTACTGTTGGTGATATAGAGTCTTTACCTTATGTAGAATCTGTAAGACAAATGCTTTGGGAAAAAGGCGAGGAAAATGCCATTGTAATTCACTTAACTTTAGTGCCTTATTTAGCTGCTGCAGGTGAATTAAAAACAAAACCAACACAACACTCTGTAAAAATGTTAATGCAAAGTGGTGTGAGTCCTGATATATTAGTATGCAGAACAGAACATGAAATTTCTGACGATATTAAACGTAAACTAGCACTTTTTTGTAATGTTAAAAAAGAAGATGTTATACAATCCATAGATGCAGAAACTATTTATGATGTTCCTAATTTAATGCTAGAACAAGGTTTAGACACTGTTGTTTTAAACAAATTAAAATTATCGTCTAAAGGAGAACCTGAATTAAAAGTTTGGAACAACTTTTTACAAAAACATAAAAACCCTAAACACGAAGTAGAAATTGCCTTAATTGGTAAATATATAGAATTGCAAGATTCTTACAAATCTATTACAGAAGCTTTTATTCATGCTGGTTCTACACATGAAACCAAAGTAAAATTACGTTGGGTACATTCAGAAAGTTTAACACCAAAAAATGCTGAGAAAAAATTACAAGGTGTTAATGGTATTTTAGTTGCACCTGGTTTTGGAGACAGAGGTATTGAAGGAAAAATTAGAGCCGTAAAATATGCCAGAGAAAATAAAATTCCTTTCTTCGGAATTTGTTTGGGTATGCAAATGGCAGTAATTGAGTTTGCTAGAAATGTACTACATATAGAAAGTGCAAGCTCTACAGAAATGAATAAAAGCACTAAAGAACCTGTTATTAATCTGATGGAAAGTCAGAAAGATGTAACAGATAAAGGAGGAACAATGCGTTTAGGAGCTTGGGATTGTGAATTGAAAAAGAACTCTAAAGTATTTGATGCTTATAAATCTGAATTAATTACAGAACGACATAGGCATCGTTATGAATTTAACAATGCTTATCTAGAACAAGTTGAAGCTGCAGGTATGAAAGCAACAGGTATAAACCCTAAAACAGGCTTAGTAGAAGTTGTAGAAGTAACTTCTCATCCTTGGTTTGTTGGTGTTCAATATCATCCAGAATATAAGAGTACTGTTTTAAAACCACATCCACTTTTTGTAGATTTTATTAAAGCTGCTTTAAAGCAATCTAAAAAATAAAGTATAAATGTAAGTCCTAAAGTTTTTGAAAAACTATAAGTAATTTTTCGATTTTGTCTTAATTGACAATTTTAAATTAGGAATGCTATTTGTAATTATATAAATGAATAAATTATAAAGCAGTAAAAACAATATAAAGCTGCTTTTCAACTACATTTGTAGGTTTTTACTTCAAAAAAGGAGTTTAAAATTGACAATATGACACTTTAAAATAACACATGGAACAAAAAAAATTCGATCTCAATTCTTTTATTGGAATGCTTTTATTAGGAGGTATTTTATTATTCTGGATAAACAGTAACAAATCTGATGAAACAATTGAACCTGAAACAAGTACTGAACAAGTTGTAGAGAGTACAAAAAACAACACAAACATTGTTACAGAAAATACACCTGTTTTTGAAAACGACTCCTTAAAACAAGTCGCTTTTACTAATAAGTTAGGGGCTTTTGCACAAAGTGCGATTCAAGGAACTGATGGAACATCAGTTTTAGAAAACAAATTGGTAAAATTGACCATTAATAATAAAGGTGGACAAATTATTGAAGCAGAAGTTAAGAATTATAAAACCTACGATTCTTTACCTCTTTATCTGATAAAAAATAGAAACGCTTCTTTTAACATCAATTTTGGTACTACAGATAACAGAATTTTAAATACCAAAGACTTATTTTTTAGCCCAACAATTTCTAAAAACGGAGACAATACCATTGTTTCTATGAAATTGAAAGTTTCTGAAACGCAATTTTTAGAATATCGTTACGAAATGAAACCAAATGAATATATGGTAGATTTTGCTGTACGTTCTCAAGGATTAAGTAATATTATCAATACTTCTAACCCAATTAATTTAGATTGGTCTTTAGATGGTTATAGAAATGAAAAGAGTATGAAAACAGAGAATACCATGTATTCTCACCTTTATTATAAAACTGAAAACGATGTTGATTATTTAAACGCTGGTAATTCAGAAATATTAAATGATGTAGATTGGGTTTCTTACAAACAACATTTCTTTACCTCTAGTTTATTATCTGATACTGCTTTTAATAACGCAACTGTAACTTCTACAGATTTGGTTAAAAATGAAGAAATTGATACTATTTTTACAAAACGATATGAATTAAAAACTCCTTTAGCTTTATCTAATGGAGAATTAAATTATAACATGAAATGGTTTTACGGCCCAAGTGATTATAATTTATTAAAAACTTTTAAAGGAACTGATTTAGATGAAACAGCAGATTTAGGTTGGGGAATTTTTGGTTTCTTAAACAGAACCATATTTTACCCTGTTTTTAATTTCTTAAAAGGATTTTTATCTAATTATGGATTAATTATTATTCTGATGACCATTGTTGTTAGAATTATTATGTCTCCTTTAGTTTACAAATCTTATTTATCAAGTGCAAAAATGAAGGTAATTAGACCAGAATTAACTGCCTTAAATGAGAAATATCCAGGAAAAGAAAACGCAATGAAACGTCAGCAAGAAACCATGGCAATTCAGCGAAAAGCTGGTGTAAGTATGCTATCTGGTTGTATACCTGCATTACTACAAATGCCCGTTTTCTTTGCCTTATTTAAATTTTTTCCAACCAACTTATCATTAAGACAAGAAAACTTTTTATGGGCTAATGATTTATCATCTTATGATATGATTTACAAATTGCCATTTAATATTCCTTTTTATGGTGATCATGTAAGTTTATTTCCAATATTAGCTTCTGTTGCCATTTTCTTTTATATGAAAATGAATCAGAGTCAGCAAGCAAATATGCAAGCTCCTACACAAGAAGGAATGCCAGATATGGGTAAGATGATGAAGTATATGATCTACTTCTCTCCTATTATGATGTTGTTTTTCTTTAACAATTATGCATCTAGTTTAAGTTTGTACTATTTTGTATCTAACTTATTAACCATTGCTATTATGCTAGTAATTAAGAATTTTGTAATTGATGAAGATAAAATTCATGCTCAAATAGAAGAAAACAAAAAGAAGCCAGAAAAAGCGAAGAGCAAATTCCGCCAAAAAATTGATTCTGCGATGAAACAAGCACAAGAACAACAAGCTGCACAACAGAAAAAGAAAAAATAAAGGCAATGCCTTGTTACGAATTATAAAATCCAAAACTTAATTGTTTTGGATTTTTTTTTTTTTTTGAAAACCTATGTTTAACTATTGATTTTTTTAAGATAGAAAACTAAATAATACGTAATTTAAAAATAATAAATATTAAACAAAATATAGTTTGAAAATAAAAACAGCAGAAATAATAATTGAAAATATCAAAAGAGAAGATTTTATCAAAAATTAGAATCAAAAAAGTTCTAAATCCACGAAAAATCTCAGTTTTTCAGGTAGCATCACACTAAATGTTCCTATAAACTTAAAAGGAAGTAAAATAAATATACCAGTTCCTTCAAAAATAAATGTAACAACAATAAATAGAGTAATAATTAAAATTTACAGTTATGTTGGTAAATATATCTTGTACTGTTTAATAATTGGTCTACTTTCATCATTACTTGTTTTTTTATTTTTCAATAATATATTATTTTTAGTTTTTTCATCTATAACAATAGCATTACTTACATTTCTTAATTTTTATTTAAACACCATAAAATTATCTGAAAAATATTTGAATACAATTAAAAAAAGTATAAAGAATAATTAAGTAGAAAAACCAAACTACAAATAACAATATAAACTGTTTAATATTTTATAACAAGCAATTTTTAAACGTTTTAAAAATATCTTACCAAAAAGTTAAAACCCGAATTAAATAAATAATTCGGGTTTTTCTATAAAAATTTTTACGCTTTTACTTGAAAGCATAACGTTCTTTTTCTCCATCTAAATTAATTACTTCAATAAAAATAGGATTTCCTTTTCCATAAGAAGCATCAATTATTTTGGCAGTTTGACCAGCATCTGTAACTGACTGCTTGTTAATTTTAGTAATAATAAAACCTTCTTTAACTCCGTAATAATTTAAATTTTTATTCCCAATTCCAATAATCTTGGCACCTCCTTCTATTTTATGTTTTTTTAATTCGTCCTTAGATAAATCTTTTAAAACAACAGATAAAGTTTTAGAAACAAAAAAATCTTTTTTACTTAGTTTTACACTTTTTACTAAAAAATCTCCATCTCTATCAATTGTAACATCAACAAAATCACCAGGTCTTTTTGCTGTTAATTGCCCTCTTAATTCAGAAAACTTAGAAATGTTAACACTATTAACTTTCTTAATAACATCGCCAGATTTTAAACCTGCTTTTTCTGCTTCACTATCATCACTTACATCTGCAATTTTAACACCCTCAATATTCATATCATTTCTATCGATAGTAATTCCTAAGATGGCTTCTTGTACTGCTCCAAATTCTAATAAATCATCAATAATTTTCTTAGCTATGTTAGATGGTACTGCAAAAGAATATCCAATAAAAGATCCTGTTTTAGAAGAAATTGCTGTGTTTATTCCAACCAATTCTCCACGTGTATTTACCAATGCTCCACCACTATTACCTGGGTTTACTGCTGCATCTGTTTGAATAAAAGAATCAATTGCAGAGTTTCCTTCTAAATCTCTTCCTTTTGCACTTACAATACCAGCTGTAACTGTAGATGTTAAATCATAAGGATTCCCAACAGCTAAAACCCACTCGCCAATTTTAACGGTATCTGAATCTGCAAATGGAATATATGGTAACTCTGCATCTGTATCAATTTTTAATAAAGCAATATCATTTTCTTTGTCTGTGCCTATTAATTCTGCCTTAAACTTTTGCCTATTATTTAGGGTAATTTCAATCTCTGAAGCACTCTCTATAACATGGTTATTTGTAACAATATAACCATCTTGAGAAATTATAACACCACTTCCAGTACCTATTTGTTCAAACTGCCTTTTACCTGAACCGTTTCCAAAGAAAATATCTAGAGGATTAACTTGTGTTCTAACAGAGGTGTTTTTTACATGCACAACAGCATGAATTGTATTTTCTGCAGCAATAGATAAATCTACTGAATTTGCGATTGAAGTTGCTTTGCTTAATACTGGATTAAAATTTGCTGTAACTGTTTTTAAGGGCTCAGAAACTGTTCTTTCTATAACCACCTCTTCATTAAAAAGCATTTTATAACCACCTAAAGTAATTGCTCCTCCTAAAATTGCCATTCCTAATAAACCAAAAAATTTCTTCATAATTTTAATTTTTTACCTCTCAAAAGTACAATTATAACAAATAAAAAAAATATGTTTAACTTGTTTTTAACTCACTTTAACCACTTTTTAACACTCCTTTTTTATCTAATAAATACTTACCTTTGTTAAGATGAATATAGAATTTTACAAGTACCAAGGAACTGGGAACGATTTTGTGATGATAGATAATAGAGCAAAAAAATTTCCTAAAGAAAACATTGCAATTATATCAAAACTTTGTGACAGACATTTTGGTGTTGGAGCAGATGGGGTTATTTTAATTGAAAATGATGATACATTTGACTTTAAAATGATTTATTTTAATGCTGATGGAAGCCAAACTTTCTGCGGAAATGGAGGCAGATGTGCTGTCGCTTTTGCAAAACAATTAAATATGATTGCTTCTAAAACAAATTTTATTGCTGTTGATGGACAACATTTAGCAGAAATAAAAGACGGAATTGTTTCTTTAAAAATGATTGATGTTGATGAAATAGAGGTTAAAGAAAACGCTGTTTTTGCATATACTGGTACTCAACATCACGTAGAATTGGTTGATGATTTAGATACTTTTCCTGTTTTTGAAAAAGGAAAAGAAATAAGATACTCTTACTCAAACCCTGGAAGTAATGTAAATTTTGTGCAACAAATAAACAACTCAACTTTTAGAGTAAGAACCTACGAAAAAGGGGTGGAAAATGAAACTTTAGCTTGTGGTACTGGTGTAACTGCTGTTGCTATTGCAATGCATAAAACGAATAAAACATCTGATAATTTAATTTACTTACCTGTAGAAGGTGGTAATTTAGAGGTTTCTTTTACAGAGAAAAACGGAGCTTATACAAATGTATTTTTAAAAGGACCTGCTACTTTTGTTTTTAAGGGTATTTTTACTGTTTAGTTATTTCAAAGAGATTAAAAGAGAAAAACTCAGAGTTTCAAAGTGTAAGAGTTTTAGATTTATAATCTGCTTATTATAGATTCTAGTTCATACAAGAATGACAAACTCGATGTTTTAAAAAATAATTGTAAATATGACTTTAAATGGCGAAAAAATAGACCTAAGAGCCTTAGAGCCAGAAGATTTAGATTTTCTATACACTATAGAAAACAATGAATCTTTTTGGGAGATTAGTCATACCCAAACGCCATTTTCTAAATACATTTTAAAACAATATTTAGAAAATGCTCATTTAGATATTTATGAAGCAAAACAGTTGCGTTTATTAATTGAAGAAAAATCAACAAAAAAACAAATAGGCATGATTGATTTGTTTGATTTTAATCCACAACATAAAAGAGCTGGAGTTGGCATTTTAATTCATCCTAAGTTTCAAGAAAAAGGGTTTGCTTCTAAAGCATTGTCAATTTTAATTAATTATTGTTTTACACATCTAAATCTACATCAATTATTTGCAAATATTACTTTAGATAATGCAAAGAGTATATCTCTTTTTACCAAACATAACTTCAAAAAAGTGGGTGTTAAAAAAGACTGGATTTTATCCGAAGGAAAATTTAAAGATGAAGTTTTATATCAGTTGATAAAAGACTAATTTTGTTTTTCATGAAAAAATTAAATATACATTGACTAAAAAATTTACCTACGCTGTTATAATAACTATCATTTTTGTTTGTGGATTAATAGGATACAATTACTACCAAAAAATATTTGGTACATCAATAACAAAAGAAACCATACTTTTTGTAAGAACTACAGATAGTTTAATAGACATTAAAAATAAGATTGCAAATTTTTCTAAAAGTCCAGAAACCTTTCTTTTGGTTGCTGCCAAGAAAAATTTTTCAAAACCAAAAGCTGGTAGATATCTTTTAACAAAAGGAATGTCTAACAACGAACTGGTAAATATGTTACGAGTTGGCAGACAAACTCCTTTAAAAGTATCGTTTAACAACCAAGATACTTTAGAAAAACTAGCGGGTAGAATTGCCGAACAAATAGAAGCTGACTCCATTTCTCTTCTAAATACTTTTAAAGAAAAAGAATTTTTATCAGAAAATAACTTGACAGAAAAATCGGTGTTACAAATTTTTATTCCTAACAGTTATGAATTTTATTGGACGGTTTCTCCAGAAAAATTAAGAACAAAAATATTAATATATTATAATCGTTTTTGGAATAAAAGCAGAATTGAAAAAGCAAAAAAACTGAACTTATCTAAAAGTGAAGTAATTACCTTAGCTTCTATTGTACAAAAAGAAACTGCAAAAAAAGAAGAAAGACCAATTGTAGCAGGTTTATATTTAAATCGATTAAATAATGGTTGGCCTCTTCAAGCAGATCCTACAATTATATATTGTGTAAAAGCTGTTAAAGGACAAGATTATGTGGTTAAAAGAGTTTTAACGGCAGATTTAGAACTCAACTCTCCTTACAATACCTATAAAAACAAAGGCTTACCTCCTACTTTAATTGCAATGCCAGATATTTCTGCTATTGATGGGGTTTTAAATGCACAGAAACACAACTATTATTATATGTGTGCAAGTGTAGATAGAATTGGTTATCATGATTTTGCAAAATCACTTGCCCAACATAATAGAAATGCAGCTAAATACCATAGTTGGATGAATAAACAAAGGGTAAATAGGTAAGTTATTGTAATCATTAACAGTAAAAGTTTTTAGTTTTAACGGTTTAAAAAAAACTATTGGTATTGAAAGTATACAAATTAGCATTTTTAGTTCCTTTTTTTTTACTAACGACCTTTTCTCATGCTCAAAATTCATCCTTTTTTAAAAAGTCCGATACATTAAATCAAAAAAGAAGAAACGCAGTTATAATTTCTGAAAGCGTTATAACAGGTAGTGCATTAATAGCATTAAATGAACTTTGGTATAAAGACTACCCACAATCTAACTTTCATTTTAAAAATGATAATAATGATTGGCAACAAATGGATAAAGTTGGTCATTTTATGACCTCTTACTACCTTGGTAAAGTAGGAATGGAAGTTTTAGATTGGGCTGGTGTGTCTAAAAAAAATCAATTGATTTATGGAGCAACTAGTGGCTTTGCCTTTTTAACTGCCATTGAAGTTTTAGATGGTTTCTCTAAAGAATGGGGGGCATCTCCAGGAGATATTATTGCAAATGCAGCAGGAACAGGTTTATTAATTGGCCAAGAATTACTTTGGGATGAACAACGTATTACAGTAAAATACTCTTTTCATCAAACAAACTTTGCAAAACAACGACCAAATACTTTTGGAGAAAACTATTTGCAACAAGCTTTAAAAGATTATAACGGTCAAACGTATTGGCTTTCTGCCAATATCTGGTCTTTTAATAAGAAAAGCTCAATCCCAAAATGGTTAAATCTTTCTTTGGGTTATGGAGCAGATAGCATGCTTTTTGGAAACTCAAACACAGCAAACTCAACACTACACAATCCTTACAGACAATTCTACCTGAGTTTAGACTTAGATTTGACCAAAATTAAGACAAATTCGGAATTCTTAAAATCTTTCTTTTCTGTTATCAACTTCATAAAAATACCTGCTCCAACAATAGAAATTAACACAAAAGGCTTGGTTAAATTTCATTATCTGTATTTTTAATAAAATTTAACATATTGAGGGTCAGTATATTTAATATTAGGATATACATTTGCACCGCAAAACAGAAAGATTTAATTTATCAAAAAGTTTTTAGTATTAAGTATCGTATTTTTAGGATTTATCAACGCTACTACAATTGATAAAAAAATAGGTGCTCACAACAAGACTACTTTAAAAAAATTAACTACATATAATATTCCCTATTTACAAAAAGACTTTGTAGGTTTTAAAGAAGCTTTGGCCTTTAAAGAATCTCAAGGAAAATATACAGTTGTAAATAGTTTGGGTTATTTAGGTAAATACCAATTTGGAAGAACAACCTTAGAAAGATTTAAAATATACAATACACAGGCATTCTTACAAAACCCAGAACTACAAGAAAAAGCTTTTTTAGCTTTATGTAAGGTTAATAAATGGATTTTAAGAAAAGATATTAGACGATTTGTTGGCAAAACCATTAATGGAATAAAAATTACTGAATCTGGTATTTTGGCAGCTGCTCATTTAAGTGGTGCAGGTAATGTAAAAAAATTCTTAAGAAGTAATGGTCATGAGGTATTTTCTGATGCTTATGGTTCTAGTATTCAATCTTATTTAAAAAAATTTAGTGGTTATAATGTTTCAAATATTAAAGCAAATAGAAATGCTACTGTTTAAATAGTAGCAACTAAAAAACACATTTTATAACAAAAAGGCTTCATTAATTCTTTTAAAAAGATAAATGAAGCCTTATTTATTTTCTCTTAATAAGTTATAAATGCATCTACTTTTGAATAATAAAAATAGCTGGTTTTTTATGTAAATCTGGTTGATGGTGTTTCCAATCTTTCACAGAAAGTGTTTTTATATACTCTGATGGTAAAGTAATATCTGCTGCAATACACAAGTTAGTTGTTGGGGTTAAAGCCGCTTTTAAATCTGTAAACATCTTTTCATTTCTGTAAGGTGTTTCAATAAAAATTTGAGATTGACCTTTATCTTTAGACAGTTTTTCTAAGTCTTTAATTGCTTTTTTTCTATCGGATTTATCAATTGGTAAATAACCATTAAAAGCAAAGTTTTGTCCATTCATACCAGAACTCATCATTGCCATCAAAATAGAACTTGGCCCCACTAAAGGGACTACTCTAATATTATTTTCATGTGCTAACTTTACAATACTTGCCCCTGGATCTGCAATTGCTGGCACACCTGCTTCAGACAATAAACCAACATTAATACCTTCTTTACAAACGTCTAAATACTTAGTGGTTTCTATTTCTTCTGCATATTTATCTAACAACATCAATTGTAATGAAGGTTGTGATTTTTTTGGCGAAATTTTTTTGATAAATCTTCTTGCAGATTTTTCATTCTCAACAATATAATAATCAATCTCTTCCACAACTTTTTTTACTGATAAAGGCATCACTTCTAAAGGTTCTGTTTCCCCTAAAGTAGTAGGTATTAAATAGAGTTTACCAATCATTATATGTGTTTTTAAAGCTAAATTTAAAGATTATATAGAGAAAAAACTAAATTATTTTGATTTAGGTAGATTATCTGCAATTACATTACAAGCTTGATCTAACATTTTATAAACTTCCTCAAAACCTTGATTTCCTCCATAATATGGATCTGGAACACTCAAATTTTTAGTAGGCTGTGTTTCGTTTAAAATCATTTTTACTTTTTGAGTATCTACTCTATTTCTTGCTAATGAAAGTATGTTTTGGTAATTACTTTTATCCATTGCATAAATAAAATCAAACGTATCAAAGTCTTTTACAACAAATTTTCTTGCTCTTTGATTTTTAATATCCAATCCATATTTTGCTGCAACATCAATAGAGCGTTCATCTGGTAGATTTCCTATATGATATGCAGCAGTGCCTGCAGAATCAACAAAAACTAAACTTTTATTTACTTTAGATTTTAAAATTCCTTCTGCTAATGGTGATCTACAAATATTGCCTAAACAAACCATTAAAATTTTATGCATAAAATGTTTTTGATAAAAATAAAAACCTATTTTGTTCTTAAAAAAAGAATTTTAAAAGAAAAATGAACATTTAGAAAGCAAATAATCTAATTATTATAAAAAGTAAATTAGAATTCAACAAATTATCAAAAATTATATTTTTTAGAAAGTTAACTTTTTAGTTAAATCCTCAACATACTTTTTAAACTGCTTATCTGTTTCAGTAAGATTGTCTACTGTTTTACAAGCGTGTAATACAGTAGCATGATCTCTTTGCCCTATTTGATTACCAATACTTGCTAAAGATGTTTTTGTTAATCTTTTTGCAAAAAACATAGCTAGTTGCCTTGCTTGTACAATGTGGCGTTTACGTGTTTTGGATTGTAAAGTTGCTACATCCATATCAAAATACTTAGAAACTTCTTTCTGTATATAATCTATAGAAACCTCTTTTTTGGTGTTTTTAACAAATTTGTCTACAATCTGTTTTGCTAATTCTAAAGAAAACTCTTTTCTATTAAAAGAAGCTTGTGCTATCATAGAAATGATAACTCCCTCTAACTCTCTTACATTAGATTTGATGTTTTTTGCAATATATTCTAAAATATCTTCATGCATTTCTACACCATCTCTATACAATTTATTTTGTAAAATAGAAATTCTAGTTTCGTAATCTGGTGCTTGTAACTCTGCAGATAATCCCCATTTAAAACGAGATAATAAGCGTTGTTCAATATCTTGCATATCTACAGGTGCTTTATCTGAAGTTAAAATTACCTGTTTACCATTTTGGTGTAAATGATTAAATATATGGAAGAATACATCTTGAGTACCTGTTTTACCAGACAAAAATTGTACATCATCAATAACCAAAACGTCAATCATCTGATAAAAATGAATAAAATCATTTCTTGTATTTGACTTTACAGAATCAATAAACTGTTGAGTAAATTTTTCTGAAGAAATATATAAAACTGTCTTATCTGGGTATTTATCTTTAATATCAACGCCAATAGCATGTGCTAAATGTGTTTTACCTAAACCAACGCCTCCATAAATTAATAATGGATTAAAAGAAGTACCTCCTGGTTTATTTGCTACTGCCATACCAGCAGAACGTGCCAATCTATTAGAATCACCTTCTATAAAATTTGCAAAACTATAATTTGGATTTAATTGAGATTCAATCTTAACTTTTTGTAAACCTGGAATCACAAAAGGGTTTCTTAATTCTCTTTTAGTAGATTCTAAAGGAATCGTAACTCTTTGTGCTTTTAATGGATCTCTATTAGAACTTGGTATTTTAACAATTTGCGGTCTATTACTGCTATAATTGTTTTCCATTTTAACATCATAAATCAATTTTGCATCATTGCCTAATTGCTTTACCAATGCAACACGTAATAATTTAATATAATGCTCTTCTAACCACTCATAAAAAAATTTACTAGGAACCTGAATTGTTAATGCTTCACCTGAAAGTTTTACGGGCTTTATTGGTTCAAACCAAGTTTTATAAGCTTGTGGCTTAATGTTGTCTTTGATAAAAGACAAACATTCACTCCAAACTAGATCAGCAGTTAAATT
This sequence comes from uncultured Polaribacter sp., assembly GCF_947497695.1. Classification (GTDB taxonomy): domain Bacteria; phylum Bacteroidota; class Bacteroidia; order Flavobacteriales; family Flavobacteriaceae; genus Polaribacter. The sequence continues at coordinate 19,331 of NZ_CANMHM010000013.1, read as the reverse complement.
CATTTTTTTGGTAGTAGTTAGTTTGTTAATAATTTAAGATAAAAAAAGCAATTTATTACTATTTTTATAAGTAATACAAAAGTGTGAATAAAATTTAGTATAAAAAAATGATTTACTATTGATTATTAACTTTTTTTTACGTAAAATGCTTTTTATATAAAATTCATATAACTTTTGAAAAGTTCATCAACAAAAACACGAATTCGTTATTCTGAAACAGACCAAATGGGTGTTGTTTATCACGGTAATTATGCTCAATTTTTTGAATTAGGGCGAACAGAATGGTTACGCTCTTTAGGGGTTACTTACAAAGATATGGAATTCAATGGAATAATGCTACCTGTTATATCTATAAACTTTAATTTTGTTCAATCTGCCTTATATGATGATGTTTTAACCATAAAAACTTTTTTAAAAAAAAAGCCAATGGTAAAAATTGAATTTGATTATGAAATTACAAATCAAAATAACGAATTAATTTGTACAGGAAGTTCTGTTTTAGCATTTATGAATTCAAAAACAATGAAGCCAACACGTTGTCCAGATTATTTATTGAAAGGTTTGGAATATTAATTTATAGGTTATCTATTTTTTTTACTTTTAAAATTGCACCGCTTTATCTTTTTTTAAATAAAAATTACCTTGTAAGTTATTAACATATATTATTGTTAAAAACCTTTAATATTCGTAATTAATTTAGATGAAAAAATAAACAAAGAGTTTATTCTAATTCAATAATATCAACTTTATACAATTTGTTAAATTTATTAAAAATTAAATCAGCATTTTTTTTTCGAACAGAAATTGAATACTCACAATTCATTTCTAATTTCTGATGGGTAATTTCAATATTTATTTCTTTAATAATTCTTTGTACAACATTCATTACATCATAATCAAAAGTCAATTTAAAATAAATGTTGATGGTTTTTTCAATAATACTAGCAGCTTGTAAAGTAATTTGTGCCGATGTTTTATAAGCAGTAATTAAACCTCCAACGCCTAATTTTGTTCCGCCAAAATAACGGACTGAAACGATTAAAATATTGGTAACTTTAAAAGATTGAATTTGACCATAAATTGGTAAACCTGCAGAATTATTGGGTTCTCCATCATCATTTACTCTAAATCTAATTTTCTCTATTCCTAGTTGATACGCATAACACCAATGTCTTGCAGCATGATGTTTCTTTTTCAATTCTTCAATACGTTTTTTTACATCCTCTTCAGAGAAAACAGGAAAAGCATAGCCAAAAAACTTAGATCCTTTTTCTTTAAAAAGGGTTTCGATTGATGGTTTTTCTATGGTTTTATAAATATCTGTCATTATAAATTCTAAAATATTATTAATAAAGCAACTGTCATTCCTGTGAAAACAGGAATCTATACTTTAACAATTAAAAAGGAATTGACTTGCTCTGCAAAAGAGTAATTATGTACTTTTCTAAAATAAAAAGTATATGCTAGATTGTTGTCTTCTCAGAAATGACAAATAATTTAAAAAAATAACCTATAAATTAAGCAACAGCTACCAATACAATTCCTAAAATAGCTAATACAACACCTATTTTGTTTTTTAGGCTAAATTTTTCTTTAAACAAAAGAAACCCAACTAAAGTTGATAGCACTACAACAGTTACATTATTTACAGTAAACAATGTAGAGCTCTCAAAACCTGCTGTTTGCAATGCTTTAATAATAAATACTATTGTAAAATAGTTAGGAATTCCAAGAATAATACCTGCAATTATATTTTTAAATCCAAAAGATGCTCTTTTACGAATTGTTTTTATTGATAAAATCAACAATCCAAAAATTGCTGCAAAACCAAACAAACTACCTGAAAATAGTGACACTTCATTTTTCTGTACAAAATTAACTTCTACATATTTAAGAATTGTATCAATAGCTCCAGAACCAAAAAAGAGTAATATTGGGAATAATAATCCTGCCTTTAAAGTTGTTCCCTGCTCTTTTACAGATGTTAAATACACAGAAATTAAGGCAATTAAAACACCTATAACCTTCCATAAAGAATAGGATTCATCATACAATACAATACCGAAAATTACTGGAATTACAACAGACATTTTTCCTGCAACAGAAGCTACAGAAACCCCATTTTGTTGTGCTGTATTTGCCATCACAAAAAAGACAGAAATAAATAAAGCTCCTAAAACCATAGCTCCAAAAAACCATGGTTTTTGAGGTATTTCATTAAAAGAGAATGTACTATCAGAAAAACTAATTCCTAAACTAAAAGCAACCACATAATTTACAACAATTGCCTTTAAAGTATCTATTTTATAAATAACGAAATATTTAAATATAACAAATAAGCCTGAAGAAAAAAGGACACTTAAAAGTAAATAAATCAAAATAAAAGGTCTTTTTTCTCAAACAAGGTGGTTACATCTTCTTTACCAGGAATTAAATTCCAAGTTTTAATTCCTAAAGTATTTGCAGCAACAGTGTTTTCTTTTAAATCATCTACAAACAACGTTTCTGATGCTTTTAAATTATTCTGATTGATTACAAACTCATAAATTTCTGAATCTGGTTTTCTAAAATGAATTTCGTGCGATAAATAAAACTGCTCAAAACAGCTTTTAAATTGGTTATAAAACTGGTTTCCTAAAGAATTTTGAATAGATTTAATGTGTAAATCATTAGTATTACTCAATAAAAATAGTCTATACTTTTTACTTGCTGCCAATTGTTTTAAAAATTCTAATCGTTTTTTAGGAAAATCTAACAAAACAGCATTCCATGCAAAAATTAAATCGTTTTTATCAATTTTAAAAGTATCATGATAAAAATGAACAAACTGTTCTGTAGAAATCAATCCCTTTTCATATTGATGATACACTGCAATCATTTCATCAGAAATTTCAGAAACACCAAGTTTTGCCATTTCTCTAATAGTTGCTGGTTTGTCTAGATTGATAAAAATATCGCCAAAATCGAAAATGATGTTTCTAATCATTTGTATATATTTTTAAAACATCTGTTTTGATGTTTCGTTGTTCTTTTATTACTTTATTAAAAACTGGTGCTTTCACTCCTTCTTTAAATTTAGTTTTACCTACAAAAACATGAGCTTCATCCCAAAGATTTTCATCAATAAACGTTTGTAATGTTTGTGATCCACCTTCAATAATTACAGATTGAATATTGTGTTTTTGAAGAACGTTACAAATTTGAATTGCTAGATTTTGACCAAAATTTATATTTTCATAAATAATATTAGTAAGGGGTTGAAACCTCTTATTGTTGTTAAAAAGAACAATCGTCTTAACACTTCCGTCTAAAACACTACTATTTACAGGGATTCTTAAATTAGCATCTAAAACAATTCTAAAAGGGTTTTGACCAGACCAACTTCTCACATTTAATGTAGGATTGTCTGCAATCACAGTATTTGTACCCACTAAAATAGCGTGTTCTTCACTTCGCAATTTATGAACCAATTGTTGAGAATATGAGTTAGAGATCCAAACTGGCTTTTGCTCATTTTTATTTAAAGGAGCAATAAAACCATCTTGAGTTTCTGCCCATTTTAAGATAATAAAAGGGCGTTTTTTTTCTTCAACAGAAAAAAAACGTTTGTGATGTTTTCTACATTCTGCTTCTAAAACACCAACAATTACCTTAATTCCAGCTTTTTTAAGTCGTTCTATTCCTTTACCAGCAACCAAACTATTAGAATCTACACAACCAATAACTACATTTTTTAATTGATGTTTTACAATTAAATCTGCACAAGGAGGTGTTTTTCCAAAATGAGCACAAGGCTCTAAGCTAACATAAATAGTAGCCTCTTTTAAAAGTGATGTATTTTCTACAGCATTAATGGCATTTACTTCTGCATGATTACTACCATAAATAGATGTAAAACCTTCGCCAATAATTTTATTTTGATGCACCACAACTGCACCAACAGAAGGATTTGGACGTGCTAAACCTATTCCGTTTTTAGCAATTTGCAAACAGCGTTTTATGTAAAATTGGTGGTTAATAATTTTTGATTTTATAATAAAAAATTAAAATTTAATTTTAATGTCTTCAGTTTCATCAATTGCATAATCGCCAGAAAAACCAAATACGTTGTATTTTAAATTTCCTTTTAATTGTACTTTAATTGACTTTTTTAAAACAGAATTTAACAAACCGCCTAAAAAACCGTTTTTATTACTTTCTAAAATTCTTTTAGTTGGTATTACTGCTAATAATGGCATTGAAAATTCTTCTCTTGCAGGTACTTTAAACTCATCCGAAGAAATTTGCGCAACTTCTTCATCATTAATAATTACTTTAATTTCTTCGGTCGTTATTTTTCCTCCAACATCATTAGGATTTGTAAAAAAAGCATTTGCTTTTAAACGAATAGTATCTGCTGCAAAACTGACAAGTTTTATATTATCAACTCTCACAAAAACAGGTTTTTCTTTAACAGTACAACTGTTAATTAGTAAAAATAAAAGTAAAAAATATAATAGTTTATACATGTAATTAAGATTTAAAAAATTAATATCTTGCTTGTGCAAAAATAATGGAATTAATGGCATCTAATAGTTTTATTAGAAGAGAAATTAAAACTCATATAATTTTAAAAAAAATTAAAACTAAAAATTGATTTATTACATACTTTCTACCCTTCATATTTTTCTTTTTTGTTGGGCTTTTTATAATATTTTATATTTTGGTATAAAACCATCAAAGTCTTTAAGTTGGATTTTAATTACGTTATTTTTTCCATTTATAGGAGTTATTGCCTATGTTATTTTTGGGATTAATAGAAGAAAATTAAAATTTTTAGAATTAAAAGAAATCAAACGAAGAAAAAATTATATTAAAAAATCTTTTAAAAAAACAACTAATAATCACTCAGAAAATTTAAATTCTGATAACGCAAAAAAAATATCTAATCTTATTTTCACAACTACAAATATTCCTTTGGATGAGGGAAATGACATCCAACTTTTAAAAAATGGAAAAATAGCTTTTGATGCAATTTTAGATGCCATCAAAAATGCACAAAAATTTATTCATCTTCAATATTATATTTTAGAAGATGGTAAAATTTTAAACAGTATCATTAATGAAATTGAAAAAAAAAGAAAAGAAAATGTAGAAGTTAGAATTTTATATGATGATTTTGGAAGCTCTTCTTTAAAAAAGTATACCAAAGAAAAACTAAAAAAAATGGGGGTAGAAATTTATCCTGAAACTCCATTTGAATTTGGAAAGTTTCTTTTTTCTTTGAATCATAGGAATCATAGAAAAATTTGTGTAATAGATAATAAGATTGGTTTTACAGGTGGTGTAAATATTTCTGATGAATATATTGACAATAAATTTTTAGGCATTTGGCAAGACACTCATTTACAGATTAAAGGGCGTGCTGTAACAAGTTTACATAAATCTTTTTTAAAGGATTTTTATTATGCTACAGAACAAGATTTAAGTAAAAATAAAGAATTTTTAAAACCATTTCCTTGCAAAGGCAACACCAAATTACAAATTGTTTCTGGTGGTCCAGATTATGAACAATCTATTGTAATGCAACAATATTTAACCTTAATTAATACTGCAAAAAAAAGCATTTGTGTTTTAAATCCTTATTTTATTCCCACTTTTTCTATTTTAGAAGCTTTTAAAATAGCTGCATTAAGTGGTGTAAATGTTACTTTATTATTGCCTAAAAAGGGCGATTCTAAAATAGCAGATTACAGTATGTATTCTTATTTTGAAGTTTTAATTAAATCTGGAGTACATATTTATTTACGTGATGATTTTTCTCATTCTAAAGTTATTTTTATTGATGATGAAATTTCCTCTATTGGTTCTACAAACTTCGATTGTAGAAGCTTTGAACATAATTATGAGTTAAATGCCTTAATTTTTGATAAAAATATTGCTTTAGAACTTCGAGAAGAATTTGACGAGCGTGTTAAAAAAGCTACCAAAGTGGTATATGAAGAATTTAAAAACAGAAGTTTTAAACAAAAAACACTTGAACGTTTTGCTAGATTTTTAAGTCCTTTACTATGAATTTAAAACAATTTAAATTATTTTTTTCTGAAAAGCTTTCAGAAATATATCCCAAAACAGAAATAGAAAGTTTCTTTTTTCTTTTGATGGAAGAAAAACTTAATTTACAAAGAATTGATACTGTTTTAAAGCCCGATTTTTTAATTACTATTGATGTTTTATCTGAATTGAAAACAATTACAGAAAGACTACAAAATGAAGAGCCTATTCAATATATTTTAGGGAAAACAGAATTTTATGGATTGCCTTTTATGGTTGATGAAAACACATTAATACCAAGACCAGAAACTGAAGAATTGGTAGCATGGATTCTAAATGAAACTCAAGAGATAAGAACTAAGAACCAAGACCAAAAAATTACAATACTTGATATTGGCACAGGAACTGGTTGTATTCCTATTTCATTGGCTAAAAACCTAACAAACACAAAAATTACTGCGATTGATGTTTCTACAAAAGCTTTAGAAATAGCCAAACAAAATGCAACTTTAAATAATGCTGTTGTTTCTTTTTTAGAAATGAATATTTTAGAAACAGAAAAACTACCTCAAAAATATGATGTTATTGTTTCTAACCCTCCTTATGTTAGAGAATTAGAAAAAATAGAAATACAAAATAATGTTTTAAAAAATGAACCTCACTTAGCGTTGTTTGTTGATGATGATAATCCATTGATTTTTTATAAAAAAATTACTGATTTAGCAAGGCAAAGTTTATCAAAAAATGGAATTTTATTTTTTGAAATCAATCAATATTTAGGGCCAGAAACCTTTAAAATGTTACAAGAAAAAGGTTTTAAAAATATTGAATTAAAAAAAGATTTATTTGGTAATGATAGAATGATAAAAGCAAACTATTAAATTAAATTCAATGTTTTTTTACGTTGGATTTTTTTTGTTTCTGTTTCTATAAACCTTTCTATAAAATAAGTCTCTTTAGGGATTTCAAATTTTGATAAGTTAGTATTATAAATTGAAATTTTTTGATATTTACCTTCTATTATTAAAACTAATTTTTCTCCAAGTTTTTCATCAGGAATTCCCGCAACAAAAAAACGATTTTCAATAATTTTAGCTAATTTTTCTTCAATTTTTTCAGGATATAATTTTATTCCTCCAGAATTAATCACATTGTCAAAACGACCCAACCATTCAAACTGGGTATCAGAAATTAAACGAACAATATCATTTGTAAAAATAACCTCCTTACAAACTTTAGGAGCTTTAATTACCAAGCAATTTCTCACATCAATATAAATTTTTACATTAGGTAAAACATGATAATAAGACTTTTCTGTACTATTAAAAGTTACATTTTTTAAATTATTCAACTTTTTAACAGCAATATGAGTTATGGTTTCTGTCATACCATAAGTTGCAAAAACAGTTGTAGAAATAGTTTGTAATTTTTGTTGCAATTGATTAGAAACTACACCTCCACCAACAATTATTGTTTTAATTAAACCTACAGAATCTATAGCGTTTTCTAATTGCAAAGGTACCATTGCAGAAAAATCGTACTTTTTTTTTATCCCACGAAGTGGAAAAGAATTTGATTTTACAACATCTAAATGCCAACCTAAAGTTAATGCTCTTACCAACATCATTTTACCAGCAATATATGCAGTTGGCAAACATAATAATGCAGTGGTATTTTCTTTTAAATTAAAGTAATTACCAGTTGCTATGGCAGAATTAAGCATTTGCTTTTTTTGCAACTGTATCTCTTTAGGAATCCCTGTAGAACCAGAAGTTTTTACGAAAACAAAATCATCTTTAGAAAACCATGTTTCTAAAAATTGATGAATTTCATCACAAAAACCCTCTGTAAAGGTTAATAAATCTTCAACAGAAGAAAATGAAACTCCGTTTAATTGGAAATTTGTATGAAACTTTTCTAATTTCAATCTTCTAAAATTCTATAATTATCTTTCAAATTAACAGGTTCATTAATTTTACCTGTTAATTTTTCTGTCCAATTTTTCCATCCATATTTCTTAGAAAAAACGAATAACATTAAAGGATATAAAACAAACACAGGGAAAAACATTTCCCAACCTACAGAAGGTTCTGAAGTATCTACATACAAAGCATCTGTTTGAAAAACCGTCCAATTTGTAGTTACAAAAAAAGCTGCAACAATATTATTAATTGCGTGTAAACCAAGTGATAACTCAGTTCCTTCGTCCATTAAAGTTGTAATTCCGTAGAAAAAACCAGTACCAATATAAAATACCATAGAAATATTTCCTAATTTTTGAACCTCAGGATTTGCACCATGTAATAAACCAAAACAAACAGAAGTTAAAATTAAGGGCAACCATCTGTTTTTTGCTAAAATACCCAAACCTTGCATAAAATATCCTCTAAACAACAATTCTTCAAACGAAGTTTGAAAAGGTAAAAACAAAAAAGAAATAGCCAATAATATAAAAAAGGGAATGGGTTTAAAATTCCAAACATAGTTTTCTGGCGATATAAAAATGCCTATAACAATTACAACAGAAGCAACAATACCCCAAGTAACAAACCCAAACCAAAATCGTTTCCAATCTATCTTTTTTCTGCTGGTAACTAAAGACGTAACTGTTCTTTTATGAATGTATTTAACACCAATAATAAGGGCTATTAAACCAAAAAGAAACATTAAAATCATTAAAAAAAGGAAGAGATTATTGTTGATACCCAAGTTCATAAAATTATCTTGAGTCGCTTTTATAAATTCTGTAATGTTTTCAGAATGTGAATAAGCAACAAGCGTTAATGGTATAACACCTATAAATTGCCAACCTAAAAAAGCTACCAAAATAGTAAATACCCAATGATACCATTCATTATTACCTCTAAATGCCTGTTGTATGTAATTCATATTTATAAATTAAAATTCCAATTTATAGTTGGGTTGTAGTGTAAAGTACCGCTTTTAACTTGTAACGGACTCATAAAATTATTTGTAAACAAGCCTCCTGTTCCTAAGCCTTGAGGCAAATTATTTTGCAATGTATGTGTAAATTGTGCAATTGCATTTAAGCCAATATTGCTTTCTAATGCAGAAGTTACCCACCAATTGCAATTGTTTTGTTCTGCTAATTGAATCCAAGCTAAACTCCCTGCAAAACCACCTACCAAACTTGGTTTTAAAATGATATATTGAGGTTTTATTGTTGCTAACAATTTCTTTTTTTCTTCGGATGAAAAAACGCCAATTAACTCTTCATCTAATGCAATTGGCAAAGGTGTTTTGGCACATAACATTGCCATTTCTTCAATTTGACCTTGTTTAATAGGTTGTTCTATAGAATGAATCTCTAATTCTGATAATATCTTTAATTTTTCTAAAGCATTATTAGGATTAAAAGCACCATTTGCATCTACTCTTAATTCAATTTCTTTGGCTGAAAATTCTTTTCTGATTGCTTGTAACAACTCAATTTCAGCATCAAAATCAATAGCACCTATTTTCATTTTAATGCAAGAAAAACCATTTTCTAATTTTTCTATAATCTGATTTTTCATAAACTCCTTCTCTCCCATCCAAACCAAACCATTAATAGGAATTGATTTTTGTCCTTTTGTAAATTCTGATGGAAATAACTCAAATTTATCAGCACTTTGAAGTGATAAAAAAGCTTGCTCCAATCCAAATTGAATTGATGGAAACTCTAAGAGTTCTTTAAGTAAAGCTGCTATACCTACCTTGATGTTTTTACAAACCCACTTTAATTTTTCTTCATAAAAAGGAACATCATCTATACTTAAGCCTCTAAACAAACCTGTTTCTCCAATACCAATTTTATCATTTTGCTCTAAAATAATAAACCAAGTTTCTTTGGTTTTTAAAATTCCACGTGAAGTTCCACTTGGGTTTTTAAAATTAAGAATGTATTTTTTGTAAGTTGCTTTTATCAAATCGTTGTTGTTTTTTTACTACATAAAAACATTGAAAACATAGTTTTTTTCTTTTCTCTTGTCACTCAACTCCTTTTTTAACTCTTACTTTTCAAGAAAAACTTTAAAATTATTTAAATAACCTTGATCTTGTTTTAGAAAAGTTCCTTTAAAAAATGGAAACACACAAGCCATTAAATAGGTTTCACTTTGGCAACTTGCGTTTAAAGTAATGTTTGTAACACCATCTTTTTCTGTAAAGATATAATCATCTCTTTTTAACATGCCTTGTGCATTAAAAAACAAGGTTACTTTTTCGTTTTCAATATAAGCCAATACTCTTTGAAGCATGGTAATTTCTTGACCTTGATTTAAAATCACAATCTTATACTCACTTCCTATTTTCCCTGGATTTTCTTTTACAACCTCTAAAGATTGTACTTCAGGAATCCAATTTTTTATATTTTCGCTATCATTAAAAGTTTTAAAAACTTCTTCAATTGGTTTGTTTACAGAAACCTTAGCAGTATAAGTTGTTTCTTTTACAAACAAACCAGTTAAGAGAAATAACAATACAACAGTTGTAATGATCCCTAAAATTATTTTTATTGTTTTCATAAATGCTATTTCTAAATTAAAACGTGTCCTATTCCAAAAAGAATGGCGAATAAAAAGGTGCTTAATGCTACTTTTTTGAGTTCACTATCTAGTTCTGCAGGAATTTTATTTTGAGCAACTGTTTTTACATTTTTTATCAACGGAACAAAAGCAACTAAAAAAACAAGTTGATAAATGGTTTTATAGTCTAAAAAAGTATAAATTAATGCAGAAATCAAAGCTGCGAATATTAGAAAAAAGTGGTATTTTTTTGAGTTACTATTTCCTAATTTTACAACCAAAGTATTTTTATGGTTCTTTTTATCTTCTTCTTGATCTCTTAAATTATTTAAATTTAAAACGGCTGTACTTAACAAACCTATAGAAATTGCAGGTAAAAAAACAGTATAATTAATCTGTTTGGTATACAAAAAGTAACTACCAACAACGCTTAGCAATCCGAAGAAAACAAATACAAAAACATCACCAAAACCACTATAACCATAAGCAGAATTACCAACTGTGTATTTTATGGCAGCTGCTATGGATGCAATTCCTAATGCAAAAAATAAGATTGAATAACCAAAATTTTCTTGTCCAAATGAAACATAAATAAGTAACAAAGCTATTATTAAAGTAATGATTGCAGTAATAATCATTGCCAATTTCATTTGTTTAGGAGTAATAGCTCCTGAAGCCACCATTCTTGCTTCTCCTGTTCTGTTTTTGTCAGAACCTTTTAAGCCATCTCCATAATCGTTTGCAAAGTTTGATACTACTTGAAAACCGATGGTTGTTAAAATTGCCAACCAGAAAATTGGCGATTGTAAAACTGTAAGTTGATTATTTAAAATAGCATTATTTCCTAAAATTGACCCAACAATAATTCCAGAAATAGACAAAGGAAGCGTTCTTAAACGAGCTGCTTTTATGTAGTTTTTAAGCATAAAATGTTATTAATCTATAATAAATTCTTCTTCTTTACTTAACACTAAAGCTTCTTTAATATCTATTCTTTCTTTATTTTTATTGTATGGCACTAAAAAAACATCTTTCAATCCTAATTTTTTAATTTCTTCTTTAAAAGTGGTCGCTTTTGTGTAGGTAGAAAAATTACCAATTAAATACGCATTTCCGTTTTCTGTAATTACTTCTTTAAAATTTGTGTTTTCATTATTATCAAAATCGATATCAAAATTTTTAAAAACACCTAATTGTATAGAATACACAACATCTGCATTATTTTTAAATGGAAGCGTAGTTGTAATTTTCTGAATACTATCTAACAAAACAAGTTCTTTTTGTGCTGCCTCTTTAGCTGCTAATTTAGAGTTTGAGTAACTACAGAATAGAAAAATTAAAGAAAGTATAAATAAAATTAGCAATACAATAAAAATATTGGTGTTTCTCTTTTTATCGTTTATTATTTTGTTAGACTTCAACTTTAAGTTTACAAAACCTTTTTGTAAATTTCTATTGTCTATTTTTAACTTATCTACTTCTTTATATAATTTTAATAAGTCTTCTTCTTTAATTATTGACATACTCTAATTTTATAAGTTATTAGCTTCTGCTATTAATTCTGCAATATCTTTTACCACAACTTCTGCTTCTTTTTCTTTAAATTTTATACCATCAGTCATCATTGTATTGCAATAAGGGCAACCAGTAGCAATAATTTGTGGTTTGGTTTCTAAAGCTTCTTCTGTTCTTAAAACATTAATTTCTTTATCTCCTTTTTCAGCATCTTTAAACATTTGTGCACCTCCAGCTCCACAACATAAAGCTGTTGCTTTATTACGTTTCATTTCTGTTAAATTAACACCTAATCTTTTTATTAAGTCTCTTGGAGATTCATACACCTTATTGGCACGCCCTAAATAACATGGATCGTGAAACGTAACTCTTTTACCTTTTAAAACACTAGTATCATCAATATTTAAACGTCCTTCTGATATTAAATTCTGAATAAATTGTGTATGATGAAAAACTTCATATTTTCCACCTAAAGATGGATATTCATTTTTTAGAGTATTGAATGAATGAGGATCACAAGTCACAATTTTTTTTACTTCATATCCATTTAGAACCTCAATATTCATCATTGCTTGCATTTGAAACAAAAACTCATTTCCAGCTCTTTTTGCGGCATCTCCTGTAGAGGATTCTTCTGTACCTAAAACTGCAAAATTAACTTTTGCTTGATGTAATATTTTTACAAATGCTCTAGATATTTTTTTAGCTCTATCATCATAACTTCCTGCTGCACCAACCCAAAACAACACTTCTGGTTGTTTTCCTTGTGCCATCATATCTGCCATTGTTGGTACGTTCATTTGTTTAGATGTTTAATCGTTTAACTGTTTATTCGTTTAATTGTTAAAAGCTTCTCGATACAAAATTTTTAAAAAAAAATCGATCGAAATAACAATGACTGTTTACTGCAACTGTTTACTGAGACTGCTTACTGAGACTAAAAACTGCTAACTATTGTTACTCTTCATTTGCCCAATTCAATCTATCTTGTTGATTGTATTGCCAAGGAGCACCATTGTTTTCAATGTTTGTCATCATCATATTTAATTCTTGTGGTGCTGCACTTTCTTCCATTACTAAATACCTTCTCATGTCCATAATAATAGATAATGGATCAATATTTACAGGACATTCTTCTACACAAGCATTACAACTTGTACAAGCCCATAATTCTTCTGGCTTAATATAATCGTTTAGTAATTGTTTTCCATCATCAACAAAAGTGCCTTTATTAGCATCAATATTTCTACCCACTTCTTCTAAACGATCTCTGGTATCCATCATTATTTTTCTTGGGGATAACTCTTTACCTGTTAAATTAGCAGGACAGGCAGAAGTACATCTTCCACATTCTGTACAAGTATAAGCGTTTAATAATTGAACCCAATTTAAATCTGCAACATCAGATGCACCAAATTTTTCTGGAATGGTTTCTTCTACTCCTTCTGCTGGTGCAGCATAAGGATCTGCATCTGGATCCATCATTATTTTTACTTCATTGGTTACAGACTCTAAATTTGTAAGTTGCCCTAAAGGATTTAAATTTGCAAAATACGTATTTGGAAAGGCTAATAATATGTGTAAATGCTTTGAATAATATAGGTAATTTAAGAAAGTTAAAATTCCTAAAATATGAATCCACCAAGCACTTCTTTCTATAATATAAACCGTTTCTGGAGTAAAACCTTTAAAGAACGGAGCTATAAACTGACTTATTGGGTTTCCTATTCCTGCTTGCTGAAAAGGGATATCTGTAGCGTTCATCAACAGAAAAAGAGACATTAATACAACCTCGAAATACAAAATATAGTTTCCATCTTTTTTTGGCCAACCTTTCATTTCTTTGCTCAAAAAACGTTTGATGTTTACAACATTTCTTCTTGTCCAAAAAAGTATTACAGCAATCAAAACCAAAACCGCTAAAATTTCGAATGTACCAATTAAAAAAGCATACAAACCTGTTCCAATAATATTTTGAAAAACTCTGTGAGTACCTAATAAACCATCAATAATAATTTCTAATACTTCTATATTGATTATGATAAAACCAACATAAACAATAACGTGTAAAAAACCAGAAAAGGGTCTTTTTACCATTTTAGATTGCCCTAGAGCAATCATAAGCATATTTTTTAATCGTTCTGGTTTTCTATCTTTTCTATTTACATCTTTTCCTAATTTTATGTTTCTGCTTAACTTGCGAATGTTCATCGCAAAAAAACCAAATCCTAGTGCTAAAGCTAAAGCAAAAATTATATTAGGTATATACTGCATATCAATTAAAAGTATTTAAAATTATTTAGTAACTTCTTGTTTTAATTTCACGTCTTTATTTGGCGCATAAGGTTTTGCTTTTTTACCAAATAATGAGAAATGTACAAATCTTTTAGGATTTAATTTCATTTCTCTTAATAAATCCTCTAATTCTTTAGACATTGATGTGATGTTATTGTACAAGTCTTCATCGGTAACTAATTTACCTAAAGTGCCTTTTCCTTTATTGATACCTGATAACATTAAGTTAGCAGAGTTCAACGTTACTTCTGCTTTTTTTAAAATACCTCCAATATTTGCATTTACAATAGTATCTGAAATTTTTGAAAAATTTTCTGTAATTGCTTTTGTATTTTTTACACTTTCAGTTAAATCTGTAGTTGTTTTATCTATAACACCATTAACTGCTAACATTGTTTTTTTAACTTCTGTTAAAGTTGTTTCTAAGTTTTTAACGGAAACTTTGAGGCTGTTTTGAGTATTTAAATCTAAAACATTGTTTACATTTTTAAACAGAGAATCTGCACTAATAATAACATGCTCTAATTTTGCTTGTAGTGGATCTAAACGCTCTCCTAATGAAGTAAATAAACTAGATTCTATTTCTCCTTTTAAATAATCTTCTGATTTAGCATTTTCTCCTTCATAATGAGGAACAATTGCTAAGTTTGATGGACTTAATGGGCTTGGTGAGTATATTTTAACAACACTCTCTTTAGAAAAATTAAAATCTTTTTTAACTGAAAAACGAACAACTAACTGTCCTTTTTTTTCTGGATTAGGGTTGAATTCAATTTTATCAATTGTACCTACTTTTAAACCATTAATTGTAACAAAACTAGACTTTGTAAGTCCTGATATATTTGGATACTCTACATTAAAATAACGAGTATCTGTATTGAATAAATTTTGCCCTTTCAAAAAATTATAACCCCATATAAAACCGGCAATTACAATAACAGCAACAATTCCTATTTTTAACTCTTTAGACATACACTAATTTTTATAACAAAATTACTATTATTTTTTGGTTGATTGCTAGAAAACTACTGCATTTTAGCAGCATCTTTAACAGATATTTTTTCTCCATTGTTAAAAGCCACTATAAAAGCAGAAGTATAGCCTTTAGACTTTGCTTTTTTTAATGATTTTACTGCAGATTGATAATTTGATGTAGTACCATAATAATATTTATAATACTTACTAATTTTTACCCTTTGAACACCTTTTAACTTTTTAAAATTGTAAGATTTGGTTGCTATTTTTTTTCTACCTGATGCAATTTGTACTTTATATTCAATAAAATTTGTAGTTTCAGTTTCTTGTTCTGTATTAACAACTGTATTTAACTTTAAGTTGTGTACATATTTTAATATAGCATCTGAAATAGCATTTCCCATTTGCTCTTGGCCTTTTGAAGAATTTAAATACTTACCTTCGTTTTTATTGGTTAAAAAACCTAATTCTACTAAAACACTTGGCATAATGGTTTCTCTTAAAACCTGAAAGTTATCTTGTTTTACTTTTCTGTCATGTCTTTTTAATTTCAAAGTAAAATTATTTTGCATTAAGCTTGCCATGGCTAAACTCTTATCTAAATTTTCTTCCTGTAAAAGTGATAAACCAATGACTGATTCTACTGAATTAGGGTCAAAACCCTCATATTTTTCTTCGTAATTTTCTTCTAAAAGTATAGATGCATTTTCTCTTTTAGCAATTTCTAAGTTCTTTTTATTTCCTCTTAATCCTAAAACAAAAGTACCTGCTCCATAAGCGTTTGATGTATGAGAATCACAATGTATAGATACAAATAAATCTGCTTTTGCATGATTTGCTATATCTCCTCTTTTCCATAAATCAATAAAAACATCACTCTTTCTAGTGTAAATAACTTCTATATCTTTATTTTCTGATAATTTTTTTCCTGTAGATAGTGCTACCTTTAAAACTATGTTCTTTTCTCTATAACCATTTCCTAGGTTACCAGGGTCTTTTCCTCCATGTCCTGCATCAATAACGATTACATATTTTCTTTGACCAAACATTGCTGATGAGTTCATCAAAAATGCCCCTAAAAATAGCAAAATAAAAATTATTTTTGCTTTCGTATTAATTTTGTTGTTTTCTATAAATCTCATTAATAAAATTTAACTAATTTTGGCTTCGTTAATTTGGTGCTTCAAATATTGAACCATACTTTTACCAATATACAAAAATAGCATTTAAAGCGTTGCAAACAAACCCATCATACATTCTTTTATTTTGTTGCATATTTTTTATTCAAATAGGCTTTTCTCAAGACCTTACAAGTAATAAAAGAACAGGAATTATAGACATTAAAAAAGATTCTCTTTTTAATAAGAAAATAGATTCTTTGGCTCTCAAAAAAATAGATTCTATAACTATAGATTCTATTAAACCTAAAGAGGTTATAGAAGATATTATCTTGCACGTTGCCAAAGATTATACAATACAAGATGCTAAAAACAAAACGGTTACCTTATATAATGAAGCAAATGTTACTTATACAGATATTGATCTTAAAGCAGGTATTATTATTGTAGATTATAAAAAAAACACCCTTTTTGCAAAAGGAATTATAGATAGTACTGGCTATATTCAACGACCTGTTTTTAAACAAGGTAGTCAAGAATCTGAACAAGATTCAATGGTTTATAATTTTAAAAGTAAGCGTGCTTTAATTTATGGCTTAAAAACAAAACAGGGTGAAATGTTTACCTTTGGTAATAAAACCAAACGTGTAAACGACTCTACTATATTTGTTAGAAACATACGTTTTACAACTTCAGAAAAGCAAGATTATTTTATAGGTACAGACAAAGCAAAGTTGGTACCAGGTAAAAAAATAATTGTGGGTAATAGCTTGTTGTATATTGCAGATATACCAACTCCAATATTTTTACCTTTTGCCTATTTCCCTATTACAACAACAAGTACTTCTGGTTTTTTAATGCCTACTTTTGATACTGGTAGTAGTGACAGAGGTATTGGTTTACAAAATGGAGGGTATTATTTTGCGGTAAACGATTACATGGATTTAACTATTTTAGGGGATGCTTTTGCAAATGGAAGTTGGGGTACTCGAATTTCTTCTAATTACAATGTAAGATATAAGTTTAGTGGTAACTTTAGTTATAACTTTGAAAATAATATTAGAGGAATTAGAGGTTTTGACAATTATAGCAAATCAAACAGTTTTAATATTCGATGGTCTCATAGCCAAAACTCTAAAGCAAACCCTAACGCTCGTTTTTCTGCTTCTGTAAATCTTGGTAGTAGTAGATTTTTTAGAGAATCTCAAAATCAATTTAATGTTTCTCAAACACAAACAAACACACTTAACTCTTCTGTAAACTATAGTAAAACTTTTGTTGATACTCCGTTTAATATGAATGTTAATCTTGGTCATCAACAAAATACAAACACACAGCAAATTACGATGACTCTACCATCGCTAACTGTAAACATGAATAGAATTTATCCTTTTGCAGGAAAAGGAGGAATACAAAAAACCCCCATCCAAAAAATGGGTTTTAATTATACCATGCAAGGCCAATATTTAATTAATACAACAGATAATGATTTTTTTACTGCAAAAATGTTTGAAACTGCAAGATCTGGAGCACAACATACAACAGGTACAAATACAAACATAAAAGCATTTAAATATTTTACAATATCACCAAGTGTTAATTATGAGGAAACTTGGCAATTTGATTATATTCAAAAAAAATATGATATCACTGAAAATGTGGTTATTACAGATACTTTAAGAGGCTTTAAAAGTTATAGAGAGTATAATGCAGGAGCCAGTTTAACTACAAATATTTATGGTACTTTTAATTTTAAGAAAGGAAGACTAAAAACAATTAGACACACTTTAAGACCCTCTGTTTCTTACTCTTACAGACCCGATTTTAAAGAAAAACACATCAGACAGGTTCAAAAAAGTGCAGATGCTTTAGATTTAGATGAATATACCATTTTTGATCAAGGTATTTATGGAGCACCAGCTTCTGGAATAAGCAATTCTATAGGAATTTCTCTTAACAATGTTTTAGAAGCTAAAATGGCTCCTAAAGATCCTGATAGTGATGAAGAAGATGAAAAAATAACCATTTTAAACAATTTAAACTTTAACAGTTCTTATAATATTGCAGCAGATAGTTTACGATGGTCTCCTGTTAGTTTTTCTGCCGGAACTCGTTTGTTTAAAGATAAATTAGCCGTAAATTTAAATGGTACTATGGATCCTTATAAAGTAAACAGCAATGGAGTTAGAATTAATGAATTTAACCCTAATATTTTACGATTAACAAACGCTAGTTTAACCGCAAATTACTCTATTTCTAGTAGCGATTTAAATAAAGATGGTAAGGAAGAGGAAAACAAAAGCGGAAATGGTGCACAAAACGGAGTTGATGTAATAGGTGCAGATATTAACCCAACAAATAGACAAGGAGCTAGAAATGTGAACAACACAAACAGTAAAGATAAAGAAGATAAAAATAAAGAAGCAAAACTATACAATGCAAATATTCCTTGGACTATAAATTTAGCTTACTCAGCAAGTTACAGAGACAATGGTTTAGAACCTGGTAGTATTGGAGTACACAGTATTATGTTTAGTGGTAACATAGACTTATCGCCAAAGTGGCAAATGGGGTATTCTTCTGGTTATGATGTAAAAGGAGGTGCTTTTACATTTTCTAGATTTAATTTTACTAGAGATTTAGATAGTTGGCAATTTAATTTTAATTGGGTGCCTTTTGGATCAAACTCTTCTTATACATTCTTTATTGGTGTAAAATCTTCTATGTTATCTGATTTAAAATGGGACAAAAACAAACCACCAGATAGAAGGTTATTTTAATTTAATATGCAGTATGCAGTATGCAGTATGCAGTATGCAGTATGCAGTATGCAGTATGCAGTATGCAGTATGCAGTATGCAGTATGCAG
>NZ_CANMHM010000012.1 GCF_947497695.1 uncultured Polaribacter sp. | reverse complement strand
GTATGCAGTATGCAGTATGCAGTATGCAGTATGCAGTATGCAGTATGCAGTATGCAGTATGCAGTATGCAGTATGCAAAAATAAATTTTTTACTTTGAAACTTATAATCTTATGAAAAAAATAATAACTACTTTAAAAGCTCCTGCTCCTATTGGACCATATAACCAAGCAATATTAAGCGGAAATACTTTATATACTTCTGGGCAAATTGCAATTAACCCTGATAATGGCGAATTAGTTTTAGCATCCATAAAAGAAGAAACAAAGCAAGTAATGGAAAATTTAAAAGAAGTTTTAGCAGCTGCTGAAATGACTTTTGAAAACGTAATTAAAACATCCATATTTATTTCTGATATGAATAATTTTGGTGAAATAAATGCTGTTTATGGAACTTATTTTAATGAAAAAACTGCACCTGCAAGAGAAACTGTAGAAGTTGCAAACCTACCTAAATTTGTAAATGTAGAAATTAGTGCAATTGCAGTTAAATAGTATTCAGTATTCAGTATTCAGTATTCAGTATTCAGTATTCAGTATTCAGTATTCAAAACTAAAAATAACTTTTGCAATGTTTGCCTTTCCCCCTAAAAAAGTATAAGCTTTTCGATTTTTTCAACCTTTTCAAACTCTGGAAAATTTGAAACTTTTAAACTTTTAAACTTTTAAAAATTAAAAAAAAAACCTGATAGAAAATAATTCTATCAGGTTTTTATTTATGTAAAAAAACTACTTTATACTATAAAGAAGCAGCATATTCAATTAAATCAACAATTTTAGTTGAGTAACCAATTTCGTTATCATACCAAGAAACAACTTTTACAAAGTTATCATTTAATGCGATACCTGCATTTGCGTCAAAGATAGAAGTACGAGTATCTCCAACAAAATCTTGAGATACTACTAAATCTTCAGTATAACCTAAAACACCTTTCATTGGACCACTTTCTGAAGCTGATTTCATTGCTGCACAAATTTCTGCATAAGTAGCTGGCTTATCTAACTTTACAGTTAAATCTACCACAGAAACATCCATAGTAGGTATTCTAAATGCCATACCTGTTAATTTTCCGTTTAAAGCAGGAATTACTTTTCCTACTGCTTTTGCAGCTCCTGTAGAAGAAGGTATTACGTTACCAATAGCAGAACGTCCACCTCTCCAGTCTTTCATAGAAGGACCATCAACTGTTTTTTGGGTAGCTGTTGCAGCATGCACTGTAGTCATTAACCCTTCTGAAATACCCCAGTTATCATTTAATACTTTAGCAATAGGAGACAAACAGTTTGTAGTACAAGATGCATTAGAAAATATCTTTTGATCTGCTTTTAATTCTGTGTTATTTACACCCATTACAAACATTGGTGTATGATCTTTAGAAGGTGCAGATAAAACTACTTTTTTAGCTCCAGCTTCTAAGTGTTTCCCTGCAGTTTCTTCTGTTAAGAAAAAACCTGTAGATTCTATTACGTAATCTGCATCTACTTCATTCCATTTTAAGTTTGCTGGGTCTCTTTCTGCAGTAATTCTAATTGCATTACCATTAACAATTAATTTTCCATCTTTAACATCAACAGTACCCTCAAATTTACCATGAACTGAATCGTATTTTAACATGTATGCTAAATAATCAACATCTAATAAATCATTAATTGCTACTACTTGTACGTTTGGTCTATTTACTGTAGATCTGAATGCTAATCTTCCAATTCTTCCAAAACCGTTAATTCCTATTTTAATCATCTTATTATAAACTTTAATTTATTTACTTATTAATTTATTTTATGTTGTCATAATATCAGAAACTCTTAAAAGTTCTTGATTTATTGAATGTCCGCCTTTTATAGCTTCTGCTATACTTGTACTAATTACTTCGTTGTTTTTTAAACCTACCATTAAGTTTGTTTTACCATCTAACAACAATTCTACAGATTTAACACCTAGTCTACTTGCTAAAACTCTATCAAAACAAGATGGTGAACCTCCTCTTTGCATGTGGCCTAAAACACTAACTCTAACATCATATTCTGGAAGATTTTCTTCTACATACGCTGCTAGTTCATATACGTTTTTACCAGACTTATCTCCTTCTGCAACAACAACAATACTAGAAGACTTACCTGTTCTTCTGCTTTTCTTAAGAGATTCTAGCATTCTATCTAACCCTAAGTTTTCTTCAGGAATTAAAATTTCTTCTGCTCCAGCTCCAACTCCTGCATTTAATGCTATAAAACCAGCATCTCTACCCATAACTTCTACAAAAAACAATCTATTATGAGAAGATGCAGTATCTCTAATTTTATCAATAGCTTCAACTGCTGTGTTTAAGGCAGTATCATACCCCAAAGTATGTGTAGTACCAAAGATATCATTATCTATGGTTCCAGGAATACCAATCACTGGAAATTTATATTCTTCATTAAATATAACTGCTCCTGTAAAAGATCCATCTCCACCAATTACAACCATGGCTTCAATTTCTTGTTCTTTTAAGTTTTCAAAAGCTTTTGCTCTTCCTTCTTTTGTTCTAAATTCTGTAGATCTTGCAGACTTTAAAATTGTACCACCTTTGTTAATAATATTATTAACACTTCTTGCAGTTAATTCTATAAAATCAGCATCAATTAGGCCTTCATAACCTCTATATATTCCTACGCAACTAACTCTATAATAAGCACATGCTCTAACTACAGACCTTATTGCTGCATTCATTCCAGGAGAATCTCCCCCAGAAGTCATGACTGCTATTTTTTTAATTTTCTTCATATTTATGACGTAAAAATACTGCTTTAATGTGATTTAAAATAATAAAATTACGAAATCGTTTTAGGCTATTTTTAGTGATTTTTAGTATAAAAATTGGGCGTTTAAATTACATAAATTAGTTCTTCAATCTTTAATTTTACAAGGCTAAAAATAATAAAACATCAAAATTATTTGTCTGTAATTAATTCCCTTCAAAATTAATTAAGCTATTTTTAAGGGTATCTTTTTTTACAGTTTCAATTAATTTTCTAGGTTTCAGTTTTTTACCTCTAATTTTTTTTAACAACCCTGAAAGGGTGCTAAAATTAACTTGATAAGAAAGTCCAACTCCTTGTGTATATCCCTCTTCTTCTGTAGAATATTGAATTTCATTTTGTCTATTAAAAACAGTACCTCTAAAATTACCTTCTTTATTTAATAGTAACTCAACTTTTACTTCACCAACAACACTAGCTTGTGTTTGAGCACCTACAGGCACTCCTACTTTTCCATTAATAATTATTCTGTTACTTAATTGTGTGCTTACAGAAACATCAACCTGATTATCTGTATTTAAATTTTCTATTTCATTCCCAAAATTTCCTTGCTGATAATCTAAACCTAGTTGAAATTTTCCATTAGGATTATTTAGTAAACTAGAAAATGCGGCTGCAAATGCACTTGATGCTGTATTAGAAATAGTTTGTCCTGCGTTAAAATCTACTCTATCTGGGTTTGTAAAATTTCCTAAAGCTAATAAAGATATAAACTGTGTTGTTTTTTCATTTACATTATTATCATTCAAAATAAATTCTAACTCACTTGCAATTGTAGGGTCTACATTTGTTAATTGAATGTCTAATTCTTGAGTAGAGCTAAATAGGCCTCCTGTTATTTTGGTCACCAAATCTACTTCAATTTTTCTATTAGAATTAAAATTATTTAACAAAACAGCAGGATTTGCTTTTGCCTTGTAAATTGCAATTACATCTAAATTTGCTTCATAAGGATTTCCGTTCCAAGAAACGGTTCCTCCTTTTTGAATAAGAAATGGTTTGTTTACAATACCTCCATATTTAAAATCATAAACTCCACTATTTATGGCATAATCTCCATACATTTCAAACTTACCACGTGTATTAATTCTAATATCTAAATTTCCTGTTCCATTACCTTTTAATTGGCTTCCACTTTCCTCATCAATTACTACTTGTGCAGTTGCATCTTTAGTAACTTCTAGATTCATATTTAAAGACAAACCTTTAATTGACTCTAAAGCAATTTGCTGCTGTTTTTCATCAACTGCTATTTCACCTGATTTAAAATGAACTAATTTATAACTATTAACAGTTTCTAGGTCTTTTAAAGGAACAACAAAGGTGGTTCCATTCATAGTTTTTGCATTAATGTCTATAGTTAATTGATCTGTTAGGCCTGTAATATTTGCAGTACCATCTATAAATGCAGTACCAAAGTACAAAGCATCATCATTATTTTCTGTATCTAAAACTAAAAAATCATTTCCTTCTATGTCAATATTTAAAATCCATTTTTCGAAATTTAAATGCGTTATATCCCCTTTAAGTTTTCCTTTACTTTTATGTTTGCTATCAGTAAGCTTAATGTTTTCAAAAATAAAAGATTGCTCTTGCAAAGAAATAAATGATTCTCCTTCAAAATTATAATCTACATTTAGGTAAGGAAATTTTAAACCTGCATTTTTAAGTGAAAGTGCCCCCTCCATTTCAGGGTTTCTTAAAAAACCTTTTAAAGAAAAACCTCCACTTGCTGTTCCTCTTAAAGAGGATAAAACATCTTTACCAAGTGGGCTAAAAGCATTTAAACCAAACTCTTGTAAATCTACATCTAAATCTATTAAAGGTCTTTTTTCTGAAAAATCTAAAGAACCTGTTGCATTGATACTTTTTACATTTTTATTTTTTAAAGATATATCTACATTATAATTTTCGTAAGAATTATTCCCTTTTATATTTAATAATAAATTACCTTGAATTAAATTATTTACCTCAAAATGCTCTATAGAAACCTTTGCTTCTGGACTATAAACTCCCGCTTTTTGCACAAAATTTAAATTACCAGATAACTTGCCTTTTAAAGCTAAACTATCTATTGTTGGCAAAAAACTTTGCAATTTTACTTTTTCTAAATCTGCTAAAAATACTTTTTCAGTATCTCCTTTTATACTACCAGAAAAAGCTACTTTTTGCTCTCCAGATATCAATTTAAATTGACTAAAATTAAAGTCATTTTCATCTAACTTAAAAGTAACTTTATTTTCATTTAATTGATCGGGAATAATATTCCAAACATTTTCTTTAAAGGTAAAGGATGATTTTTCAAAACCTACTACAGATTTTCCTTCTGGATTAAAAGTATAGAAAAAATCGAGATTAAAATCTTTATCCTTTTTAACTCCTCCTTTAAATATCGATTTAAAATATAAAGTATCATTTTGATTTAAACTCAGTAAGTTTAATTTTGAAACATTATAATGTTTTGTTTTAACTTCTGATGCTGTTAAGTGAGAATTATAAAGCGGATTTTGATTGTCTGTTCTTAATAATATATGTTTTATTTCGTTTCCATAAGCATCAATTTTAGGGGATGAAATAGTAAGTCTTAATTGATTTTTATCTGCTTTTATTTTTCCTTTAATCTTGGTTTTATCATCAATAGAAATCTCTGGAAAAAACACAGTTACTATTTGATTATAGATTGTAAAATTAAAATCTAAAAACTGGTGTGGTGCTACTTTAAAAGGTTTATAATTTGTATAAATACTACCCAATGCATTCTGGGCAACTGGCAACAATTCTGAAAAAGTAAAATTACCAGAAAGGTAACCATTGGCAATATCTTTAGAATATACTTCAATTCTTTTAATGCTATCTTTTAAAGAAGATGAAACATTAAATTCTTTAAAATTGAATTCTTTTTTCTGATTTGTATATAGAATATTCTTAAAAGTGGCTTTTCCTGTAATGTCATCAAAAGTATTGCCCTCTAAATCTAACTCAATATTTCCTTTTAAGACAGCAATACTATCTCTTGTAAAAAGGTTTGTTTCTTTTAAGTTTAAATATTTGATATCAGTTTTAAAATCGAAGTTGTTTACATCAGAAGACAAATCTGCCAAACCATTAAAGTCCATTTTAAAATTATCATCATCAATTTTTAACTCTCCATCAAACTTATTGTTTTGATATTGTCCATTTACATCAATAGAATGATACTCATAATTTTTAAAATTAAGTTCAGAAATTACACCAATAAAAGATGTGTTGATGTTTTGTAAAGTAAAACCACTTCCTTTCACATTTCCTTTTAAAGAAACCTCTTCAAATAAAGGGTTATTAAACAAGTGCCCAACATTAAAGTTATTTAATAGTATTTTTCCATTATAAGCTGCATAATCTATATTATTTATATTTGAAATTTGTAAATCAGTTATAATTCCACCAATTTCTGATTTTAGATCTACATCAGCAATAATTTTGTTTGGAGTTACATTTACTTTCCCAGCAATTGTAAACTCTCCAAACTTTTTAAACTCACTGGGTAATGTTTTTCCTAATACATTTGGCAAAACATTTTTTAACTCTAGGTATTTAGTGGTTAAATTTTTTAAATCTCCTTTAAAGACAAATCCTCTTTCAAAGTTTACTGCATTTACAAAATCTAAATCTCCAATTATTTTTATACCATGTTTTGATGTTAAAAAAAGTTCATCCAAAGAAAAGTTATTTAATTTTCCATTAAAATCGCCAGAAAGTGTTATTACATCATCCCCATTTAACTCATGGTAATATTTTTTTAAATCGGGTATAGAAATATCGCTTTTATAAAAGGTTGCATTTATATTAACTTTATCGTTAAAGGATGCTAAATCTTCTTTTTTATAGTTGAAATTTATATTCGCCTTAATTGCTGATTTTTTGGTTTTTAATGTTGTATTATTAAAAAGCATTGCTGTTTTAGAATACAAAAAATCTGTAGTTAAACTGGTTACCTCTAAACCTTTATTATCTATAAAATACAGACCTCTTATTTTTGATGAAAAATTAGGTCCAGCAATCATCATATTCTGTAAACTTCCTCCAATATTTTTTGCAGAAAATGAGAGTGGAGTGCTGTTATTATCGTTCGATATTTTATAATGTAAATCATTAAGATACACATTAGATGATTTTAATGTAAATGGGGTTGCTAAAGAATCTTTTTGAGAACCATCACTAAAACTATCAATAAAAACCCCCATATTACCATTGGTTTCTCCTTTATATGTTTTCATATAAACATGGGCTCCATTAATATAAATAGCACCTAAATTAACATTATTTTCTAAAACCTTTTTAACGTTTAAAATGGAAGTGCTTAACTTTTTTACAAAAATTAAAGTATCTTGATGATGATCTTTAATTTCAACACCTTTTAACTCTACGTTTCCTAGAAAAGATAAATCAATCTTTTCTATAGAAATATTGGTATTAAAATCTTGATTAAGTTTTTGAGTAGTGTACTTGGCTAATTTTGTTTGAATTGTTGGTATAGATAATAAAACACTAATCAATAGTAAAAAGAGTACAACATACCCCGACCATTTCAGTACTATTTTTACAACTCTTTTGATAACCTTTTTCTATTTAAAATGAAAGCAACAATATAACTCATAAAGCAAAAACATTGCCACTTACTACAAAGAACGTGCAAATTTAACAAAGAATTAAATTTCTATTCTTAAAAAAAGGCGACAACATAAAATTATTCTTAGTTTTGCTCTAAATTATCAATTTTAATGGAAAAACAGGTTTACATATTGGGTATAGAATCTTCTTGTGATGACACAAGTGCATCTGTAACTTGCAACGCAAAAGTGTTAAGTAATGTAGTTGCAAACCAAGAAATACATGCAAAATATGGAGGTGTTGTGCCTGAATTAGCTTCTAGGGCTCATCAACAAAATATTGTACCTGTTGTTCAACAAGCTATAGCCCAAGCAAATATTAGCAAAGAACAGTTGTGTGCAATTGCATTTACAAGAGGACCAGGTTTAATGGGCTCATTATTGGTAGGTACTTCTTTTGCAAAGTCTTTGGCTTTGGGTTTAAAAGTACCTTTAATAGATGTAAATCACATGCAAGCTCATATTTTATCACATTTTATTGAAGAAAAGACTCACAAAACACCACCTTTTCCTTTTATCTGTTTAACAATTAGTGGTGGACATACACAAATTGTTAAAGTAACGAATCATTTTAAAATGGAAGTTTTAGGAGAAACTATTGATGATGCTGTTGGTGAAGCTTTTGATAAATCTGCTAAAATACTAGGGCTTCCTTATCCTGGAGGGCCTTTAATAGATAAATATGCTCAATTAGGCAATCCAAAAGCGTTTGCTTTTACAAAACCAAAAGTGGGCGATTTAGATTTTAGTTTTAGTGGTTTAAAAACAGGAATTTTATATTTTATTCAAAAACAAATAAAAATAAACCCCAATTTTATTAAAGAAAACCTCAATGATATTTGTGCTTCTATTCAATATACCATTGTAGAAATTTTAATGGATAAATTAAAAAATGCTGTAAAGCAAACTGGTATTAAACAAATTGCTATTGCTGGGGGAGTTTCTGCCAATTCAGAAATAAGAAATCGGTTACATTTAGCTGAGAAACATTTTGGTTGGACAACCTATATTCCTAAATTTGAATACACAACAGATAATGCTGCAATGATTGCCATTACTGGTTATTTAAAATTTTTAACCAACAATTATTCTGATGTTTCTATAACAGCAAAAGCTCGTTTAAAAGTTACAGAAAACTCTTAAAAAATTACTCTAGTACTATTTTTACTGATAATTTTAATTATTTAGTACGTCTAAATACAATATATTTGTAATTAAATTAAGATTTAAAAAAAATGAAAAAATTAAGTTTTGTGCTTTTTACAATGTTAGTAGTTATTAGCTCTTGCACTAAAGAACACCCCAAAGAATATTTATCTTTATCTGGTAAACTAGAAAATAATAAAGACTCTATAGTAACAATTTATGGAAGAACTGGTTTAATTAAACAGATTTCTATAAAAGAAGATGGTTCTTTTAAAGATACTTTAAAAGTAGCGAAAGCTGATATTTATACTTTTCAAGTGAATAGCACTAAAAGAATTCCGATTTTTTTAAAAAATGGTTTTGATATTTCTATTAAAGGGAATGCAGAAAACCCTATGACAAATTTTGAATATTCTGGGAAAGGAGCTGTTAACTCTGAATTTATTTTAGCTCAAATTAAAACAACTCAAAAAATAGGAAACCCTAATGATCTTTTTAAATTAGATGAAGGTCCTTTTAATACTAAAATAAGTTCTATAGAAAAAGAACAAGATAGTATTTTGTCTTCTTATAGTAATTTAGATAGTACATTGGTACAACAAGCAAACCAACAAAGCAAACAAATAATTAGTTACCTAAAAAACAACTATGCCTCAAATAAAAAATTTAAAAGGGGAAACCCATCTCCTAAATTTGAGGATTATGTAGCTATTAAAGGTGGAAAAAAATCTTTAGATTCTTTTAAAGGGAAATACGTTTATATAGATGTTTGGGCTACTTGGTGTGGACCTTGTGTACAACAAATTCCATTTTTATCAACCTTAGAAAAAGAATATCATAATAAAAACATTGAATTTGTTAGTATTTCTACTGATGAAGCTAGAAGAAGTGGTGGCTCTTGGGAAGCTGCAGAAAAAAAATGGAGAGATTTTGTAAAAGAGAAACAAATGAAAGGGGTTCAATTATGGGCTGGACAAGATATTAGCTTTCAACAAGCCTATCAAGTTTCTGGTATACCACGTTTTATTTTAATTGATCCTGCAGGAAATATTGTAGATGCAAATGCACCAAGACCTTCTGACCCAAATTTAAAAGAGTTGTTAAATTCTTTGAATTTATAAAAAACATTAAGTCATTAAAAAAGGCGAAATCTAAATATAGATTTCGCCTTTTTTGTATTATAAATGTTTACAATAACTATTCTTTATAAACTCCCATCTCTGCATATTTACCCATTCTTTTAGTCACTAAATCTGCGTCATTTAAATCTTTTAATTCATCAAAAGCACTAAGAATTTGTTTTTCAACAGCAATAAAAGCATCTTTTCTATTAGTATGGGCTCCACCTAAAGGTTCTTTAATAATCCCATCAATTAACTTTAACCTTTTCATATCAGTTCCTGTTAATTTTAATGCTGCTGCTGCTTGTTCTTTATACTCCCAACTTCTCCATAAAATAGAAGAACAAGATTCTGGAGAAATAACAGTGTACCAAGTATTTTCCATCATATACACTCTATCTCCTACTCCAATACCTACAGCTCCACCAGAAGCTCCTTCACCAATAACAATGGTAATAATTGGAGTTTTTAAACGAGTCATTTCTAAAATATTTCTAGCAATAGCTTCTCCTTGTCCACGTTCTTCTGCTTCTAATCCTGGATATGCACCTGGAGTATCTAAAAAAGTAACCACAGGAATATTAAATTTCTCTGCCATTTTCATTAAACGTAAGGCTTTTCTATATCCTTCTGGGTTTGCCATTCCAAAATTTCTGTACTGACGTGTTTTGGTATTGTACCCTTTTTGCTGACCAATAAACATAAAAGATTGATTGCCAATTTTACCTAAACCACCAATCATGGCTTTATCATCCTTTACATTTCTATCTCCATGAAGTTCCATAAAAGTATCTCCACAAAGTGCTTTTATATAATCTAAAGTATAAGGTCTGTCTGGATGTCTAGATAATTGAACTCTTTGCCAAGGCGTTAAGTTTTTATAAATATCTTTTCTAGCTTTATCTAGTTTTTTTTGAATTTTAGTACAAGTAGCACTTACATCTACATCACTTTCTTTACCTATAATTTGGCATTTATCTAGTTGATCTAAAAGCTCTTTAATAGGCATTTCAAAATCTAAATATTCCATATTGTAATGATTTGATTTTTATTGATTATTAAGACAAACATACTATAAAATTACTTGTTTTATTTAAAAACGCATTACTTTTTTATAACAGTTTTAACTATATTTTTATTATTCAAAAAAATTTATTAGCAAATAATATCATTATAAATACTAAAAAAAATTAGCCACTTTTCTAAAGTTACTCTCTAGCTTTTACAAAGAAATACATTGCCAAACTTCCAAAAAATAAATTGGGCATCCAAACATATACAAATGAATTTACACCTGCAACTGCTCCTAAAACTTCTGATATTCTCATCAAAAAAACGTACAAAAACATTATAGCAATACCCAGTGCTAGATTAACACCTGTACCTCCTCTTCTTTTTCTAAAAGCTAAGGCAACAGCAATAATTGTTAATATATAAGAGGCAATTGGTAAACTTGTTCTTTTGTGAAATTCTACTAAATATGCATTTAAGTTTTTAACGCCCCTTTTCTTAGAAACGTCTATAAATTTAATTAATTCACCAGATGGCATTTCTTGTGCTAATGCAGATTTGTAAATTAAATCTTTAGGTGTAAAGTTAAATACGGTATCAATTTTAGCCCCAGAAAAAATACTATCTTTATCCTTAAAAAGTTTACGCAACTTCCAATTGGTTAATGCAAATGTAGAGTCTTTGTCATTATATCTAAAATTGGATGCTACTAATTTAGATTTTAATTCAATTCCACTATAAACTTCAGAAGTAAAATCAGATCCATATTTTGTATTTGTATTAAAAGACCTTATAAAAATATAAGTACTGTCTGTTAATTGTAAACTAAAATCTTTAACTTGTATGAGCTCATTTTTTTGCCTTCTACTTTTAATATACTCTCTTTCAAACTTTTTTCTTTCTTTACTACTCGTTGGTACCACAAAATGGTTCATTAATAAAGAAATAATAGTTATTAAAGTAGCACCTAGAAAATAAGGGTATAAAAAACGTGCAAATGAAACTTTTGCATTTGTAATGGCAATAATTTCTGTATTGTTAGATAATTTTGATGTAAATAAAATTACAGCAATAAATAAAGCCAAAGGCATAAAGGTATTGGCATAATAGATGATAAAATTCTTATAATATTCATCTACAATTTGATAAAAACCTAAATCTACATGCTCTAAAAAATTATCAATCTTTTCTGATATATCTATGGCTACTGCAATAGGAATCAATATTAATAAGGTAAACAGAAATGTTACCAAAAATCTTTTTAATATGTACCAATCTATTATTCTCACCTATTTTGTGTAATTGTGTAACTGTAAACTAAATAGTTTTACTTTTTTTACTGCTACTGAAAACTGCTTACTGCCTAATGCTACAAGCGTTTATCCATTTGTTTTACCATCTTATCTTTCCATTCTCTAAAATCTCCTGCTAAGATATGTTTTCTTGCTTCACGTGTTAACCAAACATAAAAACCTAAATTATGAATTGAGGCAATTTGTTTCCCCAACATTTCTTTTGCTGCAAATAAGTGACGTAAATAAGCTTTCGTATAAAAAGTATCTACACCAGTTATTCCCATATCATCGATTGGAGAAAAATCATCTTCCCACTTTTTATTTTTAATATTGATCGTTCCATGTGCTGTAAACAACATTCCGTTTCTTGCGTTTCTGGTTGGCATTACACAATCAAACATATCTATACCTAAAGCAATATTTTCTAAAATATTAATTGGTGTACCAACACCCATTAAATAACGTGGTTTGTCTTCTGGCAAAACTTCTGTTACCACCTCTGTCATGGCATACATTTCTTCTGCAGGTTCTCCTACAGAAAGTCCTCCAATTGCATTGGCAACTTGATTAGAATTGGCAATATATTCTGCAGATTGTCTTCTTAAATCTTTGTAGGTACTTCCTTGCACAATTGGCATAAAAGTTTGTTCAAAACCATATTTAAAAGGTAACTTTTCTAAGTGATTGATGCATCTATCTAACCATCTATGTGTCATGTGCATAGATCGTTTTGCGTAATTGTAATCACAAGGATAAGGGGTACATTCATCAAATGCCATAATAATGTCTGCACCAATTGTACGTTGCGTTTCCATAACGTTTTCTGGTGTAAAATGATGCATAGAACCATCAATATGACTTTTAAACTTTACACCTTCTTCGTTAATTTTTCTTCTTCCTGATAAAGAATATACTTGATACCCTCCTGAATCTGTCAAAATATTACGATCCCAATTCATAAACTTATGTAAACCACCTGCTTTTTCTAAAATATCTAAACCTGGTCGTAAGTATAAATGATAGGTGTTTCCTAAAATAATATCTGGATTTATTTCGTTTTTTAATTCTGTTTGATGGACTCCTTTTACGGTTCCAACAGTTCCTACAGGCATAAAAATTGGGGTTTCTATTACTCCATGATCTGTAGTAATAGATCCTGCTCTTGCCTTAGATTTGGGGTCGGTTAATTTTAAGTCGAATTTCATTGCTGGCAAAGATAGTAAAAAGCCCATGCTAACCTTATTAAAGAAAAGGAATTTAGATACTTTTAAGAAAAAAATAGTTTTTTTATAAATTAGAAAGGTAGATTTTAAATCTTTTATTTTCTTAAATTAATAATATTCTGATTTTTAAAGGTTAAAAAGAATTAAAATTTAAGATGGCTTTTAACTAGCAAAAATGTGCGTTAAGGATTGAATCTTTCGACTTAGCTCAAGACAGGCTACCTGTTTGAGCTCTTTTTTGTTTTTCACAAAAAAGCGATTAGTGAAAGCCTGACCTCTAAGGGAACGCCCAAAAGCTTTTACCAACGTTTCTTTTTGGACGAAAATTTAGAATTATTTCTTTTGTTTTTTGGTGATGATTTTCTAAAAGAAGCACTTTTTTTGTTGAAATCGTTTTTAGATGCTGCTTCTCTTTTTGGTTTTGACTGTTTTTTTGGTTTTTTATCTACTATTGATGCTTCTTCAGTTTTAGAAGAAGTTGAAATCATTTTATTAATTTCTTTCATTTCATCTTCTGTTAACTCACGCCAATCTCCTGTTTGCAAATAGCCCAACTCAACATTCATAATTCGAGTTCGTTTTAACTTGGTAACTTCGTAGTCTAAATACTCACACATTCTACGAATTTGACGATTTAAACCTTGAGTTAAAACAATTTTAAAAATTTTATCACTCACTTTTTCTACCAAACAATTCTTGGTAACTGTGCCTAAAATAGGAATTCCATTCCCCATTTTTTGAATAAAATCATTAGTAATCGATTTGTTTACAGAAACAAAATATTCTTTTTCGTGATTGTTTCCAGCTCGTAAAATTTTATTGACAATATCTCCATCATTTGTCAAAAAAATTAAACCTTCAGAGGGTTTGTCTAAACGGCCAATTGGGAATAATCTTTCTGGGTAATTTACGTGTTTTACTATGTTGTTGGGCTCTCTGTCATCAGTTGTAGAAACAATGCCAACTGGCTTATTTAGAGCGATGTATAACGTAGCGTTTTTTGGCGTTACTAATCGTCCATCGAACTTTACAACGTCTTTTTTTCCTACTCTGTTTCCTAACTGTGTTGGTTTTCCATTGATGGTAATTCTGCCTTCATTAATAAACCTTTCTGCTTCTCTACGTGAGCAAATACCAGAAGAACTGATGTATTTATTTAGGTTGATAGATGTTTGATTATTGTTTGCCAAAAGGTTTAATTTTGTACAAAAGTACAAACTATTTTAAGGGGTTGAAACCCCTTGAAGAGAAAATTACAATGCAATTGTTCTAAAAGTTAAATTAATTCTTGGGTTATTTACTTTTTTAGTGGGTGGCAATCTGTGCAACCAATGGGTTTGTGTGCCTTTTTTCATTACCAATAAGCTACCATTTTCTAAAATGATGTCTATACGTTGTTTATTTTCTTTGTGTTTAAAAGAAAACTTACGTGCTGCACCTAAAGATAGGGATGCAATTGCTCCG
This sequence comes from uncultured Polaribacter sp., assembly GCF_947497695.1. Classification (GTDB taxonomy): domain Bacteria; phylum Bacteroidota; class Bacteroidia; order Flavobacteriales; family Flavobacteriaceae; genus Polaribacter. The sequence continues at coordinate 55,385 of NZ_CANMHM010000012.1, read as the reverse complement.
TTTTTCTTTAGCATTTTTTCTCCATCTGAATGATATGCCATTCCTTCATCACCTGAATGGTATAAATTTAAAAGGCACGAATTATACGTTTCTCCGCTTTCTTTTTCTACAATTTCTTTGAGTTTTAATAATTCTTCAGTAAAAATAATCGCTGTTTTTGTAATTCCTGAATAGGTGTAGGAATATTCAGATACTCCATACCAAGCTACTTTTCTTTTGGTAATAATTTTTTTACCAAAAATAATCGCTTCATCGTTTTTAAAATCGATGGTTTCCATCAATTTTTGATAGTAAAAATCACATTGTTTATTGGTTAAAATAGTTCCGTGATAATTTGTGATGCCATCAAAAGGTAAAATATTTTTTATTGTTTCTATAGAGAATAAATCCATACAATAAAAATAAACATTTAACTTGGACTATTTTTTTAAAAAGTTTTAATCTTCAAACAAAAGCGCCAACATTTCATTTCTAAAAATTTCTCTGGTAATATTTTTTATTGATGTACCTGTTGCATTTATCATAAATACAATCGATTTTTTATCATCAGGAAAATACCACATTCTTGCAGCTCTACCAATATAACCTCCATTATGTCCATAACCAAAGCCATAATCTGTATTTAATTTAAAAATACCCAAACCTATACCTTCTACTCTATTTACTTTATTATCTATACCATAAATAAATTCATCCTTATTTAAAAAAGGCAAACTTGTAATGGTAATCATCTTATCAATCGTTTGTTGATTTAATAGAACATTAGGAGTGAATAATGCTTTTAAAAAAGTGTTTAAATATTGATTTAGAAAAGTTGATAATTTTTTATCGGTTATAGACAAACCTTCTGCCAATTTTTGCAAGGTTACATTTTCATCTAAATAAGGTTTATCTTCCTCAAACAATAACTTCATTTTTTTTTCAATATCTCGTAATTCTGATTCAGTAAAAATAGAAGTTCTTTTTTTATTTGACTTTTTTATAGGTTTTTGAACAGGCTCTTCTATCAAAAAATTAGGTAGTAATATTCTTTGCTGAGCTATGCCATTATAACCCAAATATAAAATTAATAAAGTGACTGGCAATAACAATATCAAGTTAGAGTCTATGACCATTTCATAAGAAGAAAATTCTAATATCGTTATTAATAAATCTACAAATCCAATAAAAAGTAACCCTAACAGCAAATGATATATCCATCTAAAATCGCCATCTGTTAAGTTAGAAAAGTTATCTTTAAAAGCTTTTTTATATTTTTTAAATTGAAGTAAAGAAATTGAAAAATAAAACAACATATACAAAGTAAAAACAAAAAAAAACAAATCATTATAATTATTGGCAAACGCTAAATAATCAAAAACAAAACGCCTTAAAATAGAGGAAACCAATATTGGAATTGACACTAAAATTAAATAAAAAAAAGACGGAATTAAATGTATCCAATAATCTGTAAACTTATATTTTTTGATAAATATAGCCTTGATATACATATAAATTATTGGGCCAACAAGAATGGCTATAACATCCGCAAAAATAAATGTTAGATAATTAAGAATATCTAAATCATTAAAATCTGCATAGGCATTTAGTATATAAAAGAAAATTATTCCAAAAAAAAACAATAAAATATTTTGAGGTAATTCTCTCTTTTTCTGTTTAAAAAGTAAAAAAATAATTAACAAAGTCATTAATATACCTCCTACCAAAAAAAAATCAAGAATCAATTTCATAAATTCTATGTACCTTTTTTTTAGCCTTTAAAATTGAAAATAACTTAAATTAATTATTACAAAAATCTAAAATAAATACAAACATAGTTTTTAATATTCATTATATTTTATAGATTTAAGAATTTTGATAAAAAAATGAATGTGTATTTATTTTATTAAGATAGAAGATAGAATGTAAAAATTTGAATTATTTCCTTACTTTCGAATTCACAAAAATAACCAATGAAAGTCTGTATTGCCGAAAAACCATCTGTAGCAAGAGAAATTGCTAACATTCTAGGAGCCAACACAAAACGTGATGGTTTTTACGAAGGAAATGGCTATGCAGTAACCTATACTTTTGGGCATTTATGCACACTTTTAGAACCCAAAGACTACAAACCTCATTGGAAAAGTTGGGATTTAAACAACTTACCAATGCTTCCAGATCGTTTTGACACAAAAGTTACTGGCGATGCAGGTATCAAAAAACAATTTAATATTGTAAAATCTTTATTTGAAAAAGCGGAAGTTATTATAAATTGTGGCGATGCTGGTACAGAAGGAGAACTCATTCAACGTTGGGTAATAAATCAGTGTAATTATAAAGGCAAAGTGCAACGTTTATGGATTTCTTCTCTTACAGAAGAAGCTATAAAAGAAGGTTTTAACAACTTAAAACCTGCTGAACAATATGACAATTTGTATTACGCAGGATTTTCTAGAGCAATTGGAGATTGGTTATTAGGCTTAAACGCAACACGTTTATATACTGTTAAATTTGGTGGTTACAAACAAGTATTGTCTGTTGGTAGAGTGCAAACTCCTACCTTAGCCATGTTGGTAAATCGTTTCATGGAAATTCGCAATTTTAAACCACAACCTTATTGGGAATTACAAACTACCTACAGAAACACCCTTTTTAATTATGAAGATGGTCGTTTTTTAAAACAAGAAGATGGACAAGTTTTAGCAGATAAAGTTGCACAATCTGATTTTGAAATTGTTTCTGTTACCAAAAAGAAAGGAAAAGAATACGCACCAAAATTATTCGATTTAACTGGTTTACAAGTTTATTGTAACAATAAATTTGGCTTTTCTGCAGATGAAACGCTAAAAATGGTACAGAAATTATATGAAATGAAAGTTGTAACGTACCCAAGAGTTGACACTTCTTTTTTACCCAATGATGTGTATCCAAAAGTTCATGGAATTTTATCTAAACTAACAAATTACTCAGAATTAACACAACCACTTTTAGGTAAAAAAATAAAGAAATCAAAACGTGTTTTTGATGATAAAAAAGTTACAGATCACCATGCAATTATTCCTACAGGAATTCAGGGAAATTTACAATACAATCAACAACAAGTTTATGATATTATTACACGAAGATTTATAGGAGTGTTTTATCCAGATTCTGATGTTTCTAATACCTCTGTAATTGGCAAAGCTGCTGATGTACCTTTTAAAACAACAGGAAAAGAAATCTTAACAAAAGGTTGGCGTGTTGTTTTTGTTCTTCGTGAAGCTCAGAGTAACAAAGAAAGTAAACTTAAAAAAGAAATGAATGAAAAGTTGACTTTGCCATCCTTTGTAAAAGGAGAAAAAGGAACTCATGAACCGTCTTTTTTAGAAAAGGAAACAAAACCACCAAGAAATTATACAGAAGCTAGTTTGTTACGTGCCATGGAAACTGCAGGTAAACAAGTAGATGATGATGATTTGCGCGAATTAATGAAAGAAAACGGTATTGGAAGACCTTCTACTAGAGCAAGTATCATAGAAACTTTATTCCGTAGAAAATATATTGAGCGTAAGAAAAAACTAGTATTGCCTACACAAACTGGTATTGATTTGATAAATATTATTGACAATGAATTACTAAAGTCTGCTGAATTAACTGGCCGTTGGGAAAAACGTTTAAAAGAAATTGAAAGAGGAGAATTCAATGCAGGAACGTTTATCAATAACATGAAAAAAATGGTAGATGAATTGGTGTATGAAGTGCGTTCTAATAAAAGTAAAAAACGAATTTCAAGTGCTAACATTGTTGCAAATGATAAAAAAAATAAACAATCTGCTGCTACTAAGTCTAAAACAAAATCGAAACAAGTAGCAGGTAAAACATGCCCAAAATGTAAAAAAGGAAGTCTTTTAAAAGGTTCTTCTGCCTTTGGATGTTCTGAATACAAAAATAATTGCGATTTAAAAATTCCGTTTGAAATTTATGGTAAAAAGGTATCAGAAAACCAATTAGTTCGTTTAATTGATAAAGGTTGTACCACAAATTTAAAAGGTTTTAAAACAGATAATGGTTCTGTTGAAGGTTTAATTAGGTTTGATGATGATTATAAGTTGAAATTAGAGCCAAAACAAAAAGTTACTTCAAGTACTGATAAAAAATCTTCGGATAAAATTAGTTGCCCAAAATGTAAAAAAGGGACTATTTTAAAAGGAAAAACAGCTTATGGTTGTTCTAATTACAAAACAGGCTGTAATTTTGTTTTTACGTTTGAAAATATCAAAAAAATGGCAAATGGTAAACCTTTAACCAAAGAATTGGTATTGCAAATTATTGCGAGTTAAACCAACTTAATTGTCTATTAAAAAAACCTGAAAGGTCTAAAATTATTAATAATGTTTTTATACCCTTCACACTAAATTGCTTCTAAATATCTAAAAAATGTTTAAAAATTTATTCATTCTAGAAGCTTCTTTTTAGGGTTCAGCTATACTTCATTACAAACTTTGTATATTGGGTTAAAAATATAAACTCGACTTATTTTTAGGAGTATAAACTCAGCTAGCAAACAATTGTAGCCCAGATTGAAACGGCATCCTTTTTGCTTTTTCAGCAAAAAGATATAGTGGAAAGCTGGAAATAGCTTCAAAAAAAATTAATCAATCATATTCTTTAAATAAAACTGCTCTACTTTTTCTCTTGCCCAAGGTGTTGTTCTTAAAAATTTTAATGATGATTTATAGGTAGGATTGTTTTTAAATGCATTGATATTTAAAGCATCTCCTAATTCTTCCCAACCATATTCTAAAAATAATTGTTCTAACATGGTTGCTAGTTTAATGCCATGCAATGGATTGTTGGGTTGTTCTTTGCTCATTATTTTTTTTAATTTGATACTACAAAAATGGAATCAACATCATTTTTTTAGTTGATAATATCAAATGTAATGCTATTATTTTTTTGTCTCAAAAATATTAACAATTTTTAGCAACTGTTTATTGCCTTTTTTTCGATAATTTAGCCAAAATTTCTACAATTTAAAATATGAAAAACATTACATTATCTAATGTTCATGAAGCTTTAGGTGCAAAAATGGTTCCTTTTGCAGGTTTTAATATGCCTGTACAATATGAGGGTGTAACTGCAGAGCATTTAACAGTAAGAGAATCTGTAGGTGTTTTTGATGTAAGTCACATGGGAGAATTTTTAGTTTCTGGAGAAAATGCTTTGCCATTAATACAAAAAGTTACTTCTAACGATGCTTCTCAATTAAAAATTGGTGATGCTCAATATAGTTGCTTCCCTAATGAAAATAACGGAATTGTAGATGATTTAATTTGTTATAGAATTAAAGAAAACACTTATTTATTAGTGGTTAATGCGTCTAATATTGATAAAGATTGGAACTGGATTTCTAAATATAATGAAGAATTTAAGGCAGATTTAAAAAACCTATCTAATGATTATTCTTTATTGGCAATTCAGGGACCAAAAGCTGTTGAAGCCATGCAATCTTTATCTTCTTTAGATTTAGCTGATATTCCTTTTTATAAGTTTAAAGTGGGTGATTTTGCCGGAATTGAAAACGTTATTATTTCTGCAACTGGCTACACTGGTTCTGGTGGATTTGAAATTTATTGCAAAAACAATGAAGTAACACAAATTTGGAACAAAATTTTTGAAGCTGGTGAAACTTTTGGCATCAAACCAATTGGTTTGGCTGCAAGAGATACATTACGTTTAGAAATGGGTTATTGCTTGTATGGTAATGATATTAATGATACTACTTCACCTATAGAAGCTGGTTTGGGTTGGATTACAAAATTTACTAAAAACTTTGTAAACGCTGAAGCTTTATCAAAAGAAAAAGAACAAAAACCTGATAGAAAATTAGTTGCTTTTGAGTTAGATGAAAGAGGCATTCCAAGACATGGATATGATATTGTTGATGAAAACGGAAAAGTTATTGGTATTGTAACTTCTGGAACGATGAGCCCTTTTTTAAAAAAAGGAATTGGTATGGGGTATGTACCAAGAATTTTATCTAAATCTGGTACACAAATTTATATTCAAATTCGTAAAAAAGCAATACCTGCAACCCTTATAAAATTGCCTTTTTACAAAGGATAAATAAAAAAAACATGAATTGTTTATTAACTGGTGGAGCAGGAATTGTTGGAAGCCACATAATATTTGAATGGCTATATAAAGCAATTGTTGACAAAACAGTCAACCATCTTTTTGTGGTTTTAAGAGACAATGAAAAAACTGCAGAACAACGTTTGTTAGCTATTTTACAAGATGAATCTCGACCAGATTTTTTAAATAACTTTACTTTAGAAGCTTGTTTAGAGAAGATTACTGTAATTTCTAATGATTTATTAACCATCACTCAAAAAACGTTAAAGCAATATCATTTTAATACGGTTATTCATTGTGCTGGTTCTACAGATTTATCTAACACCAACGATTCTAAACAAAAAGTACATGCTCAAAACTACTTGGTAACACAACAAATTTTAGAGCAATTACCAACTGCTGTAAATCGTTTTATATATATTAGTACAGCCTATTCTTTTGGTATTCAGAATGAAAAAGTGAATGACAGTATAGAAAAACATCAGGTTAAAAACTTTAGAAACCCTTATGAGCAATCTAAATATGAAAGTGAACGCTTTGTAAAAGAAACCTGTAAATCTAAAAATATAACCTCTCAAATTTTAAGACCCAGTATTATTTGTGGTAGATTAATTGATGCTCCTTTATACGAAACTCCTAAGTTTGATGTTTTTTACTCTTGGGCTATCTTTTTAGCAAAATATGCACGTAAATCTAAAGAAAACTTTAGAATTTGGATTGACAAAAAAAGTGGGCTAAATATTGTGCCTGTAGATTTTGTTGCCAAAGCAATTTTATATGCATTTATAAACCCCAAAATTAAAGAATTAAATATTGTAAACCCTAAACAAATTTTACACAAAAATTATGTGGGTGATGTGTTAGATGCTTTCAATGTAAACTCTTACGAGTATGTTACTCAAAAGCCTGATAACTTAAATACCTTTGAAATATTATACTATAAAACCATTGGAGATATTTTTGAAAATTATATCTCTATTCCTGATTTGCAGTTTAATTCTGGACTTATTATAAAGTTTATTGAGGAGTTAAAGCTAGATATTACTTTAGGAGTTCATGAAAACTTTATGAACCTAATAGATTACGCTGTAGAAAAAAAGTTTAGAAAAAGTTATTAATTTTATCTTTATAGCTTGGACTCATTAACTCAAATAGTTTTAGGTGCTGCAATTGGAGAAGCAGTTTTAGGAAGGAAAATTGGTAATAAAGCCATGTTGTATGGAGCAATTGGTGGTACAATTCCTGATTTAGACATTATTTCCTCTTTCTTTACAGATACTGTAACTGCTCTAGAAATTCATAGAGGTTTTACACATTCTATCTTATTTTGTGTTGTCTTCGCTCCTATTTTTGCTTTTATAGTTGCAAAGTTTGAAACTTATAAAAACAAAAAAGATTGGTCTTTGCTTTTCTTTTGGACCTTTATAACCCACCCAATTTTAGATGCACAAACAACTTGGGGAACTCAGTTATTTTGGCCTTTAGATATTAGATTGGCGTTTAAAAATGTATTTGTCATTGATCCTTTATACACACTTCCGTTTTTATTTTTTTTGATATTAGCAATGCGTCAAAAAAAGGAATCTAAAAAAAGGCGTTTTTATAATAATTGTGGATTGATCATCAGTAGTTGCTATTTGCTTTTTACACTTATTTTAAAAGGCATTTCTTATCAAACATTTACCAAAGAATTAGCTTCTCAAAATATTCAATACCAAGAAATCACCACAAAACCTTCTCCTTTAAATACCGTTTTATGGACTGCCAATGTAAAAACAGATACTTCTTTTTTAATTGGTCATTCTTCATTTTTAGATAAAAATGCGATACAATTTTCTAGCTACCCTAAAAATCATCATTTACTTGGGGAATTGGCAAATCATCCAAAAGTAAAACGAATGATTGCTATTTCTAAAGGTTGGTATACCATCAACAAAAAAGAAAATATTTTATACTTTAACGATTTACGTTTTGGTACTTTAGGCATGGAACTTAATGCCACAAATTTTGTTTTTAAATATAAAATTGAAGTTGACAAAAATGGAATTCCGTTTTTTATAGAAGAACCTAAAGATAAAACAGATGGCAAAAAGATGTTATCTGAACTTTGGTTAAGGATTAAGGGGAATTAAAATATCTTATCTTAAACCAAAACACCTTACACGATTTTAGAAACAAGTAATTTATAGTTATAAAAATAATTTAAAGTTTAACTTTCAAAGCTAATTAAAGTCATTTAATAACAATTTCCTTTCCCTAGAATAGGAGTTTCAATACAACTATTACCCCCTTGATAACAAACTGTTTTTGTTTCACAATCATTCTCTTCTGGAGTACAAGATATTACTATCATTATAATTGATAAAAATGTGAATCTTAAAATCTTCAATTTATTTTTTAGTTTTATTAATAACATAAAAACTTAACGTTTAAATCTCCAAAATATATTTTCTCAAATTAGCATCGTGAGATAATTGCATTTTTTTTCTTAGTCTGTATCTTTTTACTTCAACACTTCTAGATGAAATATTAAGCAAAGGAGCAATTTCTTTAGAAGATAAATTCAACCTTAAATACACACAAAGTCTAATATCATTTGGCGTTAAGGTTGGCTGCTTCACTTTCACTTTCTTAATAAAATTCTTATCGGCATTGTTAAACGCTTCTTGAAACATTTCCCAATCTTCAGTATTGTTTAAGTTTTTGTCAATAATATCAATAACCTTAGAAACATTTTTAGGGTCTCCATTTATCAATTCAGCTTTTATCTTATTTAAAAAGTCGTTTTTCTTAATAATATTCTTTGCAGAAGTGGCTAATTCTCTCGTTTTGGTTTCTGTAACGTACTCTAATTTTTCTTTTTTTAGCTTTATAACTTTTTGCTTATTTTCAAACTCTCTTAGCTCAGACTCTTTTTTAGCTTTGGCTAACAATGCCTCTTGTTGCTTTTTAAAATGTTGATTTGATTTTTTGTTAACAATATAAAAAGTAAGTACAAATACTGCTAAAAACAATCCAAAAATTAGTAATAAACCATTAGACAAATACCAAGGTTTAGTAATTACAAAATTAAAACTTGCTTCATTACTCTTCACTTGTCCATCAACAAGAGCTCTTACTTTAAAGGTATAATTACCATAAGGAATTTCTTCTAACAAAAAAGATTTTGCTGTTGAAGGGTTACTCCAGTTTTCATTTAAACCATTAATAAAATATTGGTATTTTATACTGGTTGTTTTATCATAATTAGGAACTCCATAAAAGAATTCAAAATTATTATCTTTACTAGAAAAGTCTTTTTTTTCTGATAAGTCAACTTGTAATTTTGAAGTAGCTAAATCAAAATTATTTACTTTATAAATTTGAATCTTATAGTTATTTTGGTCATTATATTTATTTAAATCTACAGCAACATAACCATTAGATGTTCCTATCAAATAATTTTGATTTTCTAAATACACGATATTTTCATAACCATAAGTAGCTTTTGGCATCGAAGCTGAAATTGGAATACTTTTAACAACAGGTTTACTACTCAACTCCCCTTGTGTTAAATATTTGATACTTTCTTTAGAAAAAGACCAAAGTTTATTAGAATTGGTAGGTATAAGTTCTGCTGAAATAAAACCATTTTCAGAGATTAATTGGCTAAAAATAGCGTCTCTCTTAAAAACATCTTTATTTTTATCATAAATAAAAACTCCATCTTTGCTAGAGAATATTATTTTATCTTGATAAGAAAGTAAGCAAGAATGAAGGCTTTTAGCAAGAGATTTTTCTTTTTGAATATCAATTACATTCTGATAATCATCATCTAGCGTAAGCTTAAAAACCCCCTTATACTCTAGGTTTACGATAATTTTATGAGAATCAGAAATTACAAAAGATTTAATTGAGTTATCAAAACCAGTAACCTTATTTCTAAAACGCCAAGTATTATTATTTTTTTCAAGAAGATGTAACCCATCATAACCTCCTTGAAGAATGAGGTTTTTAGCTACCTTTTTGAGCATTAAAGTACCTTGTTCTTTAAAAACAAAACTTGCTTTGTTATTTTTTACTACAAGTGTCCCAGAAGTATGACCACAAAATAATGTACCATCAATATTTTCTAAACTTAAAACAGTGCCTTCTGTGTTTTCTATAAAAGTAAAACTTTCTTTAGAAGTTGCTTCTCTGTAAAACAATCCTTGATTAGTTCCTAAATATAAATTGTCTTTAAAAACAATGGATGAGTAAATTGAACCTATAAAATCAGTTTTTCTATTAAAAATTTTAAAAGGAGAAGTATTGTTAATACAATTGATTCCATTATTTAAACTCAACCAAATATTGTTATTAGCATCTTCAAAAATGCTATGTAAAGTATTGCTATTTAAACCTGAGCTTTTTGTGATTTGATACTTAAAATCTCCATTTTTATTTAGATACAGAAAACCATCAGAAACTGTACCCAAAGCAAAATCTTTGTTTGCTAAATTTTTTGCAGTAGTAACTGTTACATTTTTAAGAATAGCTTCTGAAGCTATTTTCCATTTTTTTAACCTTTTATTCTCTAAATAGAAAAAGCCATTATTTTGAGTTAAAAATAAAAGTGTATCGTCTTTATTAAAAATCTCTACAAGAACATTTTCTTGTAATATTTGATGTTCTGCAAACAGTTTTGGAACACCTTTTTCAATTTTAAAAATACCTTTATTTTCTTCTTGGAAGTAAATAACACCATTTACTTTCGATATTTTCTGAATTTTATTGGCTGTATTGATAACTTTTACTTCCGAAGTTTTTAAGTTAAACAAGTAAATATTTTGTGAAGATTTAAAAAGTATCCAATCATTAAGTGTTAAAATAGTTTCTATTTCTTCACCTGCCAAGATTTTAATATTTTGACTTTTAACAATAGAAGTATAGAATAATTCGCCAAAATCATTTTTATCCCAGAAACCAAAATCATTTTTAAAACCTGTATAAATTTTATCTTTTAAAACCCTTACAACATTACTGGCACTTCCATTAGGCGTTGGATACAATTTCCAATCAAATCCATTAAATTCTAATAAACCTTTATTATTGGATGCATAAATAAAATTATTTTCAGATTGTGCTATTGACCAGTTTTGATTATCTGCTTTATAATCCTGAGAAGTATAGGTGCTAATTGGAGGCAGTTCCTGTGCAAAATTTAGTACAGAAACTGATAGAGAAATTAATAAAAATAAATTTCTTAGCATGTTTAAACTTAAAAAAGTATGATGCTAGCAATTTACGTCATTTATTACAAATGAAGAAAAATAATTTTATTTAGTTTTTTTTGAATGTAAACACAAAAAAAAGTGACTATAAAAACTTAGAAAATATTATTAAAATATAACAAATAATATTATTAACTAACTTAAAATTATAAAAAGAAAAAGGATGCTTTTCAGCATCCTTTTTATCAGAATTATAAAATTATTAAATTACTCTTTTACAAACTTCATAGTTCCTACTTTAGAATTTACAGTATATTTTAAAATATAAATACCCGTTTTTAAGTTAGAAACATTTATGACACCTTCACTACTACCAATTATTTTACTTACTAGTTTCTTACCCAATACATTGTAAATAGTTACATTATCAATCGTACCTTGAGTAGAAATTTTTAAATCATTTCTAGCAGGGTTTGGTGATACACTTATATTTAATAAATTGTTTTTATCTATACTTAAAGGAGCACCTTTGTAAATGTATAAATTATCATACCAAACTTGATTTGTAAGGTTATCAGCTGTGATACCAAATTCTTTAAAGTTAGACATTGTAGATAAATCTACAGGAATATCTATACTTACCCAAGAACCCGCTACTAAAGCTGGTGTTGTACCGGCATTAAAAGGATATTCTTTAAAAATTGTATTTGGTACACCTACAAATTTTAAATTAAACACTTTTGAAGTTACATCTACAGTAGCGTCAATATAAACATCTACATGTAAATTAGTAAAAGCAGTAGCATCCATAGCTGCATCTAAAACAATTCCTTGACAAGCATTTCCCTTATATTCAACGGTATTATTACCTTCTACTTGAATTATTTCAACGGAACTTGGACCACACCAACCTGCATCAAAATTATTTGCAACATTTGTATAGGCATCACTATAAATAGATATCACATCTTCTGCATTTCTATTTGGTGGAGTTGGAGCTGCTATTGTTGGCGTATTGACTACTGGAGCTGCAACTGCAATTCCTTTTATATTATCTGCATAAAAAACTCTATCAATTGCAGGACTTATAAAGCCATTATCCCATAGATAATAAATAACAAATTCTGAATAAACCCCATTTGCAGTCTGATCATTATTTGAACCTGTATTAAACGTTATGGTTAAAGTCTCCCAACCACTACCTGTGTGAGAAACTACAGCAGTTGATACTGGAGCTCCATCTAATCCTCCTTGAACTCTTGGAGCAATTGTTATAGCTTCATTAGAATAGATGTCTATTTCCATGGTTTTATCTGTAGTTAAAGTAACATTACTTGTCATGTTAACATTTAACCCTTGCCAAACTTCTCCTGTTGCTGAAGCTGTTAGTTTTGCAACCTGACCTCTAGTTCCTCCAACAGCTGGATCTGCAACAATTTCTGCTGCTGCACCTCCAAATGGTTCTCCAAGACCATCTGTACCTGTTTCAAAATCTTGTACTAAATCTTTATCTTCAGGCTCAACAACCACTACTTCATCCTCAACTACGATCCCTTTAATATTATCGGCATAAAAAACTCTTTCAATTGCAGGGTCTATAAAACCGTTATCCCAAAGGTAATAGATAACAAATTCTGAATAAACTCCATTTGCAGTCTGATCATTATTTGAACCTGTATTAAACGTTATGGTTAAAGTCTCCCATCCACTACCTGTGTGAGAAACTACAGCTGTTGATACTGGAGCTCCATCTAATCCTCCTTGAACTCTTGGAGCAATTGTTATAGCTTCATTAGAATAAATGTCTATTTCCATGGTTTTATCGGTAGTTAAAGTAACATTACTTGTCATGTTAACATTTAATCCTTGCCATACTTCTCCTGATGCTGAAGCTGTTAGTTTTGCAACCTGACCTCTAGTTCCTCCAACAGCTGGATCTGCAACAATTTCTGCTGCTGCACCTCCAAATGGTTCTCCAAGTCCATCTGTACCAGTTTCAAAATCTTGTACTAAATCTTTATCTTCAGGCTCAACAACCACTACTTCGTCCTCAACTACAATCCCTTTAATATTATCTGCATAAAAAACTCTATCAATTGCAGGACTTATAAAGCCATTATCCCATAGATAATAAATAACAAATTCTGAATAAACCCCATTTGCAGTCTGATCATTATTTGAACCTGTATTAAACGTTATGGTTAAAGTCTCCCATCCACTACCTGTGTGAGAAACTACAGCTGTTGATACTGGAGCTCCATCTAATCCTCCTTGAACTCTTGGTGCAATTGTAATAGCTTCATTAGAATAAATGTCTATTTCCATGGTTTTATCGGTAGTTAAAGTAACATTACTTGTCATGTTAACATTTAACCCTTGCCATACTTCTCCTGATGCTGAAGCTGTTAGTTTTGCAACCTGACCTCTAGTTCCTCCAACAGCTGGATCTGCTACAATTTCTGCTGCTGCACCTCCAAATGGTTCTCCAAGTCCATCTGTACCTGTTTCAAAATCTTGCACTAAAGTTTGTTGTGCATACCCTATTGACATTGTCAATAGAAAAATAAATAATGTAATTTTTTTCATAATAAATATTAAATGGGTTAATAATTAATGTTTTAAATACTTTTTCAATATACTTATAAAGTATTTACTTGAGCTTTAGCTAAGCTAGAAAATTAAATAATTAAATTAGAATAAATTGCCCCAACAAAAAACATACATTATAATAAATAAATACATTTATTGATAAATTATCAAAAATCATTAGGTTTTATAAGGAATTCGTAATTGTAATCTTGATAAATATTTACTATTAAAATAAAAATAAAAATAAATGTATGGGAAATGTTGTGGTAAATTTACACAAATAGAAATTTGGTATTGTAGTATTTTTGTTTTGTTAACAAAAGTTGAATTAAAATACGTGCAATTAATTGACCTTAAATTACATAAACATCAAAAATTTCTTTTAAATAGAAATAAAGAATCGTTATTATTGGTCATCAAAAATGCATTTTCTTTAGCTATTTTTATTTGCTGAATAGAACGAGTATCTTTTGGAACATGAAGACCACTTTCTAATGCAGGTATAAAGTGAAAGTTATTTTTACCATCTCCTAAAAAAAGTGATCCATAACCTGCATCATAACGTGTTGTTTCTACTTCTACCCCATAATGATTACCAATTGTTAAAATGTCTTTAAAACCATCTGAATTAAAATCATCTACAATAACACTTTTAATTGGACTCACTTGTGCTTGTATAGGTAAGTCTTTAGAGATAAGTTTTCCGTTTTCATTGATTAAAATAATACTTTCAAAATTTTCTATCTGATAAATGACAGCTCCTTCAATTTTATCTTCTGGAAGAATATCTAATAATTTTGAAGATGCAAAACTATGGTAATCTTTAAATTTTTCTGAAACATAGGGCATTTGCTGGCTTGTGCATTCTCTTCCTCTCATAGGTACATAATTATCTTTGTAATATTTAGCTAAAACAATATCATTTGTACCATTATTGTCAAAGTCATTAGCATATACCTTAAAAGGATGTTCTTTTGATGCTTTAAATTTATTATTTCTACCTAAATTACCAACTATATAATCTTCATCTCCATCATTATCTATATCATTGGCAGTAATTGACCACCATAAACTTCTAAATTGATCAGTGATACCAATATTTACAGAATCATCTTTAAATATTCCTTTATCATTTTTAAACACTTTTATTTTCATCCACTCTCCTACTATTAATAAATCATCATCACCATCTTTATCAATATCACTAAAAACAGCATCTGTAACCATTCCTAAATTTTGAAACTCTTTAGCAATACTTTCTTTTGCTTTTTTAAATGTTCCATTTTCATTTATTAAAAAATAACTTGTAGCAGGAAAAGGATATTTACCTGATATAAGTCTTGTACCAACAAATAAATCTAAATCTCCATCAGCATCAATATCTGAAGCTTTAACACATTGTGAACTTTCATAAATATTAGGAATTGCTTTTGAATTTTTTGTAAAAACACCTTTACCATCATTAATATATAACCTGTCTTTTAATAAGGGGTTTCCTGTTTTAAATTCGCTACCTCCACTTGTAACATATAAATCTTGATCATGATCACCATCAACATCAAAAAATAATGCCCCTAAATCTTCTGAATCTTTATCAATACTCCAGGGTTGAAATTGACTTTCTTTAAATTTTCCATCGTTGTTTTGTATATACAAAATACCTGCTTGTTTTGCTGCACCACCAATAAATATATCTTCTAAACCATCACCATTTACATCTGCAACTGAAGAAAAAGGTCCGTTTGTTGATAATTTGTGAGGCAAAAGAATTTCATCAGCAAAATCATTAAACTCGTTTTCTTTGTGAGTATAAGTAAGCCCTATTTTTTTAGCATCTATTTGTGATAATAAAGTACTGTTTTCTTTATTTTCTTTACCCTTTAACTTTGCGTTAGAATATTTAGCGGTAAGTGTTTGATTTGCTGAAATATTATTAAAAAAACTAGTTTTACCATCTGGCCAAATAACTGATACTTTTTCTATTTTAGTATCTTTTCCTAATCCAAAAAATAAGCCTGACTCTACAGAGGATAAAAAACCACGTGTTACATTATTCTCTGCAATTTGCAAATTACCATTATGATTAATAATAGCTTTGGCACCATAACCAAATTGATTTTTATCTGATCCTTCTAATTTTATTTTTAAAAAATTTCCTGTAGCTTTATTCTCATATACAAATGCAGGTTTTTCCATATTATTGATAACAACATCTAAATCGCCATCATTATCTAAATCACCATAAGCAATTCCATGTGAAAAACTTGGAGTATTAAAGCCCCAGTCTTCACTTTTATTTATAAAATCAAAACCTTTACTATTTTTAAAAACATAATTACTTAAAGGGTTTGATGGAGTTTTTTTACTATATTTAAATAATTCATCATAAGTAATATTTTTAGAATTTGCACTAACATCTCTTTTGGCATCATTGTTATCAATATCTTTTTTTATACCATTGGTAACTATTAAATCTTTAAATCCATCATTATCAACATCAAACAAAAGACTTGCCCAACTCCAATCTGTATTAGAAATTCCTGCTAAATTTGCAATATCAGAAAACATACCTACACCATTGTTTATCTGTAATGTATTGGTCATATATTGATAACTATTTGTTGTTTTTACGATTTCATTAAAAGCATCACTACTCATTGTAGCCATATTCATTTTAGATCTGTAATGATCATTTGGAGTCATGTCTGTTGTAAAAAGATCAATTAAACCATCATTATTTACATCTCCTGTGTCAGAACCCATACTATATTGTGAAAAATGTTTTAGTTTATCTTGTATTACATTTTTAAAAGTTCCGTCTCCGTTATTATAATACATAAAATCTGGAGCGGCATAATCATTGGAGACATATAAATCTACAAATCCATCATTATTAAAATCTGTTGCGTTTACGCTTAAACCATAAGCTAACTCTCTAGATATACCTGTGCTTTTAGAAATATCTGTAAATTTCCCAGCATCATTTCTATAAATTTTATCTTTAAAAGATTCAACATCTTTAGGAGTTACTTTATTTACGAGTAGTATTTTATTGTCTGCTGGTTGATTTACTTGATACATGTCTAAATCTCCATCATTATCCATATCAAAAAATACAGCTTGTGTAGAAAAACCTATATCTGCCAATCCATAAGAGGCTGCAGACTCTGTAAAAGTTAAATCTTGATTATTTATAAAGAGTAAATTTCTTCTTTTATCAATATCTAAAGAATTTCCATTTCTACTTACATAAATATCTAAATACCCATCGGCATTAATATCTGCCATTGTAACACCCCAAGTCCAACCTGGACTTCTTACTATTTTAGACGATTTAGAAATATCTTCAAATTTAAAACCACCTTTGTTATGGTACAATCTATCTCCAACTTGGCTCCCACCAAAGAAAATATCTGGCAAACCATCATTATCTAAATCGCCAATTGCAACTCCAGAACCTACATATATTTGAGCATAAAAATAATGGTTAAAATATGCTGTTTCTTTTATGCTATTGTTAAAATCAATTCCTGTTTTTTCTGAGGATAATAATTCTAAGCCTCCAACAAGTGTTTCTGGGTATAAATTACGTTTTGTATTTTGACAAGAAATTATAAAAAAAACAACAAATAATAGTACGTTAAAATAAAGTAATTTAGTTTTCATAATTGTGTTGGTATTAAAAGTAAATATAAAAAATATTTGCTGTTTTTAGTACAATCCTTTAATTATTAGGATACATTTTTAGTTGCAACTAAAAAATTATTGAATAAAAAAGCGAACTTTCTATTGATAGAAAACTCGCAAAATAAATGTTAAAGAATTTATAGCTATTTAAAATTTCAATTTTTTACTTTTTTTCCAAAATCTCGAATAACATTAAACACTTCAATTATGGCTAACTTTCATAGATTTATCAAAAGATGAAAAATAAATACTATATTTTCTTATAAGAACACTGATATTCTATTTTTATTGATTTTTTTTCTTTTCTAATGCTGTACTTATTTCCAATGCTTTTTCTTCTGTTAAATCATAATTACGCATAATCCACATTGCAGCCAAAGTACCAGCAATTGGTAAACCAGAATAAAACAATCTGATACCAGTAATAGATGCTTCTGAGTTTTCTGCATCTGGTACAAAACCTACCAAAGCCATTATTGCTCCTGTTAATAAACCAGCAATCGCAAAACCAAACTTTACCATCCACCAATAAATTGCTCCAAATACACCTTCTCTTCTTTTACCTGTGTTTAATTCATCAATATCTATCACATCAGAAGTCATAGACATCATTAAGGTAAATAAACTTCCAATTCCGAATGAGAAAAAAGGCAATGCAAATAAAAACATATAAGGTTTTCCTGGGATAAATAAAAACCAAAGCATTAAATAACCAATAACAGAAATTCCTTGAGAAACTAAAAAAGCTTTCTTTTTACCCAATGTTTTAGATATTTTAGCCACAACAGGAATCACTAAAAAAGTAGTTACCAAAGCACCAACACTCCCTAATAAAGTTGGCCAAATACCTGCTGCTGCTGCATCTCCATTAAATAAATAATAAACCACTATAAAAAATGAAAAACCTGCAACTGTATTAAATGCATTGAATATTAAAAATGTTGAAAAACATAATTTTCTAAATACAGGAATTTTAAAAGCTTCTTTAAAATTGACTAAAATTTCTTTTAAACTACCTCCTATTGTTTTTAATGTTAAAGGTGTTAAACTTTCATCATCTTTAGTAGACTTACTCTTTATAAATATAGCAGGAATCATTGCTAAAATAGCACAAATAACAGCAACCCAAACTGCTAAATTTCTTGTTGCAGCTGCTGCTCCACCTTCAAACCAAGAAGGATCGTACATAACAACCCAAAACCAAGGAGCTATTACCCAAGCCCATTGCCCAATCCATTGTGCAACTGCCATAATGTTGGTACGTTCATGAAAATCATCACTCATTTCATAACCCATTGCAACATAAGGCACAGAAAAAATAGTTAACCCTAAATAAAAAACTAAAGACCAAAATAAGAAATACATAAAATTATAACTTAAAGTATCTACCTTGTATAATTGCCACATCAAAGCAAAAGAAATCCCCATTATAACTGCTCCTAAAAACACATAATGTCTACGTCTACCCCAAACAGATCTTGTATTGTCTGAAATAAATCCCATAATAGGATCTGATATTGAATCGAAAACTCTTGGAAGAAAAAATAATACTCCCCACATCCAAGTAGGGAAACCTAAATCTTGAATTAAAACAACCATAAAAATACCCAAAGCTGCAGGAAACATTTGATTGGCAAGCATGCCTAAACCAAAGGCAATTTTTTGACCCATAGGTACTTTACTTTTTGATGCTAAGATGCTGCTTGACATAAATTTTATTTTTTAGTTAATTACATCTAATAGGTTTTAAAACCTTTAGATTTATTTGATTTTTTGGCTGTTATTTTGATGATATCATTATAGTTTGTAATGCTTGTGCATCTATATTTACAAGTGTTTCCTTTTCTCCTAAAAGTAATTTGAAACTCTTTTTAGTTTTTCCTTCATTAAAAACCACCACTGCAATAGAACCATTTGGGTTTTGAGCTGCAGTTACTTGTAACTCTTTATCTGTATTTTCTATGCCAATAACTTTAGCCTTGGGTCTAATGTATTTACTAAAATGAGCCATTGTATAATACAAGGGTGTAAAATAAACTTCATCTTTTTCTGGATCTACAATTACAGGAGCAATACACCAATTTTTAAACCAATTTGGGCCTCCTTGTTTGTCTAAAACCATGTTCCAATCTACCCAACCATCTACCCAATTATTTAGGCAACCAATAATGTCTCTTGCATACCTGTTAACAGGAGCATACTTTGGGTGTAAATATTTGTCTTCTTCTGGAGCCCAGTCCCAACCCCAATCTGTAGATTCTTTTTTCCAATACCAAGCATCATCTTGCCAAACAGGAACTTGAGAATCTACACAACCTTCTGTTTCGATTAAATACTTATCTGGTGCTTTGTAGTGTGCATATTGTAATTCTTTAGAAAAAACCTTATACGTACTTTCGTACCAATGAATGGCTGTTCCATCAAAATATTTAGAAGATTCTGGAGTTGCATACATAGAGTCTACCCATTCTTTAACTCCTTCTCTATTTTGGTCATATCCTAAAATAATTTTATCTCCATAACCATCTTTTTCTAATTTTGGACCTAAATGGTGTTGTACAAATTCCGTCATTTCATCTGGGGTAAAATGCATACTTTCCCAATTATTTCCATTCCCATGAGGTTCATTTTCTACTGTAAAACCCCATATATTTATTCCTTGTGATTTATAAGCATTTAAATATTTAGAAAAGAATAAAGCCCAAGTATCATAATATTTTGGTAATAATTTTCCTCCAACCCACTTGTTATTATCTTTCATCCAAGGAGCTGCTGTCCAAGGAGATGCAAATATTTTAAATCCGTCTTTGGATACTTTCATCGCATCTTTTATCATCGGAATTAAATCATTCATATCTTCTTTTATTGTAAAATGCTCTAAATTAACATCTTCTAGAACAGGAGAATACGAATAGTTACTTAATGAAAAATCACAAGAATTCATGTGGGTTCTTGTAAGTGAATAATTTGCTCCTTCTTCTGCAAAATAAGCTTGTAAAATAGTATCTCTATTTTTTTTACTCAATCGATTTAGTAAATAAGCAGAAGCTTCTGTAAAAGCACCCCCAAAACCAGTTATAGTTTGATATGTTGTATTAGTATTTATGGTTATTGTTGATGGATTTTCAGCTGCTTTAAATTCAGATATTTTAGTTAGCTTATTTCCAGCTTCTGAGGTTTCATAAACATCAACAGATAATTTTTTATTTTTTTGATTACAACTTATCATCATCAATAAAAATAGTGCGTAAAAAAAATATTTTGTTTTCATTCTGATGAATTTTATCTTTTATAGTCTGTATTAGGTACAAAAACATCTTTCATTAAAGTTTCTAAATCTCCATTGTATGTTTTAGTAATTTGTTTTCCGTTTCTTGTTAAACCCTTAAAAACTCCATCATCAACCAAACTCCAAAGCGGATATTTTGCTTCTCCTTTTAGATTTATCAATCCAAAATGATTTTCTGAGCCATTTGGGTTGTTTGCATCTTTCCATTGTTCATCAAAAGCTTCAAAATAGAAACAAGAAATTCCTTGCTTATTTGTCCAATTTCTTATGTAGTTGTAATACAAACCCTGTTTATATTCATCTGTAGCTCTTGATCCATTTGCCCCATAATGTCCGTTAGAAATGGTTGCCCAACCTGTTTCTCCTATATGAATTGGTTTATCAACCCCTAAACTTTTCATATAATTTTTAACACCATTGTATTGGTTTTTAGCAAAATTGAATGCTCTTAACATTGATGCATCTATTTTTTCTTTATCAGAAAGATTATTTAAATGATTTGGTGTTTTCCAAAACTCAGGATTGTAGTGTGAATTATGATAAGGATAAGTATGCATAGATATATAATCTACTGCTTTTATTAAACTTTCTAAATCTTTTGTATGATACAATTCATCTCCTCCACCCCAAGAAGAAAAATCGTCTGAACTTGTAATCCAAATGTCTTTAGCAAGAGCTCCGTTTTTCTTTAAATTTTGTAAGTGGTTTACCCATTTTAAAATAACATTTGGTTGTACGTAATAGTTTTCTGCCCATTTTACCATGGCTTCATTACCCACAGCAATTACTTTTACAATTTCTGGGTATTTGTTAGCCAAAGCAACTGCTCTTGCTATTTCTCCTTCATTTTGTGCACTTTCAATATTATGGTTTGGAGCTTTATTTGTCCAAGCATTCAAACAATCTATCCAAGCACCTAACATTACATACATATCAAAATTAGCATCTTCTTTTTTAAGTTGATGAATGGCTTCTAAAACATTTGCTGCATGAGGCAATTTTGGCTGCACATTGTAGGTTCTTAAAATTTTAATGCCCATTGCAGATAATATTTTAAGATCTTCTTTTAACTCTGTAATCGTTGGTTGAATATCTCTTGAAGTAGCTCTGTAGCCTCCATAAGATATTGCCAAGTATTCAGAATTTCCTAAAATATATGCTGCATTCATTATACTTTTTTGCTGTACTATTTTCTTCTCTTTAGAAGTACACCCAAAAATCAAAACAATACTAAGAATGACTATTTTAAAAATTAATTTCATATTTGGGATTCCTTTATCTAAACTTATTTTATTACTGAAACTTCAATTCTATCTATATCTCCTGTTCTTTTAAACATCATTTTAGAAACCTTATTATCAAGACTCAAGTTTGAAAACTCTTCTACTTTATCATCTGTAAAAAACACTTTTATGCCTTCTTCTTTAGCATTGGTATAAATAATTGGAACCTGACAATAAGTAAAACAAAGCGAATCTTTTTCTATTACAATTGATGTATCTTCTTTGTTTATATTGGTGTATTTAAAGTTTTTTGTTGATGTAACAAACTCACTTGCTCTAAGCAATCTTGGGTTAAAGATAATTTGTCCGTTTTTTACAAAAACACCTAATTCACCAATTCTACTCAACACATCTTCTTTAACCTGACCTGTCATTCCTGGTTGTTGTGCTCTTTTGCCTGCTGGTGTATGAGAATAAGGATCTGTAGGAAAAGCACCATATAATTTAGGCGATTTATGCACTCCAATACCAGCCTGAATTTCATAATAATGATCTAATAATTGCCCGATAAGAGCTTCACTTTCATTATTTTTTACAGCCAATAAGCAATTTTCTTGAACTGCTAATAATAATTTAGAAACCATGTGCCAATAAATAGACCCTAAACCTTCATAACCAAAGAAAGTTCCTGAACGACCTGTAAATGCTTTATGGTTAAATACTTCCTCGAAAATAGAGAGTACTAAATCTGATTCTTTTACAACCAAATCAGTATAATTTTCTGGTAATTTTTCGAATGTTTCTTTTAAACTATTCGCATTATTAAAGTTTGCATTAAAATGAAATTTACCTGTAATATCTTTATTAATTATTTGCGTGTTTTCATCATTCATTAATCTTAATAACAATTCAGATTTTTCTATAGAAACAGTCGGAATTACGTTTTTCTCATCAAAACGTGGTAAGTTTTTATTTGGGTATAAAATATAACTGTATTGATCTTTTCTAAACAACGCACTCGCTTTCATACCATCTAAAACCTCTAATGCTTCTTTTGATGATAAATAACCAGCACTTAAAACAGCAACTTGGCCTTCTAACATTTCAGACAGATAAGAAATAGATACTTGTGTATCATTTTCTATGGTCATTAAATTATAGGAATGATATAAATTATCAGAACGTTTATTTGCTTTAATCGTATGTTCTAAATATTGTTTTGTGATGGTAAAAAATGCTAATAATTCGGTTTTTGTAACCTGAGTTTTATCACTTGAAAAACCAATTTTATAAATAGTAGTTCTGTACAAACTTGCAGCTTCTCCTAAACCATCTAAAATCGTTTTTCTGTCTGTATCAGAAACTTTGCCTGAAAGTATGTTTTTATGCTGATTTAATGTTACTACAACAGAATTAAAAAAGAGAGCCAATTCACCAGAAATATTTACTTTTTCTGTTGATGATTTGGCAACTATTTTTTCAAAGAAATTTATAAAACGATTTAAATAATTTAAAGTTACCATAGAAACTCCATTACCAACTAAAGCATTGTTGGCATCATTCCATTCTGGTCTTTGGGTATTCATCCAAATTCCTCCTTCAGGAATAAAATTAGATACTTTTGCTAAAACTGTTGCTAATAATTTTTCTAATAAATTTACCTGATAAATTGTATTTTTTGCGTCTCTTATTAAAGCTCCATCAGCTCCTAAGTTTTCTCTTTTTAGTTCTATTTTTTCTTGTAATTTGTAATTAAAATCAATAGTATCTTTAGAATTTGTTAAAATTTCTTGATAACTTTTAATTACATAAGGCACATTTGCATAGACAAAAATGTCTTCTGTAAAACGTTTTTCTAATTGAGTTGGATAGTGATTCTCTATAAATTCTAAGAATTTTAATAAGTAAATAATCTGATGATCTCCCCAATAACCAATATAAGACCAAGGATCATTTTCTTCTATAACTTCCCAATCAAAACCATCTTTTGTAACTCTATAAGGATTGTAACCATCAAAAGTAGTGGCGTTTAAGAATTTATGAATCATACTCTCAATAAATTCTGGATACGAATGAGCTAAGGTTTCCCAGTTCTGGAAAATATCTCGCCAATTTCCTTCGTAATCTAAAATTTTAGAACCATCAATTTCACTTTTAGTATTTATAGAAAACTTGTTCCATGGTCTACTTGGATCTCCATGTCTTCTACTAAATTTTAAAGGTAAGTACTCAAAACAAAGTCTTTTAAAATTTTTATTTGCATCTTTCTCTGCAATATCCAAAATTACATCCAGAGTAAATACATCTGGTAAGTTATTTAAAGTTGCTTCTTTACTTTTAAAAACCTCTTTATTTGCTTTACCTATATATTTTTTAAAATCTTCTTTTTCAATTTTATAATCATCATCAAAAGTACCACCTCGCATTAAATTAAAAAGTGTATTTGCAAAATGTCTTGTATTAATTAATGGGTCGTTGGTTAGTTGTAAACCATCAGCTGCAGTTGTTAAAGCGATTAAATTTTTAGTACCAAGGTCAATATCTTTATCAATAATTTCTGTTAAATTTTCATCTTTTTTTATTGCTGATGCTATTTTTTGAATATCACCAATTGTTTGATTTACATTGGCTACAAAGCTCCATTCTTTGGTTTCATTGGCTTCTAAAACAATTGCAGTACTAATAAAATAAGCACCTTTTTCTGCTTTAACATCTTCTTCTTGATAAATTTCTTTGCCTTTTCTAAAATTATCTAATTGTAAAGATGATAACAAATAGGTTGGGTTTTGAATACCATAAGACCAAACTATATTTGCTTTTAAAGCTTCACTTGGCTCTGCTTTATCAACAATAATAGCACTTAAAGCAAAAATACCTAAACCACTTTCTTTTTGTAATTCACTTTTTTTGTAAGCATCAACTAAATTACTTCTTGAGTTTTGTAAATCTGTTTCAACATCCGAAGGAATAATATTTTGCAAACCATCTATAAATATGATGTCTATTTTTTCTGATGTATTGTTTACTAACGTAGATTTTTTTACAAATCCAAATTGATCAGAAGAGCTCCATTGATATCTAAAAGTAAGTCCTAAAGTTTCATTAACCTCTTCAAAAACAACTTTGTTACCATAGCTATTTTTATATACGTTTTGTGTTGTTTGATACAAACCGATTTGCCTTTGGGTAAATGGTTCCCATAAATACGTTTTACCGTTTTTAGTTACCCTAAAAATAGATTTACTTCCTGTAATATCTGCAGATTCTGTAATTTTATCATCTGTATAATATGGAAAAAGAGAATGTTCGCTATTTTTTCTACCAGCTGTAAGACCTCCATTACTTGAAATAAACATCCAGTGGTTAGAGTCTGAGACAATACTCATAAAAAAAGGTCTCATTTCATTGCTATTAGAAATCTTGTAATAAACTTCGTTCTCAAAGTTTATCATTTCTCCTTTTACCTCTTGGGCTTGAAAGTTTGCTTTATTTTCTCCTAAAAAAATAGTATTCTTTGTCATTAAAATTAGCCTTCTATGAATCTCTAAAAAAATAGTAATTCGTTATTCAAAATATTGGTTAGTACTTTTTGTGTATTCGTTTTGTTCTTTTTTCCCTCCTTAGATTAGAGATCAATTTATTTTATTTGAGGTGTTTTTATATCGTTTTAAATATAGCTTAAAACGATTCTTAAAAGCCAACAAAATATTTATGACATCTAAAAACTTAGCTCTTACAAAACTTTTACTTCTTTTTATTAATGCTCTATAATAAGCAGCTTGAGTATGAATTAATGATTACTCAAGCTGTTTATTAATAATAGTAAAAAACTAATTATTGAGCTTTTATAACTACATTATCTATGTTTACTGAAGCGGCACTGTTTACTAACTCAGCTAAGAAAGATATTCCTCCTGCAACTTGAGCTGCAGATCCTGGAGTAGTAAAAGTATACGATTTACTTTCCCAAGAAGCAGATGAAATACTAGTAGTATTCTCTGTTAGAACATGTTGAGTTGCAGCTACGTCTCCACCATTTTCTCCTTCAGAAAAAGTAAATGCCTTGAACAAACCACCCTCACCAAATTCACCTGATGCTTTAATATCAAAAGTAACAACATAAGTAGTATTTGGTTGAATAAGACCTGCACCAAGTCTTTCTTGCTTTAATGCTGGGTTTACACCCGCTGCAGATTGAATTTGAGCAGATTTTGTACCCCCATTACTAATTGTTGTTGAGATGGTTACTAAACCTCCATTGTTAATTAATTGCCAATCACAGTCACATGCTTCAAAATCTCCGTTAAATAATAATTCACCTACTGGAGCAGCAGGGCATGTAATTGTATCATCACATCCAGTTCCCCCTCCAAGAGTACTTGAGGTTCCACTTCCACCTGAATTACCACCTGTATTTCCACCACCAGAACCTAAGTTCAACTTTAAATCATCAAAATAATACGTGTTTGCATTTTGAGTTTGTAAATCAAAAAACAATACAATTTTATCATATATATTAGCATCAGCTGCACTTACAGGAAAAGTTAGTACTTCCCATTCATTAATTTTAGTAGTTGTTTCATTAGAAGGAAATTCTTTTGCAATTCCTCCGTTTGTTTTATCTTCTAACTTTAAAGTTACTTTATAACCAGATTGTGGCGAGTATACTTTCATTGTAAAATTTGATCCATCAGTAAATGCTAATTTGTTTGTTAAATCAATTTGTAAATTATCCCAAGGGTTTTGATTGCTGTTTGTAGCCTTACCTACTTTACATGAATTATTTACTGAAGAAGTTCCTGGATTATCAACATATTCATACGTTGTGTTGTCTTGAAAAAACTTACCAACATCTGCACCTTTTGTTGCTATAGTACCAATATCTGTTAAAAAAGTTAAATCAAAACTTGATGCACTAAGAGATTGAGCAGCATCTGTAGTACAAGCTCCTCCACCAGTATTTCCACCACCAGAACCAGCGTTTAATTTTAAATCATCAAAATAATACGTGTTTCCGTTTTGTGTTTCTAAATCAAAAAACAGTACAATTTTATCATACTTTCCACTATCAGTAGCTCCAAAAGGAACTGTAATTACTTCCCATTCGTTTGTTTTTGTTGTCGCTGAAGAAGCTACTTCTGTCTTAATACTATTATCATTTTTATCTTCAAGCTTCATAGTTACTTTGTACCCAGACTGAGGCGAATACACCTTCATTGTAAAGTTTGATCCATTTGTAAAAGTTAATTTACTTGCTAAATCTATTTGTAAATTGTCCCAAGGGTTTTGGTTGCTATTGGTTAGCTTACCTATTTTACATGAGTTATTAGCATCTGTAGCTGCAATATTATCTATATATTCATAGGTTGTATTGTCTTGTATAATTGTTAAGCTAGACGCTGGATCTGCCATAAAAGTTAAATTAAAATCTACCGCATTTAAAGACTGCATTGTTTCTGCTTCACATAAAGGAGCAGGAGATTCTTCTGATGCAACTTGAACTAAATCATCAATATAAAAGGTTCCTGTAGTAGCTCCAGGTCCATCAATAAAAACAACAACTTTAGGATATGATTTTGATGAACTAAAACTAAATGTTAATTCTTCCCATCCAGAACCAGTGTGATTTACTGCTGTTTCAACGGCATCACTTTCTGATATTTCTAATTTTAATAAAACATCAACAGCTTTATCTGACCAAACATTAACTTTTATTGATTTGTTTGTTGTTAAATCTAAATCTGTTCCTAATTCTAAAGCTATCCCTTCAAAAGCTGCTCCACTATTTACAATTTCACCTACTTTAGAGGCAACATTATTTGTACCTCCTAATGCAGGATTATCTACTATCTTAAAAGTAGTACCACTAAAAGTAGCTACAGTGTAACTCACTTTTGCATTATCAAACGTTACTGGAAAAGCAAATACTTCTGGAATTTCGAAAGTAATAATGCTCTCAAAAGTATTAGAAGCTCCCGCAACATTTTTCGCTTTTAACAATACTGTATAAGTACCACTTGCAAATGTATGTATTGGATTAACTTCTGTGGATGTTGTTGCTGGTGAGTTTTCTGTCTCGTCTCCAAAAGACCACTCATAACTATCAGCACTTTCAGAAATATTTATAAAAGTTACAGTACCTGTATCTACATTAATTGTATAGGTAAAACCAGCTGTTATTTGAGGTAAATTTTTCTCATCTTCTTTTTCACAGCTTAAAAAAGATAAAACTAAAAGCAATATTGAAATTTGCTTTATTTTTTGAATGATTTGTTTCATAATATTTATTTTTAAATTTTATTTATTTTTGATAAACTCTAACGTAATCTACAAGCATCCTTTGAGGAAAAACAGTTTCGGCATTTGGCGCCCCTACATAATCACCTCCAATAGCTAAATTTAAAATGATAAAAAACGGATGATCGTAAACCCATTCTCCTGTAACATCTTCTGGTGTTATTTGATTATACAATACATCATCTACATAAAAATTGATGTATTCAGGTCCCCATTCAATTCCAAAAACATGAAACCCAGTATCAAATCTATCGTTTAATAATTCATACGATTTCCCTATAGATTCTCCAGCAGAATAACCAGGACCATGAACTGTTCCACTAATTAAGGTAGGTTCTTGTCCACGATTTTCCATGATATCAATTTCTCCACATTGTGGCCAACCCACTTCATCAATATTAGCACCTAATAACCAAAATGCAGGCCAAGTTCCTTGACCATAAGGCAATCTAATACGTGCTTCAAAACGCCCATACTTCTGTTCAAATTTGCCTTTTGTTAGTATTCTTGCTGATGTATAACCAGCACCATTAAAATCTTCTTTTTTTGCCGTTATAATTAATACACCATTTTGTACAATCGCATTTTCTGAACGGTCTGTATAATATTGAAGTTCATTATTACCCCAACCATTAGTACCTGTACCAATGTTAAAATCCCAAATGGTATTATCTAAAGATCCATTGGTATCAAACTCGTCTTGCATTACTAAATTAGTAAACGTTGCAACTGTCTGCTCTTCATCTGTATTACAACTTGTTGCAAAAAACAGAGTGAATACAATAAGTAATGATTTAAATAGTGATACTTTTATTTTATATATTTTATTCATATTATTTATTTTTAATTATGGAAATAGATATTATCTAAATAAAAACTCTCTATAGATGATGTTGTTGGGTTATTAATATTCTCATAAATAATTTGACCAATATTATTTTTATTTACCATTGTTATTGGTATTTCTAAAGTTGCCCAAGTGTAAGCTTCAAAATCTTCTGCATAGAAAAACACTTGTTGTGTTGTATCATCTCCTCCACCATCTGCTTTGTCGGGACCAAAATCTTTTATAGTAATTAAAAAATCTAAATCTGCTGGTATTTCTGCTGGTATGTACATATTTATATGTAAAGTAGATTTTTCAGTAGCATCTACAGTTGGACTTGAAAACTGATGTCCAACAAAATTAAAATTAGTATAACCTAATATGTTATTATTATTTAAAGTAAAATCTGCAGATAATGTAGTTTGGAAAGGCTCCCAAAAACCATTAAAAAAGTCAACAGGAATATTAGTATAGGCATCACTAAAAATTGATATCACGCTACTTGAAGCTAATGTAGGAGTTGGAGCAAAATCAAAACTTCCAATAGTTTCTATTGTTAATGATCCAAGAGCTTTTACACCGTTTAATGTTGCTGTTATTGTTGCTGTTCCATTACCAACTATAGATACAACTCCTAACTCACTTACTCTTGCTACATCAACATCTGTAGAGTTAAATGTAAAATATGAGGGAGCAACAGAAACTGTTTGATTGGCACCAGAACCTAAATTAAATGTTTGAGTAAGACCACGATCAGCCAAATTTACTGTACCTCCATTAAAAGCTTGTTCTGTAATTTCTTCTCCATTTAAAATAGCAGGACGTGGTTGTGCAATAGTTCCTAATTTTTCAAATTGCAAATCATCAATCCAAAAACTATAACCTCCTTCATCATTCTCATTTTCTGCACCTTCTGCATACCAAAACATACCTATATGCTCAATTAACTTTTTAGGGTCTGGTATAGGTACAATATACTTTGTCCATTTTGTTGATATTGCAAGATTACTTGCTGTAACTTGGTATTTACTTCCGTTTCCATCAATTCCGAAACCAATTTCATTAATATCTGCTCCTTTAGAAGCTTTCGCCCAAAAGGTTAAGGCATCATATCCTGATAAATCTCTTGGTGCTGTGCTTGGAAAAGTTGCTCCTCCAAAACCAACTCCAAAAGAAGGAATATCGAAACGCATTGAAGCTTCTCCTGTATAACTTTCATCTGTATCTACTGAAAATGCTTCTAAAAAAGAACCTCCAAAAGGAAAGTAATCTAAACCACCTTCAAAACCGTCAATAAAAATTTCGGCAGTAGTTGCATGTGTAGCAAATTCAGCTTCGTCTGAAAGATGTCTTTCACAACTTGTAAATGTTATCAAAAACAATCCTAAAACAAATATGATTTTCGAATCTATAAATTGTATAATTTTCATTTCTTTATCTTTTTTATTTTCCAATGTTGATATGTATGTATGTTCTAATTTCCCATTCACTTCCATTACCAAATCCAACAGGACTAATAGTTGGTGATGTTGCAAATTCTGCGGCTACATTAGGACTATAACGTGGTGAAAATTCATCTAAAGAACGCCATGTTCCTCTAATTCCCATTTTAGTATTTGGTAATATAAACCAACCTGGTTTACCTAATGTTGTAGAAAAATCTAACATTAATTGTGTTGGGTAGGTTAAGTTAAAATCTCTATGATAATCAAAAGGTCCCCAATCGTTAAACTTAGCTGTTGCTGTAACTTTTAGCTTATTGTAAATCATTCTAATATCTCCTCCACCTCTTTTTATCAATCTTACATTATCACCATTAGCTTGTCCGTTCCCATAAAATAAGTTCGCAATAAAACCAAAATCTGGATTAATTTTTGAAACAATTCTAGAACTTACTTCCCATAAATCTTCTGCAGGAGCAGCATTAGGAAATGCAAAAAAGTTACGATTTGCTAAAAAACCAATATGTGCATCTTGTGTTGTTGGTAGATGTCTAAATACAAAACCTAAATTCATTGCTAATTTAGCATCTTCTGCCCTATCATTATCCCATTCATACATCCAAGTACCTGGTGTTGGATCATAGGTAAATAGCCATTCCATTGCTGTTGTTTCTCTATTACCTCTTACAGCAAAAGGATCGTCTATTACGTTTCTTAATCTACCTGGCGCGTTTATTCCATTAGGCATTGCAGCTACTAAAGGCTTTTGATATAAGAAATTAGGAGCAATTTGTAAATTACCTGTAGAAAAAGTTGCTCCTGTTAAAAAATTAGTCTGATTTCCACTTCCGTTATCTTTTAATTTCCATCCTGTAAAAGTTTGTGTTTGATCTGCACCACCATTGGCAACTAAGCCCATAATTGCACCTTGAGCATACCAATTAAAAACACCTTTTTGATAGGTGATTTTAGCTTTTCCACCCCAATTGTCTGAGCTTTTAACTTTATCTACATAAACAACCTGTTCTCCTATGGAATTGGTTGCTACATCTTGATAAGAAGACCCGTTTAAAGGACTTCCTGCCCAAATACCTCCTAATGTAATTCCAAAATTACCCAACTCTCTCTCTACTGCTATTGCAAACCTCTCTGTAGGAAATGCAGGAATAATACCACTTCGAACTTGATTTGCATCTAAAATACGACGACCAGTTAATGGATCTATATTAATATCTGTTTCTACATCTCTATGGTAAACACCTGTAATACCATAATGCCCTACTTTTTTACTATATTTTAAAAGTGTGGTTGGGTTTGCCCCCCACCAAAGTTGAGGTCCAAATGCTCCTTTTAAACCATTAAAAGCTCCTTTTCCATCAATCTCAACACCTAAAATTTCACCTCCATAAATATCTAAATTAGGTCCATAGTTTGCTTCTGGATACAATCCAAAGAAATCACCTTCATAACCCCAATGATAATGACCTGTTCTATAAAAACCTCTTAGATCAAAATCTTTAGCAGACCACTCAAATTCTGCGTTGTAAACATTTAAACGATTTACATCATTTAAAATAACATTACCATCATCTGTGTTTACTGTTACAGATCGCCCCCTATTTTCATAAAAAATTTCATCAATAGCATTTTCTGCTACATTACCAATAATATTAAAATTTACGTTGGCTCTCATATTAGGAGCAGGATTTCCTTCAACACCAATGTAATAAGATTGCATGTGATCGAAACCTAATTGACTAGGAAAATTATTTGCGGTTGGATCTGCAGTTTCTGGGGTTGTAATTAAACTACCACCTGTATTAAAAGTAGTAAACTCAGCACGTAAATTACTCAATCTAATTTTTTCGTTTCCTCCCATTGCAGCTTTATCTCCTCTTGCTCTTAAAACGGCATCCATTAAATTTACTTTAGAAAAATGATCTGCTATTGTAGCAGAGGTAACTCCATCTTTAAAAGGATTTAAAGAATGTACTTCTTTTAAAGAATAATATGCTGCACGAGGATATAAGGTGTAAAGACCTTTTGAATTTGTTGGGCCTTTGGCACAAATACCAAACCACTCTTCATTCATATTATTATTACCATTTTCCATATCTAGGTAATACCCTCCATTTGCCCAAGAAGCATTATTATCATGTACATCTAGATTTTTAGTTTGACCAAATTTCCACCATCCATCGCTAAATTGGAAAGTAAAACCTCCTAGAGAATTTCCAACTTTTCCCATTCCAGAAGCATTTTCATAAATATCTTTCCAGTTATTTACCATATAAAATGCTTGCATTTTTTGATCTTCTTGGTTTGTAATTGCATTAAATGCATCTGCACCAAACTCAGTAAAAAGAATTGGTTTATTTAATTTGTCTTTTACTACTTGAAATGCATCTCCAAAAGATTTTCCACGATACATATTGGTACCATATATGTCAATATCTTTACATTCTTCTGCTATAATATCAATAAACAAAACATCACCATTACAAATAGCAATAGGGTTTGATGGATTGATTTCTTTCATAATTTTAGCTGCATCATTCATTAGCTTATACATAGGTCTACCACGTTTCTCACCAACTTCTCTTTTCTTATCTTCTTCATCAGGAAAATCTTCCGTTTCTGCACCAGCCCAAAAAAGACCATAATTATTTTCATTACCTAATAAAAACAATAGCAAACCAGGTGTGTTTTTATATTCTTTAGCTAATTTAGTTACTTCACCTAATAATACTTCTTGTGTTTTCTTATCTCTGTAATCTGTTACTGCAACCCATGCTCCGTTTAATGTAAGACCATATCTACCAAAAGAATGGTTTAACATTGTATAAATTCCATAGGTTTCATAAATATAAGTAACCCATTTAGGTTGAATGCCAGTATATTGTCTAACTGCATTTACACCCATATTTTTTAACAAACCCATTTCTGCATCTAAAGCTGCCTTAATGACATCATCAGATTGTTTCCACAAACTATAATTGTAATTTGTTCCGATAGGAATATAATCCCAGTTCATACCATTAACAATAAATGGTTTTCCATCTACTTGTAATCTCATTCCTTGTACATCTTTTACTACAGAAACTTTACTGGTTTGTGCAAAAAGATTTAATGTAAATAAGAGAACTGTTAATCTTAAAAAGATGTTCTTCATAATTTATTTGATTTAATTAATACTTTAAAAGTTGGTTAATTGTTTAAAGGAAAATTTAACAGAAATATATATCTATTATTTGTTTGATAAAATTATACTTAATTTAAAGTTAAACAATAAAATTAACCACAACAAAAAACATACAGATTTTTAAAAAAAACAGAAATGGGAATAAATTTCTACTAAAAACAAGGTTTTACAAACATGTATAAAATTATCACAAAAAGATACTAAATTAACTTTGTTGTGTTAATGTTGTGGTAAAATATAAACTTGTTTGGGTGTTATATTTCTAAAATGTAATTTGTTAAGTTAGCATCATGAGGTAAATCCATCTTTTTTCTTAATCGATACCTTTTTACCTCTACACTTCTAGGAGATATATTTAATAAAGGAGCAATTTCTTTTGAAGATAGATTTAGCCTTAAATAAGCACAGAGTCTTAAATCATTAGGAGTTAAACCAGAATGTTTATCTTTTACTTTTTTAAGAAAATTCTTATCAGCATTGTTAAATGCCTCTTGAAACATTTTCCAGTCATCTGTATTGTTTAAATTTTTATCTATAATCTTAACAACTTTAGAAATATTTTTCTCTTTGCCATTGATTAATTCAATTTTTATTGTATTTAAAAAATCATTTTTCTTAATAATATTCATTGTAGAGGTAGCCAGTTCTCTATTTTTACTTTCAATGTCATTTCTTAACTTATCATTATTCAGTTTGATAATTTGTTGTGAACTTTCTAGCTCTCTTAATTCTAGTTCTTTTTTTGCTTTTTCTAACAATTCTTCTCTTTGCTTTCTATAATATCGTTTTGATGCAACATGAACTAAATAAAATGATATTAAAAATAATAACACATAGATTGTAATTAGTAAATTAGAAAGATACCAAGGCCTTTGAATTGTAAAACTATAAGTAGCTTCTTTACTACTTATTTTACCATCAACAAGAGCTCTAACTTTAAACGTGTAATCGCCATAAGGTATATTTTCAAATAAGACAGATTTAGTTACTGATGGAACACTCCACTGCTTACTTTGCCCCAACAAAAGGTGTTGGTATTTTATGCTTGTTATTTTACTATAATTAGGTACACTGTAATAAAATTCTAAATTATTTTCTTTGAATAAAAAATTATTCTGTGATAATAGATTTACTTTTACCTTTGGACCATCTATAATAAAGTTATTAATTTCATTTATTTGTATTGTAAATTTAAGATCTTTATCTATTTTATTTAAATCTACAGTTATATAACCATTAGAAGTACCTATTAAATATTTCTCATTTTCTAAATGAATAATATTTTCATATCCATAAGTAGCTTTTGGCATAAAAGCTGAAATTGGCAAGCTTTTTACAATAGGTTTCGTAGTTAACTTTCCTGGAATTAAACATTTAATACTTTCTTTAGAGAAAGACCAAAGCACATTGTTAGATTTATTAAATGCTAATTTAGCAGAGATAAAATCATCTTCAGAGATTAATTGGCTATAAATAATATCTTTTTTAAAGACATCCTTATTTTTATCATATAAAAAAACACCTGCTTTACTTGAATATAAAATTTTATCTTGGTAAGAGATCAAACAAGAATGTAGGCCTTTATCAAGTGATTCTTCAATTTCTTTACTTAATACTTTCTTAAAATCTTTATCTAACGTAAGCTTAAAAACTCCTTTATATTCATGGTTTACTAAAAATTTGTGTGAATTATATTTTTCAAAGTATTTACTAGATGTATTAAAACCAGCTATCTTATTTCTTAACCCCCAATTATTATTCTTTTTTTGTAGAATGTAAAGCCCATCATAACAACCTTGAATAATTTTATTTTCGTCTATTTTTTGAAATTTCCAAGTACCTTGTTTATTAAAAATTAAATTAGCTAAATTATTCTTTATTATAAAAGTACCAGAATCATGTCCACAAAATAATGCTCCATCAAATACAGCTAGACTCCAAACCTGACCTTGTGTATTTTTTATCAATTTAAAAGGGGCTTTAGAATCTTTTTTTCTAAAAAAAAGACCTTGATTTGTACCTAAATACAAATTATTTTCATGAACTATTGAAGCATAAACTGTACCAATAAAATCGTTTTTATGATTATATATTTTAAACGGAGAGCTATTATTAATTGAATTAATACCATTATCTAAACCTAACCAAATATTATTATCAATATCTTCAAAAACAGAAAGTAATGTGTTATTATTAAGACCAGAACTTTGCGTAATCTGATAATTTATCTCTCCATTACTATTTAAATATATAAAACCATCTGAAATAGTGCCTAATGCAAAATCATTATTTTTTAATTGTTTGGCACTGTAAACCGTTAATTTTTTTAAAATTGTATCTGAAGGAATTTTCCATTTTACAAGTTTATTTTCTACTAAATTAAAAAAACCAGATTTTTGAGTTAGAAACAATAACCTATCCTCTTTTTTAAAAATTTCAACAATAATATTTTCTTTTAATATTTTATCATCAGAAATTAACTTAGGGAAACCATTTTCTATTTTAAAGATTCCTTTATTTGCTTCTTGAAAATAAATAACATCTTTTACTTTTGATAATTTATGAATTTTAAATTCTGAATTAATAATCTTTACCTCGTTTGTTTTTAAATTATAAAGATAAATTCTCTGCAAAGATTTAAATAACATCCAACCATCAAGCTCTATGATTTCCCATATTTGCTCATCATCTAACATTTTAATATTTTGTTTTTCAACAATAGATGTAAATTCTAATTCTGAGAATTCATTTTTTTTCCAAAACCCAAAATCCATATAAAAACCTGTATAAACTTTATCTTTTAATACTTTTACAGATCTCATTATGGTTTTATTAGGCGTTGAATACAATTGCCAATTTGCTCCATTAAACTCTAATAAACCCTTATTATTAGCTACATAAATAAACTTGTTTTTTGATTGAGATATCGCCCAATTTTGATTTTCTGCTTTATAATCTTTAGCTGTATAGGAATTAATAGGAGGCAACTCTTGTGCAATACTTGCAAAAGAAATAAACAGTAGAAATACGAAAGGAAATTTTCTAAGCATAATAAAAACGTATAATGTTTGGTTTACAATTTACATTAAATATTATAAAGTATAGAAAATTACCCTATTTGTATGGTTTTTTATGTAAATAAAAAAAACTTTTAAAATACTAGACAGGTAAAATGATACAACCTAACATGTATGTTAAGCATAAACAAGAAAATTACTCTTTAAAAGGACTCATAGTTAAATGCAGAGAAAAAAAACAGAAATACTAAGTTTTTAATGATTAAAATAGTGTCTAATTTTTAAAAAATACTTTTTCTTAATTTCTAAACTTATTTTGATTAATAATAGATTTAAGTCGTTGTTTTAAATCTTCTCCAGTATCATAAATCATTTGTTCGTCTGTAGGAAAAGGAACAACTCTTAAGGCAATCATATCTAAAAAAGAAGATTCTAAAGCTCTTTTATCTCCTCTGTAATTTGCATAAATATGCTGAAAATCAAATTGACTTGCAATTGGGTATGTTTGAATGGTTTGTTTTGTTGTGTAGTCTACAAACTTTACTTTCCCTGTAACTTGTACTGTTTTAAATTGTGTAAATTGGTATAATTCACAACGCACTTTTACCATTTTATCTACTTCTATCTTTTTACCCTCTTTATCCAAAACTTGGTTTCCTTTATCATCTAAAAGAAAAACAGTTCCATCCTTAACTTCTCTTTCTTTAATAATTTCCTTTTCTCTGACTTGTTCTGGAGAAACCTGAATTTTTCTAAGGTTTAATTCTAAACCAAAATCGTAATTAATTTTAGCGTCTTTAGCTGCATGATAAACTGTCCACAAATCATTTAAACCATAGGTGTCAAAATTTAACAAATCTTCTTCTAATCTTTTAGGAATCACTTGTTCTGTTTCGTTTTTCATGGAAACAAACACAAAATCTAAACCTCTTTGATGAGCAATTTCTATTAAATTACGAACATCTTTAAAATTAGGGTGTATTTTTTCTATGTATTCTAAATCATTAAAAGCAGTTCTATAATCTAATTTATTATCTAAATAAAATAGCTTTTTTGCTTTGGTATATAAATAATCTGATAATTGATTTTTTGTATTTATAATCTCATCATCATAATTGCTAAATTTAAAAACAGCATCTCTATTTTTCTTTACAATAGGTAAAGGCAACAATGGTTTTATAACCTCTTGTCTGTTTTTTAAATTTTGATAAACACCAAAAATAGTCTCTAAATTTTCTGGGTTTTCATCTTTTTTTAAATATGTAATTCTGTCTAAATCTTTTTTATTTGCTTTAGAAAAAGCTTCTTCTAATAACACTACATAAGGTTGATTTCCTTTTTTTGTTTTGTTTCTTTTTAAATTATCTAAAGCAATATCAATTGCTTTGTCATAATTTCCATTACTAATTGCTTGTTGTGTGTTTTTAACACTGTTACAAGAAATAATAAATAAAGAACAGACAATGATTAATAGTTGTTTTTTCATAATGAATGATTTTAGGAAGCTATTTCAATATACATGCCAAAAGTATTAATTTAAAATATAAAAAAGGAGTTAGACGAATAACTTTTATTCCAAAAAAATCCCAATGATTGCTCATTGGGATTTTTATATTTATAGGTATAAGAACATTTACACATTAAATCTAAAATGCATCACATCACCATCTTTTACAACATACTCTTTACCTTCTACTCTCATTTTACCAGCTTCTTTTACTTTTGCTTCAGAACCATAAGTTACATAATCTTCATAAGCAATCGTTTCTGCTCTAATAAATCCTTTTTCAAAATCGGTATGAATTACACCTGCTGCTTGAGGTGCAGTTGATCCTATAGGAATGGTCCAAGCTCTTACTTCTTTTACACCTGCTGTAAAATAAGTTTGTAAGTTTAATAATTTATAAGCAGAACGTACCAATCTGGCAACACCTGCTTCTTCTAAACCAATGTCTGCTAAAAACATCTGACGTTCTTCATAATCGTCTAATTCTGTAATATCTGCTTCTGTACCAACAGCTAACACAATTACTTCTGCATTTTCATCTTTTACAGCTTCTCTTACCTTTTCTACATATTCGTTTCCAGAAACTGCTGAATTTTCATCAACATTACACACATACAATACTGGTTTTAAGGTAATAAATTGAAGTGGTTGCACAAACTCCATTTCTTTTTCAGAAAATTCTAAGGTTCTTACAGAAAGCCCTTTTAAAAGAGTTTCTTGTATTTTTAATAGAACTACTAATTCTGCTTGGGCTTCTTTGTTCCCTGTTTTTGCTGTTCTTTTAACACGTTCTAAACGTTTTTCTACTGCTTCTAAATCTTTTAATTGTAATTCAATATCAATTGTTTCTTTATCTCTAACAGGATCTATAGAACTATCTACATGAATAATATTATCGTTATCAAAACAACGTACTACATGTAAAAGTGCATCTGTTTCTCTAATATTTGCTAAAAACTGGTTTCCTAAACCTTCTCCTTTACTTGCTCCTTTTACAAGTCCTGCAATATCTACAATCTCTACAGTAGCAGGCACAACACGTTCTGGATTTACCAATTCTTCTAATTTTTCAATTCTTTTGTCTGGTACATTTACCACCCCTAAATTTGGCTCTATCGTACAAAAAGGAAAATTGGCACTTTGTGCTTTTGCATTTGATAAACAGTTAAATAAAGTTGATTTTCCTACGTTTGGTAATCCTACAATTCCGGCTTTCATTATTATTTATATATTTTAATAAAATAGATACAACTACCAATACTTGATTTTTGCGTTGCAAATATAGATGTTTTAAACATAAAAAATTCCGAATTTACTTCGGAATTTTTTATACCATGATTCAAAAAAATCATGTTTCTTGTTTCTAAAAATCTTTACGATTACTCTTTATGCATAAAAGCTTGTTTTGCTAACAACTCTTCTTCTGTTTCTACCACATCATCATCTGGCACACAACAATCTACAGGACATACTGCAGCACATTGAGGCTCATCATGAAAACCTTTACATTCTGTACACTTGTCTGGTACTATGTAATACAATTCGTCTGAAACTGGTTCTTGATCTTCATCTGCATTTACAGCTTTTCCACTTGGTAAAACTACGTCACCAGATAAATCTGTACCATCTTTATATTTCCAATCGTCTGCTCCTTCGTAAATTGCAGTGTTAGGACATTCTGGTTCACATGCCCCACAATTTATACATTCATCTGTTATTATAATTGCCATAATTTTTGTTCTGTTTTTGTACCTTTGCAATTGCAAAAATAAAGCCAAAATTATTTACAACCAAAATAAATGGAAAGTATTCAGAATAGAATTAACGCTTTTATAAAATTAGGAACATTTTTAAGTCAGTTTTCTGTTGAAAAAATCAAAAAAATTGATGGCATAGAACATAATGAACTCTTTTTTGATGGCTTTCTACATCAAATAAAAATTGCCCAAGAAAAAAACTCTTGGTTTACAAAAGAAAATATTTTATTTTCATTAAACTCACTATCTAAGTCCTTAAACAAAAGTGATTTAGAACACTTTACAAAGGATATTAGCTCAAAGAATAAAACCTCAAAAAAAGTGGCCATTGTAATGGCAGGAAACATCCCTTTAGTTGGTTTTCATGATTTTTTATCCGTTTTACTTTCTGGTCATTCTGTAATAGTTAAACAATCTTCTAACGATAAACATTTATTGCCTTTTTTAGCCAAGTATTTAGAGTATGTTGATGTTGATTTTAAAGGTAAAATCACTTTTACAGAAGAAAAACTGACAAATTTTGATGCAGTTATTGCTACAGGAAGCGATAATACTGCTCGTTATTTTGAATATTATTTTAAAAACAAACCTAATATCATCAGAAAAAGTAGAAATTCTGTGGCAGTAATTACAGGAAAAGAAACCGAAGAAGATTTTATAAAATTAGCTGATGATGTTTTTCAATACTTTGGCTTAGGGTGTAGATCTGTTTCTAAATTATACGTACCAAAAGACTATAATTTTGATGCTTTTTTTAATGGAATGTATGCTAAAAAAGACATTATTAACAATGCTAAATATGCTAATAATTACGATTATAACAAAGCTGTTTATTTAATGAGCTTGTTTGATTTGTTAGAAAATGGTTTTTTAATGATTAAA
Organism: uncultured Polaribacter sp.; assembly: GCF_947497695.1. Classification (GTDB taxonomy): domain Bacteria; phylum Bacteroidota; class Bacteroidia; order Flavobacteriales; family Flavobacteriaceae; genus Polaribacter. The sequence goes on along the minus strand of NZ_CANMHM010000012.1, from coordinate 14,382 downwards.
GAAGATGAAAGCTACTCCTCTCCCATTGCCACCATTTTTTATGAATATTATGACAATGAAATCGATTTAAAAATAAAATTACATCAAGACAAAGATAAAATTCAGTGTATTGTAGCCAAAGACTTTATAGAAAATGAAGTTGCTTTTGGACAAACACAACATCCAAAGTTAACAGATTTTGCTGATGGCATTAATACGTTAGAATTTTTAGCTAATATATAACTGGTTTTTGGTTTATAGTTTTTAGTTAAAATCTAAAAACTTTGAAACTTTGAAACTTTGAAACTCAAAAAAAATGAAAAAACATAATTTTAGTGCAGGACCTTGTATTTTACCACAAGACGTATTGCAAAAAGCATCAGAAGCAATTCTAAATTTTAATGATGATAATTTATCATTAATAGAAATTTCTCACAGAAGTAAATCTTTTGTTGCTGTTATAGAAAAAGCTCGTTCATTGGCTTTAGAATTGTTAGGTTTAGAAAATAAAGGATACCAAGCTTTATTTTTGCAAGGTGGTGCAAGTTTAGAGTTTTTGATGGTAGCTTATAACTTATTAAATAAAAAAGCAGCGTATTTAAATACAGGTACTTGGGCAGATAAAGCTATTAAAGAAGCAAAAGCTTTTGGCGAAGTTATTACAGTGGGGTCTTCTAAAGAAAAAGGGTTTAATTACATTCCTAAAGGATATTCAATTCCTGAAGATGCAGATTATTTTCACTGTACAAGCAACAATACAGTTGCAGGTTCACAAATGAAAGAGTTTCCTAAAACCAATGTTCCTTTGGTTTGCGATATGAGTTCAGATATTTTTTCACGTCAGTTAGATTTCGAAAAATTCGATTTAATTTATGCTGGTGCTCAAAAAAATATGGGCCCTGCAGGTGCAACTTTAGTCATCATTAAAGAAGATATTTTAGGAAAAGTAGAAAGACATATCCCTTCTATGTTAAATTATCAAATTCATATTGATAAAGACAGCATGTTCAATACACCTTCTGTTTTTGCAGTATATGTTTCTATGTTAACCTTACAATGGTTAAAAGATTTGGGTGGTATAAAATTTATTGAAGAAGTAAATAATAAAAAAGCTGAACTTTTATATGCAGAAATTGATAGAAACCCTTTATTTAAAGGAGTTGTTGCTAAAGAAGATAGAAGTATAATGAATGCAACGTTTACCTTAACTGATGATTCTTTAACAGAAAAGTTTGATACAATGTGGAAAGAAGCAGGAATTAATGGTTTAAACGGGCATAGAAGTGTTGGGGGCTATAGAGCAAGTATGTATAATGCTTTGCCACTTTATAGTGTGCAGGTTTTGGTAGATGTGATGCAAGCTTTGGAAAAAGAGATTTAAAGTTTTGAATTTAATATTCCGAATTTGGAGTATTCACAAAACTTTGAACTATAAATTTTAAATTTTGAACTTATTTAAGAATGAAAATATTAGTAAACGACGGAATTTCACAAAGCGGAATTGACGCTTTAGAAAAAAAAGGATTTGAGGTACTAAATGTAACAGTTGCACAAAATCAATTAGAAAATTATATCAACGAGCAAAATATTGATGGAATTATAGTAGGAAACAATACACAAGTAAGACAAGAGTTAATGGAAGCTTGTCCAAGTTTAAAGTTAATTGGTAGTGCTGGTACTGATATAGATAATATTGATATTGATTATGCAGAAGATAATGGTTTAATAGTTATTAACACTCCTAAAGCTTCTTCTAGTGCTGTTGCAGAATTGGTTTTTGCACATCTTTTTGGGATGGTTCGTTTTTTACATTCATCAAACAGAGAAATGCCATTAGAAGGAGATTCTCGTTTTAATGATTTAAAAAAAGCGTACTCTAAAGGAGTAGAATTAAGAGGAAAAACTATTGGTATTATTGGCTTTGGAAAAGTAGGCCAAGAAGTTGCAAAAATTGCAATAGGCTTAGGTATGAATGTTATTGCTACTGATACTGAAATTGTAAGTGCTCCTATAACCTTAGAATTTTTTAACGGACAAAAATCAACATTTATTATTGAAACTGTTAACAAAGAAGATGTTTTAAAAGAAGCAGATTTTATTACTTTACATATTCCAGAACAAGAAGATTATATCATTACAGAGGCTGAAATTGAAAAAATGAAAGATGGTGTAGGGATCATAAACACTTCAATTGGAGGTGTTTTACATGAGGTAGATTTGGTAAAAGCTATTGAAACTGGTAAAGTACAATTTGCTGGTTTAGATGTTTTTGAAACAGAACCAACTCCTGCAGTACAACTACTAATGAATCCAGAAATTTCTTTAACGCCTCATATTGGTGGTGCATCAAAAGAGGCACAAGACAGAATTGGAGTTGAATTAGCAAACCAAATTATAAAGTTATTGAAAGATTAATAATTGAGTTTTTGGTAAAAAACTTTGAAACTTAGAAACTAATTTCATGATTAAAGAAAACTTATTAAATATAAAGCAATCAATCCCAAAAAACGTAACATTAGTTGCTGTTTCTAAAACCAAACCTGTTTCTGACTTACAAGAAGCTTATAATGCTGGTCAGCGTATTTTTGGCGAGAATAAAATTCAGGAAATGGTTGAGAAATATGATGTTTTACCAAAAGACATTCAATGGCACATGATTGGTCATTTGCAAAGTAATAAGGTAAAATACATGGCTCATTTTGTTGATTTAATTCATGGAGTTGATAAATTTTCTACCTTAAAAGAAATCAATAAACAGGCTAAAAAGCACAATAGAGTAATTAATTGTTTGTTACAAGCTAAAATTGCCAAAGAAGACACAAAATTTGGTTTGTCTTTTAGTGAAATTGAGCATATCTTAGATTCATCAGAAATAAAAGCATTAGAGAATATAAAAATTGTTGGTTTTATGGGAATGGCTACATTTACAGAAAACCAAAATCAATTAGAAGATGAATTTTCATCATTAAAAAACTTCTTTAATCAACAAAAACTGAAAACTGCCAATGCCAGCTTTAAACTTGAAACTCTTTCAATGGGAATGAGTGGAGATTATCAATTGGCAATAGAAAATGGAGGTACTATGATTCGCGTAGGAAGTTCTATATTTGGCAGCAGAAACTATCCCCTGTAAATTTCACTTTTAAATAAAAAAAATTTGTACGCAATTTTAGACATCGAAACTACAGGAGGTAAATTTAATGAAGAGGGCATTACAGAAATTGCTATTTATAAATTTGATGGTCATACTATAGTAGATCAATTTATTAGTCTGGTAAACCCAGAAAAAGCAATTCAAGAATTTGTTGTAAAACTTACAGGTATCAACAATAAAATGCTAAGAAATGCACCAAAGTTTTATGAAGTTGCAAAACGAATAATTGAAATAACATCAGACTGTATTTTAGTGGCTCACAACACTACTTTTGATTATAGAATTTTAAGTACTGAGTTTGATAGATTGGGTTATGACTTTAATAGAAATACTTTGTGTACTGTAGAATTGAGTCAGAAATTAATTTTAGACCAACCTTCTTATAGTTTAGGTAAACTAACTCGATCTTTAGGAATACCAATGACAGACAGACACAGAGCTTCTGGTGATGCATTGGCTACAGTGCAATTATTTAAATTATTATTAGAAAAAGATACCAATAAAACCATCATACAAAGTTCTATAAAATACTTTGATAGAAGACATCAAAAACAAAAACTAAGAGCTTTAATAGATGAAGTGCCTACAATACAGGGAGTTTTTTACATACATGATAAAGAAGGTGCTGTTATTTATATAGGAAAAGGAAAAAACATAAAATCTGAAATTAATAACCTGTTTTTAAAAGTAACTAAAAGAGCTGTTAAAATTCAAGAAAGAGCACAAACAATTTCATTTGATAAAACAGGTAATGAATTATTTACACGCTTAAAATATGCTATAGAATTAGAAACCTTGTCTCCAAAATTTAATTTTAAGAAAAAACAAAGAATAAACACTCAAAATTTTAATAATGATGATTTTATCATCATGGAAAAAGGAAGAGAAGTTGAAGAACATGCAATTATTTTAATAGAAAATAATGAAGTTTTTGGCTGTGGGTATACAAACTTGAGTTTTCAAGAAAATAAGTTAGATATTTTAAAAACTATTTTAACTCCCATTGAAAATAAAATACAAGCAAAAAATATCATCAAAAATTACATCAATAAAAATAAGGTTCAGAAAATTATTAGATTATAGATTGATTATTCACATGTACAGTTCTTTAATCTCACAAATAATAATAATAATAATAAACAATAAACCTTTACTTCTCAACTTAATTCCATAATTTAGCATTAGGCACAATTTATGGATTTAGAGCAATTAATTTTACAATTTCAAAAAAAGGATATAAAAGCCTATGAAAAACTATACACTATGTATTGTGATAGTATTTCTGGAGTTGTAAACAATATTGTTAAAAATAATACTGTTGCCCAAGAAATTACTCAAGATGTTTTTATTAAAGCTTGGAACAAAGCAGACACTTACTCTTCTAAAAAAGGGCGGTTTTTTACATGGATTTTAAACATCGCAAGAAATGCAGCTATTGATTACACACGTTCTAAAAGTTTTAAACAATCTAAACAAAACCACAATGCAGATTTTTTCGTAGATATATTAGAAACCAGTGATAATTTAGATACAGCTACTGATACTATTGGTTTAAAAGAATTTGTAACCAAATTAGGAGCTAAATGTAAGTCTGTAATTGAACTTTTATACTTTAAAGGTTTTACACAGAAAGAAGCATCTGAAGAATTAGAAATACCTATTGGCACCATTAAAACAAGAAATAGAACTTGCATTGGCGAATTAAGAACAATGTTAGGAGTTTAAAAAATGAATAGTAAAGAATACATAGCATCTGGAATTTTAGAACTGTATGTTGCAGGATCGCTTTCTGAAAAAGAAAATCAGGAAGTATATGAAGCTATGCAAAAATATCCTGAAGTTTTATCAGAAGTACAATCCATAGAAAATGCGATTGTACAACTCACAGCTTTTGCTAAAAAAGATAGTTCTTATGCTTTTGATGACATTAAAAACCAATTAAAGGTTGATGCACCAAAAGTAATACCAATTTCTAAACAAAAACCAAATTGGTTACAATATTCAGGTTGGGCAGCTTCTTTATTAATAGGCAGTTTCTTAATGTATACTATTTATCAAAACAACCAACTTAAAAATCAAATTGCTACAGAAAAACAACAATTAGAAGAGCAAATAGACAAGGCTTCTAATAGTTTGGCAGAAGCAGAAAAGCTAATTACAGTTTTTAGAGATAAAGAGATTATTTCTATTCCTTTAGCAGGTCAAAAAGTATCTCCAACTTCTTATGCTAAAGTTTATTGGGATAAAAAAACAAAAAGTATCTATTTAGATGCCAAAGGTTTACCAACACCTCCAAAAGGAAAAGTATACCAAGTTTGGTCTTTAAAATTAAACCCTTTAAGTCCAACAAGTTTAGGTACTTTAGATGCTTTTACTGCGGATAACAACAAAATATTTACCATAGAAAATGCAAATGAATCTGAAGCATTTGGAATTACTTTAGAACCAGAAGGTGGTAGCATATCTCCTACTTTAGAACAGTTGTACACTTTAGGTGCTGTTGCAGTAACATCCTAATTATTTATTTTTAAATTTAAAAAAATAAGTTTAAATTAGTTTACAGAACGCTTTCTACTAGTTATTAAAACATCAACTTGTAAAAAATACAATCTATTATTTGATTAAATGGGAGATGAAAAATACTACACAAAATTAAAAAAAGATAATAAAACTCTTATTGAATTATTAGAGAACGAAACCAATTTCTCTAATATTCCAAACACTTGGCATATTATTGTAGTAGACATTAAAAACTCTACAAAAGCTGTTAATGAGGGCAAGCACCATCAAGTAAACTTAATAGCAACAGGTGCAATAATATCTGTATTAAACACCATAAGAAAACAAAAAAAGAATATCGAAATTCCTTATTTTTTTGGTGGTGATGGGGCTACATTCATTATTCCAACAATCCTCTTAAATAGCATTCTTTTAGTATTAAACAATTATAGCCTTCATATTAAAAAAAACACTGATTTAACTCTAAGAGTTGGTACAATTTCTGTTAAAAATTTATTAGCTGATGCTATTAGTTTAAAAATAGCGAAACATCAGCTTACAGAACAATTAGCAATTCCCATTGTTTTGGGTAATGGTTTAAAAATAGCAGAAGAAATCATTAAAAAAAAATTTATTAAAATTGTTGACGTTGAGTTTAAAAAAGATCTTTTATACTTAGAAGGTATGGAGTGTAGATGGGAACAAATTAAACCTACACAAATACAAAAAAAGGTTATTTGTTTGCTAATAGATACGTTAGATGAAAATAATCAAAGAACTATTTACAAAGATATTTTAGCCAAAATGGAAAGTTTATTTGGTTCTTTTGAAAATAGACAACCTATAAAAACCAACAACTTAAAATTAAACTTTAGTATTAAAAAAATATGGGAAGAAATGAAAATCAGTCTTGCTAATAAAAATGTAAGCTATTTATTAAAAAATTGGATTGAAACACTTATAGGAAAATGGTATTTTAATTTTTCTAAAGATGGAAAAAACTATTTAAACCAAATTGGTCAATTATCACATACTTTTATGTTAGATGGTATGATTAACACTGTATTTACTGCAGAAACAAACAATATAGTTTTTTTTACACAGTATTTAAATCAGTTAGAAAAAGATAAAAAAATTATATTTGGCATGCATATTACACATGCCTCTGTAATGTCTTGTTATGTTTTAGACAGAAAAACAAAACATTCTCACTTTGTAGATGGTACTGAAGGAGGTTATACTTCTGCTGCAAAAATGTTTAAAACAAAATTAAAAAATTTAAATAATCATTAATTTACTATTACTTTTTAAAGATTAAAAATGCCTATTACATTGCTGTAACAGACATTTTCATCCAACTAAACAAACCAAAAAATTATTATTCCATATAATATTTGTAATCTAATTTCTCTTAAAAACGATAACTAATTGTTGCTTTTGCAAAAAATGGTGTTCCTGGAGTAAAATGAATTTCCTCTACAGAAGCTAACTCGTTTTGCAATCTGCTTTCTGTAGCAAACTGAGTTTCGTTCCAAGAAACATCAAAAATATTTTCTATTGCAATTCCAAAAGTGATGTCGTTCATTTTATAATTGATGTTAAAATCACTTACCAAATAACCCTCTGCAATAATAGAATTGTCTTCATTTGCTGGTCTATCATCAATAAAACGATAACGAATTCCACCAGAAAAATTACCTAAATTATTAAACGATAATCCTCCAGCCATTGTAAAACTAGGTGCTAAAGGAATATAATCTTGTCCTGCACTGTTTTCTAAACTCCTTGCTTTTGTAAGTGTAGCATCTGTATCTAAGTACAACCAATCTGTAAATTGATAACGGATTCCTAAATCCAATCCATAACGTTCAGATTCTCCAGAAGGCTCAATAATTCCAGCATCACCAACATACACAAACTCTTCTTCTGATAACAAATACCAAATTGCTGTATTTAAGACCAAATTTTTAGTAGGTTTCCAAATATTCCCAAAATCTAAACCATAAGCTCTTGGTAGAATTTTATCGGTATTTTGCTGTAAAATTACACGAGCATCATTAGAATGAAAACCAATTCCAGATTTTAAAAACCATTGTAAATTATCCTTTTGAGTATATAAAAAATTTAAGTTAGGGTTTGCTGTTGTTGCTGTTTTAGACAAAGTCTGATAATTGGTACTTAAAGCATCATTGTATAAAAATTTAAAATAATCGATTCTTAAAGAAGGTGAAATTTTAAATTTTCCAATTTCAAATTCTGAATTAAAAAACGCATACATGTTTGTTTGCTTAACATCTCCTAACTGTATAGTATTTAATACTTCCCTTCTGTTTTTTGTGTGCGACAATTCATTATTATTTATCAAATCATGTCTTAAACCAATACCTTTTGTAAATTTAGCTTCTACATTACCATAATTTTTAGTATTGATAATTTGAGCATTCATTCCAAAAATATCACGGTTTTCAAATTGCTTAATTTGATCTCCATTTAATGGATCTTCTAGAAAAAAAGTAAAATTAGAATACAATTCAAAATTATAATTAGAATAAAACACATTCGATTCAAAAAAAGATTCATTCGCTAAAGTTTTATGAAACTGAACATTAAAGTTAGTTCTAGAAGTAACCCCTCCTTCAGTATCATCAATAGCACCAAAACGAGTAATATTTCCATTATTTACTTCTCTTTCTGGTATTTGTCCTGAAGCATCCCAAGTACTTGTAAAATGAGAAGCAGTAAGAGTAACTCTATCTTTTCCGTTTAAAAATGCACTATATTTTCCAAAAATATTTAAGCGATTAAAATTTTGAGGAGATTCAAAAGCACCATCAGTTTCTATATATTCTACAGCAACATAAGCATTTTCATTTTTTTTATTTGCTAATAAATTAAACATTCCTAAGGTTCTTATTGTATTAAAATCGCCAAAACCTAAAGAAATTGTATTATTATTGATGTACGATTTTGTAGAAAAATCGACATAACCTGCAGTATTAAAATCACCTTGATTTGCATAATAAGGTCCTTTACCAAAATTTATTTTCTGAATCGTTTCTGGTATCACAAAGTGTAAATCACTATATCCTTGCCCATGAGCATGAGAAACCATATTTATTGGCATACCATCTACAGAAAGCGTAATATCTGTACCATGATCTATATCAAAACCTCTTAAAAAAATTTGTTCTGCCTTTCCTCCTCCTGCATGTTGACCAATAAATAACCCTGGAACTTTTCTTAAAATTTCTTGCGAATTATTTACTGGGTTTAATGCTAAATCAATTCTAGAAATAGTTTGTAAAGCATTAATTTCTTTACGTAAAACCAACTCATCTAATTGAAATATTTTGGTTTTTAAAGTAATAATAATTCCATTTTGTAAATGTTGATTGCTTACTGTTATCTTTTTTTTAGCATAACCTAAAATACTAATTTGAATTGTATTGCTAACTGTTGTATTATCTATTTTAAAACTACCATTTTCATCAGTGTGAGTATGTGTATTTGATATTTCATTTACCACATAAACATTTTCTAAAGGCTCATTAAATTGATCTATTATTTTTCCTTTTAATTCTTGACTAAAACCTTTTATACAAAGTGTAAAAGCAAGAAAAATTATAATTTGATTTCTCATTTTTTTTATTTTTACAGTTTATATATTGTGAATTTCAGTTTCTACTAATGGACCTAATTCATAGATAGCTCCTAACAACTCTTTTTTAATTTCTCTTGCTTGTTTAAGATTTCCATTTGCTTTTAATATGTGAGCTGTATGTAACAAAGCTTCTGGCTCAAAGGTTTTACCAACTACATATTTTTCAGAAATTTCTAATGCTTTTTTTAGGTTTCCATTTTTGTAAGTAGCCCAAGCTAACAAATCAAAAGATTGTGCTGTTGGTCTAGCTTTAACTTCTAACTGTGCAATTTGTAGCGCTTTTTCTTTTTTTGATTCATCATCAGCAAATAATAAAACATCATATTTATAATACATTACACCATAATTACCATCATCAACTTTAGCTAAATATTTATTAATTTGGTTTTCTTTTTCTACAATATTCCCTGTATAATCTGCTATTTCTGCTTTTAATAAATGATAATCTGGTGCTGCATTTTCTTTAGTAACAGTTTCTAAAATACGTAGTGCTTCTTCTGGGTTTCTCTCTTTAGAGTATACAATCCAAGCAATTCCTTTTTTTGCATAACTATCATTTGGGTTTAATGCTAATGCCTTTAAATAGGCGTTATAAGAATCCTTAATTCTGCCTGCATGTCCATAATAATCAGCTAAATTTGTATAATTCCACTGCATCAAATATTTATTTTTATAAGTTTCTGCAAATACTAATGAAGCTTCTAAATATTTAATGGCATTGTCTAAATTACCAATATGATCATTATATTTAGAAATTCTAATTAAATAGTTAAAATTATTAAAATTTTTAACTTTAGATAAGTAATGTTCTACTTTATCTAAATTACCTAATTCTAAATAAACATCAATTAGCATAAAGTGTGTTTGCTCTAAATTCTCACCAATATATGTTGCTTTGGTTAGTAAATTTAACGCTTCTTTAAAACGATGTTGAGAAATATAATTTCTTGCTAAACTTCTTAAATAGCCAGCACTATTATAGTTTGTTTTTTCATTTGCAATCAGTAAATTCTGTTCTGCTTTTTTTAATGCATCAATATTTCCTGTTATTTTAAATAATGATGAACTAGCAGCAGCTAACTTTACATTATAAGGATATTGATCTGGTGTTTTTTCTAATTTGTTTTTCCAGAATTTAAATTCTGATGTAGTAGTTTCTAAAGATTTGTTTGTTTTAACATTTAAAAAATGATTGTAATCTTTTGAATTAGTTATTTGTTTATTGTTTATTGTATTGCAACTTGTTGCGATTGAAAAAGTTACAAATAATAAAATTAGTTGGATGTATTTCATGACTTGTAGTTTTAGTTGTGTTAAAGAGGTAAAATTTAAAAACTAACACACACCTCTCAATATGTGTTAGTTTTAGTATTAAAGAGTTTTCTTTATTATTACCAAGGAGATGCTAAATAGGGAAAAGATGTTAAGAAATTTTTATCATTAGCACTAACATTATCATCTGATAAAGTAGGGTTTTCTGAGTTTGATAAACCTTCTTCACCACCAAATATTAAAATCAATTCTACAGTAATAACATCATCTGCTAAAGCTCTACCTGTTAATACATTTGTACCATCAAAAAATGTGGTTTTGCCATCTAAAGAAACATTTAAAACATCTGTAGCTAACAAACCTGTAAAAGCTGCTGCATCTAAACCTAATGCATTTTTGTCTCCTGCATTGGCATAAGCAGGACTTAAAGCTTTTATATTTGTTTCAAACATAGATTGAAAAACTGCACCTTGTTCTGAAGGGATTGTTGTATTAAAAGTATCTTTACTTGCTGCTGACACAAAAACAGTGTTTACTGCAGGTCTACCCATTTGATCTTTTTGTACAAAAGTTCCAGAAAAATCAGTGGTTATTTTAATCATATCATCATCTTTATCATCATTGTTACAGCTCATTACAAATAAAGAAAAGACTGCTATTGCTAAATATTTTATTTTATAAATTTTCATAATATTGTGTTTTAAGTTATAAGTTAATTATTGTTTTGTTTTTGCTTCTACCCAAGTATTAATAGTACCTGTTCCACCAATTTCACTTTTTGGCACTTCTACTACAATAGATAATACGTTTGTACCTGCAAAAGTATCTGCTCCTGGATTATTAAAACCAGTTGCTGTACCACCAATAATTGCTCCATATCGTGCAAAATCCATAAAGAAAGGGTCGTCTCTTGGTCCTGCAAAAAACTTCATCCCATTTTGATTAGCAATTATTGCAGTTGATGATGAAATTGCTACTTCAGATTTTGTAGCCATTTCGTTAATGGTACTATTTAAACCTGTTGTATTTGGTTTATAAGGCCCAAAGAAATACATTTTTCCGTCTTTCGGAATTGCTTGTATTACCAAGTCTTCAACATTGTCAGCATTGGTATCAATATTAAATTCTACCATAACATTTTCTGCAAAAGATGCTGTGCTAGTTGCAGTGGGGCTTAACAAGCCTTGTACATTTGCTACAAATACTAAATTGTTAGTGTCTTCTGCTTCAAAAGCATAAAAATCTGTAATATCTGCTGTTGTTCCACTTGCATCAGGAGCATCAATATGATCTGCTGCAATTGTAATTAAACCGATAATCGCTGCGAAAACGGTTGCTACTAAAATTTTACTTTTTTTCATTGTGTGAGTTTTAAGTTATTATTAATTGAATCTCAAACATACTTACGAGATAAAAGTAGTTGTGGTTTTAAAAAAAGTATATTTTTATAATAGTTTATTTAAAAACCCTTATAAACAAAGAGAAAAAAGCACAAAAAAAAGCACACATTCAGTAAATAATTGTACTATTGTAAAAGAAAAATAGACGAATTTTGAGTAAAACAGAAACAAAATCTTCTTGGAAACACAAACTTCATGAAATTATTTATGAGGCAGATACTAAAGCAGGTAAACTTTTTGATATTATTTTATTAATCTCCATTATTACCAGTATTTTATTAGTAATGCTAGAAAGTATAAAAAGTTTTGATGCTAAATATCACGACTTTTTATACATCAGTGAATGGGTTATCACCATTTTTTTTTCTATTGAATATATTTTAAGAATTATTTCTATAAACAAACCCTCTAAATATATTTTTAGTTTTTATGGTATTATAGATTTATTGGCAACCATACCAATGTATATATCTTTTATTTTAGTGGGCTCTCATAGCTTAGTTGCACTTAGAGCTTTACGTTTATTACGTGTTTTTAGAATTTTAAAACTAGCAAGATATACTGGTGCTTCAGAAAAATTAAAGTTAGCAATGAAAGCCAGTAAAGCCAAAATAGCTGTTTTTCTCTTTTTTGTTATTATTGTTTGTATCATTCTAGGTACTGTTATGTATATGGTAGAAGGTGAAGAACATGGTTTTACAAATATTCCTAAAAGTATTTATTGGGCAATTGTAACTTTAACAACTGTTGGTTTTGGTGATATTGCTCCACAAACACCTTTAGGGCAACTAATTGCAAGTATTATTATGATTTTAGGTTATGCTATCATTGCAATTCCTACTGGTATTGTAAGTTCAGAATTAACAAAATCTACCTTAGATGAAAATACCAACACACAAGCCTGCCCTACTTGTTTAAAAGAAAAACACAAAAATGGAGCAGAATTTTGTTACAACTGTGGTAATAAATTAAATTAAATGACTTCTAATAACTTTCTAATTACCATTGTTGGCCCTACAGCTATTGGTAAAACTGCTTTAAGTATTCTTTTAGCAAATCATTTTAAAAGTAATATTATTTCTTGCGATTCAAGACAGTTTTATAAAGAAATGAAAATTGGTACAGCTGTACCTGATGCAAATGAATTAGCCGCTGCAAAACATCATTTTATACAAAACAGAAGTATTTTTGACGATTATAATGTAGGTGCTTTTGAAAGAGATGCACTTACAAAGTTAAACGAACTTTTTAAAAAAAATCCAATTCAAATTATGGTGGGAGGTTCTGGTTTATACGTTGATGCTGTTTTAAAAGGACTAGATTATTTTCCTGAAGTGGCTCCTAAAATTAGACTCGATTTAATAACCAAACTAGAAAAAGAAGGCATTGAAGTTCTACAAAAACAATTAAAAGAACTAGATATAGAAACATATAATACTATAGAATTACAAAACCCCAAAAGAGTACTAAGAGCTTTAGAGGTTTGTATTGGCTCTGGTATACCCTATTCTAATTTTAAAAATAAACCTAAAGCAACAAGAAATTTTACAACCATAAAAATTGGTATCGATGCAGATAGACAAATTATTTATGACAGAATAAATAAACGTGTAGATGTAATGATGGAAAATGGTTTGTTAGAGGAAGCAAAAAAACTACATCAACATAAAAAATTAAACGCACTACAAACTGTAGGTTATAGAGAATTGTTTTCTTATTTTGATGGTAATTTTACCAAAGAATTTGCAATTTCAGAAATTAAAAAAAATACAAGGCGTTTTGCTAAAAGACAACTAACTTGGTTTAAAAAAGATAAAAACACTTTATGGTTTCATTATAAAACAGATATAAATAGCGTTATCTCTAAAATTTCTGAGAAAATTAAACAATAAAGCTATACAAGCAAAGTGTAATAGTAAATAATACTAAAAGTGATAAAAGTTTATTCACTATTTTAAACTATTAGCCAAACATAAACACAATGCTTCTCTCTAATATTTCAACGCAAAACCAAAGCCTTTAAATAAAAAATTACAACAGTTACCCTACAAATTAAAATTGCGAAAGTATCATTTGGGCGTGCCCATTTTTTTAAAAAACCTGTAGTGTGTAAAGCAAAAATCGTCTAAAAAAATGGTCAGGCTTTTCGTTACAAGTCCTCGTTCGTTCCTCTCTGTGGGCTTTTCACTGCAATCCTTCACGCAAAACAACATTTACGTTCTATAAATTTAATTTAGTAACACTACATCTATTATTAAATAAATTAGTATTAAGCAAACAGGTCATAACTAGGGAAAAAAAGTTACAGGTACTCAAAACATGATTTGCTTAGTGATTTCATTTATTACAATATATATTAATAAATAAAAGAAAAAAGAAATCTATTTATTCGGAAAAAAAAAGCCTCAATTCGTAAG
>NZ_CANMHM010000011.1 GCF_947497695.1 uncultured Polaribacter sp. | reverse complement strand
ATAGAAACGGCATCCTTTTTTTTGTTTTTGATGCAATAGCAGAAAAAATTGAAAAAAGATATAGTGGATAGCCCGACAACGCCTTTTTTGGCGTTGGAACACCCTAAAAAAAATCATTCATTAATAAGTACGTATATATATTGTGTTAAATATTTTTTCTAATATCTTTGCATCCTTAAATATTATACTTTAAATGATTAAAATTACTTTACCTGACGGGACTATTAAGGAGTTTGCTAGAAATAGCACTCCGATGGATGTTGCTAAAAGCATTAGTGAAGGGTTTGCTAGAAACGTAATATCTGCAAACTTTAACGACGTAACTGTTGAAACCACTACCCCATTAACCAAAGATGGTTCTTTAATTTTATACACGTTTAATGATGATGGTGGTAAGAAAGCTTTTTGGCATTCATCTGCACATGTTTTAGCAGAAGCTATTTTAAGTTTTTATCCGAAAGCTAAATTAACCATTGGACCAGCTATTGAAAATGGGTTTTATTATGATATTGACTTAGGGGATGATGTTATTTCTGATAAAGATTTTTCTACTATTGAGAAGAAATTCTTGGATATTGCTCGTGGAAAACATACTTTTTCTTTGCGATCGGTTTCTAAAGCGGATGCTTTATCTTTATACAAAAGAGAAAACAATGAATATAAAGTTGAGTTAATTGAAAACTTAACTGACGGAGAGATTACTTTTTGCGACCATAGTGACTTTACAGATTTATGTAGAGGAGGCCATGTACCTAATACTGGCATTATAAAAGCAATTAAAGTAATGAGTGTTGCTGGTGCCTATTGGCGTGGTGATGAGAAAAACAATCAGTTAACGCGTATTTACGGAATTAGTTTTCCGAAGCAAAAAATGTTAACTGAATACCTAGAATTATTAGAAGAGGCTAAGAAGAGAGATCACAGAAAACTAGGTAAAGAGTTAGAGTTATTTACATTTTCTCAAAAAGTAGGACAAGGTTTGCCTTTGTGGTTACCTAAAGGTGCTGCTTTAAGAGGGCGTTTAGAAGACTTTTTAAAAAGAGCTCAGAAAAAGGCCGGTTATGAAATGGTAATGACACCACATATTGGCCAAAAAGAATTATATGTTACTTCTGGTCATTATGAAAAATATGGTGCTGATAGTTTTCAGGCAATAAAAACTCCCAAAATGGATGAAGAGTTTTTATTAAAACCAATGAACTGCCCACATCATTGTGAGGTTTATAACTTTAAACCTTATTCTTATAAAGATTTACCAAAACGTTTTGCAGAATTTGGAACAGTATATAGATATGAACAGAGTGGAGAATTACATGGGTTAACACGTGTTAGAGGTTTTACTCAAGATGATGCTCATATTTTTTGTACACCAGAACAACTAGATCAAGAATTTAAAGAAGTAATAGATTTAGTACTATATGTTTTTGGTTCATTAGGTTTTGAAGATTTTACTGCTCAAGTTTCTATTAGAGATAAAAGTAACCCAGATAAATATATAGGAGATACCGAAACTTGGGAAATTGCTGAAAATGCAATTATCAGTGCTGCTACAGATAAAGGTTTAGATTTTATAATTGAAGAAGGAGAAGCTGCCTTTTATGGACCAAAATTAGACTTTATGGTAAAGGATGCTTTAGGAAGAAGTTGGCAACTTGGAACGATACAAGTTGACTATAATTTGCCAAAACGTTTCGATTTGACCTATAAAGGAGCAGATAATCAACTACACAGACCTGTAATGATTCACAGAGCACCTTTTGGTTCTATGGAACGTTTTATTGCAGTATTGCTAGAACACACAGGAGGAAACTTCCCTCTTTGGCTGACACCTGATCAAGTTATCTTATTGCCAATCAGTGATAAATATCAAAAATATTCGGAAAAAGTTTTAGAATCGTTAGAAAATTCCGAAATTCGCGCCCTGATTGATAACCGAAGTGAAAAAACTGGACGCAAAATTAGAGATGCTGAAGTTAGTAAAATACCTTTTATGGTTGTTATAGGAGAAAAAGAAGAACAAGATAACACCGTTTCTATTAGAAGACATGGAGAAGGAGATCTTGGAACGTTTTCGATTAAAGAATTTATTTCTTTAATAAAAACAGAAGAAAGCAAAACATTGAAGAAATTTTAATTAAATTTGAAGATTCAATTAAAAAATAAGAGTTGGTAAAACAACTATACGTTAAATTTAAATACAGAAGTCATAGCAATTCGTAGAAGCAGGTCGAGAAGACCATTAAGAGTAATCAAAGAAGATCAACATAGAATTAATGAAAAAATAAGATATGTTGACGAAGTTCGTCTTGTGGGCGATAATGTTGAAGTTGGTGTTTATGCTTTAGATAAAGCTAAGGAAATGGCCAGAGAACAGGAATTAGATTTGGTTGAGATATCACCAAAAGCAAAACCACCTGTTTGTAAAATTATTGATTACAAGAAATTCTTGTATGAGCAAAAGAAGCGAGAAAAAGCTTTAAAATCTAAAGCTACAAAGGTAACGATTAAGGAAATACGTTTTGGTCCTCAAACAGATGAGCATGATTATGAATTTAAAAAGAAGCATGCTGTTAAATTCTTACAAGAAGGTGCCAAATTAAAAGCATTTGTATTTTTTAAAGGACGTTCTATTATTTTTAAAGAACAAGGACAAATTTTATTATTAAAATTAGCCCAAGAACTAGAAGAATATGGAAAGGTTGAACAGTTGCCAAAATTAGAAGGTAAACGTATGATTATGTTTATTGCTCCAAAAAAAGTGAAATAATACTTCGACAAGCTCAGTATCACTGAAAATTGTTGATTTACATAATATTAAGCAAGTTAAAACGAAGGAGAAATGCCTAAAATGAAAACCAAATCTAGCGCCAAAAAACGATTTAAAGTTACTGGTACTGGAAAATTAAAAAGAAAGCACGCGTTTAAAAGCCATATTTTAACAAAGAAGTCTAAAAAACGTAAGCTAGCCTTGACACACTCTACATTAGTACATAAGTCTGATGAAGCGAATATCAAGCAACAATTAAACTTAAAATAAGTTTAAAACAGGAAATTTAATTATTAACCATGTAATGTAGCAATTAAAAATCATTTTTAATTAAAAGTACGTTCGTAACGTCGCTCACTACAAAACACATTGAAATTATGCCAAGATCAGTAAATTCAGTAGCCTCAAGAAAAAGAAGAAAAAAAATCTTGAAGGCAGCAAAAGGTTACTTTGGACGTAGAAAAAACGTTTACACAGTAGCAAAAAATGCGGTTGAAAAAGGAATGCTTTATGCATACCGTGACCGTAAAAATAATAAAAGAAACTTTCGTTCTTTATGGATTGTACGTATTAACGCTGCAGCTCGTTTACACGGAATGTCTTACTCTCAGTTTATGGGAAAAGTAAAAGCTAACCAAATCGAATTAAACCGTAAGGTTTTAGCAGATTTAGCTGTAAACAACCCAGACGCTTTTAAGGCAGTTGTAGAGAAAATAAAATAAATATAAATTACTTGCTTATACTAAAAACCCAGACATATTTGTTTGGGTTTTTTTAATATATTTATTCTTTTAAATTACTAAAAAAAAAATTATGAAACTATACCTAGCTACCTTTTTAATAATTATAGCAACGTTAACAAACTTTGCTCAAGAAGCAGTAATTGAAGATACATCTCTAGATGGTCAGTTTAATAAAATCAATAGAACGTCAACAAATTATCAAACTTACAAAGTAATCAGTAAAGATAAATTTCTACAACTGAAACAAAACGTTTTAGATTCTGTTAAATCATTAAAAAAGATGATTTCTGAAAAAGAAAACTTATTAATTACTGAAAGAAATAGCATTAAACAAACAAAAGAACTTTTAAGAAAAACTAAATTAGATTTAGATACTACTTTAGAAAGCGAGAACTCTATTTCGCTTTTTGGCATGCAACTAAGTAAAATAACTTATAACCTTTTACTTTGGAGCATTATAATTGTATTACTTTTAGGATTATCTTACTTTGTTTTTAAATTTTTAAGAAGTAATATTTTAACAAAGGAAGCACAAAATAATTTATCTGATATAGAACAAGAATTTGAAAAACATAGAAAGAACACGCTAGAAAAAGAACAAAAGCTTCGAAGAAAACTACAAGACGAAATTAACAAACAAAGAAATAGTTAATTTAAGATTGCTTTAAAGACAACTTTAAACTCTTAGATATTATTAAAAATAATTCTAAATTTCATCATAAAATTACCAATTTCATAAAATTTATACTTCAGAAAATAAATAGTAATATTATTTAGTAAATTGATTAAGAATTTTGTAACTTAGGATACTTAAAAATCAATCAAAATAATTATTATAATTTTATGAAAGCCCTTTTTTATACTAGAGAATTTCCTCCTTATGTTTATGGTGGTGCAGGTGTTCATGTAGAATATCTGGCAGCAGAATTATCTAAACTAATGAAAGTTGATGTTCGCTGTTTTGGAGACCAAGATAACGTAAGTAAAAACTTAACTGTTAAAGGATTTCCTTATGATAACCCAACATTTGATAATTCTGAAGATAAACTTAAAGCTATCTTTAAGACTTTAAGTACAGGGCTTCATATGAATGCTGAACCAATTGATGCAGATGTAATTCATTGCCATACTTGGTATTCACATTTTGCAGGAATTGTCGCAAAACTGTGTTATGGAATTCCTCTAGTAATTACAACTCATTCTTTAGAACCTTTACGCCCTTGGAAAAGAGAACAATTAGGCCGTGGTTACGACACTTCTTCTTGGATTGAAAAAACAGCCATTGAAATGGCGGATGCATTAATTGCTGTTTCTGAAGAAACTAAAGAAGATGTTTTAAAACATTTTGATGTTGACGAAAAGAAAATTAAAGTTATTTACAATGGCATCAACTTACAACAATACATTACTACTCAAGAAACCTCTACCTTAGATGAATATGGTATTGATAAAAACAAACCTTATGTCCTTTTTGTTGGTAGAATTACAAGACAAAAAGGAATTATTCATTTGGTAAATGCCATCAAATATATAGATGCAGATACTCAAATAGTACTTTGTGCGGGTGCACCAGATACGCCTGAAATTGGCAAAGAAATGGAAGATGCTGTAAAAGAAGTTAAAAAAACGCGTAAAAACGTCATCTGGATTGATAAAATGGTTACTAAAGAAGAAATCATACAATTATACTCTCATGCTGATGTATTTTGTTGCCCATCAATTTATGAACCTTTTGGTATTATTAATATTGAAGCTATGGCTTGTGATACAGCTGTTGTTGCAAGTTCAGTTGGAGGCATTAAAGAAGTTGTAGTTCATGGAGAAACTGGTTTTTTAATACCTGTAGAACAACAAGACGCTGCTCCTTTTGAACCTATAAACCCAGACAAGTTTGCTAAAGATTTAGCAGAAGGGATTAATAAAGTTATTAGTGATCCTAAGTTACGAAAAACGATGGCTCAAAAAGGTAGAAAAAGAGTAGAAGAACATTTTGATTGGATATCCATAGCAAAACAAGTAGAAGAATTATATATGTCACTAAAAAAATAAAGCAATGATAAATAATAAAGTACTAGGGATTATATTAGGAGGAGGACAAGGATCTAGATTATATCCACTAACAAAAGATAGATCCAAACCAGCTGTCCCTATTGCAGGTAAGTATCGTTTAGTAGATATTCCAATCTCAAATTGCATCAACTCTGACATAAAAAGAATGTATGTTTTAACACAGTTTAATTCTGCCTCTTTAAATGCTCATATTAAAAACACATATCACTTTAGTTTTTTCAGTTCTGCTTTTGTTGATGTATTAGCAGCAGAGCAAACTATGAAAAGTGATAAATGGTTTCAAGGAACTGCAGATGCTGTTAGACAAAGTATGCAACATTTTTTAGCCAATGATTTTGAATATGCTTTAATACTTTCTGGTGATCAATTGTATCAAATGGATTTTAATGATATGATTCAAAAACACGAAGAAAGTGGAGCAGAAATATCTATTGCAACCTATCCTGTTAATGCTAAAGACGCTACTTCATTTGGACTATTAAAGACAAACAACGAAAACATAATTACTTCTTTTATAGAGAAACCAGCAGCAAAATTATTACCAGATTGGACTTCTGATGTTGGTGCAGAAATGAAAGCACAAAAAAGAGATTATTTAGCTTCTATGGGAATCTATATTTTTAATAGAGATTTACTAATTAAGTTAATGGAAAACCCAGATACGAATGATTTTGGGGGCGAAATAATTCCACAAGCAATCAATAAACACAAAACATTAAGTTATCAATATGATGGTTATTGGGAAGATATTGGTACAATAGACTCTTTCTTTGAAGCAAATTTGGGCTTAACTGATGATGTACCACAATTTAATTTATATAACAATGATAAAGGTATTTACACAAGACCAAGAATATTACCAACTTCTAAAATTTCTGGAACTATTTTAAATAAGGCTGTAATTGGTGATGGTTGTATTATACAAGCAGAAAAAATAGACAGAGCTGTAATTGGTATTCGTTCTAGAATTGGTAAAAATTCATTAATTTCTAATACTTATATGATGGGGAATGATTACTATGAATCTCTAGAAGAAGTTGCCAATAACAGCATAGAAATTATGATGGGAATTGGTGACAGATGCTACATACATAATTGTATTGTAGATAAAAACTGTAGGATTGGAGATGATGTAAGAATTAATGGTGGAAAACATATAGATGATACAGAAACGGATACTTATATGGTAAAAGACGGAATTGTAGTTATTAAAAAAGATGCTACTATTCCTAAAGGAACAAATATAGGATAACATAAAATTGTTACTTTTTTATTATTATAAATTACCAAATTAATGCAAAAACAAAGTAGAATTGTAGTAGAAAATATTGCTCCACAAATAAACCAAGGAACAATAAATATTAAGCGTGTTGTTGATGAAATTGTAAATGTAACAGCAGATGTTCTTGTTGATGGACATGATGTGCTACAAGCTAGTTTATTATATAAACACGAAAAAGAAAAAAAATGGTCGGAGATTAGAATGTCTCCTACATTTAATGATGAATACTCGGCAAGTTTTCAAACAACAAAACAAGGTTTTTATTCTTATAAAATTGAAGGTTGGGTCGATTATCTTTTAAACTGGCAACATGGTTTAGAACGTAAAATTGATGATTCTCAACATGTCAACTCAGAACTTTTAGAAGGAGCAGAACTGCTTTCATCAATTACTAAAAAAGTATCATTAGAAGAAAAGAATTATTTACTTCATTTAATATTTATTTTTAAAAATAGTGAAACTTATGCAGAAGCTATTAAAGAAGCTACCTCAGATAAACTAACAGCTATTTTAAAAAACTACCCAGAAAAGTTTTTAACTGAAACTTCTGTAGAATATAAAGTTTATGTAGATAGAAAAAAAGCAAGATTTAGTACTTGGTATGAGTTTTTCCCTCGTTCTGCTTCTGAGCAAGAAGGAAAACATGGTACTTTTAATGATTGTCACAGATTATTACCAAGAATTGCTCAAATGGGATTTGATACTTTATACTTCCCTCCTGTTCATCCTATTGGAGAAGTAAATAGAAAAGGAAAAAACAACACAACTGTTGCACAAAATGGTGATGTTGGTTCTACTTGGGGAATTGGTTCTAAACATGGAGGTCATAAAGATTTACACCCAGAACTAGGGTCACTAGAAGATTTTAAAAATCTAATTGCAAAAGCAAAAGAGTTGGGTATTGAAGTTGCTATGGATTATGCATTGCAAGCTGCACCAGATCATCCTTGGGTAAAAGAACATCCAGATTGGTTTAAATGGAGACCTGATGGAACTGTGCAATATGCAGAAAATCCGCCGAAAAAATATCAAGATATTCTTCCTATTTATTGGGAAAGTAAAGATTTTAAAAACCTTTGGAAAGAATGTTTAGACACTTTATTTTACTGGATAGATTGTGGAATAAACGTTTTTAGAGTTGATAATCCTCACACAAAACCTTACTTTTTTTGGGGTTGGATTATTGCAGAAGTAAAGAAAAAGCATCCTGATGTTTTATTTTTAGCAGAAGCTTTTACAAGACCAAAAGTAATGCAACAACTAGCGAAACAAGGGTATACACAATCTTACACCTATTTTACTTGGCGAGACACTAAGCATGAACTCGTTGAGTATATGAATGATTTAACTCAAACAGAACAAAAAGAATACATGAGACCAAATTTCTGGCCAAATACACCAGATATTAATCCGTTTCATTTGCAGGGAGCACCAGAAAGTAAATATTTACAACGATATACTTTAGCTGCTACTTTAAGTTCTAATATTGGTATTTATGGTCCTGTTTTTGAACAAATGATCAGTAATCCTATCATAGGAAAGGAAGAATATTATATGTCAGAAAAGTTTCAACTTTGTCATTATGATTGGTTCAAAGAAAATAAAGTTACAACACTTATTTCTAGAATTAATCAGATTAGAAAAGAAAATGAATCTTACCAACAAACCAATAATATTCAGTTTTTAGAAACTGGCAATGATCAACTTATTGCTTTTTATAAATGGAATGATGACAGAACCAACGAAACAATTACTATTATTAGTTTAGATGCTTTTAATACACAAACTGGATCTGTACAATTACCATTGCAAGATTTAAAAATAAATAATGGACAGAAAATTGAAGTTGAAGACTTGGTTACAAGAAATTGCTACAATTGGTATCATGAATGGAATTATATAGAATTACATGCTACTTTACCATTTCATATTTTTAAGATTAATAAATAAAACAAAAAAATCTATCTTATTTAAAAGATAACATTTTTGAACACATACAACTATGGCACAAACTAAAGCACACAGTCTTTTTACAGAATTTGATATCAATCTTTTTCAAGCAGGAAAACATTATCGACTTTATGAAAAATTTGGTTCTCATATTATCTCAGTAAATGGTGTAAAAGGGACTTATTTTGCAGTTTGGGCACCTAGTGCAAAATCCGTTTCTGTAGTTGGTGATTTTAACTATTGGCTAGAAGGAGAACACCACTTAAATGTTCGTTGGGATGGAAGTGGAATTTGGGAAGGATTTATACCCGAAATTGGCAAAGGAACTGTTTACAAATACAAAATTAGAAGTAATAATAATGATATAACTACAGAAAAAGCAGATCCTTTTGCAAGAAGATGTGAGCACCCTCCAAAAACGGCTTCAGAAGTTTGGGAGGATGATTATGCTTGGAATGATAAAAAATGGATGAAAAACAGAAAGAAAAAGAATGCTTTAGATGCACCTTTTTCTGTTTATGAAGTTCATTTAGGGTCTTGGAAAAAACAAATTGAAGAAAATCGTTTTTTAAGTTATAGAGAATTAGCCGATGATTTGGTAAATTATGTAGCAGAAATGAATTTTACACACGTAGAATTTATGCCAATAATGGAGTATCCTTATGACCCAAGTTGGGGGTATCAATTAACAGGTTATTTTGCACCAACATCTCGTTTTGGTTATCCTGATGAATTTAAATATTTGGTAGATAAATTCCACGAAAAAGGAGTCGGTGTTTTATTAGATTGGGTACCTTCTCATTTTCCATCAGACGATCATGGGTTAGGTTTCTTTGATGGATCTCATTTATATGAACATCCAGATAGAAGAAAAGGATACCATCAAGATTGGAAAAGTTTAATTTTTAATTATGGTAGAAATGAAATAAAAGCATTTTTAATAAGTAATGCCATTTTTTGGTTAGATCAATATCATGCAGATGGTTTAAGAGTTGATGCTGTTGCTTCTATGTTATTTTTAGACTATTCTAGAGAAGAAGGAGAATGGGAGCCTAATGAATTTGGTGGGAGAGAAAATTTAGATGCTATTGATTTTATTAAAGAAATGAATGCTGCTGTTTATGAATCTTTTCCAGATGTTCAAACAATTGCAGAAGAGTCTACTTCTTTCCCACAAGTTTCTAGACCAATTTACGATGGAGGTTTAGGATTTGGAATGAAATGGATGATGGGTTGGATGCACGATACTTTAGACTACTTTGAAAAAGAACCTATCTATAGAAAACACCACCAAAACGATTTAACTTTTAGTTTAAATTATGCTTTTACAGAAAACTTTATGTTGCCTCTTTCTCATGATGAAGTGGTTTATGGCAAAAAATCAATTGTAGATAAAATGCCTGGTGATGAATGGCAAAAATTCGGGAATTTAAGAATGCTATATAGCTTAATGTTTACGCATCCAGGAACTAAATTATTGTTTCAAGGTGGCGAATTTGGACAAACGAGTGAATGGAATTTTAACGGAAGTTTAGATTGGCATTTACTAGATTATGATGTTCATAAAGGTGCACAAACTTTGGTAAAAGACTTAAACAACTTCTACAAAAAAGAACCTGCCTTACACCAAAAGCAGTTTTCTTATGAAGGTTTTGAATGGATAGATCATGGAGATCACGTAAATTCTGTAATGTCTTACATTAGAAAAGGTAAAAATGAAAAAGATAATATAATTGTTATACTAAATCTAACGCCAGTTCCAAGGGAAAGATACAGAATAGGTCTACCAAAATCTGGTACATTAAAAGCTGTATTTAATAGTGATGCTTTAAAATATAACGGAACAGGAAACTTTAAGAATACCAAATTAGAATCAGACCATAAAGAGTGGAATGGTAGAGCAAATTCTATCGAATTAAATTTACCTCCTTTAGGTATGATTGCATTTAAATTTAAATAATATTTAATTTTAAATCCTCTTTTTTTATCGGAATGCAATTATGATAAAAAAAGAGGATTATTATTTAAAACTTCATAATAAAATACTTCATTTTTAAGACTTTAAGAAAAATTTTATCATTTTATAAATGATATTTTTTTTGCCTAAATTTTAAATAAATAAGCAATATTTTTGTGTAAAACAGACGAATACGTTATCGTAAAAAAAGAAAGTTAAACTTTATATTTTTACAAACTTTTACGATTTTTGAAAGTCAAAATAAACAACCAAAATTATGATTGTTAATACAGAGTTAGAACAAAAAGGAAATTTATTTCCAACAGAAATTATAAATTATAGTAAAGATGTAGATAAATTACATTTTACCACAAAAAACGGAGTAATACTACAATTAACTGTTGTAAGAGATAGTGTTATTCGTTTTAGATATAGTACAACTGGTAAGTTTGAAAACGATTTTTCATACGGAGTTACCATACATGCTAGTAGAGGATATAACTTTTTAGAGGTTAAAGAAGAAGAAACACATTATGTTGTTACTACTTCAAAATTAATATGTAAAGTAGAAAAAAGTAGCTTACAAGTAAAATTGTATGATGCTTTAGATAATAAATTAATTAATGAAGATGAAATAGGCTTTCATTGGGAAGAAAGTTACGAGTTTGGTGGTGATATTGTAAAAATGAGTAAAGTATGCCAAAGAGCAGAAAGCTTTTATGGTTTAGGTGATAAACCTGTAGATGTAAACCTTAAAGGTAAACGTTTTGAAAATTGGGCTACAGATTCTTATGCGTTTGGTAAAGATACAGATCCTATTTATAAAGCAATCCCTTTTTACACTGCACTGCAAGATGGAAAATCTTATGGAGTTTTCTTTGACAACACCTTTAAATCTCATTTCGATTTTGCACATGAAAGAAGAAATGTAACCAGTTTTTGGGCACAAGGAGGTGAAATGAATTACTATTTTATTTACGGACCACAAATGGAAGATGTGGTTGCAAACTACACAGATTTAACGGGTAAACCTCATGCCTTACCTCCATTATGGGCTTTAGGTTTTCATCAATGTAAATGGAGTTACTTTCCAGAAAGTAATGTAAAGGAAGTTACAAATACTTTTAGAGATTTAAAAATACCTTGTGATGCTATCTATTTAGACATCGATTACATGGATGGTTTTCGTTGCTTTACATGGAATAAAGAATATTTTCCGGATCCTAAAAGAATGGTAAAAGAACTAGAAGATGATGGTTTTAAAACCGTTGTAATTATAGATCCAGGAATTAAAATAGATTTAGAATATGATGTTTTTAAAGAAGCATTAGACAAAGATTATTTTTGTAAACGTGCAGATGGTCCTTACATGAAAGGTAAAGTTTGGCCAGGACAATGTTACTTTCCTGATTACACAAAACCAGAAGTTAGAGAATGGTGGTCTGGTTTGTTTAAAGAATTAATTGAAGATTTTGGCGTAAAAGGTGTTTGGAATGACATGAATGAACCAGCTGTAATGGATGTACCCAATAAATCATTTCCAGATGATGTACGTCATGATTATGATGGAAACCCATGTTCACATAGAAAAGCACATAATATTTATGGAACACAAATGGCGCGTGCAACCTATCATGGTTTAAAAAAATATGCCTATCCAAAAAGACCTTTTGTAATTACTAGATCTGCTTATTCTGGTGCACAAAGATATACTTCTACTTGGATGGGAGATAACGTTGCAACATGGGAACATCTTGCAATTGCTAATAACCAAGCACAAAGAATGGCAATGTCTGGTTTTTCTTTTGCAGGATCTGATATTGGTGGTTTTGCAGAACAACCACAAGGAGAATTATTTGCTCGTTGGATTCAATTAGGAATTTTTCATGCTTTTTGTAGAGTGCACTCTTCTGGAGATCATGGTGATCAAGAACCTTGGGTTTTTGGTGATGAAATTACAGATATTGTAAGAAAATTTGTGGAGCTTAGATACCAACTTTTACCTTATTTATACACCGCTTTTTGGGCTTATATAAATGATGGAACTCCGATTTTAAAGTCTTTAGTTTTATATGACCAAGCAGATTCAAGTACACATCATAGAAGTGATGAGTTTGTTTATGGAGAACAAATTTTAGTTTGCCCAATTCAAGAACCAAATGCTAAAGGAAGACGAATGTATGTTCCTAAAGGTAAATGGTACAATTTCTGGACTGATGAACTTGTTGAAGGAGGTAAAGAAATGTGGGTAGATGCAGATATAGATAGCATGCCTATATTTATTAAAGAGGGTGCAGTAATTCCTAAATATCCTGTGCAACAATATGTTGGTGAGAAAGATTTTGAAGAAATTACTTTAGATGTTTATTATAAAGAAGGAAAAGAATCTTCTAAATTATATGATGATGCACATGATGGATATGATTACAAGAAAGGAAGGTTTAGTTTGCGTACTTTTAAAGTGACAGGTAAAAGTGAAGAATTAATTATTCAGCAACATAAACGAGGAGACTTTAATGCTGGTTACAGTAAATTTAAGATTGTTTTCCATAATTTACCTTTTACTATCAACTCTATTCAAATAGACAATGTAGAAACAACTTTAAATGAGACTAGTTTAGATAAAACACAATCTATAGTTATAGATAAAGAGTTTAATGAGTTGCATTTATTTGGAAAATAAAATATTGTTGAAAACATTGTTAATAAGTAAGGTGTTAGAAATGATCTGAAATTTTAGAAATACTTATTATATTGTATCTTTACAGTATTACAAATCTGTCTTCCCCCTAACATTTTATAATGTAGAAGATTTATAAATACAAAGCGATTAAAGTTTAAAATAAACTTTAATCGCTTTTTTTTAGATAATATTTTGCTGTTAATTTAAAGAAAAAGTTAACCTTTTTAATCAGAAAAAAAACACCTTATTAATAGCTTAACGTATAAAGCAGCACTAAAGTAAATTTAATCTTTTCATTAATTCACTTTTATTAGATCTGCTTATAGGAATTACTCCTTTTTGAATTAAAACACTATTATCTTCAATATCAATGATTTTTGTAATATTAATAATAAAAGATCTATGAACTCTAATAAATAAAGATGAAGGTAATTTTTCTTCAATCTTTTTTAATGTTGAATGTACCAAGTAACTTTTATTTTCTACTTTAATACTAATATAATCGCCTTTTGCCTCTACATAATATACTTCTGGTATGTTAATTTTAACAAGACGCTTATCTACATTAACATACATAAAGTTAGAGTCTTCTGTATTATTTGTAACTTTTATTTTTTTAACTGAGCTAACCTTTTGTAAAGATTTGTTAAATCTTTCTTCCTTAATTGGTTTTACTAAAAAATCTATTACAGACTCATATTCAAAAGCTTGTAATGCAAAGTTTTTATCTGAAGTTGTTAATATAATTTTGGGTGGAGATTTTAATGTTTGTATAAAATCGAAACCAGAAAATGAAGGCATATAAATATCTAAAAATATTAAATCGACTTCATTAAAATTTAGATATTTAATTGCGCTTATAGCAGAACTAAAATCCTCTAAGACATTAACTTGTTTAGACTTATTACACAACTGCCTTATAATTAGCCTTGCAGTTTCATCATCATCAATTATTATACAATTCATCATACTTTTGTAGGGTTATACTTTTCTAGGTATACTCTAATTTTATCTAAAATAACTAAAAAATCTTGATATAATTCTATATTACCCTTTTTAATTTCTTTCTCAAAATCAGATGCTAAATCTAATCCTTTTTTAAAACCTAAAATACTTATTTTGTGCTTAAACTTATGAATGTTATTAGCTACTTCTTCAAATCGCTTTTGTTCAAAATTCTCTTTAAAAATAAGTAATTCTTTAGGAAACTCCTTTTTTAACACACTTAATATACTTTCTTCGAAATTAATATCACCACCAGAAAGTTCTCTTATATAGTTTAAATTTGGTGTCTCCATTTTTATTGTTTTACTTAAAAAATTATAAAGTTAAATAAGTTTTAAGTTAAGAATAAGAAAAACTAATCTATTATTACTTATTTGTGCTAATTTAAAGAATTTAAATGTCTTTACATATTTAATAAATTTTATTGTAAATAACGTTTAAAATATCATAAATATAATAGCATCCTTAAATTCTTTAAAAATCTAATAAAAAAGAGAACACAAATTGTGTTCTCTTTATCTAAAATATTTAAAATAAAGATAGAATCTAATTCATTTTAAAATCTTCCATAAACTTTGTGGTGTAATTTCCAGCAATATAATCTGGATGATCCATTAATTGTCTGTGAAAGGGAATTGTTGTTTTAATACCTTCAATTACAAATTCATCTAAAGCACGTTTCATTTTATTAATAGCTTCTTCTCTTGTTTGAGCAGTCGTTATTAATTTAGCAATCATAGAATCGTAATTTGGCGGAATCATATAACCTGCATATACATGTGTATCTATTCTAATTCCATGACCTCCTGGAGCATGAAAAGTTGTAATTTTCCCTGGAGCTGGTCTAAAATTATTAAATGGGTCTTCAGCATTTATTCTACATTCTATTGAGTGCATTTGAGGAAAATAATTTTTACCTGAAATTGGTACACCTGCAGCTACTAAAATCTGTTCTCTTATTAAATCGTAATTAACAACTTCTTCTGTAATAGGATGTTCTACTTGTATACGTGTATTCATCTCCATAAAAAAGAAATTACGGTGTTTATCAACTAAAAACTCTACAGTACCTGCACCTTCATATTTGATAAATTCTGCAGCTTTTACAGCTGCATCCCCCATTCTATTTCTCAATTCGTCTGTCATAAAAGGAGAAGGAGTTTCTTCAGTTAATTTTTGATGACGACGTTGAACAGAACAATCTCTTTCAGATAAATGACATGCTTTTCCAAAAGAATCTCCCACAATCTGAATTTCGATGTGTCTTGGCTCTTCAATAAGCTTTTCCATGTACATATCATCATTACCAAATGCTGCTTTAGATTCGTGTCTTGCAGAATCCCAAGCATCTTTTAAATCTTCTTCTTTCCAAACAGCACGCATTCCTTTACCTCCACCTCCAGCTGAAGCTTTTAACATAACAGGATAACCTGTTGCTAGAGCAACCTTTTGGCAATCTTTAAAACTTACTATTACACCTTCACTACCTGGAACACAAGGTACACCTGCAGCAATCATTGTAGATTTTGCATTGGCCTTATCTCCCATTTGGTCAATCATTTTACCTGAAGCTCCTATAAACTTAATATTATGTTCATCACATAAACTAGAAAATTTAGCGTTTTCTGATAAAAAACCATAACCTGGATGGATAGCATCTGCATTTGTAATTTCTGCTGCAGAAATAATGTTAGACATTTTTAGGTAAGATTCTGAACTGGGTGCAGGTCCAATACAAACAGCCTCATCAGCAAATCTAACATGTAAACTTTCTGCATCTGCTGTAGAGTATACTGCAACAGTTTTTATACCCATTTCTTTACAGGTTCTAATAACTCGTAATGCTATTTCACCTCTATTGGCAATTAATATTTTTTTAAACATCTTTTTAAATTTAGATTAATTAAATAATTGACTATTAGACAATTTAGAGTTTAAGTCTAAACATCTAGAAATCTAATGATCTAAAATTAAGATGGATCTACCAAAAATAATGGTTGGTCAAATTCTACAGGAGAAGAATCATCAACTAATATTTTAACAACTTTTCCAGAAATTTCAGATTCTATTTCATTAAAAAGTTTCATTGCTTCAATAACACAAACAGTATCTCCTTCAGAAATATCAGTACCTACCTCAACAAAATTAGGTTTGTCTGGTGATGGTTTTCTGTAAAATGTTCCGATAATTGGAGATTTTACAGTTATATATTTAGAATCTTCACTTGCTACTTTTGGTTTTGCTACTTCTGATACTGCAATTGGCGCAGCAGCAACAGGAGCAGCAGCTTGAGGTAATCCACCAATTGGTGCTGCTTGAAGAATTGTTGTTTCTGTTTTACCAGAACCTGTTCTAATTGTAATTTTTACATCTTCCATTTCTAACTTTACCTCACTTGCACCAGATTTAGCTACAAATTTTATAAGGTTTTGAATTTCTTTAATATCCATACTCATAATTGTTTAGTTATTTTTTTATGAATTATACGCCCATTTTACATAAGCAGCTCCCCAAGTGAAACCGCCACCAAATGCAGCAAAAATTATATTATCTCCTTTTTTTAATTGATTTTCGTAATCTGCTAATAACAAAGGTAAAGTTGCAGAAGTAGTATTTCCGTAATTTTGAATGTTCATCATTACTTTTTCTGATGAAACTCCTACCCTTTTAGCAGTTGCTTCAATTATTCTTTTATTAGCTTGATGGGCTGCTAACCACTGTATATCTCTTTCTTCAAGATTATTTCTAGTTAACATTTTTGCTGCAACCTCTGCCATATTAGAAACGGCATATTTAAAAACAGTTTTTCCTTCTTGATATACAAAGTGCTTTTTATCATCTAAGGTTTTTTGAGTGGTTGGCATTAAAGATCCACCAGCTTCAATTCTTAAAAAGTCTCTACCTACTCCATCACTTCTTAAAAACTCGTCTTGTAAACCTAAACCTTCTGTATTAGGTTCAAATAATGCAGCTCCTGCACCATCTCCAAAAATAATACAAGTAGCTCTGTCTTTATAATCTATGATAGAAGACATTTTATCAGCCCCAATCAATAATACTTTTTTGTACCTACCCGACTCAATATAAGCTGCTGCTGTAGACATGCCGTACAAAAAACTAGAACATGCTGCTTGTAAATCATAACCAAAAGCATTTACTGCACCTATTTCAGAGGCCACATAAGCTGCTGTAGATGCTACAAATAAATCTGGTGTTGCTGTTCCCAAAATTACCATATCTATTTCAGTAGGGTCTATATTTGATTTTTGTATAAGTTCTTGTGCTGCTTTTATTGCAAGATAAGAAGTACCTAAACCTTCTTCTTTTAATATTCGTCTTTCTTTGATACCTGTTCTACTAGTAATCCATTCATCATTTGTATCAACCAAAGTTTCTAACTCTTTATTTGTTAGAATATAATCAGGAACGTATTTCCCAACAGCTGTAATTGCTGCAGTAATTTTTGTCATATTATATATTGTTTTCTAATATAATTAGGATATCAAAAGTAGTGAAATTTATTTCACTTTTTCAGCTAAAAATGATCAAAAGAGACAATTTCCATCCAAAAAACGCAAAAAACCCTCAATAATGAGGGTTTTTGTATATACTTTAAAATACTACTAAGCTTCTGCTACTGCAGATTCTAACACTACTTGACCTCTATAGTATAATTTACCTTCGTGCCAGTGAGCTCTGTGATATAAGTGAGATTCTCCTGTTGTAGGATCTGTAGCAATCTGCTGATAAGATGCCTTATAATGAGTTCTTCTCTTATCTCTTCTAGTTTTGGATATCTTTCTTTTAGGATGTGCCATTTTATGTCTTTTTTTCTGTTATTAAATTCTTTAATTTATCCCATCTAGGGTCTGTTTCTTCAACAGGTTTTACTTTTTTTACTTGTAATTCTTTAAACTTATCTAATGCTTTAGATTTCATTGTTCCATCAATAACTTGTGGATGAATTCTTTTATTAGGAACTGATAATACAATCATTTCATATATAAATTGAGCTACATTAAACTCATAAGCTTCATGAGGTAGTATTAAAATCTCCTCATTATCGTCATTAAATTCAGAACCAAAATTTACAATTAATGGTAAAACTGACTGTATGTCTTGGTTATAAAACTCATTTGTAATATCGCAAGGTAATTTAACATACCCTTTAGCTGCAAAGCTTAACTCAAATAATGTGCTTTTTTTAATAAAATTTAATGTTACTTTAATTGATGAACTTTTAAATTCATCATAATTAAAATATGTAAAGAACGTGTTATCAATTTCATATTCAAATAAATGATTACCTTCTTTTAATCCTACAAACTGTATGTTGAATTCTTTTAAGTCTTTCATTACCAAACATCAAATTAAGCGTGCAAAGATATAAAAAATTATTATTTTACAGTCTTTTCTTTTAAAAATTTATTTTTTAACTAAAAGAGGGTTTTTAACCAGTTTCTTATAATCACTTCTCGTTTTAAATATTTCAATTCCGGTAAACAAAGCCTCCTTAAATGAAGATGGGTTTGCTAAGTTTTTACCTGCAATATCAAAACCAGTTCCATGATCTGGTGAGGTTCTTATTTCACTTAAACCAGCTGTATAATTTACCCCGTTTCCAAAAGACAATGCTTTAAAAGGAGCTAATCCTTGATCGTGATACGTTGCTAAAACACCATCAAACTGCTTATACGTTTCAGAACCAAAAAATCCATCAGCTGCATAAGGCCCAAAAACTAATTTTCCAGACTCTTTAATTTCGTTGATTGTTGGTAAAATAATTTCATCATCTTCATTACCAATAACTCCATTATCACCACAATGAGGATTCAATCCTAAAACAGCTATTTTTGGTTTATTAATTCCAAAATCTTGCACTAAAGAAGTGTACATCGTCTCCACTTTATCTTTAATTAAACTCGGGGTAATTGATGTTGAAACTTTAGAAATAGGAATATGACCAGTAATTAAACCTATCCTTAATTTATCAGTCATTAAAATCATTAAGCTTTTCCCATCAAGTTTATCTTCTAGATACTCTGTATGTCCAGGGAAATTGAAAGTATCAGACTGAATTGTCTCTTTATTTATCGGTGCAGTTAATAAAACATCTATTTTCTTTTCTCTTAAAGAAACAACAGCTGCTTCTAAAGATTTTGCTGCATAGCTTCCTGATTCTTTAGTTGCTTGTCCTAATTCTATAGAAATATCTTCTTTCCAAAGGTTTAAAACATTAATTTTATTGTGATTTATTTGATCTAAAGAATTAATACCTTGTACTAAAGTCTCTATTTTTAAAGCTTTTTTATGATAACTAACTACTTTTGTACTTCCAAAAAGAACTGGTGTACAAAAATCTAACATTCTCTTATCTTCAAAAGTTTTAAGAATTACCTCTAAACCAATTCCATTTAAATCTCCTATTGAAATACCAACTATAATTTTATCAGATTTATCCATAGTAACTCTTCTATTATTCTTATTTTTGATTACTACAAAAGTAATTAAAATTTATAGATATGTTTACCGGAATTATAGAAACACTTGGCACAATTTCTAACATTACTAAAGAGCAAGATAACCTTCATTTAACTGTAAAAAGTAATTTTACAAACGAACTAAAAGTTGATCAAAGTGTAGCACATAATGGGGTATGTTTAACGGTTGTTGATATTAAAAACAATGAATATACAGTAACTGCAATTAAAGAAACTTTAGAGAAAACAAATATTGGACACCTCTCTATAGCTGATTCTGTTAATCTAGAAAGAGGAATGAAACTTGGGGATAGACTAGATGGACATATTGTTCAAGGACATGTAGATGAAACAGGTATTTGTACAAGTATTAAAAATGAAAATGGAAGTACTATTTTTACTTTTTCTTATCAATCTGATAAAAACAATATTACTATAGAAAAAGGCTCTATTACTGTAAATGGGGTAAGTTTAACAGTAGTAAACTCTAAACAAAACGAATTTAGCGTAGCAATTATACCTTACACAATAGAAAATACAATTTTTAAATATCTTAAATTGAATGACGTTGTAAATTTAGAATTCGATGTTATTGGTAAATATGTTGCTAGATTAACAAAATCTTAATTTTATAGTTTTCTAAAAAAAATAAAATAAATTTAAACATAAAAAAAAGCTCTAAATATTAATTTAGAGCTTTTAAATTTTGTAATAATAAAATTTTTACAATGCAGCAACGTGCTTTGTTAATTTAGATTTTAAGTTTGCAGCTTTATTTTTATGAATAATATTATTCTTTGCTAATTTATCTAACATAGAAATAACTTTCGTTAATTTAGTTTCTGCATCTTTCTTATCTTCTGCAACACGTAAATCTCTTACAGCATTACGAGTAGTTTTATGCTGATATTTGTTACGTAATCTTTTAGCTTCGTTACTTCTAATTCTTTTTAACGCTGACTGATGATTTGCCATAATTCTTAATTTATTTAGTTTTTTATATTAAAACTTTGTAGTCCGTACGGGAATCGAACCCGTGTTACATGGATGAAAACCATGCGTCCTAACCCCTAGACGAACGGACCAGAACAATCAAGTATGTCTCAATTGCGGGTGCAAATATACAACGTTTTTTAAATTGTGCAATTAATTTTGAAAAAAAATCACTTTTTTTTTCAAAATTAATATGCTTTGGCAAAAAGCACTCTTCTAGAAGAAGGTTTACCTGTTAAAACACAGATACCTACCTCTTCTTTAGCATTATTAGGAATACATCTAATAGTTGCCTTTGTATATTCTTTTATACGGTCTTCTGTCTCTTCTGTACCATCCCAATGAGCAGAAACAAAACCTCCTTTATTTTTTATTACTTTTTTAAATTCTTTAAAATCATTTACAAGTGTTGTATGCTCCTCTCTATATTCTAAGGCTTTTTTAAACAAATTACTTTGTATTTCTTTTAAAAGATTTTCAATATAAACAACAGCATTATCCTGAGCTACTGTTTGTTTCTCTAAAGTATCTCTTCTGGCTATTTCTAGGGTTCCGTTTTCTAAGTCTCTATTACCAATAGCAACCCTAACAGGAACACCTTTTAATTCGTATTCTGCAAATTTTGCTCCTGGCCTGTATGTATCTCTAGTATCAAATTTAACAGATATTCCTTTTTTACGAAGTTCCTTTACAAAAACATTCATTTTTTCTGAAATTGCATCTAATTGATCATCTCCCTTGTAAATAGGTACAATTACCACTTGAATTGGTGCTAATTTTGGAGGTAATACCAAACCTAAATCATCTGAATGTGTCATAATTAATCCACCAATCAAACGAGTTGAAACCCCCCAAGAAGTTGCCCAAACATGTTCTTTCTTTCCTTCTTTAGTAGTAAACTTTACATCAAAAGCCTTTGCAAAATTCTGACCTAAAAAATGGCTAGTACCTGCTTGTAATGCTTTTCCATCTTGCATTAAAGCTTCTATTGTATAAGTATCTTCTGCACCTGCAAAACGTTCGCTATCAGATTTAAAACCTTTTACAACAGGCATTGCCATAAAATTTTCTGCAAATTCTGCATACACTTCTTGCATTTGTTTTGCTTCAATTACCGCTTCATTTTTAGTAGCATGAGCTGTATGCCCTTCTTGCCATAAAAACTCTGCCGTTCTTAAAAATAAACGTGTACGCATTTCCCAACGAACCACATTTGCCCATTGGTTTATTAATAATGGTAAATCTCTATAAGACTCAATCCAACCTTTATAGGTGTTCCAAATAATTGCTTCAGATGTTGGCCGAACTACTAACTCTTCTTCTAATTTAGCTTCAGGATCTACTCTTAACTTCCCTTCATTGTCTGGGTCATTTTGCAAACGATAATGGGTAACAACAGCACATTCTTTTGCAAAACCTTCTGCGTTTTTTTCTTCAGCTTCAAACAAACTCTTTGGCACAAATAATGGAAAATAAGCATTTTCATGTCCTGTTTCTTTAAACATTCGGTCTAATTCTGCTTGTATTTTTTCCCAAATGGCAAATCCATAAGGTTTAATAACCATACATCCTCTTACAGCAGAGTTTTCAGCTAAATCAGCTTTTATTACTAATTCATTATACCATTTAGAATAATCGTCAGCTCTTTTTGTTAAATGTTTACTCATAGTTAATAGTTTGGCACAAATCTTGTTAAGTTTTAAAGTGAAGATTTTGTTAAAAATTAGCGTCTTTTTACAAAAACGATACAAAACTACTATAAATTAAAGAGTTTTCAGTAAATTTAATCAATAAAACAGTCATTCATCTAAATATATTCATCATGAAACTACAAAATTTAAAATTCGGTCTTAGTCAATTATTTGTATTACTAGCAACAAATTTGGTTTTAGTTTCTTGTGGTAGCTATGAATATGCATCAAATAACGATGGTATTTATGGTGATGAAAGAAATTATAGTGAAAGAACAAGAGCAGTTGTTAGTAATCAAAATCAACCTAACAACAGCCAAGAAAATTATTTCTTAAAAAGATTGAATGAGTTAGAGACAAATGACAGTAATGCAATCTTTACAGATGTTGATACTTATAATTCTGTAGATACTATTTATATTGATGAAGAAAGCAACGAGCGAAACATCAATTACAATCAAAACCAACCTTGGGGACAAGGAAGCAACAATGATGTGGTTGTAAACATAAATAATGATCCTTTTTGGGGTGGAAATCAAAATTGGAATGGATTTAATAACTGGAACAGCTTTAATAATTGGGGTTGGGGATTTAACCACTGGGGAGGAATAGGTTTTAACAATTGGGGTTGGGGAAACAATCTCTGGGGTGGAATAGGCTTTAATAATTGGGGATTTAGAAATAGGTTTTGGGGTGTAAACCCATATTGGCATCCTTACCATAACAACTTTGGATGGAACGTTGGTTTTAACAATCCTTATTTTGGAAATCAGTTTTTGTGGGGCAATAGATTCAATAATAACTTTTACAGAAATAATCTTTTTTACGGAAGAAGAACTGCAAACAACAACACATTTAGAAGAAATAACACTATTAATTCTATCAATAGAAACACAACTAGTAGAAGAAGTACTACTGTAGCTAATGGAAGAACAACAACTTCTAGGAGAAGTACGAATACAGGTATTACTAATAGAAGAAGCACAAATAACACAAATAACTCCACTTCAAGAAGAACTAGTTCACCAACTAGAACTACTACAAGAAGAGGTACTGCCAATGTTAACAATAACACAAATAACAATAGACAAGTAGTTGTTGTTAGAAGACCTTCTGCACCTAATACTGCTAAAAGATCTAGTACAACTAACAATAGAGCTACAAATAGCAACACGAATACAAGAAGAAGTACATCTAACACAAGTACGTCTCGTAGAAATACATCTAGCAGAAACACTAACAACAACACTTCTACAAGAAGTCGTAGTTACAATACTCCTTCTAGAAGTGCAAATAGCAGAAGTTCTTCCTCTAGATCTTCTACAAGAAGTACCCCTAGTAGAAGTAGCTCAAGAAGCTCTTCATCTAGAAGTAGAAGGTAAAACAGGCTGTAAAATTAAAAAAGAACAAATACTATTTATATGAAAAGATATATAACAATTGCTATTTTATTTGCTGTAACAATTACATCTAATGCCCAATCTTTGGGATATCAAGATCTAGGACTCCTTTTTTCTGAAAACGACAATAATGGATCTGCACGTTTCACAGCTATGGCTGGAGCTTTTGGATCATTAGGAGGAGATGTTTCTGCAATAAACGTAAATCCTGCTGGTATTTCTGTATTTAACACGAGTACTTTTTCTGGTACTTTTAATTCTAGAAATTCGGAAACTACTGCTAATTATTTCGGAAATTCACTAAAAACACAAGATCAATTTTTCAACCTTTCTCATGCAGGTGCTGTTTTGGTTTTTGATTCTGCTTATAAATCTGAATGGAATAAATTTGCAATTGGATTTAATTATAGAATTACTAAAGACTTTACAAACAGTTTTCTTGCAAATGGAAATAGTGGTGTTGCTACTTTTAGAGAGTTTCCACTAGATAATACGATTGATTATAATATTGCTGATGAACAATTTTTCTCCAATAATTACTCAGGAAAAATGTCTGAATTTAATCTTGCTTTCTCTGCTGTTCATCAGAAAAAATTACACGTAGGTTTATCTCTTAATTTTTATGATTTAAACTTTTCACAAAGAGCACAATTAACCGAATTTAACAGTGACGCTTCTAATAACGAGCTAGATGCAAACTTATACCAAGAAAACACAACTTTAGGCTCTGGTTTTTCTGCTAATGCAGGATTTATTTACAAAGCAAACCAAAACTTTAGATTTGGTTTAGCTTACCAAACACCTACTTGGTTTACTGAGCTTTTTGAAGCTACTAACATTACAGATAATGATGGTTTTTTAGGAGACACAGAAATAACAGTAAGTAATGATAATAGAGCTTACAGTAATACTGCTGATGGCTTTTTTCCTTCACAAGAGTTCTTTTACCGATTAAAAACTCCAGGAAGATTAACTGCCAGTGCTGCATATATTTTTGATAAAAATGGCTTGATTAGTCTAGATTACATACACAGAGGCTATAATGCTCTAAAATTATCTAATAGCGACTTTCGTGCTGAAAATCAATTTTTTGAAAACGATTTAAGAAACACACATTCTTTTAACTTAGGAACTGAATGGAGATTTGATAGATTTAGCATTAGAGGAGGATATCAATTTGAACAAAGTCCAAACATATCATCTATAGAATCTGGTACTTTTAAAGATTCTGGCAATGTTATCGCATCAGAAAACATAAATGGATATTCTTTTGGTGGTGGTTATAATTTTGGAAAGTTTAAAATAGATTTATCATATAGTAACAACAACAGAAACGGAGTTTATAATTTTTATGCTCAACAAGAATTTGATGTAACAGAAACAAATTTAACTATAGATAATAGAACAGTTACAGCAACAATTACTCTAGACTTATAATTCTATAATCAATAAAACATATATCCACTTTTTATAGATCCTTTATATCTGTAGAAAGTGGAATTTTTATTTATTAAATAAAGCAATTATTTTTCCCTTTTTTCCCTTAATTTTGCAAATCAATTTTTAGTATTATGAAAGACGTAAAAATTACAATTCAAGAAACGACCAACAATACCATTATAAAATTTAATATCAATAAAGTTTTAATTAATGGTGGTAGTTATGAATACAATAATATAGATGAAGCTAAAAACTCTCCTTTAGCACAACAATTATTCTACTTACCTTTTGTAAAAAAGATATTTATTACCGCAAATTTTATAGCTATTCAACGCTTTGATATTTTAGAATGGATAGACGTTCAAGAAGAAGTAAAAGAACAAATAGAAGCGTATTTAAATAACGATGGTATTGTGGTTGATGAAAAACCAACTTCTAAAAAAGAAGCTATTGAGGTCTATGCAGAGGCTACTCCAAATCCTTCAGTAATGAAATTTGGCAGCAATAAATCTTTAACACAAACAGATGTTGAATATAAAAATATTGATGAAGCTAGTAAATCATCTCCTCTAGCACAAGCTATTTTTAATTTTCCTTTTGTAAAAGAGGTATTTATTTCTGACAATTACATTTCTGTTACCAAATATGATATGGTAGAATGGAAAGAAGTTTTTACAGAAGTAAGAAATTTTATTCGCGAATATTTAGTTTCAGGAAAAACAATTATTAAAGAATTACCAACAGAAGAAAAATCAATTTCAGAAAATAAAGTTAAAAAACCTCAAGTTCAATTAAATGGTATGGCTGCTAAAATTGTAGATATTTTAGATGAATACATAAAACCTGCAGTTGCAAGTGATGGAGGAAACATTGCTTTTAGATCTTATGATGAAGAACATAAAGTAGTCAGTGTTGTTTTACAAGGTGCTTGTAGTGGTTGCCCATCTTCTACAGCTACCTTAAAAAACGGAATAGAAAATTTACTAAAAGAAATGCTACCTAATCAAATTAACGAAGTGGTAGCAATAAATGGCTAAACTTACCTTACGCAATAAGCTTTAAGCAATAAGCTTACAGCATACTGCATAAAGCTTAAAGCAAAAAAAATGTCAGCAGAAAAAATAAACCCATACAAAGACTCTAAACTTGGCAAAAAAGAACAAGTTGCACAAATGTTTGATAACATTTCTGAAAATTATGATGGCTTAAACAGGGTTATTTCTTTAGGAATTGATGTAAAATGGCGTAAAAAAGTTGTAAAAATTGTTGCAAAAAACAATCCGAAACAAATTTTAGACATTGCTACAGGTACTGGAGATTTGGCCTTAATGATGGCTAAATTAAACCCAGATAGAATTGTAGGTTTAGATATTTCTGAAGGAATGCTCGAAGTTGGAAAGCAAAAAATTGCAAAAGCTAACTTAAATAACAAAATAGAAATGATTGTTGGCGATTCTGAAGATATACCTTTTACAGATAATACTTTTGATGCAATTACAGTTTCTTTTGGAGTCAGAAATTTTGCAAACTTGGCTAAAGGAATAAAAGAAATTGCTAGAGTTTTAAAACCAAATGGTGTTTTGGTTATATTAGAAACCTCTAACCCAACAAAATTTCCTTTTAAACAAGGCTACAAATTATATACTAATTTGTTTTTACCAATTGTTGGTAAACTATTTTCTAAAGACAAAGTTGCATATTCATACTTATCAGAATCTGCAAACTCTTTTCCTTTTGGAGAAGCTTTCAACAATATTTTACAAAAAAATGGGTTTAACCATACAAAAGCTACTCCAGTAACTTTTGGTGTTGCTACAATTTATACTGCCCATAAATAATGATGTGTAAAAGATTTGTAATATTTGTTTTTTTTCTATGTACCTCTACCGCTTTTTTGGCACAAAGAGATAGAGTTGAGTATTTACCAACTTTTGACGATAGAAGAATACACTATGGTTTTTATCTAGGTTTAAATCAAAATGATTTTAAAATTAACCTGCAAGAAAATAATGATGTACCTAATGCAGGAATTACAGTAAATCCTAACATAGGATTTAACATTGGTTTGGTTGCAGATTTAAGATTACACAAAAATTTAAACTTACGTTTTGAACCTGGTTTAATTGCAAATTCTAAGAGAATTATCTTTAATCATTTAATTGATGAGGTGGATAATTTTAGAGATGTAAGTTCTACTTTTTTACATGTTCCTTTAGTCTTTAAATTTAGTGCAGACAGATACAGAAACATAAGACCTTATGTATTAGGAGGAGTTTCTTACAACTACAACCTTTCTAGTAATCAAGACAACCAAGAAGATAATTCTGCAGGAGAGTTTAGAATGACAACGAACAACTTTATGTACGAGGTTGGAGTTGGCATAGATATTTACCTTTATTTTTTTAAATTCTCACCTTCTATTCGTGGAATTTTCGCAATTAACAATGAAATAAAATATGACAACGACCCAAACAGTCAATGGACAGCTCCAATAAGTTATATGGGTACAAGAGGTGTGTTTTTAACCTTTTCCTTTGAGTAAAGTTTAACTGAGTTGCTCATTGTTTTTTTTTAAAAGAGAATTC
Organism: uncultured Polaribacter sp.; assembly: GCF_947497695.1. Taxonomy (GTDB): domain Bacteria; phylum Bacteroidota; class Bacteroidia; order Flavobacteriales; family Flavobacteriaceae; genus Polaribacter. Next base: position 44,206 of record NZ_CANMHM010000011.1, on the reverse strand, counting down.
AACTAAGATTATTTTTTGATAAAAACTCTGGACATTAGGTAGTCTAAACTTAAAATAAACTTCTTTTAAACTCACTTAATAAAACTGCAGTTGCAGTTGCTACATTTAAACTTTCTGTTTGTTGTGTGATCCCAAACCTAGGAATAGAAATTTTATGTTTTATTAAATTTTTAATATCCTTAGAAACTCCATTTGCTTCATTTCCCATAATAAGAATTCCTTCTTTTGGTAAAACTGCTTTATAAACGTTTTCTCCATTCATATCTGCAATAAAAGTTGGTAAATCTGTCTCAGAAAAATAGGTATGTAAATCTACATAACTAATAGAAACTCTAGTTAAAGACCCCATGCTTGCTTGTACCACTTTTTGATTATAACAATCTACAGTATCTTTTGAGCAAATTAACTCATCAACCCCAAACCAATCACATAAACGAATAATAGTACCTAAATTACCAGGATCATTTATGGTATCTAAAGCAACTATTAAACCCTTTTTTATAATTGGTTTTTTTTCAGGAAATTGAAATAGCCCTAAAACTTTATTCGGTGTTTTTAAACTACTAATTTTCTTTAAATCACTTTCAGAAATACGAAATATTTTTTCATTTGTAATCGTGGAAGAAAAATCATCAGTACAAAAGAGAGTATCTACTTTAAATGAAGAATTTAATATTTCTTCAACAACTTTTACCCCTTCAGCTATAAATAATTTATGCTTTAGCCTATACTTTTTTTGAGATAAACTTGTTATTAATTTTAATTGATTTTTTGAGATGCTCATTAATTGATTCTTATTGAAAATAAACCATTGAAAAATACTATTTTTGAATTTGATAGCTCAGCTAAAGTAATGAAAAAACTTTCTTTATACTTTTTTTTAATTTACATATTCGTCTCATGTAATTCTACAAAACATGTTGCAGAAAATGAATATATGCTAACACAAAATTATATTTTTGTTGATAGTATTGAAGACAAAAGTAATGATATTCAGAAATATATTCTTCAAAAACCAAATCCAAGGTTTTTAAATTTACCAATTGCTTTGTATATCTATAATATGGGTAATTATGACAAACCAAAAACTCCATCAGAATGGGGAAAGCAGCACCCTTTATCTTATAATATTATCAAAAACATATTTTCAGAAAAACAAAGTATAAGCTATGCTAATTCTTTTATTCAACTGAATAATTGGTTTTTAAATTACCAAAAACCAGAGATTATCAATACACAAAAAATAAAAAAAACAAAAGATAATTTATGGGCTTACTACAAAACGCAGGGCTATTTTAAATCTAAAATAGAAGCTGATGTGACTAAAACTAAAGATAAAAAAGCTACTGTAGTGTATAATGTAACTAAAGGAAAGCCAACGCTTTTAGATACTATTAACTTTAAAATAGAATCTCTAGTATTAGATTCTATTTATAAAAACGCTAAATCAACATCTTTACTAAAATCAGGAAATCAATACAATGACAATACTTTTAGGCAAGAAGCTAGCAGAATTTTAAAACTTTTTAGAAACAATGGTGTTTTTCATTTCTCAGAATCTGCCCTAGGGTTTTATGTAGATACTACAAGGACAGATTTTAAAACCAATGTAGATTTTTTAATCTCTGGAAACCGATTGGAAGAAAAAAAAGGGAATTATGTAAAAACGCCTTACAATGTTCAAAAAATAACAAAAATAAATGTAAAAACAGATTATTCATTTGCTAAAAAAGGAGAACCTTTACTGGATTCTTTAAATTATAAGGGAATTAATTTTTTTGCTCATGATAAAATTAAATACAATCCAAAATATCTATCACAATCTATTTTTTTTAAACCAAATGAAATTTATAAAGACACTTTAAGGAATTTAACAAGAAATCACTTAAAATCACTTAAAAATTTTAAATCTACCAATATCGAGTTTATACCAATTCCAGGCACAGAAAATGAGTTAAACATGGTAGTAAAATTATCTCCATTAGAAAAATACACTTTAGGTTTTGAAACAGAAGCAACCCATTCTAATATAAGAAATATTGGTATCTCTGGTAAGTTTTCTGTAACTAACAGAAATGTTTTTAAGGGTGCAGAATTATTAAAAGTTTCTCTTTTAGGATCTTGGTTTAATTCTAATATTGGTCCTGGTTGGGAAATTGGTGCAGATACCTCTTTAGAAATACCAAGATTTCTTGCTCCTTTTGGTTTAAGCAAATTAGTCCCAAAAGCAATGTCACCTAGAACTTTGTTTTCCATTGGATCTAGTTTTCAAAAAAATATAGGCTTAGACAGGCAAGCAATTACTTTTTTATCTGACTATAAATGGCAGTATAATGCAAAAAAAACAATTCAATTAGAGGTTTTTAATACACAATACATACAAAATTTAAATATCAATAGTTATTTTAATATTTATAGTTCTGAATTTAACTCACTTAACGCTGTTGGAAAAACTTTAAACAATGACGCTAATTTTACGCTTCCTGTTGATCAAACTAAATTTTCTGAAACTATTAAATTTATGAATGATGTTGCAGAAAATAACAATTTTCAAGCTTCAAACCCAGAAGAATATAATACTGTTCTAAACATATTAGATCGTTATAATATTATAACCTCAGATTTTTTAATACCTGTACTTGCATATTCATACACTTACAATAATCAAACAAATTTTAATGACAATAATTTTTCGTTTTTTAAAGCAAGGATTGCAAATTCTGGAAATATTTTAGGATTAGTATCTAACCAAAAAAACACAAATAACAAAAAAACTTTTGCTAAAATACCATTAGCACAATATTTTAAAACTGATTTAGAATACAAACGATTTTGGAATGTTGGCCTAAATTCAGTTTTTGGAATCAGAACCTTTTTAGGAGCTATTTTAACTTATGACAATTCAGATATTCCGTTTACAAAAAGTTATTTTGCAGGGGGATCTAATGATATTAGAGCTTGGCAAACTTATGAACTTGGTCCAGGGAGTAGAAATACAGGTCTTGAATTTAATGTAGGAAGTCTTAAATTTTTGACAAGTGCAGAATATCGATTTGATATAATAAGTAAATTAAAAGGAGCTATTTTTATTGATGCTGGTAACATTTGGGATATTACAGAATCTGAATTTGTTGACGATGATGCCAAATTTAATAATATATCATCTATACAAGACATTGCTATTGGCTCTGGTTTTGGAGCAAGGCTAGACTTTAGTTTTTTAATAGTACGTTTAGATATTGGTTTTAAAACCTACGAACCTTATTTAAAAGGTAATAAATGGCTTAAAAACTATAACTTTAAAAACGCAGTATATAATATAGGTATCAACTATCCTTTCTAAAAACATTAAAAACCTATAACGTTTTCGTTATTTTATGTTCACTTTACAGGCTATTTTCACTACTTTTGATGGTATAAACGATTAAAATATAGAAAAATGAGTCATAATATAAAACCAGGTGTTGCAACTGGATCAGAAGTACAAGAAATTTTTAATTTTGCAAAGGAAAAAGGATTTGCTTTACCAGCAGTAAACGTAATTGGGTCTAACACAATTAATGGGGTTTTAGAAACTGCAAGAGATTTAAATGCTCCTGTAATTATTCAGTTTTCTAATGGTGGTGCACAATTTAATGCAGGTAAAGGATTGTCTAACGAAGGGCAAAAAGCTGCAATTGCAGGTGGTATTGCAGGTGCAAAACATGTACATGAATTGTCATTAGCTTATGGAGTACCTGTAATTTTACATACAGACCATTGTGCAAAAAAATTATTACCATGGATTGACGGTTTATTAGAAGCATCAGAAAAACATTTTGCAGAAACTGGTAAGCCTTTATACAGTTCTCACATGATTGATTTATCTGAAGAACCATTAGAGGAAAACATTGAAATATGTAAAACTTATTTAGCTCGCATGAGTAAAATGGGTATGACTTTAGAAATTGAATTAGGAATTACAGGTGGAGAAGAAGATGGTGTAGATAACTCTGATGTTGATGAATCTAAATTATACACACAACCAGAAGAAGTTGCGTATGCTTATGAAGAGTTATCTAAAGTAAGTAATAAATTTACAATTGCAGCAGCTTTTGGAAACGTACATGGTGTTTATAAGCCAGGAAACGTAAAATTAACTCCAAAAATCTTAAAAAATTCTCAAGAATTTATTACAAAGAAATATGGTGTTGAAGAAAATCATATCGATTTTGTATTTCATGGTGGATCTGGTTCATCGTTAGAAGAAATTAGAGAAGCTATTGGTTATGGTGTTATTAAAATGAATATTGACACAGATTTACAGTACGCTTTTATGAGCGGAATTAGAGATTATATGGGAGATAAAGTAGATTATTTAAAATCTCAGATTGGAAGTCCTGATGGACCAGATTCTCCAAACAAAAAACATTACGACCCAAGAAAATGGTTGCGTGAAGGAGAAGCTACTTTTATTACACGTTTAAAACAAGCATTTTCAGATTTAAACAACGTAGATACTTTATAGTATTACTTTTTACATACTTTTATAAAAGCATTTTGATTTATATAAATCAAAATGCTTTTTTTGTAAACAACAATAAACAAATTAAGGATGTAGATTTTACAAAAAATCTTTTACATTTGTATTTCATATTTTATTTCTAAATACTTTTTATTTTTGAAATAAAACATTAAAACAAACACATAACATGGCTTGGTTTAAAAGAACAGATAAAGGAATACAGACTTCAACAGAAGATAAAAAAGATACTCCAAAAGGTTTGTGGTATAAAACACCTAGTGGAAAAATAATAGATACAGAAGAATTAAAAAGAAACTTATACGTAAGTCCAGAAGATGGTTACCATGTAAGAATAGGTAGTAAAGAGTATTTCGAATTATTTTTTGATAACAATAAATTTAAAGAATTAGATAAAAACCTTACATCTAAAGATCCTTTAAAATTCGAAGACACAAAAAAATATCCAGACAGATTAAAAGCAGCACAAGAAAAAACAAAATTAAATGACGCTGTTAGAACTGCTGTTGGTAAATCTTTAGGAAAAGATATTGTAATTGCAGCCATGGATTTTGCTTTTATTGGTGGTTCTATGGGCTCTGTTGTAGGAGAAAAAATAGCAAGAGCTATTGACTACTCAATTAAAAACCAACTTCCTTTTTTAATGATATCTAAGTCTGGTGGAGCAAGAATGATGGAAGCCTCACTCTCTTTAATGCAATTAGTAAAAACATCTGTAAAATTAGCACAATTAGCAGAAGCTAAAATACCTTACATTTCCCTTTGTACAGACCCAACAACAGGAGGTACAACAGCATCTTATGCAATGTTAGGCGATATAAATATTGCAGAGCCAAACGCATTAATTGCATTTGCAGGACCTAGAGTTGTAAAAGATACCACAGGTAAAGATTTGCCAGAAGGTTTTCAAAAATCAGAATTTCTATTAGAGCATGGTTTTTTAGATGCTATTTATGAGCGTAAAAATTTAAAAAAACAAGTTAACCTATATATAGACTTAATACAAAACATACCTGTTAGAGCATAAAAAAACTCGTCATTAAGAAGACTTTAGAACGAAGTAGTCTTTTTGATTGTTATTAAGAAATATATTAATTCGTTTCTAGTAAAGACGAAATAATGTGTTCGTTTTCTTATATCAAATTAAAAAAATAAAACTATATTTGCAGCTTCAATGAAAACATCATTGATATACATAAAAATCATTTAAATAATATTGGAATGTATTTAACTAAGGAAGTAAAAGAAAGCATCTTCGAAAAACACGGTAAAGGAAAAAACGATACTGGTTCTTCAGAAGGGCAAATTGCATTATTTACACACAGAATTAACCACTTAACTGGGCACTTAAAAAACAATCGTAAAGATTATAATACAGAGCGTTCATTAGTAATGTTGGTTGGTAAGCGTAAAAATTTATTAGATTATCTAAAGAAAACAGAAATCAATAGATACCGTGCAATTATTAAAGAATTAGGAATTAGAAAATAATTCTTACAAAAAGAGGTGCTTAAACGTACCTCTTTTTTTCTTATAAAAGTTTCTTGTAGCTTGCTACAAATCCTTTAATTTCTTTCCTGCGAAAGCAGAAATCTGATTCTTTCTGTTAAAACTGAAAGCTAATCAAAAAAATATTTTCTGTCTAACTAACAGATTTTATATAAAAAATCAGAATTACCAACAATAATTCTGTATTTCCATTGCAACAACAAACAACAACGCAACAACAAACAAATTAAAAATTAGAATTAAAATTTATGATTCCAAAAGTATTTAACGAGGTAATAGACCTTGGAGATGGTAGAACCATCTCATTAGAAACCGGTAAATTAGCAAAACAAGCTCACGGTTCAGTTGTTGTTCAAATGGGTAAAGCAATGTTATTATGTACTGTAGTATCTAGCTACAAAGCAGGTACTGTAGACTTTTTACCATTAACAGTAGATTATAGAGAAAAATTTGCAGCTGCAGGACGTTATCCTGGAGGATTCTTTAAAAGAGAAGCAAGACCAAGTGATGGAGAAGTATTAACAATGCGTTTAGTAGACCGTGTTTTACGTCCATTATTTCCAAAAGATTATCATTCTGAAGTACAAGTAATGATTCAATTGATGTCTCATGATGAAGATGTTATGCCAGATGCTTTAGCAGGTTTAGCAGCATCAGCAGCAATTCAATTATCAGATTTCCCATTCGAATGTCCTATTTCTGAAGCACGTGTAGCTAGAGTAAATGGAGAATTCGTAATTAACCCAAGTAGAGCTCAATTAGCAGAGTCTGACATTGATATGATGATTGGAGCTTCAGCGGATTCTGTAATGATGGTTGAAGGCGAAATGGATGAAATTTCTGAAGAAGAAATGGCAGACGCTATTAAGTTCGCTCATGAATCTATTAAAATTCAATGTGCTGCTCAAGTAAAATTAGCAGAAGCTTTTGGTAAAAAAGAAACAAGAGAATACGAAGGAGAAAGAGAAGATGAAGCATTAGCAGCAAAAATAAACGACTTTTGTTATGACAAATGTTATGCAATTGCCAAGAAAGGAACTTCTAAAGTAGAACGTACAACTGCTTTTGCTGAAGTAAAAGAAGCATTAAAAGCTACATTTACAGAAGAAGAACTTGAAGATTATGGAGATTTAGTTGGTAAATATTTTAACAATTCTCAAAAAAATGCAGTAAGAGAATTAACTTTAGCTGAAGGCTTACGTTTAGATGGTCGTAAAACAGATGAAATTAGACCAATATGGTGTGAGGTAGATTATTTACCTTCTGTACATGGTTCATCTATTTTTACTCGTGGAGAAACTCAAGCATTAGCTACCGTTACTTTAGGAACTTCTAGAGACGCAATGAAAATAGATATGCCATCTTACGAAGGTGAAGAAAATTTCTATTTACACTATAACTTCCCTCCTTTTTGTACAGGTGAAGCAAGACCTTTAAGAGGAACTTCTCGTAGAGAAGTTGGTCATGGTAACTTAGCACAACGTGGTTTAAAAGGAATGATTCCTGATGATTGTCCTTATACAGTAAGAGTTGTATCTGAAGTTTTAGAATCTAACGGTTCTTCTTCTATGGCAACTGTTTGTGCTGGTACAATGGCATTAATGGACGCAGGTGTACAAATGACTAGACCTGTTTCTGGTATTGCTATGGGATTAATTTCTGATGGTGATCGTTATGCAGTTTTATCTGATATTTTAGGCGATGAAGATCACTTAGGAGATATGGACTTTAAAGTAACAGGTACATCAGAAGGAATTACTGCTTGCCAAATGGATATTAAAGTAAAAGGACTTTCTTATGAGATTTTAGTAAATGCACTAAAACAAGCAAGAGAAGGACGTTTTCATATTTTAGGCAAAATAACAGATACTATTGCAACTGCAAACAGTGATGTTAAAGCACATGCTCCAAAAATGATTAACAGACGTATTCCTAACGATATGATTGGAGCGTTTATTGGACCTGGAGGAAAAAATATTCAAGAATTACAGAAAGAAACAGAAACTACAATTGTAATCACTGAAGATCCTGTAACTGAAGAAGGTATTATAGAAATTTTAGGTACAAAACCAGAAGGAATCGAAGCAGTTATTGCTCGTATTGAATCTATGTTATTTAAACCACAAGTTGGTAGTGCTTATGAAGTAAAAGTAATTAAAATGTTAGATTTTGGTGCTGTTGTAGAATATGTTGGAGCGCCTGGAAATGAAGTTTTATTACATGTATCTGAATTGGCTTGGGAACGTACAGAAAACGTAACTGATGTTGTAAATATGGGAGACGTTTTTGATGTGAAGTACTTTGGTTTAGACCCAAGAACTCGTAAAGAAAAAGTTTCTAGAAAAGCATTGTTACCTAAACCAGAAGGTTATGTAGCAAGACCACCAAGAGATAACAATCGTTCTGGTGGACGTGATAACAGAAGTAGAGACAATCGTAGAGACGATAGAAAACCTAGAGCACCTAGAAAAGAAGACTAGTTTCTAATACATTATTATAAATGTAATCTATTTTAGGATTCTTAATAACTTATTAAAATCGTCAATTAATTTTGACGATTTTTTTGTGCTTTTTTGTTTCTTTGTTATAAACAATGATCAAAGAAATATTTATTTTTTTGCAGTATATTCCTTTTTAATCATAATTTTATTGAAAACCAAAAGAATCACCTATTTATCATTAGGTACAAATCAAGGAAATAAACTTGAAAACCTACAAAATGCTATCAATTTAATTGCTGATGAAATTGGTAATATCCAAAAAGTTTCCTCTGTATATAAAACTCCCTCTTGGGGATTTGATGGTAATGACTTTTATAACATCTGTGTAAAAATTTCTACATTTTTATTGCCAGAAATATTATTGAGTTCTTTATTAAAAATAGAAAATAAGTTAGGTAGAACACGTTCTGATAAAGAAGTATATCAAAATAGAAATATAGATATAGACATTCTGTTAATTAATGATAAAATTATATTTTCTAAAGCATTAATTGTTCCACATTCTAAAATGTTAGAACGAAAATTTGTTCTAATTCCGTTAGCAGAAATTGCATCAGAAGTAACGCATCCCATACAAAAAAAAACTATTGCCAATTGCCTACAAAATTGTAATGACTCTTCTGAAATAGCATTAGTTGAAAAAAAGTTAAAAAGACCAATTCCTATTTCAGAAAAATACAATTACATAGCTATTGAGGGTAATATTGGTGCAGGCAAAACCACTTTAGCAGAAATACTTTCAAAAGAATTTAATGCTAAAACAGTTTTAGAGCGTTTTTCTGATAATGCTTTTTTGCCAAAATTTTACAACGATAAAAAACGCTATGCATTTCCATTAGAAATGAGCTTTTTAGCAGATAGATATCAACAATTAACTGATAATTTAGCTCAAATTAGTCCATCAGAAAATCTTGTTATTTCAGATTATTACATTTTTAAATCTTTAATTTTTGCACAAATAACTTTGCAAAAAGAAGAATATTTACTGTATAAAAAAATGTTTAATTTGGTATACAAACAAACTACAAAACCCGATTTATACATTTATTTATCTCAAAATACAGAGCGTCTTTTAGAAAATATAAAAAAAAGAGGAAGAAGTTATGAACAAAATATTGAAAATTGTTACTTAAAAAATATAGAAAACGGTTATAATAATTTTATCAATAGAGAAAAAATATTAAATTTACAGACGATTGATATATCCAATTTGGACTTCGTTAATAATCCACAAGATTGTAAAACAATTATCAATAAAATAAAAAATTTCTAAAATTAGGGTAAAAATACAACCTACATTAAATCAAACTTATGTCGTATTTAAATATGAATAAAAATATCTTACTTACATTTTTTACTCTATTTATAATAACAATTTTTCCTAGTCAAGCACAAGAAGATACTAGTTCTAAAGATAAAATTGACTTAGACAATAGTAATAGTTGGGCTGTTGGTGCTGGTGCAAGTAATTTTATAATGCATGGAGATTTACGCTCAATTGGTACGCATGATGATACAAATTATTGGAATTTTGGTTTTTATGCGCATGTAGATAAAATGTTTAATCCTTTACTTGGTTTAGAATTAAAGGCTAATTATTACAAAATGACTGGTGGGGCTCAATCCTTTACAGATTTAACAAACCATAGAATTTCTTATGCAGATGATATTCAAAACCCTTTAAACCTAAATTTTGAAGGAGAAGGTTTTGGAGCAGAATTAAATTTGATTTTTAGTTTTACAAACCTATATCAAAGAGAACCTACTAAATGGAATATCACTGGGTATGCAGGTATTGGTTACCACCAGTATAATTCTGCCTTGTTTGAATTTAGAGATGGAGGTGCAACAAATTATAAATTTCCAGGTGCAGATTTTGGCTTCAACCCAAATAGAAATAGTGTTAACTTTGCCAGTTCTATTTATTTAACTGGTCAGATTGGTCTTAAAAGAAGAATTAGCCAGCGTATAGATTTAGAGTTAAGAACTGGTATGTATTTTAATAATGAAGATCATTTAGATGCAGCTATCTCTAGCAAGCAAGATTGGGAAACTTTTTTCTTAACAAGTATTGGTTTGGTTGTTAAATTAGGAAAGAAAAAAACGTTTACAATTTGGAATAACGAAAAAACAGAAGCTTTTAAAGTTATAGATACTGACAAAGATGGTGTAATGGATAATTTAGATATAGAACCAAATACACCTGCAGGTGTAATGGTTTATGGAAACGGTAAAGCTATTGATACAGATAAAGACGGGATTCCTAATTACAAAGATAAATGCCCTTTTAAATATGGATTAGTTAGTGATGAAGGATGCCCTATAAAGGAAGAGTCTGACGAAAAAGAAATAGCTAGTACTAAAAATACTACACCAACAAGCTTAAATAATCAAAACAATAATTTACCAGCAGAAAAAGTAATTATAATGGATAATTACGAAAGAACATCTATTAGCGAAAAAATTGCATTATTGTCTACAAGTATTTATTTTGATACAAATAGTAATAAAATTAAGGATGTTAGTTATGCTAACATCGATAAAATTATTGAGTTGATTAAAAAAGTACCCAATGTAAATTTTGTTATTGAAGGTCATACTGATAATACGAATAGCGAAAAATACAATTTGCTGCTATCTCAAAAGAGGGTAATTACTATAAAAAACTATATGGTAAACAATGGTGTTGCAACAGACAGATTAAAATGCTTTGGTTATGGAGAAAGTAGACCAAAATACTCTAACTGGAATTCTGGAGGAAGACAATTAAATAGAAGAGTTGAAATTAAACCTATAGGTTCTTTTGACTAAAAAATAAAAATACAGCATAATAAAAAAGAGATTACATTTAGTAATCTCTTTTTTGTCTTTTAAAAAGTATTCTTATTCTATGATTAAAAAAATCAATTGTTGTTTTTTAATATTCATCTATAACAACCAATAAAAAATGATTTTTTAGAAAAAAGCAACTATTACTTTAATTCTAATTTTTCTGCAAAATACTGACAAAAATCACGCATTGTTGCACTCATTTTTTGATCATCAGTAGCACGTTCAAAACTATCTGCCATAGAAACTAACGTTTGATGATAAAATTGCTTCATTTCATCAACAGGCATATCTTTTGTCCATAAATCCATTCTTAAAGTATCTTTTTTATGATGATCCCAAACAGAAATCATAATTGCTTTAGAGGCTTCATTATCTATACCTCCATCTTTTGCTGTCCAAGCAATTTCTTCTGGCACTTTGTTTTCATCTAATCCTATCTGGAAATTTATTTGTGAATTGTGTTTTACTGACATTATTTTTTAGGCTTATATTTTGATTTTTTAAATAACTTTTCTGGATCAATTATTAATAATTCTTGCAAAGATACATCATTATTTTGCATAAAAGATTTCACAATTTGCCACCCCAACCAAACACCAATTCTTCCTGGTGACTCATCATCATTTTCTAGGTAAAACTTAGAAAATGGGGCATTTTCTAAAAATCTTTTATTCAACTTTGTTTCTGTACTAAACAATAGTTTTTTTTCTACAAAATACTTCCAAATACCTTCTTCGTTTATAATTGCCCAATCTAACTTTTCTTTTGAATAACCAATCTTAAATCTATCAGAAATAGTAGGCAAATACAAATCTAATAAATACATTTTTTTTCCTTCATAGATCATTTTACCAATAAAACTTCTATTTGGGCAAGGCACTAATTGTTCATCTATTATAGCATTTGTAACATCAACAATTATATGATCCTTTGTGTTATTTTCTTTGATATAATTTGGGTAATCAATATAAAACGGATGTTCATTTCCTAAATAAACATCCAAAGAAACAAGTAATAAACTGTCTGCATAAATTACTCTGCTATCATAATCTATATTAGAAATCATGGTAACAACATTGGGCGATTTAAATTTAGGATTGTAATAGGTAACATGTTTAAAAAGTGATTTTAATTGCACTTCTAGTTCTACTATATTTTGATATAATTTTTGAGTTTCATTAAATAACTCTTGCTCTTCTTTATCATTAATTTTTGCAAAAACTAAGCTGTCTGTAAGTACATTTGGAAACAAATAGGGATATTTTTCCTTTAATTTGGGTAAGGTTTCTTTATTTGTATTGTAAAAATCTACTTCGTGCCTTTTTATAGAAAAATCAACATTTATATTAGAAACATCAATTTGATGCTTTTTTTTATCAGTACACGAAAAAAACAAGCAGAAAATTATTATAATCGTTAAATAAAATCTCATATTCTTTGTATCTTAGTAATTAGATTTAAGAACGATAAAAATACTAAAATAGTTTATCAATGAAGGTAGAAAAAGTTGCAGAACATATAATTAGTTGGTTAAAAGAGTATGCAGAAAATGCAAAAGTAAAAGGATTTGTAGTTGGAGTTTCTGGAGGAATAGACTCTGCATTAACCTCTACTTTATGTGCCAAAACCGGTTTTCCTACACTCTGTGTAGAAATGCCAATCCATCAAGCAGAAAGTCAAGTTACTAGGGCAGAAGAACATATTAAACAGTTAAAAGAAAAATTTGATAATGTTGCTGATGTAAGGGTTGATTTAACCGCTACTTTTGATGGTTTTAAAAATGTAGTTCCAACAGTAAATGATACTGCTAAAGTAGATTTATCTTTAGCAAATACAAGAGCAAGATTAAGAATGACGACACTTTACTACTTAGCTGGATTGCATAGTTATTTAGTAGCAGGTACTGGAAACAAAGTAGAAGATTTTGGCGTAGGTTTTTATACCAAATATGGTGATGGAGGAGTCGATTTAAGTCCGATTGCAGATTTAATGAAATCTGAAGTTTATGAATTAGCTGCTTTTTTAAACGTACCAAATTCCATACAAAAAGCAGCACCAACAGATGGTTTATTTGGTGATAGTAGAACTGATGAAGATCAAATAGGAGCTTCTTATGACGAGCTAGAATGGGCTATGAAAATGCAAGATGAAGGAAAATCTATCAGCGATTTTTCTGGAAGAGAGCAAGAAGTTTTTAAAATTTATTCTAGATTAAATAGCATTAATCAACATAAGATGATTCCGATTCCAATTTGTGAAATACCAAAAGAAATTAAATAATATTTTCTTTAAAAATAAAAAAAGCCTTAATATTAAATTAAGGCTTTTTCAGTTTTAAAGTAAGTTTGCTGCAAGCATCATTTCCTTTATTTTCATGTATGCTCTTTTTTTTGAGCCTCTATAAATTTCAAAAGGTAATAAAATGAATAATTGAACAATCTTTAATACTTGTAATAATCGTTTCATAGCTAGATAATTATAAGTTTGGAACTGCAATATACAAAAAACTATTTAAGTAGAACTTACTCAAATAACCAAGAGGTCTAATTTTACCATTTCTTAACACTAAACTACTCTGTTAAGTTTTTCAAAAAGTCTCATTTTTAAGCTTGTATAATTTCTAATAACATCTAAATCTATGGATGTATTCTGGTTTTTAACAGCCTCATTCATCAACTCTTCTATTTTTTCTCCTATTAAAACTCTTCTTAAATTATATACAACATCATTTACCCCTTTTGCTAAAACTTCTAAAGCAGACTTTACTTCTATATTTTGTCCTTCCCAATCACTTAATTGACGATTAGGGTTTTCTTGCTCCATTAAAATGGTGGTAACTAATGATGCAATTGCTGGATTTTTATGATTAATCAAATCATCAATATCTAATTTTTCTAATTGATTTAATTGATGGATAATTTCTGTATAAATCTCTTGAAAAAGAGTATTAGAAAATTCTATTTCATCTTCTTGTAAATGCACATAAATTTCTGCGGATACTGTATTTTCATATTTTCTATGATCAATTTTTTCTCTTCCAGCTTCATCTGTATGAATTATTTCTTCAATAAACTCAACTTGTTCATTTCCATACAACAATAAAATTTTAATAATTTCATTTTCTAAAATTGATAATTGATCTATCTTTTGACTCGCAACAACTCCACCTTTAACCAACCCCATTTGAGCTTGTTCTTGCTCCATATAATATTCTGCTGGTGGCTCATTAGGATCTTGCTGTGGTTTGTTTTGCTGACGAGCTGCTACTTTATTTTTTTGCTGTTCTCTTTTAGTTTTATCTTCTAAATTTTTACTTACTAACTGTGCCAATTCACTAAACAAAACACGCTCAGAAATATCCATAATTCTTGCACATTCTTGTACATAAACTTCACGTTGAATGCCATCTGGAATTTTAGAAATACTACTTACAATATCTCTTATAACTCCTGCTTTTTTTATAGGATCGTTATTAGAATCTTTTAATAAAAGTGATACTTTAAAGTTGATGAAATCTTGTGCAGATTCTTCTAAATAAGTCTTTAATTCTGAATTTGAATGTGATTTTGCAAAACTGTCTGGATCTTCTCCATCAGGAAATTGAACTACCTTTACGTTCATTCCTTGTTCTAGAATAATATCAATACCACGAATGGAAGCTCTCATTCCTGCTGCATCTCCATCAAAAAGTACCGTAATATTTTTGGTAAGCCTATTTACCAAACGTATTTGATCTGAGGTTAATGCTGTACCAGAAGATGCTACCACGTTTTCTATACCAGATTGGTTAAAAGAAATAACATCTGTGTACCCTTCTACCAAATAACAGTTGTCTTGTTTTGCAATTTCTTTTTTTGCCTGAAAAAGTCCGTATAAAATTTTACTTTTATGGTAAATATCACTTTCAGGAGAGTTTAGATATTTTGCTGCTTTTTTATCGGCAGTTAAAATTCGTCCTCCAAAACCTAAAATTCTACCAGACATAGAATGTATAGGAAACATTACTCTACCTTTAAAACGATCGAATTTTTTGTTTTCTTTTACAATGGTTAACCCTGTAGCAGCCATGTATTTTAAGTCATATCCTTTGGCTAAAGCTGCATCTGTAAAACCACTCCATTCATCTAAACAATAACCGAGTTCAAACTTTTTAATGGTTTCATCTGTAAAACCTCGTTCTTTAAAATAAGATAAGCCTATTGCTTTACCTTTATTAGAGTTTAGCATGA
Source organism: uncultured Polaribacter sp. (assembly GCF_947497695.1). Taxonomy (GTDB): domain Bacteria; phylum Bacteroidota; class Bacteroidia; order Flavobacteriales; family Flavobacteriaceae; genus Polaribacter. The sequence goes on along the minus strand of NZ_CANMHM010000011.1, from coordinate 28,613 downwards.
TGTCATGAAAATACTCTTTGGCAAAAGTAGACACCAAAAACATACTTTCTCGCTCATTCATCTGTGCTTTTTCTTCGGATGTTTGCTCGGTTTCTTCTAATTCTATATTGTATTTTTTAGCTAACCATCTTAAAGCTTCTGGGTAGGTATAATGCTCATGTTCCATTAAAAACGAAACTGAGTTGCCTCCTTTTCCTGTAGAAAAATCTTTCCAGATTTGTTTTACTGGAGACACCATAAAAGAAGGTGATTTTTCGTCTGTAAAAGGACTTAATCCTTTAAAATTACTTCCTGCTTTTTTAAGTTGTACAAACTCACCAATAACCTCTTCTACTCTTGCAGATTCGAAAATACGGTCTATAGAACTTCTGGATATCATTTTAAATTGATTATAAAAGTATTACAAATATAGTGAGAAGTTATTTTATAATACAAAGACCTCACAGGTTTTGAAAACTTGTGAGGCCTAATAATTTTTTAGAAAAACTTCTTTTTTTAGTTGGCAATTTGCGTTAAGGATTGAAACGGCATCCTTTTTGTTTTTCACAAAAAGATATAGTGGAAAGCCTGACCCTTGGGAAACGCCCAAAAAAAATTATGAAGCTGCCCTTAACTTTTTTAAAGTTGTATTTGTTAGTTTTGCTTCTGCGTATTCTTTGGTTACATTAAACTGCTTATCGTCTGAACTTGGTAAATCGAACATGGCATCTGTAAAAATAGCTTCACATAAAGAACGTAAACCTCTTGCACCTAACTTATACTCAACTGCTTTTTCTACAATATAATTTAAGGCATCTTCCTCTATAGAAAACTCCACATCATCCATAGTAAATAACTTAGAATACTGCTTAATTATTGCATTTTTAGGTTCTGTTAAAATAGACCTTAATGTTTTAGCATCTAGAGGATTCATGTAGCTTAAAACTGGTAAACGCCCAATAATTTCTGGAATTAAACCAAAGGCTTTTAAATCTGAAGGAATAATGTATTGTAACAAGTTTTCTTCATCTACTTTATCATCATCTAAAGAGGCTCCAAAACCTACAGCTTGCATGTTTAAACGTTTGCTAATATGTCTTTCAATACCAGAAAATGCTCCTCCTGCAATAAATAAAATTTCTTTGGTATCTACTTCTATAAATTTTTGCTCTGGGTGTTTTCTTCCTCCTTTTGGAGCAACATTTACAACAGTACCTTCTAATAATTTTAACATTGCTTGTTGCACTCCTTCACCAGAAACATCTCTAGTTATTGATGGATTATCGCCTTTTCTGGCAATTTTATCTATTTCATCAATAAAAATAATACCTCTTTGTGCTTTGTCTACATCGTAATCTGCAGCTTGTAATAATTTACTCAAAATGCTTTCTACATCTTCACCTACATACCCTGCTTGTGTTAAAACAGTGGCATCTACAATAGCAAAAGGTACGTTTAGCATTCTTGCAATTGTTTTTGCTACTAAGGTTTTTCCTGTACCTGTTTCACCTACTAAAACAATGTTCGATTTTTCTATTTCTATATCATCTTTATCGTCTTTAGACTGTAATAATCTTTTGTAATGATTATAGACAGCAACAGACATGGCTCTTTTGGTTTCTAGTTGACCAATGATATATTGATCTAGAAAATCTTTAATTTCCTTTGGTTTTTTTAGTGTTAAATCTTTAGATAAATCACTTGTTTTTGCTTCAGAAATTTCTTCTTCTACAATGCCATGTGCTTGTTCTATACATTTATCACAAATATGAGCATCCATCCCTGCAATTAGCAAGTCTGTTTCTGCTTTTTTACGTCCGCAGAACGAACATTCTAGGTTTTCTTCTTTCGACATTTTTCCTCGCTTTAGTCTTTAAGATTTGGGCTTTAAGCAGGCTTACTGCATACAGCTTATTGCTTAAAGCATGCTATTTATTTCTTTCTTGCTAAAACTTCATCAATCATTCCATAAGCTTTTGCTTCCTCTGCTTTCATCCAATAATCTCTATCAGAATCTTCTTGTACTTTTTTAAAGGTTTGTCCTGAATGATCTGCAATAATATCATATAGTTCTGTTTTTAACTTCCCTATTTCTTTGACTGTAATTTCCATATCAGAAGCTTGCCCTTGTGCACCACCCATTGGTTGGTGAATCATAATACGAGAATGTGGTAATGCAGAACGTTTACCTTTTGCACCTGCACACATTAAAACAGCACCCATAGAAGCTGCCATACCTGTACAAATTGTTGCAACATCTGGCTTTATAAATTGCATGGTATCATAAATACCCAAACCAGCATACACACCTCCTCCTGGAGAGTTGATATAAATTGAAATATCTTTATTGGCATCTACACTTTCTAAGAACAATAATTGAGCCTGAATAACATTGGCTACTTGATCATTAACTCCTGTTCCTAAAAAGATAATTCTATCCATCATTAAACGCGAAAAAACATCCATTTGAGTAATGTTCATTTGGCGTTCTTCCATAATATAAGGTGTTAAACTACTTGTTATTTTACCTAAATATGTACTGTTGATTCCTTGATGTTTTGTTGCGTATTTTTCGAACTCTTTTCCGTAATCCATTTTGAGTTTTAATTTAATATTTGATTTGTAAATATAAGAACTATTTTTTTACTTACTTGCTACTTTATGTCGCTAAAAAAACCTGAATTTTAAAAATTCAGGTTTTTTATTTTAGTATTTAAGATAAAGAAACATTCTAATTTAACAAACAGATTGTTTCAATACTTATAATAACTTTTACTTATAAACTTCTTTGATAAAATCTTCGTAAGAAAGTTCTTTTGTTTTAAACTTCATGTTCTCTTTGTAAAAAGTCAATAATTTCTGACTAATTAATTGAGATTGTAATTTTTGAGCTTCTTCTTGGTTTTGTAAGATTTTACCAGCAATATCATCCAATTCTTTTTCTTCTGGATTCATGTTACCAAACTGTGCCATTTGAGTTCTAATAAAACCTTTTGCATAGTCTACCAATTCTTTGTAGTCTAATTTAATGTCATTATCTTTCATAATCTTTCCTTCGATTAATTGATAACGTAACCCTTTTTCAGATTTTTCAAATTCTGCAGTAGCTTCTTCTGTTGTTAATTCTTTTTCTCCAGCTGTTTTTAACCATTTCTTTAAGAAATCTGCTGGTAAATCAAACTTTGTATTTTCTACCAAGTGTTCTGTTACAGCGTTTAATAATTGCTGGTCTCCTTGTTGTTGAAATTGCTTTTCTGCATCTTCTTTAATTTTGGCTCTTAATTCTGTTACAGAAGTTACTGAACCATCTGCAAATAGTTGATCAAACAATTCTTTGTCTAAATCTGCTGGTTGTGTTTCTGTAATTCCTTCAATAGTAAAAGAAACGGTTACATCTAAATTGTGAATTGCATCATGAGAAACACCTAAAACGTGTTCTAATCTGTGAGCATCTTCAAATAAGCCTTTTGTTGCTAACTCAATTACATCTCCAACTTTCGCTCCAACTAATTTAGCGTTTCCTTCTTTAATATCTTTTATTAAAAAAGTAGATTTTTTATTGATTTCTTTTTCTTCATTTACAAAAGTACCAGTTATGCTAGAACTTTCAGCAGCAACTTCTACAGGGTTTACTTTTCCGTAACGATTTTGAATGTTCTTCACTTCTTCGTCTAATAAATCCTCAGTTGCAACAATGTTGTATTGTGTTACTTTATTTTTTCCTTTTAAATCTACTTCAAAAACAGGTGCTAAACCTAATTCAAATTCAAAAGAAAAAGTTTCTGCATCCCAGTTAAAATTTTCTTCCATTCTAGGAATAGGATTTCCTAAAATATCTAATTTTTCTTCTGTTAAAAATTTATTTAAAGATTGTTGTAAAAGCTTGTTAACCTCATCTATCATAATAGATTTACCATACTGCTTTTTAATCATTCCCATTGGCACATGTCCTTTTCTAAAACCAGGAACATCTGCTTTTTTACGATAATCTGTTAATAATTCTGTTACTTTTGCTTGATAATCATCTGCAACAATATCAACCTTTACAACTGCGTTTAACGCATCAATGTTTTCTTTTGTAATATTCATTTATTTGTTCTTTTATCTTGAAAAATCGAGTGCAAAATTAGTGATTTTAATTGATTGCACAAATGTTTAAACACTTCTATTTCAGCAATGTTGTTTAGTTTTGAATCCTTTTTTTATCTTCTTTTAATAATGTAAACAATGCCGACCTAAAAATAGAGAGTAAAATACTGAATAATAAGGCTGTCCAGAAACCAGAAACTGTAAAATCTGATACCAATTTATCTGCCAATAAAATAATACACGCATTTATTACAAAAATAAATAACCCAAAAGTTACTAAAGTTGCTGGCAATGTGAAAAATATTAAAAGCGGACGAACAAACATATTTAGCAAAGAAATTATTACTGCTACAATAATTGCTGATGTATAGCCTGCTACTGAAATTCCTGGTAAAATACTGGCTAAAACAACAACTGCTAAGGCTGTAAGTAATATTTTTAAAAATGTTTTCATGTTATGTATTTTATTATATAAATGCTAAAATTGTACCAAAAGGATGTGCCTGCTTTTTTGTCATGTTCTAAAATTTAATTTTGTATTCACACAAAATTAAAATATTTTAAAATTGCGTTTCCATTGAAACGAAACAGATAACTCTAAAAAAAAGGATTTTTAACGAGCTTTATATGGTTAAAATTGTGTAAAAAAATGATATAATTTCTCCTGATATGATTTAATAGTTTGTTAAAAAAATATAAACCTTGTTTAAATACTTAACATTTATTTGTAAAAACGGGTTTAAAATTATTTTTAATGAAATTTGATCATAAAATAATTAAAGAATAAATAATATAATAAACTACTCTTATTGTACTATTTGCGTTAGGGATTGCAGTGGAAAGCCCACAGGAAGGAACGACCGAGGACTTGAAACGGAAAGCCCGACCCTTTTTGGGGAACGCCCAAATAAAAAAATAGTGACTATTCTGTAATTTTCGACTCTAACGCTGCTTGAAATTCTTCTATAACAGGTTTTACTGTGCTTTCTGGTATTTCTGCTACCTTAAGATATAACAAACCATCTACTGTATTGTTAAATTTGGGATCTACATTAAAAGCAACTAAACGTGCGTTTTGTTTGATATATTTTTTAATAAGTACAGGTATTCTTAATGCTCCTGGTTCTATTTCATCGATAATTTTATCGAACTTTTGCAAATCTGCTTTGGTGGCATCAAACACAAAATCTTTATCAGCATCTTTTAATTTTACTTTGTATTCTTTCTTCGGATGAATGTATTGTGCAATGTAAGGATAGTAATAATGAGATTTCATAAATTCTATCATTAACGATTTTGAAAAATCTGAAAATTTATTGCTTATAGAAACACCACCCATTAAATATTTATAGGTTGGATAACGCAGAGTAACATGTATAATTCCTTTCCATAGCAAAAATAATGGCATTGGTTTTTGCTGATATTCGCCAATTATAAAAGCACGACCCATTTCTATAGTATTGCTCATCATTTGATGCAATTCTGGCTCAATTCTAAACAAAGTATGAATATAGAAACCTTTAATTCCGTACTTTTTAAAAATTTCTTTACCTAGCCCCATTCTGTAGGCTCCAACTAAACAATTTGCTTGTTGATCCCACAATAATAAATGATGATAGAATTCATCAAATTTATCTAAATCAATTTCTTTATTTGTTCCCTCTCCAACTTCTCTAAAAGTAATTTCACGTAATCTACCAATTTCGTGCAATAAATTAGGAATTTCTTTGGCACTTGCAAAAAACACTTCGTAATTTTTGCTTTCTAGCAATTTGCAATTTGTTTTTCTTAGTGAACTTATTTCGCTAATAAATAAGGCAGGATTTTTTTGATGCGTTATTTTTTTTACTGATTTCTTGGGGATTTTTAAGTGCTGATTAGAAATTAATCTATTTACTTTCTTAAAAGGATTTGCCAACATGTAGGTTTTCTTTCTAAGAAACTTAGCATAATTATTAATCTCTTTAAATTCGTTTTGCTCTTTAACAGCTATTGGTTTGCCTATTCTTACTTTTATAACTCGATTTTTTTGAGATAGTAATTCTGATGGTAATTTTGCAGATCTAAAAGTATCGGAAATATTCGCTAAAAAATAAAAAAGACGACTGTTTTTGGCATGGAAATAAATTGGTATTACTGGTACATTTGCTTTTTTTATGAACTTAACAGCCCCTTTTTCCCAAGTTTTATCTAGATATAATTTTCCGTTTTTATAAGTAGAAACCTCACCTGCAGGAAAAATACCTAGAGGTTTTCCTTCTTTTAAATGTAACAATGCATTTTTGATACCTGCAACACTAGATTTTGCATCCTTTCTATTTTCAAAAGGATTTACAGGCATTATGTAAGATTTTAAAGGAGCTACTTTTTGTAATAAAAAATTGGCAATAATTTTATAATCGGTTCTTTTTTCTACAAGTAGTTTTAATAATAAAACACCATCAATTCCGCCTAAAGGATGGTTTGAAATTGTTATAAAAGCACCATCTTTTGGGATTCTTTTTAAATCTTCTTCAGGAATTTCAAACTTTACCTGACAATGTTCTAAAACACCGTTTAAAAAATGTAGATCGGTTTTATCTTTATTTTGATCATACATTTTGTTTACAGAAGAAATGCGCAGTATTTTTAACAAAAACCATCCAACAGAAACACCAAAAAAACCAAACTTTTGCAAACCAATTACTTTGGCTATTTCTTTAGAAGTTACTAATGCCATAAATTGAAGTTAAAGCTAAAACAAACATACTAAAAAAGGTAGGTATTTTCATTAAATTATTGCCAAAACAGGCTGAAATAATGCTTTATAAAAGAACCATGAATTCGCTGATTTTTTCTTTTTTGAAGCTAGCATAACACTAATTTTTTATTTGTAAAAAGTTTCTAAACCTAATTATAAATTTCATTCATAAATTCATATAAAAATCGAACTTGATAAAATTACATTTATCAACTAGGTCCTAAAAATTATATTCATTAAAAATTCTCTTAAAAAATTATTTTGCTTCTAAAACAATTTGCATTGTTTCTTTATTTACCTGTGTTAAAAGAAAACTTCCTTTTTCTTGGATACTTTGTATTGCTTTATCATCAAAATGACGAACAGTATACAAATCGACTCCTTTTTGAACATCTATTTTAAATTCTGTTTTTAACTCTTTGTAAAACGCATCAAAATTATTGAATTTATTATCAATACAAACAGAAAAACTAATGGCAGAATTTTGAATTACATTTACTTTTAATTGATAATCGTGTAATTTTTTAAAAATATAACTAATATTATTTTCTACCATAAAAGAAAAATCAAGTGCAGATATAGATACTAAAATTTGATTTTTCTTTACAATAAAACACGGAATATAAGGCACTAACCTTGTTCCTTTGGTAACTTTTGTACCCGTTTCTTTAGGATTGATAAAAGAACGTACCAATAAAGGAATTTCTTTTCTTTCTAGAGGTTGTAAGGTTTTTGGATGGATAACAGATGCTCCGTAAAACGCCATTTCTATAGCCTCTTCATAAGAAATTTGTTCTAGTAAAGTTGTATCAGAAAAAACTCTTGGATCTGCATTTAAAACCCCTGGTACATCTTTCCAGATAGTTACATTTTCTGCATCTAAACAATAGGCAAAAATACCTGCTGTATAATCAGAACCTTCTCTACCTAAAGTAGTTGTGTTTTCTGTATCATTTGCAGCAATAAAACCTTGTGTTATGTTTAATTTTGATGCATCTAATTTTTCACTAATTAATTCTTGCGTTAAATTCCAATCTACTTTTGCATCTCTGTAATTACTATCTGTTTTTATATAGTTTCTTACATCAAACCAAATATTTTCTACCCCAATTTTAGTTAAATATGCACTGATTATTTTGGTTGATAAAATTTCTCCAAAACAAATAATTTGATCATACACATAATTATATCTTTGTGATGTATTACGTGACAAAAACCAACTTAACTCACCTAAAGTAATCTCTATTTCTTTATAAATTTCATCGTTTTTATCAAACAAATCATTCATTATATTTTTATGAAAGCTTTCAATTACAGCTAACTTATCAGATAAATCTTTAGCTTTGTTGTAGTAAGCATCAATAACCTCTTCAAAAGCATTGGTTATTTTTCCCATGGCAGAAATTACAACAACGGTATTTTCTGTACCTTCACTTTGTAAAATACTTGTTATATTTTTTACACTTGCTGCATCTTTTACAGATGCTCCTCCAAATTTAAAAATCTTCATTTTAATTATTTTCAATATAGTTTGCTAAATTTTCTTTATCCATTTGCACAATAGACCAATCATTTAAATAGGTAGCACCTGTACTTTTATAAAAGTTGACTGCATTGGTGTTCCAATCAATAACTTCCCAAGCAACTCTATTATAATTATGATCATGTGCATATTGCAAAACAGCGGTATACAATGCTTTTCCTGCTCCTATTTTCTGTTTACTTTTGGTAACAATTAAATCTTCTAAATGAATAGATTTTCCTTTCCAAGTAGAATATCGTTCATAAAACAAAGCAATTCCAATTATTTTATTTTCTTGCTCTGCTACAAAAACTTTAAACTGTGGGTTTTTAGAAAAACCATCTTCAATTAAAGTTTCTACAGTAATTTCTACTGCTTCTGGCTCTTTTTCAAAAACTGCTAATTCTGTAATCAAATTTAGTACAGATTGCATGTCTTTTTCTTCACCAAGTCTTACAATAAAATCCATTTTACCTAAAATTTGTTCAAAGATAGTTTTTTTGTAGGTCGCTAAAAATATTTAAACATTTTATACAATTATTACCAATTTGTTTAAAAAAGTTATTAAAAAAAGATAGAAAAGGATAGTTAAATCTTTAAAAAAATGCATTTTTGTAGTAAATCGTTAAATAAAGATTATATATGTCAGTAAAAAAACAGACTTTAGGTGAATTTATTATTGAACACCAACATGCTTTTAAATATAGTTCTGGAGAGTTATCTAGTCTTTTAAATTCTATAAGATTAGCTGCTAAAGTGGTTAATCATGAAGTAAATAAAGCAGGTTTAGTAGATATTATTGGTGCAGCAGGTGACACAAATATACAAGGTGAAGATCAGCAAAAATTAGACGTTTATGCAAATGATAAATTTATTCAAACTTTAACTAGAAGAAATATTGTTTGTGGTATTGCAAGTGAAGAAGAAGATAGTTTTATTACTATAAATAGTATTGATGAAAATCATCAAAATAAATATGTTGTTTTAATTGACCCTTTAGATGGTTCTTCTAATATTGATGTTAATGTGTCTGTAGGAACTATTTTTTCTATTTACAGACGTGTTACCCCAACAGGAACTCCAGTACAATTAAAGGATTTTTTACAAAAAGGAAGCGAGCAAGTTGCTGCTGGTTATGTAGTGTATGGAACCTCTACAATGATTGTTTATACAACTGGTGATGGTGTAAATGGTTTTACATTAAATCCTGCAATTGGTTCTTTTTACTTATCTCATCCAAATATGAGTTTTCCAGAAGATGGCAATATTTACTCAGTAAATGAAGGAAATTATCAAGATTTTCCTCTTGGTGTAAAAAAATATATAAAATATTGTCAGGAAGAAGAAGGAGACAGACCTTATACAAGTAGATATATTGGTTCTTTAGTTTCAGATTTTCATAGAAATATGATTAAAGGTGGTATTTACATGTACCCAAAAGGCTCTAGAAACCCAGATGGTAAACTACGATTATTGTACGAGTGTAACCCAATGGCTTTTATTGCTGAACAAGCTAATGGAAAATCTTCTGATGGCTACATAAGAACTATGGATGTAGAACCTACTGAGTTACATCAAAGAGTTCCTTTTATATGTGGGAGTAAAAATATGGTAAATCAATTAGAAGAATTTATGCAAATTCACGGAGAATAAATCTTGCTTATACTTTAATAAGTTATCATAACATAAATTTCTTGTTAAACAATCCGATAATCAGTAATTTTACACAGTAAATTAATATATAACTTTAAAAATACAAAAATGGCTTTTCAATTACCAGAATTAGGATATGCTTATGATGCATTAGCACCAAATATAGATGCAAAAACTATGGAAATTCACCATAGCAAACATCATCAAGGATATACAAACAACTTAAACAATGCAATTGCAGGTACAGATTTAGAAGGAAAATCTATTGAAGATATTCTTACCAATTTAGATTTAGAAAACAAAGCTGTTAGAAATAATGGTGGTGGTTTTTATAATCACTCATTATTTTGGACTGTTTTAAATCCAAATGATAGAGGTTACTTATCTGGTGAATTAAAAGATGCAATTGAAGCAGCTTTTGGATCTAAAGATGATTTTATTACAGCTTTTTCAAAAGCAGCAGCTACACAATTTGGTTCTGGTTGGGCTTGGTTGTGTGTAGATAAAGATGGTAAAGTTTCTGTATGTTCTACTCCAAACCAAGACAATCCTTTAATGCCAAATGGTTGTGGAGGAACGCCAATATTAGCTTTAGATGTATGGGAACATGCATACTACTTAAACTACCAAAATAGAAGACCAGATTATATTAGTGCATTTTTTAATGTAGTAAACTGGAACGAAGTTGAAAGACGTTATGCAGCTGCAAAATAAAGCAAGATAATTATCTCACTCAAAATGTAGATTAGCTTAAAAGTGAGTTTACAAATCTTCATAAAAAAGCATCCTAAATTTTAGGGTGCTTTTTTATTTAAAATTAATTTTCAGGATATTTAAATGTAACCTTTTGATTATTAAGACCTAAATTTCAGAGCGTAAAAAAGAGAAAAAATATTCATCAAAAAAAACAAAAAACACTTGTTAAAACAATAAAACTTTATATATTTGCACCGCTCTTAAGAATAAGAGTTTTTAAATAAGTTCATTTATAAAATTATGACTGCGAAAGTAGCTCAGGGGTAGAGCATCACCTTGCCAAGGTGGGGGTCGCGGGTTCAAATCCCGTCTTTCGCTCTATCTATAATAATACCATGCTGAAGTGGTGGAATTGGTAGACACGCTGGACTTAAAATCCAGTGAGCAGTAATGCTCGTATGGGTTCAAGTCCCATCTTCAGTACTAAAACCGTAACATTTATTTGTTACGGTTTTTTTTGTCTTATAATATATTTTTATTATTACTCTTCTACATTTTATAAATTATTCTGATTCCATTTTGGTAGGTAAATATATTAGCTGCTTTAAAATTAGATTTTAAATAGTTAATTTTACTAAACTAACTATTAGGGTTATAAAATAAACACATTGATTTAATCAATCTATTTTGATAAAAATCAACAATATTTGTGTAAAATATTATTAATTTTGATTATTTTTATAGTAAATAGTAAAATAGAATGAAATTTATTGAAAAATTAGGTACTGCTAATTTCTTAATGCTAGCATTGTGTCTTCTTATTGTTATTGTTGCAGAATATCTTTTTTTAACAGGAGATGAATTACACGGAATCTTTTTAGGTCTTTGGGCACCAACCTTATTGGGTGTTATGATTTATATAAAACTGGTTGCTCATGAGCGCAAATGATATTGTTTTATACTTTTCTATTTTTATAGTTATTTGTGTTGTAGTATGGGCATTTATAATGATAAATGAGTTTGATAAAGCAAGCAAAGGCTAGTTTTATGAGAACTATTCTATTACAAACTTTTAAAACCACATAAGTTTATAATTATATTAAAAATGTTTAACGGTTTAATAGCCAAAAATAGTTGGTAAAAACCTCTGAAAGTTATACTAATAAAGGTTTTAAAGAAAGTTTATTGAAACCGGTTTCAATAAACTTTTTTTGTAGTATGAAAACATCAAAAAAAAGCGTTGTTGGGGTTGTCGAGGTCTTGACACAATTAAATGGGGAAAACAACTAGGAAAACAAAGATTTAAATGCAAAAATTGTGGTTTACTTTTTACCTCAAAAAACAAATCTGTTACAGATTCAAACCGATTTATTTGGTTTGAAAAATGGATAATTGGAAGAAGAACCATTGAGCAATTATCAAAAGAAAGTACCTATTCTGTTAGAAGTTTAAAACGCTATTTTAATAGCTATTTATCAAAAGCTCCAATTCTTTCAGTTTACCCTTCAGAAAAAGTTAATTTATTAATTGATGGCACTTATTTTAGTAATGGTATTTGTTTGGTTCTCTATAGAGATGCTACGATTAAATTCACACAACTTTATCGTTTTTATAATGGTGAACATTATTCAGAAATAAAAGAAGATTTAGAGAATCTTTTAAAGCTTGGTGTTCAAATATAAAGCGTTACTTCTGATGGACACAAATCTATATTAAAAGCGATAAGAGAGGTTTTACCAGGTGCTAAACTACAACGTTGTTTAGTACATATACAAAGGGATTGTAGAATATGGCTAACAAATAGACCTAAAAGTTCTGCTGGATATGATTTGAAGCAAATTACCTCTAAAATACATTTAATAAATTCACATTATGAGTTAAGTCTTTGGCTTTTAAACTTAAATAAATGGCATCAAGAATATAGAGAATATATCAATCAAAAAAGCTACAATTTAGAAACAGAAAGATATTGGTATACTCATAAAATGGTTAGAAGATCTTTTATGACTATTAAAAGAGCGTTACCAAATATGTTTTACTATTTAGATAATCCTAAAATACCTAAATCAACAATTCTATTGAATCTTTTTTTGGTCATATGAAAGGGCATTTAAACATTCATAGAGGTTTATCTTACAAACATAGAAAGCAGTATATAATGTGGTATTTATTCTTCAAAAATAGAACGTAGGTTTTTTTGAGCTATAAACTTACCAGTAATGAAAGGACTTCGTTAAAAGCCCTTTCATTACTGTATAAGATTAATCTTATCGCTAATAAGTTGCTCCTCAGCAGCGCTTATGTCCTCTTCAGATTAATGCTATAATATAAAAATAATTTTACTCAAAATTACCAACTATTTTTGGCATCATTACCTGTTTAACTATATTTTATAAATAGGAGATTCAATCATAAAAAAAATCCTCAAAACTTAGTTTTGAGGATTTTTTTTTATGAATCTAAGAAATTATATACCATCTGCTAAACCTTTTAATTTCTCTGTATTTTCTGCCAACATTAATTCATCAATAATTTTCTGAATATCACCATTCATAATATTGGGTAAATCATATAATGACAAACCAATTCTATGATCTGTAACACGTCCTTGTGCATAGTTATACGTTCTAATTTTAGCACTTCTATCACCAGAAGAAACCATAGAGCCACGCTTTAATGCATCTTCTGCATTTTTCTTTGCCAATTCTAAATCATATAAACGAGAACGTAAAACTTTAAATGCTTTCTCTTTGTTTTTATGCTGTGATTTTTGATCTTGACATTGTGCAACTAAACCTGTAGGAATGTGCGTTAAACGAACAGCAGAATACGTAGTGTTTACAGATTGCCCTCCTGGACCTGATGAACAGAAAAAGTCAATTCTTACCTCTTTTGGATTGATCTCCACATCAAACTCTTCTGCTTCTGGAAAAACCATACAAGTGGCTGCCGAAGTATGTACACGTCCTTGAGTTTCTGTTTGTGGTACTCTCTGTACACGATGCACACCTGCTTCAAATTTTAAAATCCCATAAACATCTGCACCTGTTACTTCAAACTGAATTTCTTTAAAACCACCATTTGTTCCTTCAGAATAATCTACTGTAGAAACTTTCCATCCTTTACTTTCACAATATTTAGAATACATTCTAAACAAATCTCCAGCAAAAATACTGGCTTCGTCTCCACCAGTTCCTGCACGTAATTCTACTACTGCATTTTTAGAATCTTCCGGATCTTTTGGAATTAATAAAAACTTTATTTCATCTTCTAAAAGAGGAATTCTAGTATTGGCTTCATCAATTTCCATCTTTGCCATTTCATTCATCTCTGCATCAGAACCATCAGCAAGAATTTCTTTTGCCTCTTCTATGTTACTCATTAAGGCTTGGTATTCATTACCTTTCTTAACAACGTCTCCTAAATCTTTATATTCTTTCATTAATTGCGCATAACGCTTCTGATCCATAATAATTTCTGGCTGAATAATTAAATCAGAAACCTCATCATAACGTTGCTTTACAATTCTTAATTTATCTAACATCTTCTATCTTTTCTTGTGTGGCGAATTTACAATTTTTATGGGTATATTTTATGTAAGGAAACTGTTTTTATAAAATCACTCTCTAAAAACCCTCTTTTTAATTTTAGTTTTCTTGTTGATTAAAAAAAAGCCAAAACAAAAATTTGTTTTGGCTTTTTTTAGCTTTTATTTAATACTCAAAAACACCAAACTCACTTTTAATAGTCAGTTTCTTACTTTCTGAAGCTTCTACCCTACCAACAATTTTAGCATCCACATTAAAAGACTTAGAAATAGCGATAATATCTTCTGCAATTTCTGGAGAAACATAAATTTCCATTCGATGGCCACAGTTAAAAACTTGATACATTTCTTTCCAATCTGTTTTAGATTGTTCTTGTATCAATTTAAATAAAGGCGGAATAGGAAATAGATTATCTTTTACAATATGTAAATTATCTACAAAATGTAAAATTTTAGTTTGTGCACCACCAGAACAATGAATCATTCCATGTACAGAATCTGAATTAAATTCAGATATAATTTTCTTTATAATTGGTGCATACGTTCTTGTTGGAGACAACACTAATTTACCAGCATCAATAGGCGAATTTTCTACTTTATCAGTTAATTTTGTATTTCCAGAATACACTAAATCACTTGGTACTGCAGCATCAAAACTTTCTGGGTATTTTTCTGCCAAATACTTATGGAAAACATCGTGTCTTGCAGATGTTAACCCATTAGAACCCATACCTCCATTATATTCAGTTTCATACGTTGCTTGTCCAAAAGATTCTAAACCAACAATTACATCTCCTGCTTTTATATTTGCATTATCTACAACATCACTACGTTTCATTCTTGCAGTTACTGTAGAGTCTACAATAATTGTACGTACTAAATCGCCAACATCCGCAGTTTCTCCTCCTGTAGAATGAATCGTTACTCCAAAACCTTTTAAGTCTTCGATTAATTCTTCTGTTCCGTTTATAATTGCTGATAAAACTTCACCAGGAATTTTGCTTTTATTTCTTCCAATTGTAGAAGATAACATTATATTATCTGTTGCACCAACACACAATAAATCATCAATATTCATTATTAATGCATCTTGTGCAATGCCTTTCCAAACAGAAATATCGCCAGTTTCTTTCCAATACATGTATGCTAAAGAAGATTTTGTTCCTGCTCCATCTGCATGCATTATTAAACAATAATCATCATCATTTGTTAAATAATCTGGCACTATTTTACAAAACGCTTTTGGAAATAAACCTTTGTCTATATTCTTAATAGCTTTGTGTACATCTTCTTTTGATGCAGATACGCCTCTTTGTGCATAACGTTTAGAAACTTCTTGACTCATATTATTGTTTTGAATGTTGCAAATTTAGTCTTTTGATTAAAAAAAACAGAAGATTTTAAAATGAATTTGTTATAAAAAATTAACTAGATAGAAAGCATTGTTTTGATTTTAAAGACCTCACAAGTTTTTAAAACCTGTGAGGTCTGTTATTACAAATTTGTAAATTTAAATGACTTGCCTTTTAAGTTCTCAATATGCGTTAAGGATTGAATGGCATGTTTGAGCTCTCACGCTTTTTAGCGTGAAGCGAGTAATGAAAGCCTGTTAAAACGCCCAAACAAATATTCTATTTAGTAAATAAAAGCTCCCTATACTTTGTTAAAGGCCATAAATTATCATCAACCATAGTTTCTAATTGATCACAATGATATCTAATATCTACTAAATAAGGTTTTACTTTACTAGAATATAGTGCTGCTAATTTTAAACCTATTTGCTTATTTGCTTTGTCCTTTTCTGATTCCATTTTAATAACCAAAGCATTAATTTGGGTAATATGATTAGAAATAACCATAATTAATTCTATTTGTTCTTTAGCGATGTTTTTATATTCTCCACCAAAAATTTCTTTTAAGTTTTTGGTATTTTCTAAGAGTGTATTTTGGTAAATAATAGCGGTTGGCACTACTTGATTTCTAGCAATATCAGCTAAAACACGTGCTTCAATTTGTATTTTTTTTGTGTAGGTTTCTAAATCAATTTCATAACGAGCTTCTAACTCAACTTTACTCATTACCTCCATTTCTTCAAATAAAGAAACAGTGTTGTCTACAATTTTAACTTTTAAAGCATCTGGTGTTGTTTTGTTATTACTTAGCCCCCTTTTTTTAGCTTCCTTTTCCCAAGATTCTCCATAACTATCTCCTTCAAAACGAATGTTTTTAGAATCTTTTATATATTCTCTTAAAATATTAAAAACAGCTTCATCTTTTTTCAAGCCTTTTTCATCTACTAAAGCATCTACTTCTATTTTAAATTCTTTTAATTGTTTTGCTACAATGGTGTTTAAAACAGTCATTGGTATGGCACAATTTGCAGAAGAACCAACGGCTCTAAATTCAAATTTATTACCTGTAAATGCAAAAGGAGAGGTTCTATTTGTATCTGTATTATCGAGTAATATTTCAGGAATTTTACCTATAATATTCAATTTTAAATCTGTTTTTTCTTGTGGAGATAATTTTCCTTTGGTAACATTTTCTAGCTCGTCTAAAACAGCAGATAACTGGCTGCCAATAAATATAGAAATTATTGGTGGTGGTGCCTCATTTGCTCCTAAACGATATTCATTACTTGCAGATGCTATAGAAGATCTTAACAACTCTTCATAATTATATACTGCTTTTATGGTATTTATAAAAAAGGTTAAAAATTGCAAGTTTTTCATGGGTGTTTTACCCGGACTTAACAAGTTTGTTTTATCATCTAAAGATAAAGACCAGTTGTTGTGTTTTGCAGAACCATTAATATCTTTAAATGGTTTTTCATGGAATAATACTTTAAATTTATGTCTACGAGATACTTTTTGCATCACATCCATTAACAAAGAATTATGGTCTACTGCTAAATTTGCTTCCTCAAAAATGGGTGCAACTTCAAATTGATTGGGTGCAACTTCATTATGCCTTGTTTTTACAGGAATACCCAACAACATACATTCTTGCTCTAAATCTTGCATAAAACTCATAGCTCTTGCTGGTATTGTACCAAAATAATGATCATCTAACTGTTGCCCTTTTGCAAAAGTATGGCCTAATAAAGTTCTACCCGTTAATAATAAATCGGGTCTAGAAAGTGCCAAAGCATCATCAATTAAAAAAAACTCTTGTTCTAAACCTAAGGTTGCACTTACTTTGTTTGCATTTTTATCAAAATATTTACAAACTGCAGTTGCATGTGTATCTATTGCTTGTAAAGATCTTAGTAATGGTGTTTTATTGTCTAAAGCTTCACCTGTGTAAGCAACAAAAATTGTAGGTATACATAAAGTAGTTTCAAAAATAAAAGCGGGTGATGTTGGGTCCCAAGCAGTATAACCTCTGGCTTCAAAAGTATTTCTAATTCCTCCATGAGGAAAACTAGAGGCATCTGGCTGTTGTTGAACGAGTTGTTCTCCATCAAACTTTTCCATTGCTAAACTTCCGTTAATCGATTCGAAAAAAGCATCGTGTTTTTCTGCTGTTGCACCTGTAAGTGGCTGAAACCAATGAGTATAATGTGTTGCTCCTTTAGACATTGCCCAATCTTTCATACTTACAGCTACTTGATCTGCAATTTTACGATCTATCTTAGTTCCATGTTCAATAGCATTCATTACACTTTCATAAGCTGCACGTGTAAGATACTGTTGCATAGCATGTTTATTAAACACATGCTGACCAAAAAGTGTAGATCTTTTTTCATTTTGAATCACTTTTACAGGACTTCTATGGAGTGTTTCTTGAAGTGCATTGAATCTTATCCTTGACATATTACCAAAATTTACTATTTATTTTTAATTTTAGACAAAGATACCCTTTCAAAATTAGGGATAAAATTATTTTTTATCTATTTTAAAAAATTTACCCCTATTTTTTTTGATATGTAATGAAAATATTTGATTTTTGTAGAACGAACATCACATAAAATTAATAATATATTATGGCTAAAATTAAATTAGAATACATTTGGTTAGATGGATATTTTCCAACCCAAAACATGAGAAGTAAAACCAAAGTTGAAGAACATGATGACTTTAAAGGAACAGTTGAAGAATTAGGACTTTGGTCTTTTGATGGTTCTTCTACAAAACAAGCTTCTGGTGGAGCTTCAGACTGTATTTTAAAGCCTGTTGCCATTTATCCAGATCCTGCTAGAGTTAACGGATATTTAGTAATGACAGAAGTGTTAAATGCTGATGGAACTCCACACGTTTCTAACGGTAGAGCTACTATTGAAGATGATGATAACGATTTCTGGTTTGGTTTTGAGCAAGAATACTTTATTATGGATTCTAAAACACAATTACCTTTAGGTTTCCCTGTTGGTGGTTACCCAGGTCCTCAAGGAATGTATTACTGTTCTGTTGGTGGAAAAAATACTTTTGGTAGAGATTTCGTAGAAGAGCATGCAGATTTATGTATTGACGCAGGTTTAAACTTTGAAGGAATTAATCAAGAAGTTGCTTCTGGACAATGGGAATTTCAATTATTTGCAAAAGGTGCTAAGAAAGCAGGTGATGAAATTTGGATTGCTCGTTACTTATTAGACCGTTTAACTGAAAAGTATGGTTGGTACATTGAATACCACCCAAAACCAGTAAAAGGAGATTGGAATGGATCTGGAATGCATGCAAACTTCTCTAACTCTATTTTAAGAGAATGTGGTTCTAAAGAAAAGTATGCAGAAATCTGTGAGGCTTTTAGACCAGTAACTAAAGAACACATTGAGGTTTATGGTGAGTTTAACGAACAACGTTTAACTGGTTTACATGAAACTGCATCTATTAATGATTTCTCTTGGGGAGTTTCTGATAGAGGAGCATCAATTAGAATACCAATTATCGCTGTAGAAAAAGGATATCATGGTTGGTTAGAAGACAGAAGACCTTCTTCTAATGGAGACCCTTATAAAATTGCTGCAAGAATTATTAAAACTGTAAAGCCAGTTAAATAATCTTATCGATTTATATAATATTTAAAACGCTAACATGTATTTGTTAGCGTTTTTTTGTGCACTATTTTGGGCGTTACCAAAGGTCGGGCTTTCCATTATATCTTTCTTGTACTAAACTTTTTTTAGTATCTAATTCATTAGGTTTACAGTATTATATAAGAGTTTATTCATTTTTATTTTGCTTACAAGAAAGGATGCCATTGCAATCCCTAACGCAAAAAAGTAGCAACTATTTTTAAACGCTTAATTTGCAATAAGGTATAATATAAGTTGATGATAACAGAGATATTTTATAACAACAAAAAAAGGGGGCAACTTTTTGTGATTTATCCAGAATTCGAAATGACAAAAATTTGTACTAAAAGTAAGTGTCAAAAAAACGACCACAATTGTCACTTCTAGTCTAAGAGAGATCTTATAAAATGATTAGATAAAGGTTAAGCAAATCTCTATAATTTCTCTTAAAATTGAAATTACAAAACTCTCAAAAAAAAAAAAATAAATTTAAACAGTTGTTTTAAAAACTAGGTATATAAAAATTACATATCCTAAAAATATAAACATTCCTTTAAACCTGCTTAAAACATATTTCTTTGGCATAAAAACTAACGGAATTAAAACCGCAGAAAAACCCAACATCCAAAAAATATCTCTCGATAATATTTGAGCTTCTGTTACTGGTATCTGTTTTATAAGAGCTGTAATCCCTAAAACAGATGCTATATTAAAAATATTAGAACCAATTAAATTTCCTAAAGAAATTGCTTTTTCTCCTTTCACTGCTGCAATTACAGACGCAGCCAATTCTGGTACACTTGTACCTATTGCAATCATGGTTATAGAAATAACGCCCTCACTAACTCCCAAATTTTGTGCAATATCTTTTGCCCCTTTTACTAAAAACTCAGAACCAAAATATAGGGCTAAAACACCAATTAACAACCAAAAAACTATTTTACTATACCCAACTGAAACCAATGCATCATCTACTTCTTCCACTACAACATCTTCATTTCTAGCACTTTTAATCAATACAAAAAGAAAAATAGCCAAACCTATTAAAAGAAAAACGCCTTCTAGTTGCGTTAAAAGGTTATCATTCCATAAAAAATAATACAATACAACAGAAAACAGCATCATTACTGGCCAATTCAATTTATAAAAATCTTTACTCACTACAATAGGCCCTATAATTGCTGTAATACCCAAAACAAGACCAATATTTGCAATATTAGAACCTATAACATTATTTATAGCAATGGCAGGAGAGCCATCTAAAGCTGCTTGTAAACTAACTAATAACTCAGGTGCAGAAGTTGCAAAAGAAACTACTGTCATACCAATTACCATTTTAGTAATATGTAGCTTAAAAGACAAACCAATTGAAGCTCTCACTAAAAACTCACCTCCTAAAACTAATAAAACTAGTCCTATAATTACATAAAAAATACTCATATATATTATTTTTTGCGAAGATACATTTTTATCACTTTAAGATAATAATAAAAAATAAATGTCATAGGCTAAAGGATATAGAAATAACAACTTTTTTAGTAAAGCTTAAACTTTTAAAAAATTCAAAGTTAATTTTAGTAAATTTGGTTATCAATTTATAACTAATGAAAAAACTGGTTTTTAAAGTACTTGCTAAAATTAACAAATTAATCTTACCTTCTTTTACAAAAAAAGGACTAGATATTTCTAAAGCTTCAAAAATTCAACTAGCAATTATAGGCTGGAGAGCTTTTGTTACTAAAAATTCATTAAGCTAAACTTAATGAAATAGGGTTATAGCAAAGTATTAATAGAAACTACAATTCTTGTTTAAAGACTAAACCCTTTATTAAGTGAAGTTAGCATTAAATGTGATAAAATATCTGCTTATAAAATTACAATCTTTATAGATGTACTTTCTGTAAAAAATAAAGAGATAGAGATAACCAAAACTATAATGGATGCTTTTAAAATAGAAATAAATTCATAAAAAACACTAATACTCTTTTAGTTTTAAAAAAATGCTACTATATTTGCACCCTCAAAAAGGCCATGTGGCGCAACTGAATAGCGCACTTGATTACGGCTCAAGAGGTTATAGGTTTGAATCCTATCATGGTCACTAGTAAACTTTCAAAAAAATCCTTTAAAATTAATTTTAAAGGATTTTTTTTGTTAACTTCATTTAATCAATCTTAAATTTACTCAAATAATGAGCATAAAAACGCTTATTGCCATCATTATTAATAGTTTAATTGTTTTTGCTGTATCAATTTTATCGATAACATCTTACAAACAGTTTTCTAAAGTTTTGGATGATAGAATACTACTTCAATTAAATTCGATTAAGACATTAAAGAAAAATCAAATTGAAAATTTAATTGAAAATGAATGGAATGCCTTTTTGAACTTAGAAGATGGGGAACATTACTTAGAAGATCAAAAAATAAAGATACCAAAAAATAAAATTAAAACTTCGGGTATTTACGACTTTACACCTTATCACTCAGAAGGTAAAACTACAATTGGTATGGTATCTATTAAAAACAACAAATATACTTTTGGCTATATCGATTACAATAAAATTAAAACCATTCTTGAAGAAAGAACAGGAATGGGAGAAAGTGGAGAATCTTATTTAGTGGGTACTGACTTTACCATGAGATCTGAATCTAGATTCTATAAAGACAGTATCCCTTCTTCTATTATTGTAAATACAAATGGTGTAAAAAGTGCAGCTTTAGGAAAACAAGGAAAAACTATTTTTAAAGATTATAGAGGCATAAATGTATACAGTGTATACAGCCTTCTTACAATTTCTAATCTTAAATTAATTTTACTTTCAGAAATTGATGAAAGTGAAGTTACCATTCCTTTAAACAATTTAAAAATTAAACTTATAGAACTTACAATAACTATTATTTTTATTTCGATAATTTTATCATTTTTCTTAATCAGGATTATTACAAATCCTATTAATAACATGAAAGAAAGTCTGAAAACAATGGCTAATGGTGATTATACTCAAACTATTGAATTCCCTAAAAAATCGAATGAAATAAAAGAAATGTTTACTGCATTAGCAAATCTTAAAAAGTCATTGCAAGGTGCTGTAGAATTTTCTAATGAATTAGGTAAAATGAACTTAAACGCAACACACGCTCCTAAAAGCAAAAATGATTTATTAGGGAGTAGCCTAATTGCCATGAGAGATAAATTATTAGAATTTAGAAATAAAGAAAAAGTAAATAGAATACTTACAAAAAAACTCTTGTTTGATGGTTTAGAAGAAGAAAGAAAAAGACTTTCTAGAGAGCTACATGATGGTATTGGACCACTTTTAACTTCATTAAAATTTTACATCGAAAATAGAATAGCAGACACAAATCAAAAAAAAGAGATGAAAGAGATTGTAGATACAACAATATCTGAAATTCGATTAATGTCTAGTGCTTTAAGGCCTACTTCTATTGATGATTTTGGTGTTGGTCCTACGCTTACAAATTATGTAAAATCACTTGAAAATTCTATAAACATAAATATAAAATTTGAGGATTCTACAAATACAGGAAATAGTAAAATATCTAATAATCAAGGAACTAATATCTTTAGAATTTGCCAAGAACTTGTAAATAATTCTATAAAACACGCAGAAGCAAAAAACATTACCATTACTTTATCAGAATTTGATAATTTTGTTGCTCTTTTCTATTTTGATGATGGGAAAGGTTTTGATGTTAAAAAAGTAACCTTAGGATCTGGAATAACAAATATTTACGAGAGAGTAGAAATTTGTGATGGTACAATACAAATTGAATCCAACAAACATAAAACAACTTTTGAAATTGAAATTCCTTTAATAATATGAGCAAAATAAAAGTAATTATAGCAGATGATCATGAACTTTTTAGGAATGGGTTAACAGAACTTGTTAAAAAGCAAGAAAATATAGAAGTAATTGGCAGTGTTGCTGATGGAAATCAATTTCTAAATATTATAAAAAAAAATAAGGAAGTAGATATTGTACTTTTAGATATTACCATGCCTAATATGGATGGTTTTGATGTTTTAAAAAAACTAAAAGACATTAAATCATCCATAAAACCAATTATTATATCGATGCATAATGATGGAAATTATATGGCAAAATGCTTTAAAAGTGGAGCTTATGGCTACTTATTAAAAAATACCGACGAAAAAGAACTCAATACTGCAATTGAAACTGTATATCTTGGAAAAAAATATTTTAATACAGAAGTTACAGAAAAAATGATCAATTTTATGTCTTCTAATAGCGTTAGTGAAAAGATTATTTCTAAAAAAGAAACAGAAGTATTAATGCTAATCTCTAAAGGTCTTACCACTAAAGAAATTGCAAATCAACTATTTGTGAGCTCTAGAACTATTGAAACTCATAGAGCAAATATTTTAAAAAAATTGGAGGTTAAAAACACCGCAGAATTGATAAAAAAAGCAGTAAAAATAAAATTAATTTAGAAAAAAATAATAACATTTTTTAAAAGTGAGAACAACAAGCCTTTTTATGTTAAAAATTAAGTATAAATACGGATGTAAAATACGTAATTTCATACAATCCTAATAGCCTTATTTCTTATGTAAATTTGAGTATAATTTAAAACCAAATATCATGAGAAATTTTGCAATAACATTCGGAATATTATTTTTATCATTAAGCGTTTTTGGTCAAAATAACAACAACAACAACAACAACAATCTTAAAAGCTACGAGTATAAAAACTTAAAGCCTTGGAATAAAAAAGCAACAGAAACTGTTATTTCTACTAAAAATTCATCAGAGAAATTATCTTCTCCAGAGTATAAAAATAAAAAGGCTTGGGAAAATAATTCTGAAAACAAAACAGTTATTGTAATAGGTTCTGAAAGGTCTAAATTAAGAGGTCCTGCTTATAAAAACTATAAGCCTTGGAAGAAAAAGTAAATAGTTTATAACCTTATATAAAGCTGTCTAATTAATTTTATGCAGCTTTTTTTATTTTAAAAAAAACTAACCTATAGACTATAAAACCTATAATACTGATAATTAAATGGCATTTTGTTTTTTTTAAACAATACTTTTTAATTAAAATACTTTAAATAAAAAAGACCCTGAATAAAAATCCAAGGTCCTTTCGTCTAACCAAACTTAGTATAAAACTAACTACTAATATCATTAAGAATCAATAAAGATTCATTTTTTTTATATCAAAATCATATTATCGTAATTTTAAATCACTTTAATAGTGTTCTTGTATTTATGACACCTACTTGTTTTTAAAGTCACTTCAAAAAAACAAATAAATTAACTTTTATAAATATTATTTAGACGAAAGGTAGGTTAATGAAGATATTGCTTTATCAATAATCGATGAGCAGGAATACTCTTATCATAATTATTGACTAATAATTCTAAAATTTCTGGTGCTTTTACACCAATATCTTTTTTATGAAGATATCTTGAAACATATAAATTGTAAGTTGAATTACTTTTTTCAAAAATTAAAAAATGTGTATCATTTAATTCAGTAAAACTAATTTCGTTTCCAGAAAAAGTATCTGATTTATCTAAGAAGAAGGCTGAAAACTCGTAATATTTAAAAACGTTTTCCATTCTTATACCAATTCTGCTGATAAACCTAATTGTAATAATTTAGAACATCTAGGCTCTAAATCCTTCAATTCTCCAGATTTTACGGTACACTTTCCTTTGTAATGTACTAAAGTTGCACATTGTTCTGCTTGCTCAAAAGTATGATCACATACATCAATTAAAGAATCAATTACATGATCAAATGTATTTACATCATCGTTATGCAACACTATTTCATGTTGAAAAACTTCTTGTTCTAAAACATCAACTTCTTCTTGAATTTTTTCTTTTGTACTCATAACCACAAAATTACAACTTATTGTATTTTAATGCAACCCAATTATTCCTTTCAATAAAAGTTTCTAATTTTAAATCGTATTTAGAAACTTCTGCATCAATAATTGGTATATCTTCTTTATAAAAACCACTTAATAATAAAATACCATTATCATTTAAGCAATTTACATAGGCTTTTATATCTGTTAACAAAATATTTCTGTTGATGTTGGCAATGATAACATCATACTTTTTGTCTACTAAAAGAGAAGCATCTCCCTCAAAAACGGAAATATGTTTACATTTATTGCGAGAAACATTTTCTATTGAATTTTCATAACACCAATTATCAATATCTATAGCATCTGTTGGCTTTGCTCCTTTCATTTCAGCAAAAATTGCTAAAATTCCGGTGCCACAACCCATATCTAATACTTTTTTATTTGTTAAATTTAAGTTTAATAAATGCTCTACCATCATGTGAGTTGTTTCATGATGCCCAGTACCAAAACTCATTTTAGGTTCAATAACAATATCGTATTTTAAATTCGGATTTTCATGAAAAGGAGCCCTTATACTAACTAAATCATTTACTTGAATAGGAGTAAAATTCTTTTCCCATTCTGCATTCCAATTTGTCTGTGCTACTTCATTTTGTTTGTATTCTATAGAAAACTCATCAGAATTTAACACAAAAATATTTTCAAGAATATTAGCATCCCAATCTTCTTTTTGAATGTATGCTGTAACGCCGTTTTCATTTTCAACAAAACTCTCAAAACCAACATTGCCTAATTCTGCAATTAAAATTTCTGTTGCTGGTTCTTTTGGTGCTATTGTAAAGTTGTATTCTATATAAATATTATCCATAAACTTAGTAGTAAAAAAAATGCATCAAGATTTTTAAATCTTGATGCAAATTTATTGTAAATATCTTTAAAAAGAGTGCTTAAATAGCTTTAATAATTCCTGTAAAATCAGCTACTTTTAAAGCTGCTCCACCAATTAAACCTCCATCTACATCTGGCTTAGAAAAAATTTCTTCTGCATTAGCAGGTTTTACACTTCCACCGTATAAAATAGAAACGTTATCTGCTACTTCTTGGTTATATTTTTTAGCTACGATACTTCTAATAAAAGCATGCATTTCTTGTGCTTGTTCTGCACTTGCAGTTTCTCCTGTACCAATTGCCCAAACTGGCTCATAAGCTAAAATAATGCTTTTCCAAGCAGCTGCTTCTAAATGAAATAATGCGTTAGAAATTTGGCTTTCTACTACTGCAAAATGATTGTCAGATTTTCTGTCTTCTAACAATTCTCCAAAACAGAAAATAGTTTCTAAATCATTTTCTAAAATAGCATCTACTTTTGCTGCTAAAGATGCATCTGTTTCATTAAAATACGTTCTTCTTTCTGAGTGTCCTAAAATAACAGTTTTAATTCCGATTGCTTTTAACATATCCGCAGAAATTTCTCCTGTATAAGCACCGTTTTTAGCTTGATGCATATTTTGTGCAACTACTTCTATTTTAGATTTTTTAGCTGCTTTTAATGATGCAGATAAATTTACAAAAGTAGGAGCAACAATTACACGAGTATTTTTTAATTTTTGCTCTTTAATTGCCTTTTTTAAGTCTTTGATAAGTTTTTTACTTTCTTGCTTATCATTGTTCATTTTCCAGTTTCCTGCTACTATTTTAGATCTCATAAGTATTGTTTTTTACCTTAGAAGGTTTGTATTAAATTCTTTTTTTATTTTGATGTAAAATTAAGAAATGGAAAGTCAATATGCTATCATAAAAACAAATAATTACGATAACGTTTTATATTTCTGTTTTCAAAGCTTTGATCAAGTCTTCATCTGAAGCATCTGTTGCTTTAAAGAGTAAAATTTTGCCATTTTCATCAACAACTACATATCTAGGAATCCAACTAAGATTTAAAAAATCAACCAAATCTCCCTCTTTCATTCCTTTTGGTAAATTGTAATGCTGTCCTTTAATTTGATATCTTTCTACTCCCCTTTTCCAAGCACCAATTCTTTCATCAACAGATAAAAATAAAAATACTACTTCTGGAAATTGCTTCTGTAACTTCTTTACTTTTGGTATCCCTACCAAACAATCTCTACACCAAGAAGCCCAAACATCTATAAGTATCTTTTTGCTTTTATGTTGATTTAAAACCTGTTTAAATGTTGATGAAACATCATTTAAATCATACAATTTTTCATTCAATGCCTTCTCTGAAAACACCGTTGGTTTTTCTAAATTACAACTCATAAAAGAGATCAATACAACTAAAATAATTCCTTTTTTAAACATTTATTTTTTAATTTTAGTCTTGCAAGTTATTTATTACTTACACCAATAATGTGTAATTAAAATTTTACCAAGAATGCACAAATTAAACTTATCATTAAATAAAAATAGAATTATCACGAATAAAAAATCAATAGATTTTTATTTGATTTTTTACCATTTTTTATTTTAGCCTCATAAAAGAAAAAAATCGTGCATTCGTAGCTTTTAAAATATTTTATTGATTTAATGTATTCACTAAATTTAAAAGCAAAAATACTTACTTTTGCGTAACTTTTATAAAACAGATGACAACAGAAGAACTTATTGCCCAAATTAAAGCTAAAAAATCATTTTTATGTATCGGATTAGATGTGGATTTGAATAAAATTCCAGCACATCTTTTAAAAGAAGAAGATCCTATTTTTGCATTTAACAAAGCAATTATTGATGCAACGCATCATTTATGTGTTGCCTATAAACCAAATACTGCTTTTTATGAAGCTTATGGCATTAAAGGTTGGCAATCATTAGAAAAAACAATTCAGTATTTAAATACAAATTACCCTGAAATTTATACGATTGCAGATGCAAAACGTGGCGATATTGGCAACACCTCAACCATGTATGCCAAAGCATTTTTTGAAGATTTAGCGTTCGATTCTGTTACAGTTGCTCCTTATATGGGAAAAGATTCTGTAGAACCCTTTTTAGCTTTTAAGAACAAACATACCATTATGTTAGCACTAACTTCGAATAAAGGTGCTTTCGATTTTCAGACAAAAGAAATAAATGGTAGAGAATTGTACAAAGAAGTTTTAGAAACTTCTAAAGGATGGAAAAACGCTGAAAACTTAATGTATGTTGTTGGTGCTACAAAAGCAGAATATTTTAAAGAAATTAGAAAAATAGTACCTACTTCTTTTTTATTAGTACCTGGTGTTGGTGCTCAAGGAGGTAATTTACAGGATGTTTGTAAATATGGTTTATCAGATAATATTGGTTTGCTAATTAACTCTTCTAGAGGAATTATTTATGCTTCAGACAACAATGATTTTGCTAAAAAAGCTGCTTTAAAAGCAGCAGAATTACAACAAGAAATGGCTGTTATTTTAGATGGAATTTAAAATAACTAGGCACTTTCAGAAGTAGTACATTAAATTACTTTCAAGATTAAAAAAGGACACAAAAATCACATTTTTTGTGTCCT
>NZ_CANMHM010000010.1 GCF_947497695.1 uncultured Polaribacter sp. | reverse complement strand
TTTTCGGGGTTTGATTTTATCTAAAATACAACTTATTTAATTGATAAACAAGTGTTTATTTACTTCTGAAAGTGCCTTTTTAATCTATTGTAATTAATAATGATATTTTTTAATTTACCATTTAGCTAAGTTGTTTTCTAATACCAACGTTTCTTTTTCTTTTTAGAAGCTTCAGATTTTCTTCCTTTTTTATTTTTGCTTATAGTATTGGGTTGTAGTTTTTTGTGCTTTGGTTTTTCAATAATATAAGGATGATCTGTAATAATTTTAATTGGCTTTTCAATTAAAGCCTCAATCAATTTAATATATGCGTTTTCATCCGGAGAACAAAAAGATAAGGCAATTCCAGATTTTCCTGCTCTACCAGTTCTACCAATTCTATGCACATAGGTTTCTGGTATGTTAGGAATATCAAAATTAATAATGGCATCTACATTGGTGATGTCAATTCCACGAGCAGCAACATCTGTTGCAATTAAAATGTTCGCTTTCTTATTTTTAAATTCTTCAATCGCTTTATTTCTAATGGCTTGGGTTTTATCTCCATGAATACTTGTAACCTTGTATTGGTTTTTCTTCAGAGATTCTTCTAATTTATCAACCCCAAATTTTGTGCGTCTAAAGATTATTATTTTACCATTCAACATGTGTCTTAACAGGTTTAAACACAAATCTGTTTTATTTTTCTTAGGAAGATAATACAATAACTGACCAATATTTTTTGCAGTAGTTTCTTCAGGATTGATTTCTACCTTAACAGGACTTTTCAAAATCCTTTTTGCTAATTCATCAATTTTTTCTGGAATGGTTGCAGAAAAAAGTAACGTTTGTTTTT
This sequence comes from uncultured Polaribacter sp., assembly GCF_947497695.1. Classification (GTDB taxonomy): domain Bacteria; phylum Bacteroidota; class Bacteroidia; order Flavobacteriales; family Flavobacteriaceae; genus Polaribacter. The sequence continues at coordinate 96,193 of NZ_CANMHM010000010.1, read as the reverse complement.
TCTTCGGACATAAAGCTTCTATCTTTTTAACATCAGCAATAAAACCCATGTCTAACATTAAATCTGCTTCATCTAACACAAATATTTCAACAGCACTTAAATCGATGTTTCCTTGTAATTGAAGATCAATTAATCTTCCAGGAGTTGCTACTAAAACATCTACACCTTTTGCTAAAATTTCTTTTTGAGGTTCTAAAGAAACGCCTCCAAAAACAGCAGTAGTTGTTAGGTTTGTGTGTTTGCTGTAGCTAACAAAGTTTTCTAAAATTTGAATCGCCAATTCACGAGTTGGTGTTACAATTAACGACTTTATTTTTGTGTCTTTTACCTCTGTTTCTTCATTATCCAACAAAAGCTGAATAATTGGCAACGCAAAAGCGGCTGTTTTTCCTGTACCAGTTTGTGCAGAAACAATAACATTTTTTTTAGCTAAAACTAAAGGAATCGCTTTTTCTTGTACTTGAGTTGGTGTATGAAATCTTTCTTCAGCAACTGCTTTTAAGATAGATGTATGTAAAGGTAATTCAGAAAACTGCATTGATTATTTTTTAATGCAAAGATAGTTTAATTGTAAGTAGGGTTTTTGAAGAAATTTGAGTTTTGTAAGGAGGCTTTAGTTAATGTATATGTATTATTAGATTAGTTGCGTGGTTTAGTGCTTAATTTAGCAAAAGTTGAATAACTAGATGGAAATCAGCAGGATTTTCCGAGTAGGCACGCACCAAACAATTATTTTTATACTTTGTTGGCAACTGGCTTTTTTATTTAAAAATCTCTGATTACGTTAACTTTTCCAGATATTTCATATTCTATTTGATTAAGGTCGTCAAAAAAAGTCCCATTGAAACTCAAAGAAATATATTCGCCATTATTTCCAAAATCAGTCAGGTTTACAATGACATCTCCATTGCAAACACATGATATATCATTGGTAGAGTCTCTTATAAAAAACTCAAAACCGTATTCGTATGTTCCTGGAGTTCTTGTTTCAAGAAGAAATGAAAAACTACAGTCTGTTTCAGTAGTATTGACTACAGTACAGTTAGTTTCATTATAACTAACAACCATATTTCTTTCATGGTGACTAAGCGAATTAATGTCTCCGTAATAACTAACTTCAGGATTGTTATCTATTTGATATATAATATATTCTTCTTCGGTTACTATGTCTTCGGATTCTGCGCTACATCAATTTAGAAGTATAAGGGAGATTAGTAAAATAATTAATTTCATGGGTTTTGTTTGTTTTTCAGCTTGATGACAACTCTAATGATATAAAATCGTTTCAATGTTTTACATCATAATTTATTAGAATTAAAGTTTAGAAACAAACCAAATTACAAGCGTTCCTCAATCCAGCTTTTAAAACTATAAAAGTTTTGAGGGGCAACTCCATGTCCAACAGGGTATTCAGAATAAACGCTACTAAAACCTAGGTTTTCTAAAAAAGGTTTGCTTTTTCTTGCCCATTCTACAGGCAAAACTTGGTCTACAGAACCATGAGAAGAGTAGTAGTCAGTTTTAATGTTTTTAGAAATTGTTTCTGGTAATAAATCAGCATTTATATATCCACTTAAAGCAATTACATTTTGTACTTTATTAGGGTAGAAAAAACTCAAAGAATAACTTAAAATAGCCCCTTGGCTAAAACCTAATAAAAATGTTTTGTTAGGGTCTGTTTTGTATTTTGTTTTTATTTCATCAATAAAAACAGCAATTTTATCAATAGATTCTTTGGCTTGTTTTAAGTCTGAGAATTTACCATTTATATCATCAAAATTAATAGAATACCAAGCATAAGCACCAGCACCCATAGAAAGTGGTGCTTGTGCACTAATTATTAAAAAAGTGTCTGGTAATTCTTCAGCAAAAGAAAACAAATCTTGTTCATTGCTTCCATAACCATGTAATAAAATTAATAAAGGAGGGTTTTCAATAGGTGTTTTAGGTTGTCTTACTAAGTAATTTAAATCACTCATTTGTATGCTGCTTTTTATTTTCTTTAAATTCCTTTAAACCATTCTTGAAATAAACCACCTAATAAAGGCGTGCTTTTTTCTTCCCCTTTAATAGCACCAATTAGTCCAATTATCCATAGAATTGCAAGGAAAATTAAAATCCCCATTCCAAGGTTTTCTCCTAAAATTTTACCAATTACATATTTGTTTAGAAAAGCAAAGATTCCTAACCCTAAAGCCTGTCTTATGTGAAAGCTTGCAAAAGAATTTTTACTGCTAATATTCATCAACAATGCAATAATAAATCCTACAAAGGGTAGGTAGCTTATAATTGCTATTATTTTTCCTTTTTCTACGGTTTGGTTTTTCATAGTTAGTTAGTTAGTTAGTTAGTTAGTTAGTTAGTTAGTTAGTTAGTTAGTTAGTTAGTTAGTTAGTTAGTTAGTTTAATATTAGTTGGTTATTGGCAAAAATTCCATAAGCTTTTCCTTTTAATTTTTTATCTAAAAAAGCACTGTTTTTTGAGGTTGATAAAATATGTTCTTTGGTAAAAGTATAATTGTTATCAGGATTGAATAAGGTAATTTCTGCTTTGTTTTTTTCTTTAATAGTGTAGTTTTCTAATCCAAAAATAGCTCTAGGTTTGCTCGTTATGTTTTCTATAAATTCTTCTAAATTTAAGACAGCGTTTATGGCTCCAAATGCACTTTCTAGACCAATAATTCCATCTTTTGCATCACTAAAAGCCACTTTTTTATGTTCAATATCAATTGGGTTATGGTCTGATGTAATCATATCAATAACTCCAGATTTAATTCCTTTTTGCAAAGCCTTTATATCTGCTTTAGTTCTTAAAGGTGGGTTTACCTTAAAATTACTATCAAAACCATGTAACTCATCATCAGATAATGTTAAATGATGTACAGCAACACTGCAAGTAACTTGCAGTCCTTTCTTTTTAGCATCTTTAATTAGTTCTACAGATTTTGCAGTAGAAATTGTAGGAATGTGTAATTTTCCACCAGTATATTCTAACAAAAATAAATCTCGTGTAATTTGTATGTGTTCTGCTAAAGCAGGAATTCCTTTGAGTCCTAATTTTGTACTATTCAGTCCTTCATTTGCAATTCCTTCTCCAGCAATCGAATTGTTTTTTGGGAAACTAAATACCAAACCATCAAAATTTTGAGCATATAAAAGTGCCACTTTCATTAAATTATCATTGGCAACAGATTTGTTATAATCAGCAAAACCAATAGCTCCAGATTGTTTCATGTCAAACAATTCTGCCATGTCTACACCTTTGCTATTTTGGGTTAAAGCAGCAATAGGGTAGAGGTTTGTTGCAAATCCATTTGCTTTATTAATTAAAAATTCAACGGCTGCTTTATGATCAATTACAGGGTTTGAGTTTGCATTTACAGCAACGGCTGTAAACCCACTTTTTGCAGCAACATTTAATCCGTTTTTAATAGTTTCTCTTTCTTCATATCCAGGTTCTCCAAAAGAAACACTCGTGTCAAACCAACCACAAGAAACATGTAAATTATCTAAAGTTACTACTTGATAATTTTTGTTTTCGATAGAATCTTTTATTGTATCAATAATTCCATTGGTAATTAAAATGTCTTTTTGTTGATTGTGATATGGGCTAGAAGGGTCTATAATCGTTGCCGATTTTATAAGCGTAGTCATGGTTTATAGAATTTTAAAATCAAAATTTCTAGTAACAAAGATACAATTGCCATGGCTAAAAACCATTTCCAAAGCCAATGAACTTCATTTTTTTTGTTGATGTCTTTAAAAATATCGGCAATAGAACTTGAAACTGTGAAGTTTTTGTTTGCTTTTTGCAACTCATTGATATCCATAAAATTTAGTAAACTTTCTTCTTTAGGATAGTTATAAGCTAATTTTTGAATCGTATCAATATCTTTTAAGATAGCGTAAAATCCTGCTTTTAATGGTTGCTCATTTGTGGTAATATGTACCTTGTTTTGAAACTGTTTTTGCAAAGGGATAAATGAATTTTCTGTATTTGCAATTCTTAAAACCTTGTTTTTTTCTATGGCTGTTTCTATGTCAATTTTATTTTCTGACGCAACTCTGTAAAATAATTTTTGATGGTTAAAACTTAGCTTTCCAAAATTATAAAACACAGGCACAATTAATGGCGAATTTATAAAATTACTGTTTTTTCTATTCAAAGAACTTGCTACCCAATAGATGTTATTTTCTTTATTTTTAATTTGAGAAATAAAGGCAATATTATTTTCAAAGGAAATAATTTTACTTTTGTTTGTTGATGTATTAGGGAAATAATTTTTAACTGTTGGATATTGAAAATTAGTGACCTTTTTTGAAAACACATTTTCAAATAAAGGATGCTTGTAATTGATGTTTGTAATTTTTAAACTATCAGTTTTTTTAGTTTCAATTTTACCTGCATTTAATTTTTTTAGTAAAGCGTTGTAAGAATTTGTATTTAAATTTTCATTCGGAATTATGACTAAACTTCCTCCGTTTTTTGAAAATTCTATGATTTTATTTGATAAAATTTCTGGTATATTTTCAAGCTCATTTAAGATAATTAATTGCTGTTTTAAAATACGATTGTAATTGGTGTTTTGGAGAGTGTTTTCTGTGAAATTAAAATCTTCTTTTGTGTAAATTTTAGAAAGAAATTCAGCCTTATTCCCTATCGATAAAACATTGATTTTTTGATCGTTTTTTAGCGTGAAATAAAATGTGTTATCAAACGCAAATGCATCACTAAAATTAAGGACTATTTTTCCTTGAAATGTTGTTTGATTTTGTATAGTAAATTGAATCGTTTTCTGAGTGTCTTTCTCAAAAGAGGAAGAGAGTTTACTAACCAGTTTAGTGTTATTGTAAACAGCTACAGGAATATTGTTTTTTGCAACACCCTGATTTTTAATAACAACATTTAGCGTAAAATTACTAGCATTTGTTTTATTGATAAAAACACTATCAATTGAAATGTTTGTTTTTATAGAAGATGCTAATTTTACAGCCGAAAAAGCAGGTGTTACATTTGTAAACTGTTTGGGGTAAGTGTTCTGTAAATCAGAAATTAATATGAATTTACTTAAATTATTTGTTTTATTTTTTATTTTTGAGCTAAATTTTAATAAAACAGTAGCTAAATTAATTTTTTTTGAAGTTTCTTTGACCTTTAGAAGCTCATTTTTTAGTTCGTTTTTTGTAATGTTATCAAAAAAACTAGTATTTGTTTGTAGCGAATATACATCTTTTTCAGAAGTGTTTTCAATAATTTCTTGAGCAGCTATTTGTAGTAAATTTCCTTTTTCTCCTTTGGTGTTTGTGCTTAATGAATTGTCTAAATAAATAAAATTATGTTGTTTATTGTTGGTTGTTTTATCGCTAAAATACGGTTGAGAAAAAGCAAATATTATAGCAGATAATAACAGCATTCTAGTAGCTAAAATTAACCACTTTTTAATGCGTGAACTTTTACGAGTTTGTTGTACTAATTTTTGTAAAAAAGCAACATTGGTAAAAGGTACTTTTATAAATTTTTGCAACTGAAAAAGATGCACTATAATAGGAATAATTAAGAGTGCTAAAAAATATAAAATTTCTGGGTTTTTAAATTGCATTTATGTTTTATCTGTGATTTCAAAAGTAGGAAAAATTAAATGATTTTTTTGGGTTTTTACACGGAGATTCACAGAGAAGTTTCACAGAGATTCACTGAGTTTTTGTTATTAAGATTTGTTCATTTTTTAAATAAAATAAGAATAAACGAATCACTAAAACACCAAAGATATTTTTTCTTTGGGCAATTAAAACCCCTCAAAAACACCTAAGCCAAACAATGCAAAATCATATTTTACAGGATCGTTTTTGTCTAGTTTTCGTAAATTAGTGTCTAACTCAAAAAGAGCTTTCCAGTCGTTTTGTTTTCTTAAAAGGAGTTTTAATTTTCGTGCAACGTTTCCAGAATGCACATCTAAAGGGCAAGATAAATTTGCAGTATTATGAGTTTTCCAAATCCCAAAATCAACCCCTTTTTTATCGTTTCTAACCATCCAACGTAAAAACATATTGATTCTTTTAGCTGCCGAATTTTTAAGTGGATCAGAAATATGTTTTTGTGTTCTTTGTTGATGTTCAACTTCAAAAAACACTTGTTTTAAATGATGAATTACGTTCTTATAATTGGTTTCATTATTATTAACTTTCAGCACATTTTCTAATCCTTGATGCTTTTGATAAATATGTTGTAACGATTTTACAAACTGATTTAAATCGATTGCATTAAATGTTCTGTGTACAAATCCATCTAAAACTTTTAAATCGTTTTTTTGATGATTCATGATAAAATCATAAGGAGCATTGTCAAACAACTCCATCATTTTATAAGAATTTTTAATAATCATTGTTCTATTTCCCCAAGAAATAGTGGCTGTTAAAAATGCAGCAATTTCAATGTCTTCCTTTTTAGAAAATTGATGAGGTATTTGTATAGGGTCTGATTCAATAAATTTTGGGTTGTTGTATAAAATTACTTTTTCATCTAAAAACTCTTTCAATTCTCTTTGATTCATAAAAGATTGCTTTTTTCTACGATTCTTCCATCAATCATGGTTAGTTTTCTATCTGCCATATTTGCCAATTCCTCATTATGAGTAATCAATACAAAGGTTTGACCAAATTCATCACGAAGTTTAAAAAATAATTCATGTAAATTTTTAGCAGATTCACTGTCTAAATTTCCACTAGGTTCATCAGCTAAAATAACAGAAGGATTGTTAATTAAAGCCCTTGCAACAGCTACTCTTTGTTGTTCTCCTCCAGAGAGTTGGTTTGGTTTGTGATTTATTCTGTGAGATAAACCTAAGAAATTTAAAATTTCGTTAGCTCTTTTTTCAGTTTCTTGTTTTGTTTTTTTTGCAATATAAGCAGGTATACAAACGTTTTCTAGGGCTGTAAACTCTGGTAATAATTGATGAAATTGAAAAATAAAGCCTATGTGTTTGTTTCTAAAAGAAGAAAGTTCTTTGTCTGCTATGCTTTTGAGCGAAATATCATTTAGTTGTAGTTCGAAATTTTCCTCTTTAATAGGCTTATCTAAAGTGCCTAAAATTTGTAATAATGTTGTTTTTCCTGCTCCAGAAGGACCAACAATAGCAACAATTTCTCCTTTTTTGATGTGTAAATTTACCCCCTTTAAAACTTCTACATCCCCATAATACTTGTGAATGTTCTTACAAATAATCATACTTAAAACTTTGTAACGAATGTATAAAAAACACTTGAATTTTAATTGTAAAATATAGGATATCCTTTAGAAACAAAGAATATTTTTTTTTAACCAAAATTATGCACTAATTAATTTATGAATTTGTATTTTTGAAACCGTTTAATAAAATTTTACAAATGAACTTACACGAATATCAAGGAAAAGAAATTTTGAGCAGTTTTGGCGTTAGAATACAACGTGGAATTGTTGCAAGCAACCATAAAGAGGCTGTAGATGCAGCAAAACAATTAACTGCAGAAACTGGTACAGGTTGGCATGTTATTAAAGCACAAGTTCATGCAGGTGGACGTGGAAAAGGTGGTGGAGTAAAGTTGGCTAAAAATTTAGCTGAAGTAGAAAGCATTGCCAATGATATTATTGGTATGATGTTGATTACACCTCAAACTTCTGCCGAAGGAAAAAAAGTAAACCAAGTTTTAATTTGTGAGGATGTATATTATCCTGGAGATTCTGAGCCAGATGAATATTATATGTCTGTTCTTTTAAACAGAGCAACTGGTAAAAATATGATTATGTATTCTACAGAAGGTGGAATGGATATTGAAACAGTTGCAGAAGAAACTCCGCATTTAATTTTTACGGAAGAAATAGATCCTTTATTAGGTATTATGCCTTTTCAAGCACGTAAAGTTGCTTTTAACTTAGGTTTGTCTGGTGTTGCTTTTAAAGAAATGACAAAATTTGTTACCAATTTATACAAAGCATACATTGGTTCAGATTCTTCTATGTTTGAAATTAACCCAGTATTAAAAACATCTGATGATAAAATAATGGCTGTTGATGCTAAAGTTTCTTTAGATGAAAATGCGTTATACAGACATAGAGATTATGCAGCAATGCGTGATTTACGTGAAGAAAACCCAATTGAAGTAGAGGCAAAAGCAGCAGGTTTAAATTATGTAGATTTAGATGGAAACGTTGGTTGTATGGTAAATGGAGCTGGTTTGGCAATGGGAACAATGGATTTGATTAAAGAATCTGGAGGAGAGCCTGCTAACTTTTTAGATGTTGGAGGTACTGCAGATGCAGCAAGAGTTGAAACTGCATTTGGAATTATATTAAAAGACCCAAATGTAAAGGCAATTTTGGTAAATATTTTTGGAGGTATTGTACGTTGTGACAGAGTTGCACAAGGTGTTGTAGATGCTTACAAAAGTATGGGAGACAAAATTACTGTACCTATTATTTGTAGATTACAAGGAACAAATGCTAAAGAAGCTAAAGAATTAATTGACAATTCTGGAATGGAAATTATTTCTGCAACAGAATTTCAAGAAGCGGCAGATAAAGTTGCTGAAGTTTTAAAAGCTTAGTTTTATAAAATAGATGAAAGTAAAAATGCCTCACAGTTTGTGAGGCATTTTTTTTTTTTTTTATAAAGAACTAATTATTTGCTTTTATCCCATTTGGTAGCTTCTAAAATTTTATAAAATATTTCTGTATTTTCATAAATACCTGCAAATTTTTCTGCACCAGGACCATAAGCAAAAACAGGTATTAATGTTGCAGAATGCCCTTTGGTAGAAAAAGTACCCATTAGCTGACTGTATTCTTTACCTGATTTACCTTTTTGTTTTTTTTCAGTGTTAGAAGATAAGGTAAAACCACCAGTTTCATGATCGCCAGTTACAATTACTAAAGTATTGCCGTCTTTTTCAGCAAAATCTAGCGCTTTTCCAATAGCATCATCAAAATCTATAAGTTCAGAGATTACGTATTTTGCATCATTTGCATGCCCTCCCCAATCTATTTGAGAGCCTTCTATCATTACAAAGAAATTAGGATTATTGGTGTCTTTGCTTAAAAATTGCAAGCCTAATTCAGTGGCTTTAGGTAAAAAATCTCCACGCCCATTATTTATAGATTTCATGTGATTATTAGCTAATAAATACCCCATTTTAGAATTAGCTTTAATATCAGAAAACGAACCTAGAGAGGTTGTATCAATTTCAAATCCTTTTATTTTTAATTCAGCTAATAGGTTTTTACTATCTTTTCTTTTGTTGAAAAAATCGGTACCTCCACCAGCAAAAAAATCAATTTCAGAACTTACCATATCTTTTGAAATATCCTCATAAAGATTTCTGTTTATAACGTGTGCATAAAAGCTTGCTGGTGTTGCATGTTGTATAGAAGATGTAGAAATTACCCCTGTTTTAATTTTTTGAAGTGATGCAATTTCTACGATATTTTGAACATGTGTAGAATCATCTGCAACACCAATAGCCTTGTTGTAGGTTTTTATGCCTGCAGAAAAAGAAGTAGCTCCTGCTGCAGAGTCTGTAATATCTTTTCTTATGGATGACGTTTTGATTAAACCAATATGTTTAAATCTTTTATAATTTGTGGGTGTTTTTTTAAAATAAAAAGCAGATGATATTTGAGACAAACCTGTGCCATCACCAATTAAAAGAATTACATTTTTAGCTAAAGGAGGTTCTTTTTCTTTTATGTTGATAGATTTGCAAGAAAAGATTGTTGTTGATAATACTAAGTATAATAAGTGTTTGTATGACATAATTCTGCTTTTTTGATGTAGATTTAAGTTTATTGTATGGAAGTTGTTTTTAAATTATTTAGAATCTTGATTTTATGTTCTGTAAAAATTTAGGGTTAATTTTTTTTTTTAAGTTATTAGGCAGAGCGAGGTTTTGGGGATACAAATTGTATTTTTAAATAGAGTATTTAGTGAGTAAAGTTAAAAATAAAATAAGAGCTAAAAAAGTTTAAGTCAATTGCTAAAGAAGAAAAAAAATAGCAACGTAATTTCAAAGTATTTAAAAACAATTAACCTGCCTTTATTTCCTTGTTAATTCTGCGAATGAATTTGAGTCTATAATGTTAAAAAAAATCCCAAACTTTCGTTTGGGATTTTAATAATTTAAGACTCAGTTTCTGTTCTGGTTTCAAGTTTTTTATCGCCTTTTTCAATTTTAATGGTCAGTTTGTTTTCCTTTTCATCTAAATCCATGGCAATAGTATCACCTTCAGAAAGTTTAGAATTTACAATTTCTTCTGCCAATGCATCTTCAATGTATTTCTGTATGGCTCTCTTAAGTGGTCTTGCACCGTATTTTTTATCAAAACCTTTGTCTGCTATATAATCTTTTGCTTTTTCGCTTAAATTTAATGTATAGCCTAAATCAGCTATTCTTTGTAATAGTTTATCTAGTTCTATATCAATAATTGAATGAATATCATTTCTTTCAAGAGCATTAAATACAATAACATCATCAATTCTGTTTAAAAATTCAGGAGCAAAAGATTTTTTTAATGCACCTTCTATTACAGATTTTGCATGTTCATCTGCTTGTTCTTTTTTAGATGAAGTTCCAAAACCTACACCGCCACCAAAATCTTTTAATTGACGTGCACCAATATTAGAAGTCATAATAATAATGGTATTTCTAAAATCTATTTTTCTACCTAAACTATCAGTAATATGGCCATCATCCAAAATTTGTAATAGCATATTAAATACATCTGGGTGTGCTTTTTCAATTTCATCTAAAAGAATAACAGAATAAGGTTTTCTTCTAACTTTTTCAGTAAGCTGTCCACCTTCTTCATAACCAACATATCCTGGAGGAGCACCAATTAAGCGAGAAATAGCAAATTTTTCCATGTATTCACTCATATCAATTCTAATTAAAGAATCGTCAGAGTCAAATAATTCACGTGCTAATACTTTAGCTAATTGTGTTTTACCAACACCAGTTTGTCCTAAGAAAATAAAAGAACCAATAGGTTTGTTAGGGTCTTTTAAACCAACTCTATTACGCTGAATTGCTTTTACTACTTTGGTAACAGCTTTATCTTGACCAACTACTTTTCCTTTAATTAAGTCTGGTAATTCATGTAATCTATGTGTTTCTGCTTCTGCAACTCTGTTTACAGGAATGCCTGTCATCATAGAGACTACTTCTGCAACATTATCTTCAGTTACAATTTCTCTATTTAGCTTAGAATCTTCTTCCCACTGATTTTGAGCGGAGTTTAAAGCGGCTTCCATGTTTTTTTCGTCATCGCGTAATCGAGCAGCTTCTTCATATTTTTGACCGTTAACAGCTTTTGTTTTAAGGTCTTTAATAACCTCTAATTTAGACTCTAACTCTAAAACTTGCTGTGGTGCAACAATATTTGTAATATGTATTCTAGAACCTGCTTCGTCTAAAGCGTCAATAGCTTTGTCTGGCAAGTACCTGTCTGTCATGTATCTATTTGTTAATTTTACACAGGCTTCTAAAGCATCATCTGTGTAATCTACATGATGATGTTCTTCATATTTATTTTTTATGTTGTGTAAAATTTGTATGGTTTCTTCAACAGAAGTTGGATCTACAATTACTTTTTGAAAACGACGTTCTAACGCTCCATCTTTTTCAATATTAGTTCTAAATTCATCCAACGTAGTTGCACCAATACATTGTATTTCTCCTCTAGCTAAAGCAGGTTTTAACATATTAGATGCATCTAAAGAACCAGTTGCACCTCCAGCACCAACAATAGTGTGAATTTCATCAATAAAAAGAATAATGTCATCATTCTTTTCTAATTCATTCATCAAAGCTTTCATGCGTTCTTCAAACTGACCACGATATTTTGTACCAGCAACCAAACTTGCTAAATCTAATGAAACCAAACGCTTGTCAAATAAAATTCTAGAAACTTTACGTTCAACAATTCTAAGTGCTAAACCTTCTGCAATGGCAGATTTACCAACACCAGGTTCTCCAATTAACATTGGATTGTTCTTTTTTCTACGACTTAAAATTTGAGAAACACGTTCTATTTCTTTCTGTCTACCAACAACAGGATCTAATTTTCCTTGTTCAGCTAATAAAGTTAGATCACGTCCAAAATTATCTAAAACTGGCGTCTTTGATTTTTTAACATTTTTTCCTTTTGGTGTTTGATCAAAAGGATTCGTTTTTTCGGATGCAAACTCATCATCAGAAGGAGTTTCTGCTGTTGGGTTTAAAGGTAAATCTACACTTGAATCATCTACATTTAATTGTTTGTAAAGTGCTTTTGCTTCATCATAATTGATATGATATTTATGAATCAGTTTTGTAGTTGGGTCATTCTCATTTCTTAAAATACACAACAACAAATGAGCTGTATCAATAGCATCACTTTGATATAATTTTGCTTCTAAAAACGTTGTTTTTAATGCTTTTTCAGCTTGTCTTGTTAATCTAAGGTTGGGTTTGTCTGTATTTTGTACAAAACTAGGTTCTGCAGGGTTTAACTGTTCTAGTTTTTTACGCAATAAAATTAAATCAACATCAAATGCTGTTAATATCTCTACTGCTTTTCCCTCTCCTTTTCTTATTAAACCTAGTATAAGATGTTCCGTTCCAATAAATTCGTGCCCTAAACGTAGTGCTTCTTCTTTACTGTAGGTAATAACATCTCTTACTTTTGGTGAAAAATTATCGTCCATATTTCTTTTATCTATAAGTTGATGTGATGTAAATTTAATTCTTAATATTAAATAATAATTACAAAAAAGATGCCAATTATAACTTACTGACATTTTAACGAATTACAAGATAGAAAACTAAAGTAAATAACACAAACTTATAGGTGTTAAAAATTATTAAATAATGTTGATAACTCTGCTTGATATCGCTTATTGAAACCTTTGTAATTACTATAAGAAATAGTATCTTGCCTTGTTTTAAAAAAATGACTAAAATTTAATCAAAATTATATATGGCAGACGGAGAAAAGTTGATTCCGATTAACATTGAAGAGCAAATGAAAGCTGCATACATCGATTATTCGATGTCAGTGATTGTTTCTAGGGCATTACCAGATGTGAGAGATGGTTTAAAACCCGTTCATAGAAGAGTGTTATTTGGGATGCATGAATTAGGAATTAAAGCAACAGGAGCTCATAAAAAATCCGCTAGAATTGTTGGTGAAGTATTAGGTAAATATCATCCACATGGAGACACTTCTGTTTATGATGCTATGGTGAGAATGGCGCAAGATTGGAGTGTGCGTTATATGATGGTAGATGGTCAAGGTAATTTTGGTTCGGTAGATGGAGATTCTCCTGCTGCAATGCGATATACCGAAGCAAGAATGCAGAAAATATCTGAAGAGATGTTGGCAGATATAGATAAAGATACAGTAGACCATAAACTTAATTTTTCTGATGAACATTTAGAACCTACCGTTTTACCAACAAAAATACCTACACTTCTAATTAATGGAGCTTCTGGTATTGCAGTTGGTATGGCAACTAATATGGCACCGCATAATTTAACAGAAGTTATAAATGGAACAGTTGCTTACATAGACAATAGAGAAATTGAGATTGATGAGCTAATTCAACATGTAACTGCACCGGATTTTCCTACAGGAGGAATTATTTATGGTTATGATGGTGTTAGAGATGCTTTTCACACAGGTCGTGGACGTATTGTAATGCGTGCTAAAGCAATAATTGAAGAAGTTAAGGGGCGTGAGTGTATTATTGTTAATGAAATACCTTACCAAGTTAATAAAGCAGACATGATTAAAAAGACTGCTGATTTGGTTAACGAAAAGAAATTAGAAGGTATTGCAAATATACGTGATGAGTCTGATAGAAATGGTATGCGTATCGTTTATATTTTAAAACGTGATGCAATACCTAATATCGTTTTAAATAAACTTTTTAAATACACTCAATTACAAACCTCTTTTAGTGTAAATAACATTGCACTAGTTAATGGGAAGCCAGAGCAATTAAATTTAAAGCAATTAATACACTATTTTGTAGAACATAGACATGAAGTTATTGTTCGTAGAACAGAGTACTTATTAAAGAAAGCAGAAGCTAGAGCTCATATTTTAGAAGGATTAATTATTGCTTCTGATAATATTGATGAAGTAATAAAAATTATTAGAGCCTCTAATAATGCAGATGAAGCAAGAGAAAGTTTAATTGAGCGATTTGAGTTGACAGAAATTCAAGCAAAAGCAATCGTAGAAATGCGTTTGCGTCAATTAACAGGACTAGAACAAGATAAATTACGTGCTGAATATGACGAAATAATGATAACTATTACAGATTTAAAAGATATTTTATCTAACGAACCTAGACGTTATCAAATTATTAAGGACGAGTTACTACACATTAAAGAAAAATATGGTGATGAACGCAGATCTTTAATAGAATATGCAGGAGGAGATATGCGTATTGAAGATATGATCCCTGATACTAAAGTTGTAGTAACAATTTCTAATGCAGGCTATTTAAAACGTACAAATCTAGAAGAATACAAAGTACAGAATAGAGGAGGTAGAGGTCAAAAGGGTGCAACCACTAGAAATGAAGATTTCTTAGAGCATTTATTTGTTGGTACTAACCATCAATATATGATGTTTTTTACTCAAAAAGGAAAAGTATTTTGGATGCGTGTGTATGAAATTCCTGAAGGTGGAAAAAACACCAAAGGTAGAGCAATGCAGAATCTTATCAATATTGAACAAGATGATAGTGTAAAAGCTTTTTTAGTTACACAAGATTTAAAAGATGAAGCATATGTGAATAGTCATTATGTGATTATGGCAACTAAAAAAGGGCAGGTTAAAAAGACTTCTTTAGAACAATATTCTAGACCAAGAACAAACGGTATCAATGCAATTACCATTAAAGAAGGTGATGAATTGTTAGAAGCAAAGTTAACAACTGGTGATAGCCAAGTAATGTTAGCATTAGCATCTGGTAAATCTATTCGTTTTGAAGAAGCGAAGACGCGTCCAATGGGTAGAACTGCTTCTGGAGTTAGAGGAATTACTTTAAAACATGAAAATGATGAGGTAATTGGTATGGTTGCTGTAAATGATATGGAAAGCAATATTTTGGTGGTTTCTGAAAAAGGTTATGGAAAACGTTCTAAATTAGAAGATTACAGGGTTACAAATAGAGGGGGTAAAGGAGTGAAAACTTTAAATATTTCTGAGAAAACAGGTAACTTAGTAGCTATTAAAAATGTAGATGATTCTAATGATTTAATGATTATCAATAAATCTGGTTTAACCATAAGAATGGCTGTTGAAGATTTAAGAGTTATGGGACGTGCAACACAAGGTGTTCGTTTAATAAACATTAAAGATTCTGATAGCATTGCAGCTGTTGCAAAAGTAGCTCATAAAGAAGATGTTGATGAAGAAGTGGAAGAAAATTCTGTAGAAGATCAAATAGAAAATGGCACGAAAATTGAAACCGATTCAACTGAAAATAAAGAAGAATAATAAATTAATAATTAGTAAGATGAAAAAACAAATACTAGCGTTTACAGTAGGGTTACTTTCAATAGCTACTTTTGCGCAAAAAGACGAATTAAAAGCTGCTGAAAAAGCAATTAAAAAAGGAGACTTTAAAGAAGCAAAAGCTGCAATAGCTGGTTTAGAAGCTACCGAAGATTCAATGGATGAGAAGTACAAAGCAAAATATTTCTTTTTAAAAGGATCTGCTTATGGAAAATCAGATGTAAAAAAAGCGGCTGATGCCTACAATAAATTAATTTCTTTTGAAAAAGAAACAGGTAAACAGAAGTATACCAATACAGCTCAACCTAAGTTGACGAAACTAGTACAAAATGTTTTAAAGAAAGCAATTGATTTATATAATAATAAAGATTATAAGAAAGCAACCAATAATTTTTATTTAACGTATCAATTAAGTCCTAAGGACACTGCATTTTTATACAATGCAGCAATGAGTTCTTTTGCAGCAAAAGGTTATGATACTTCTTTAAAGTATTATAAAGAGTTACAAGCAATTAATTATACTGGTATTGCTACTCAATATTTGGCTGAAAATAAAGAAACAGGTGTAACAGAAAATTTAGGGAGTAAAGAGAATAGAGATGCAATGGTTAAATTTGGTCAATATATCAACCCTACTGAAAAGATAACAGAGTCTAAAAAAGCTGACATTATTAAAAATATCGGTTATATTTATGTAACTCAGGGAAAACCAGAATTAGCAATAGATGCTTTAGAGGAAGCTAGAAAATCGAATCCTAAAGATATTAATTTGTTATTGAATCAAGCTCAAATGTATATAAAGCTTGATAAAATGGACAAATTTGGAGAGTTAATGGAGGAAGCAGTTAAAATGGATCCTACCAACCCAACTTTATTTTTTAATTTAGGAATTGTAAATTCAGGGCAAAATAAAACGGAAGAAGCTATTGGTTATTATAAAAAAGCAGTAGAATTAAAACCAGATTATGGAGATGCTTATTTAAACTTAGCAATTGCTATTTTGTCAAGAGATAAAGTAATTGTTGATGAAATGAATGAAAATTTAAGCAATGAAAAAAAATATAACGCATTACAGAAACAACAAAAAGCTATATATAGAGATGCGTTACCATATTTAGAAAAAGCAGATAGTTTAAATAGAAGTGAAGATACTCTAAGAACACTTTTAAATATCTATGATAATTTAGAAATGGCATCTAAAGCAGACGCTTTAAGACCTATTTATAAAGAAATGAGAGGTAATTAACTTTGACTCTTTTATCAAAAAAAAACCAAAACTATCTAGTTTTGGTTTTTTTTTGATAAAAATTAATCAATCATTTTTTTTATAATTCTTAATTTATGTGTGTGCTGTTGTAAGTCGGCATTAAATATTCCACTATGATCTAACATGTCAATTCTAACTTTACCATGGCAATGAATAATGTGGTAATCTTTTAGAATTATGCCTACATGTATAATTTCGCCTTCATCATCATCAAAAAAAGCTAAATCTCCAGGTTCACTTTCTTCTATAAAACTTAGTACTTCTCCTTGTGCTGCTTGTTCTTTAGCATCTCTAAAAAGCATGTGTCCACAAAGTTTATAAACCATTTGGGTAAATCCAGAAGAATCGATACCAAAAGGAGTTTTTCCTCCCCATAAAAAAGGAGAGTTTAAATAATAAAAAGCAAACTGTGTAATTTCTTTTTTAGATTTTTTTTGATGAACAGCTAGTCCTTTATATAAATATGATTGCTTGTTAATTTTTAGCTTTCCATGATCATAAAAAGGTAAGTTAGCACCTAAAGGAATTGTTGTTAATTCATTTTTATCATTGGTAATAATCTCAATTACTTCTGCTGTAAGATATTGTTTTTCTGTTTTTAACTTAAAAAAAGATTCTTCAGAAATTTTTTCGTATTGTTTATGATCTATAAAGCCAATATATTTATCAGAAGACAAACGGATTTTACTCCACTCTTTTTCTTCTTCAATAATTTCAAAAGTTTCGCCAAATAAAACTTGACTAACCATTTCTGAACTGTTTAAAGGAGAAGCTCTTAATGGAACAATACTTAAATTACAAATTCCGTATAACAAGTTATGAGTTTTAGTTAAGGTTTTTATTAAATACTTTCTATTATTAAGGCACTTGCACCACCACCACCATTACAAATAGCTGCAGCACCAATTTTAGCATTGTTTTGTTTTAAGACAGATGTTAAAGCAATAACGATTCTTGCACCTGAAACTCCTAAAGGATGTCCTAAAGAAACTGCACCACCATTTATATTTACTTTATCATCAGTAATACTTAAAATCTTCATGTTTGCTAGACCAACCACAGAAAAAGCTTCATTTAATTCAAAATAGTCTACTTTATCAATAGATATGTTGCCTTTTGATAACGCTTTAGAGATTGCTTTTGCTGGTGCTGTTGTAAACCATTCAGGTTCGTGGGCAGTATCAGCAAAACTTTTTATTTTTGCAATAGGATTTATATTTAATTCTTTCGCTTTTTCTGCGGACATTAAAACCAAAGCAGCAGCACCATCATTAATTGAAGATGCGTTTGCAGCTGTAACTGTACCCTCTTTAGTAAAGGCGGCTCTTAATGTGGAAATTTTATCCATTTTCACATTCTTGTATTCTTCATCTTCAGAAAAAATAATAGATTCTCCTTTTCTTTGAGGAATTTCTACAGATACAATTTCATTAGCAAATTTTCCATCATTCCAAGCCTTTGCAGAACGATTGTAAGATTGTATGGCAAAATTATCTTGGTTTTCTCTAGAAAAATTATATTTCTTAGCACATTTATCTGCAAAAACACCCATAGCTACTTGATTGTAAGCATCTATTAAACCATCTTTTTGCAAGCCATCTTCCATAGAAATAGCTCCAAATTTAGCCCCTTTTCTTGCATGTTGATAATGAGGTATAGCACTCATGTTTTCCATTCCTCCTGCAACAACAATCTCAGCATTACCTAACATAATTGTTTGGGCAGCTAAAATAATAGCTTTCATACCAGAAGCACATACTTTGTTTACAGTTGTGCATGGAACAGAATTAGGAATTCCTGCAAAAATAGCAGCCTGTCTTGCAGGTGCTTGTCCTAAGCCAGCAGAAACAACATTTCCCATAAAAACTTCTTCTACCAAATTTGAATCTAACTGTATTTTTTCTAAAGCACCTTTTATGGCAACTGCACCTAGTTTAGGAGCTGCAATAGTAGATAAGCTCCCCATAAAACTACCAATTGGAGTTCTTGCTACTGATACAATTACTACTTCTTTCATAAATGAGTGATTTAGTTTACCCAGGGTTTTGATGCTAAATTAACTATTTTTAATCAATTTTAGATTTATTATTCAACTTGAATTTCTGACCTTAATTTTTTTATGGTAAGTTTGTTGTAAGAAGATCTACTGTATGAAAAACATCATCAACAAATTATATCAAAATAACACATTTTTTTTCAAGGTAATTTTGTTTTTAGTTACTACTGTTGCTATTGTTTATTTATTTCCAAAAGGAGGTCAATTTAAGTACGAATTTAATAACGGCCAGTTATGGAGGTATGATAATTTGTACGCTCCCTTTGATTTTGCCATTCAAAAAACAACAGAAGAAATTGCTACAGAAAAAAAGGAGGTTAAGCGAAACTCAAAACAATATTTTTTACAGAATTTTGATATTGAAGTTAAAGTTAGATCAACTTATAATAGTAGGATTTCTCTTTTAAAAAAAACAGACTCTTTAAGTGCTCAAAAAATTGAAGTTTTGTCTAAAATAGGTCAAGATGTTATTGATAAGGTTTACAATAAAGGTTTTTTAGAAGAAGTAAGTCAAGATAAAATTTTTAATAATAACGAAATAGTTGCCATTAGAAAAGGAAACGAGGTAGAAGATTTTATTTTTAAAAATTTATTGACCTCTAAAGATGTTTTAGAAATTATTAGAGGTAATTTAGAAAAAGAAAAAGCAAATTATGGTAAAAAAGTAATGTTAGGCTTATTATCTGAAATTATAAAACCAAACATTTTTTTTGATAAAGAATATACAGAAAAAGTAATTGAAAATGAATTTAAAAGTATTTCTTACACCAAAGGCAAAGTAGCATCAGGTAAATTAATTATTTTAAAAGGAGATTTTGTTGAAGGTAAAAAGTTAGCCATATTAAATTCTTTAAAAAGTGAATCTGAATCTCAAGTTTGGTCAGATTCTAATTACAATTGGATTATTTTAGGATATACAATATTGGTATCCTTAGCTTTATTAATGCTTTTGTTGTTCTTAAAAAAGTACCGAGTAGAAATATATGACAACAATAACAAAGTTACGTTTATATTTTTCAATGTATTTTCCATGATTTTTATACAAACATTGGTAATTAAATACAATTCAGATTATTTGTATGTAGTTCCATTAAGTGTGTTACCAATTGTTTTAAAGGCTTTTTTTGATGCACGTTTAGGATTGTTTACCCATGTTTTAACAGTATTACTTCTTGGCTACATTGTGCCAGATAGTTTTGAATTTATTTACCTACATATTATTGCAGGTATAGTAACCATTCTTACTGTTTCTGAGTTATATAAAAGAGCAAATCTATTTATATCTGTGGCACAAATAACACTCATTTATATGATTACTTATTTTGCTTTCTCAATTATTAAAGAAGGCAATGCCTCTCAAATAAATGGAGGATATTTCTTGCTTTTTGCAGCAAATGGATTGTTATCATTTTTATCCATCATCTTAATTTATATGTATGAGAAAGTATTTGGTTTGGTTTCTGATGTTACCTTATTAGAACTTTCTAATACAAATACAAAGTTATTACGTGAGTTAAATGAAAAAGCACCAGGTACTTTTCAACATTCTATGCAAGTGGCTAATTTAGCAGAAGCAGCTGCAAATGAAATAGGAGCAAACTCAATGTTGGTAAGAACAGGTGCTTTGTATCATGATATTGGTAAAATGTTAAATCCAATGTATTTTACAGAGAATCAATCTACAGGTGTAAATCCCCATAACGATTTATCTCCAAGAGATAGTGCTAAAATTATTACAGACCATGTAATAAAAGGGATAGAATTAGCGAAAAAAAATAAACTACCAGACAGAATTATCGATTTTATAAGAACTCATCATGGTACAACTTTAACTTATTATTTTTATGTAAAGGAAAAAGAATTAAATCCAGAAACAAAGGTAAATATTAAGAAGTTTCAGTATCGAGGCCCTATTCCTTTTTCAAAAGAGACTGCCATTTTAATGATGTGTGATTCTGCAGAGGCAGCTTCAAAAAGTTTAAAAAAACCAACAGCTTTATCTATTAGTAATTTAATAGATAAAATTATCGACAAACAAATGTCTGATAATCAGTTTTTAAATTCAAATATAACTTTTAAAGAAATTGATATTATAAAAAAAGTTATTAAGAAAAAATTGATGAATATGTATCATTTGAGAGTCGAATATCCTGAGTGAAAATAATAAATTAAAAAAAGTAAAAAAAGTCTTGTTTTATCCTTTTTCTAGTTATAAATTTGCACTCGCAATTTCAATACAAGCTTTTTGTTTGTAGTCGAAAGGAGAGATGGCAGAGTGGTAATGCAGCAGATTGCTAATCTGTCGACCTTAGGGTCGCCAGGGTTCGAGTCCCTGTCTCTCCGCTAAAAAATTGCACTCGGGGTGTAGCGTAGCCCGGTCATCGCGCCTCGTTTGGGACGAGGAGGTCGCAGGTTCGAATCCTGCCACCCCGACAAAGTTGCCGTAGCAACTTAAAAACTACGGGCTCTTAGCTCAGCTGGATAGAGCACCTCCCTTCTAAGGAGGCGGTCGAAGGTTCGAATCCTTCAGGGCTCACTTAAACCACACTATTTTTAGTGTGGTTTTTTGTTTTCTGTAGTTTTTTTGGGGTTTTACAGGGATCAAGTCCAAAAGTTGTGGGATTTAGAAATTATGCATAAATATTAGTTAGTCTAAAAAGAAAGAATTCTATATTTCTGACACCCCTAAATTGTGTTCTAAATGCTTTTATTTTGAAGTTAAAAGATTCAGCAGAAGCATTTGTACTTCTGTTATAAAAATAGTTAAGTATATTTTGTTTTTTTAAAAGTATGAAAAGGTTACTCCTTATAAATTTTATCATATAAATTTTTATAGATTTCCCTAATAACTTCACGTTTCATTTTCATTGTAGGTGTTAAATGTCCTTCCTCTATAGACCAAACCTCAGGTGTCAATTCAAAACGTTTTATTTGTTCCCATTTACCAAAGTTTTTATTGCATTTATCTACTTCTTGTTGCATACGTGCTATCACAATATCAGAAGTAATAATTTCTTTATTTGTTAAACCTATATTTAATTTTTTATGTTTAATCCAACCCTTTATAAATTCAAAATTTGGTTGAATAAAAGCAGCTGGCATTTTTTCACCTTCACCAATTACCATTACTTGCTCTATAAATAAAGATTGTTTTAGTTCGCCTTCTAATAAAGGAGGCACTACATATTTACCTCCAGAAGTTTTAAACATTTCTTTGGTTCTTCCTGTAATTTTAAGGAAACCTTCATTATCAAACTCACCTTTATCTCCTGTATAAAAGTAACCGTCTTTTAAAACACTTTCAGTTTTTTCTATATCTTTATAATAACCAAGCATTACATTTGGTCCTTTTACAATAATTTCACCAGTTTCTATAATTTTTACTTCAACACCATCAATTACTTTACCAACAGTTCCTGTCTTAAAGCCTTTGTTTCTTTGGTCATTCACTGAAATAACAGGCGACGTTTCTGTTAATCCATATCCTTCCATAATTGGCATGTCTGCAGCTGCAAAAACTTTTGTTAATCTTGGTTGTAATGCAGCACTTCCAGAAACCATTAATTTTAGTTCTCCTCCCAAAGCAGCTTGCCATTTAGAGAAAATTAATTTTCGAGCTAGCTTTAGTTGTGTTTCATACCACCAACCATTTGCACCATTTGGCACATATTTTAAACCTAAATTAACAGCCCAAAAAAATAAGCCTTTTTTTATACCAGTTAATGCTTCTCCTTTTAAAATTATTTTGTCATAAATTTTTTCGTACAAACGTGGTACAGCTGTCATTACTTGAGGCTTAATTTCTTGAGCATTTTCTGCAAGTTTTTCAATAGATTCTGCAAAATAAATAGAAACACCACAATATTGGTATAAATATAAAATCATACGTTCAAAAATATGACAAATAGGTAAAAAACTCAGGCCCTTAGAGTTTCCATAATCTAGTGGAACTCTATCCATCGAACTTAAAACGTTGCTTACAATATTTTTGTGAGATAGCATTACACCTTTAGGTTTTCCTGTTGTACCAGAAGTATAAATTAAGGTAGCTAAATCATCTGTTTTTACATTGTTTTTTCTTTCTTCAACAAGGTTTTGATTGATATCATCTTTCCCTAGTTCTAGAATTTCAGTCCAATTTTTTTCTCCTTTAATATCATCAAAAGTAAACACATCCTTTAGTTGAGTGTTGCCTTTTATAGCGTTTATTTTTTCTAGAACCTCTTTGTCAGAAACAAAACAATAAGTAGATTCTGAATGATTTATCACATATTCATAATCTTCCTTACAAATTGTTGGATAAATAGGCACATTTTGAGCACCTGTTTGTAAAATTCCAATATCACAAATATTCCATTCTGTTCTATTTGTAGATGAAATTACTGCAATTTTATCATTAGGTTGTATCCCTAATTTTATAAGCCCTCTACTAATTTGATTTGCTTGATCAATATATTCTTTTGTAGAGATTGTTTTCCAATCCCCACTTGCTTTTGATGTAAATGCATTCTTTAAATTATAAGTTTCTAACTGATAATAAGGGAAATCGAATAACCTTGTAATTTCTGTAGCCATAAATATTGATTTTGTGATAGGCAAATTAGTGATTTTAGCTTGATTTAGCAAATGTGAATTAAATAGAGTTTAATTTTAAGAATAATTTAATATTTATATATTTTTCTCGTTATTTTAATAAATGTCACAGGTCTTTTTCACTATATATTAAAATGAATTTTAAAAATTAACCATTTATTATTTTATTATAGAACAAAACTCACACTATTAGTTTATTCCTAATTTTTTGCCAGAAATTTACCAATTAAAATCATCATTAAGTAAAAATAGAATTGACACGAATATAAAAACTACTGATTTTTTATTTAAAATAGTATTTTTATTTACTTATTTTATGTTGATGCAATTCTAATTTTCTTTCAAAAGAATTTGGTTCTTGTTAAAACTTTGTTAGTATAATTTTAGAGAAACGACAAAGGAAAAATTATTCGTATTTTTATCCAAAATTAATTAGGCTAAATGAATTCTAACTCAGATTCTGACTGTTACCAAAATTGTATGATTACAATATGAAAGTAACAAACATACCATTTTCAAAAACCGGATTTTTCTCTAAAACAATGATTAATTATTTGGAGAAAAACAAAGCGATACAACCATTTTATAATAATTATCCAGAGATAACAGGTTTTAAAAATCAAATAGCAGAAAAACAAAAATCATTCAGTTTACAATCTAGATTGGTTTTGGTTGATGCATTAAAACATCAATATAAAAGTTTTAAAATATCTGAAAAGACAAAACAAAATATTGAAAGTTTAAATAAAGAAAATACCTTTACAGTTACTACAGGGCATCAATTGAATTTATTTACAGGGCCTTTGTATTTTTTGTACAAAATACTTTCTACGATTAATTTATGTGAAGAATTATCAGAAAAATTCCCTGAACAAAATTTTGTCCCAATTTATTGGATGGCAACAGAAGATCATGATTTTGAGGAAATTAATTATTTTAATTTTGATGGAAAAAAAGTACAGTGGAATAGTAATGAAAGTGGAGCAGTAGGTCGTTTTTCTACGGATAGTTTAGCCGATGTTTTTGAGGTATTTGCAAATCATTTAGGGAATTCTAAGAATGCAAAATTTCTTAAAAATCTTTTTTCTGAAGGATATTTAAAACATCAAAATTTAGCAGCTGCAACACGATATATTGCAAATGAGTTGTTTTCTGAGTATGGTTTGGTAATTTTAGATGGAGATGATACTCCCTTAAAACAATTATTTAACCCATTTGTAAAAGAGGAATTAGAAAATAAAACCTCCTTTAAAGAAGTTTCAAAAACAAATTTAGCGCTAGAGAAAAATTATAAAATTCAAGTAAATCCAAGAGAAATTAATTTATTTTATTTGGGCAATGATTTTAGAGAACGCATTATTTTTAAAGATGGAATCTATAAAGTAAACAATACAGAGATCATTTTTTCAAAAAAAGAAATTTTGAAAGAAATTGATGATAATCCAAAAGCATTCTCGCCAAACGTAATTATGAGGCCTTTATATCAAGAAGTTATTTTACCAAACCTTTGTTATTTAGGTGGAGGAGGAGAAATGGCATATTGGTTAGAATTGAAAGCTTATTTTAAAGCAGTAAATATTCCTTTTCCTATTTTATTGCTGCGTAATTCTGTACAAATACTATCAGAAAAACAAGTTCATAAGTTAGAAAAACTAAATATTTCTTTAGAAGAACTTTTTTTAAATCAGCATACATTACTATCAAAAAAAGTAATTGAAAATTCAGGTATTCAAGTGGATTTTGATAAAAAAATTCAGTTTTTAGAAAACCAATTTTCAGAATTAAAAGAAGTTGCCAAAAAAACAGATGTTTCTTTTGTAAATGCAGTAAATGCTCAAGAAAGAAAGCAAATTAAAGGGTTAGAATATTTGCAAAAACGCTTATTAAAAGCAGAGAAAAAAAGGCAAAAAGATTTGGTAGATAGAATTACTCAACTTCAAAACGAAATTTTACCTAACCAAAGTTTAGAAGAAAGACAACGTAATTTTTCTGAATATTATTTAGAATATGGAAATAATTTTATTGAAGTTTTAAAAGACAATTTAAAACCTTTGCAGTTAGAGTTTACTGTTTTAGAGTTATAAATAACTCAGAGATTCACAGAGAAATCTCACAGAATCGCTGAGTTTTTTTTAATAGCCTATTGTCATTTCTAAATGAGCTTTTTTAAGCCTTTAACTTCACTCAAGATAAACTAATGAGAAATTTCATTCGAAGAGAAATTATTTTGAACTTACCCAAAAAAATCAATCAAATTAAGGTTAGATACCCTATTTTTGATGTTCAAAAAGTACCACACAAACATCTGCAATAATCAGTAAAATCTGTGTCAACTTTTTATAATATAATGAATCAATTATAATGAAAGAAAAAGGTTTACATCCAAAAAATAAATTTAATAAAGGCTATAATTTTGATGAATTAACTGTTATAAATCCTGCTTTAAAAGAGTTTGTTGTTAAAAACGAATTTGGAACTGTAACAATCGATTTTTCAAATCCTATAGCTGTAAAAGAGTTAAATAAATCTTTACTTTTTTCTTTTGATAAAATTTCTAAATGGGACTTTCCTGATGAAAATTTATGTCCGCCAATTCCTGGAAGATTAGATTATATACATCATTTAGCAGACCTGCTTTCATCCGAAGAAAATATAAAAATTTTAGATATTGGTACAGGTGCAACAGGTATTTATCCGTTACTTGGAGTTGCAGCATACAATTGGAATTTTGTAGCAACAGACATCGATTTAGATTCTTTAGATACTGCCCAAGATATTATTGATGATAATAATTTTACGGATAAAGTAGCATTACGTCAGCAATTGAATGAACAACAAATTTTAAAAGGAATTTTAAAGGAGGATGATTCTTTTTCTGCGGTTATGTGTAACCCTCCTTTTTACAAATCTGCAGAAGAAGCACAAGGAGCAAATAGCAGAAAAACTAGAAACTTAGGAAATAATGCTGTAAGAAACTTTGCAGGAAACAATAATGAATTGTGGTATATTGGAGGAGAAAAAGCCTTTTTACACAATTATTTGTATGAAAGTTCTTTGTTTAAAAAAACTAGCAAATGGTTTACAAGTTTGGTTTCTAAGAAAGAAAATGTACAAAGTTTAGAAAAATCATCCAAAAAATTAGGAGCAATAGAATTTAAAATAATTCCTATGCATCAAGGTAATAAAGTAACTAGAATTGTTACTTGGAGGTTTTAAAAAGCCCCTTTAATTCCCTAAAGGGGTAAAAATTCTCAAAAACTCTACGATTCTTTGCGTAATTTCTCTGTGAATCTCAACGAAATAACCAATCTGTGAAATCCGTAAAATTCGTGTCTTATTTTTTAATCCTAATGAATCTCTGTGTAATCATCAATTAAAAACGATGTCTTCTATTTTATACTTTTTACAAACAAAATGTAAAATGGTATATACTAACATGTGTACAAATACCAAACAAATAAAAGCATATAAAGGCACTCCAAAAAGCTGATAAGGCCAATAATACGTCCAAACACCTAAATAAATGGTAATTACCTCACCAAAAGCTGGTAAAATTAATGCCAATATAATTGCTAAAATAATTTTGTTTTTTTGAGAAGCTACTTTTAAAAGCGGAATTAAATTCCGTTCTAATTTGTATAAATAATGAAAAGCAAGCATCCAAGCAAAAGGTAACCATAAAGGTAGTTCTCTTGTAACTTGATGATATTTCCAATAGCCATTTGCAACGCCCCAAGTTTCACCAACAATACCACCAAAACCAGTGAGCAACATACCCACTAGCAACAACCAATTTTTATTGTCTTTTGGTTGTATAATTTCTTTATAGATGTTGTGTGTAATTTTAACAATTAAAAGAACTGCAATTATGGCGTCATATTGTTTTAAAACTCCAATAAGAATACCTGCAATTATTAGTTTAATAAGAGCTTTTAGAGTTTCTAAAAAAAACTTTTTTTTGTTCGTAATCAAAAGTTTACCTCTTATTTTTTTAATCTTTTATATTTTCTTTCATGGATATTATAAGAAACATAATAAGATAAAAGAAAATACACACTAAAAATGGTTAGCAATTTAAAAACAAAATTCAGTGTTAAAAAGCCTTCTACACTTTCTATCGCCTGAAAAACAAAACTAAAAGGAATTGCAAAATAAACACTTTGTAATAAAGCATATTTAAGTCTATTGGTTCTTTTTTTATCCCAATATTCTATAAAAACATGGTTCTTATTTTTACTATTTTCTTTTGTGCTCATAATTCTATTTAATTTTTCAAAGATAAAAAAACCGAAGCAAATTGCTTCGGTTTAAATATATTTAAAAAGTAATTTTCTATAAATTAGGAATCACTAATTCTTGCCCAACCTTAATAACATCTGGGTTAGATAAAATGTTTGTATTTGCTTCAAAAATAGCAGTATATTTTGATGCACTCCCATAATAATGTTTTGCAATTTTACCTAAAGTATCTCCACTTACAACAGTGTGGTTTGCAAAAACAGAAGTATCTGCAACCTCAATATTTGCAACAATATCAGAAGGATTTTCTCCTCCAACTTTTTTTATTTCATCCCAAATAAGATTTTTCTCATATTGGTTTTTTGCAGTTCCAGTAATGTGTAATTGTCCATTTTCTTCTTTTACATCACCATTCTGAATTGCTAATTTTTCTCCTAAATTTAATACACTTTGATATTTTGCTTTCATTTTTGATTTTTTAATTGTTTTAATAATCGTTGAAATATACAAAAAAAACCGAAGTAAAATACTTCGGTTTTCGATAAACGTACTGTTTTTGTAGTTTAATTATTATTGCCACAATAGTTTTTTAACTTTTTGTAGCAATCTATGCTTACATAATTAACATATTACTTCGCTAATCTTTGTAATTATAAGTTTTTTATAAATGAATCACTTCATCATAAGCATCTGCAACAGCTTCCATTACAGCTTCACTCATGGTTGGGTGAGGGTGAATTGTTTTTAAAACTTCATGCCCAGTAGTTTCTAACTTACGTCCTAAAACTGCTTCTGCAATCATGTCTGTTACACCAGCACCAATCATGTGGCAACCTAACCATTCTCCGTATTTTGCATCAAAAATAACTTTTACAAAACCATCTTTAGTACCAGCAGCACTTGCTTTACCAGAAGCAGAAAAAGGGAATTTACCAACCTTTAATTCATAACCAGCTTCCTTTGCTTGTGCTTCTGTCATACCAACAGATGCTATTTCTGGAGTTGCGTATGTACAACCAGGTACATTTCCATAATCTATTTTTTCTGTATGTAAACCAGCTAATTTTTCAACACAAGTAATCCCTTCTGCAGAAGCAACATGTGCTAAAGCTTGCCCAGGAACTACATCACCAATCGCATAATAACCTGGTATATTTGTTTGGTAAAAATCGTTTACTAAAATTTTATCTCTGTCAGTAATAATACCAACATCTTCTAAACCAATATTTTCTATATTCGATTTAATACCAACTGCAGATAATAAAATATCAGCCTTTAAGGTTTCTTCTCCTTTTTTAGTTTTTACAGTAGCAACCACGCCTTCTCCAGAAGTATCAACAGATTCTACAGAAGAATTTGTCATTACTTTAATACCAGATTTTTTCAAAGATTTTTCAAACTGTTTAGAAATATCAATATCTTCTACAGGTACTAAATTTGGTTGAAATTCTACAATAGTAACCTCAGTATCCATAGTATTATAAAAATGTGCAAACTCAACACCAATAGCTCCAGAACCTACAATTATCATAGATTTTGGTTGTTTTGGCAACGTCATTGCTTGTCTATATCCAATTACTTTTTCACCATCTTGTGGTAAATTTGGCAATTCTCTAGATCTAGAACCCGTTGCAATAATAATATTGTCTGCACTATATTCAGTTACAGTACCATCTGTTGCAGTAACAGCTACTTTTTTACCAGTTTTAATTTTTCCAAAACCATCAATAATGTCAATTTTGTTTTTCTTCATTAAAAAAGCAACCCCTTTGCTCATTCCATCAGCAACACCACGACTTCTTTTAATAACGGCATCAAAATCTTTATCAATAGCCTCTGCTTTTAAACCATATTGATCTACATGCTTTAAATAATCATACACTTGTGCAGATTTTAACAGGGCTTTTGTTGGGATACAACCCCAATTTAAGCAAATTCCACCTAAAGATTCTTTCTCTACAATGGCAACTTTAAAGCCTAATTGAGAAGCTCTAATTCCTGTAACATATCCTCCAGGACCACTTCCAATAATAATGATGTCGTATTTCATAATTGAGTTTTATCTGTATTGTTTGTTTTGCAAATTTATTGATTCTAATTCTATTAATATAGAAATGTATCTTATTTTTTTGGGCGTTTTAACGGGCTTTCCATTATATCTTTTTTGTGAAAAACAAAAAAGGATGCCATTTCAATCCCTAACGCAATTTTTTGCTAGCTTTTGTTTTTACTTAAAACAGTTTTTTTTATTGCCAACTTTTTTACATTCTCTCAGGAACATTAATTCCCAATAAAGAAAACGCAGATTTAATTGTATCAGCTACCTTTTTAGATAACTGAACCCTAAAAGTTTTTTTATTTAAATCTTGTTCTCCTAAAATATGCACATTCTGATAAAAAGAATTAAATTCCTTTACCAAATCGTATGTATAATTTGCAATAATTGCTGGCGAATAATTTGCAGCAGCTTGTTGCACAGTTTCAGGATACAATTCTATTTGTTTTAATAATTCTTTTTCCTTTTCGTGTAATTCTATTGTAACAGGTTGTGAATAATCAAAATCTGCTTTTCTAATAATAGATTGAATTCTAGCATACGTATATTGTATAAAAGGCCCAGTATTTCCTTGAAAATCTACCGAACTTTTTGGATCGAACAAAATTCTCTTTTTAGGATCTACTTTTAAAATAAAATATTTTAAAGCACCTAAACCAATCGTTTTGTATAATTCGTTTTTTTCTTCATCAGAATAACCATCTAACTTACCTAAATCTTCTGAAATTTCTTTTGCAGTTGCAGTCATTTCTTCCATTAATTCATCTGCATCAACAACAGTTCCTTCTCTAGATTTCATTTTCCCAGAAGGTAAATCTACCATTCCATAGCTTAAATGATGCAATTGTTTAGACCAATCAAACCCTAATTTTTTCAAAATTAAAAACAACACTTGAAAATGATAATCTTGCTCATTACCAACAGTATAAACCATTCCACCAACATCAGGGAAATCTTTTACACGCTGAATTGCTGTACCAATATCTTGAGTCATATAAACAGCTGTACCATCTGAACGCAATACAATTTTTTCGTCTAAACCATCCTCAGTTAAATCGCACCAAACAGAACCATCTTCTTTTTTGTAAAAAACGCCTTTTTCTAAACCTTGGGCAACCACATCTTTTCCTAATAAATAGGTGTTACTTTCATAATAAAGATTATCAAAATTGACACCCATGTTTTTGTAAGTCACCTCAAAACCACTGTAGACCCAAGAGTTCATGATTTTCCAAAGTTTTACAACTTTTGTATCTCCTGCTTCCCATTTTAACAACATTTGTTGGGCTTCTAAAAATAAAGGAGCTTCTTTTTTAGCTTTATCTTCAGTTTTACCTGCTGCAATTAAAGCAGAAATTTCTTTTTTATATTCTTGGTCGAATTTTACATAATAATTCCCAACTAATTTATCGCCTTTTAAACCTGTAGATTCTGGAGTTTCTCCGTTTCCGAATTTTTCCCAAGCCAACATCGATTTACAAATATGAATTCCTCTATCGTTTATAATCTGTGTTTTATAGACTTTTTTACCTGCAGCTTTAATAATTTCTGAAACAGAATAGCCTAACAAATTGTTTCTAACATGCCCTAAATGCAAAGGTTTGTTGGTGTTTGGCGAAGAATATTCTACCATTACTGCTTTTTCATCAGCCTTTGGTGAAACAAAACCAAAATTGGTATTTGTATAAATTGAATTGAAGAAATTAGTGTAAAAAGTATCATCAATAACCAAATTTAAAAAACCTTTAACCACATTAAAATTGGTAATTTCTGTAACGTTTTCTACCAAATATTTCCCTAAATCTTCACCAATAGCAACAGGATTTCCTTTTTTGTAGCGTAATAAAGGAAAAACAACAACGGTAATATCTCCTTCAAATTCTTTTCTGGTTGCCTGAAATTCTACAGAAGGAATTTCTATATTATAAAGTGCTGAAAAACCTGCTTTTACGTTGGTTTCTATGGTGTTTTGAATGTTCATCTACTTGTAAAAATTGAGTTGCGAAATTAATGTTTTTTATTTGTTTTTAGAAGTATTAAATTACCTTTTACAAATAAGACCTCACAGGTTTTAAAAACCTGTGAGGTCTATTAATTTCAGTTATTTAGAATTATACAATTGTTTGTTTTATAAAATAAAATCTAAATAATTCTCTTTATTAATTACTTCAAAACTTGCATTTGTGTACGCCTTGCCAAAAGCAGTTGGTATTTTTACTTTTTTATTTGCGTTCCATTTAAACTCAAAAGCATGTAGTTTTTCTGCTTTTTCTTCTAGCCAATCTAATTCTTGCTGGTCATAAGTTCGCCAGAAATAATTATTACAAGAAATTCTCTGGTATTCTTGTTTTTTCATGCGTTCTACAATTAGGTAGTTTTCCCAGATTTGACCAACATCATTTCTGTTTTCTAAAAGGTTGAAGTTTTTAATAATGGCGTTTCTTATCCCAACATCATAAAAGTACCATTTGCTAGATTTTGTAACTTCTTTTCGTAGATTTTTACTAAAACCTTCTACTTTAAAAACCACGAAAACTTTGGTTAATAAATCTAAATAATTTTCTACAGTATTTTTAGAAATTTGTAACTGATTGCCCAATTCATTCAAGGATACTTCATTGCCTACCTGAAAAGCTAATAAACGTAATAAATTATATATTTTATCGGCCTTTTTTATGTTTTGAAAAATTAAAATATCTTTTAGTAAATAATCATTTATAATTTCTTGTAAATACTCTTGTTTATCTTTCCATTTTGGAAGATGAATTAGCTCTGGATAGCCACCAAATAGCAATCGTTCTTCTAACTTTTCTGTTGTAATTTTAAAATTTTCAGTTTTAGAAAACTCAATCTGACTTATGGAGTACATATAAATCGTGTATTTTCTGCCCACCAAAGGTTCACCTAATTGGTTGTTTAGATCGAACATAGAGCTACCTGTAACAATTATTTTGATGCCCTCAATTTCATCAATAATAAGTTTTAAAATGAGTCCAATGTTTGGTATGTGTTGAGCTTCATCTATAGCTAGTAATTCTATTCCGTTTAACAAACGCTTGTAGTTTGCAACACTTTTTCTTTCTAATAATTTAGCATCATCAATATCTTCTCCGTTTAATTTTAAAACTTTATTTGCTGAAAAATTTTCTATATATTTTTTAATAAATCTGGTTTTACCAACACGTCTTGCACCTACCAATAAAATTACTTTATTAGGTTGCGCTTTTCTGTTAACTTCATTAATTACAGCTCTTTCTATTTCAGTTTTCATAAAACAAAGATACATTTTATTTTAAAACTGACTGTATTTACATAAATTAAGTCAGTTAGTTGACTGTATTTACATAAATTAAGTCAGTTAGTTGACTGTATTTACATTAATTGAGTCAGTTATAGTGTATTTTATGCTATAAGGTTGATTTGATGCTTATAAAAAAGTTAAGAATCTATTTTTAAGATTTAATATTACAAACTATTAAATTGTATTTTTGTGAGATGGAAAAACGTTTATCAGAGCTCCCAAAGTTAGCAAAAGAAGCGACTAAAGAAAATTTAAAATATTTTGCTAATTTAAAGAAAAGAACACCTAAGAATTTAGATTATGTGGTGCAAGAATTGCATGATGCTGAGTTTGAAAAAACAGATTGTTTAACTTGCGGAAACTGTTGTAAAACTACAAGTCCTATTTTTACAGATAAAGACATAGAACGTATTTCTAAGCATTTAAAAATGAAAGTTGCAGATTTTCAAAAGCAATATTTAGAAAGGGATGAAGATAATTTTATGGTATTAAAAACAGCACCTTGTTCTTTTTTAGATGCGTCTGATAATACCTGTTTTATTTATAACGTTCGCCCAAAAGCTTGTGCAGAATATCCACATACAAATAGAAAGAAGTTTATTAATATTTCTGATTTAACAGTAGCTAACACTGCTATTTGTCCTGCTACTTATAATATTGTAGAGGCTTTAAAAAAAGCAGTTCCAATGGTTTCTAAAGTAAAAAAGAGAAGGAGTTAAGTGTTTTTTCTTAAATATATCTAAAAATACAATTCATTTAAATTTTGGCATAGAAGTTGCTTGTATAAATATGAAAACAAAGTAGTTAATTGTTTTCTTTGTGTAAAAGCAAATTTGGTTAGTTGATTAAGCAAAACCATCTCATTTTTGAGGTGGTTTTGTTGTTTTTTTAATTTTTTAATCTTCTAATTTTTAAGAATTAAATTTCTAATTAATTAGCCTTTTGCGTTAGCGATTGAATGGCATGTTTGAGCTCTTTTTTTTAATGCTGATTTTTATCAGTATTAAAAAAAAAGCGAGTAATGAAAGCGCGACCTTTTTAGGGAACGCCCAAGAACTATGCAAACTTAATAGACTTAGATGGGTTTATTTTTGTGATGATGTAAGAAGGGATAATGAGCATTAAAAAGGACATGATTAACGTACCCAAATTTAGCAATATAATGTAAGTAAATGATAGGTGAATTGGCATTGTAGTTACATAATAGGTTTCTGGATTTAGCGTAATTATTTTAAAGAAGTATTGCATAAATAAGATGGTTAGACCAATAATATTACCCCAGAATAGTCCTTTTAAAATAAGATATGAAGCGTTGTATAAAAATATTTTACGAATGCTTGTATTTGTGCAACCTAAAGCTTTTAAAATACCAATCATTTGTACGCGTTCTAAAATTAAAACAAGTAGGGCAGTAATCATATTAATACCTGCAACCAAAATCATAATGGCAATGATAAACCATACATTGTTGTCAAAAAGTTTGATCCATTCAAATACAGTTGGGTAGGCTTCTAAAATGGTTTTACTGTTTAGTGTTGCCCCAATATTACTGTAAATTTCTGCTCCTTTTTGTTCAATATTATCAAAGTTATTTAAGATAACTTCAAAACCACCAACTTGGTTATTTGTCCATTTATTTAAGGTTTGTACTTCTCTAATATCTCCAATCATCATGGTTTTATCAAATTCTGCAAAGCCAGAATTGTAAATCCCTACAACCTTATATTTTCTATTGGATGGTAATTTACTATTTGCTGTTTTTAAGAAAGTTGCTAAAATTACATCGTTTAATTTTAGTTGTAAACGATTTACAATTGTTTGCGATAACAAAACTTCTTTTGTTCTTTCTTCATTAAAATTTGGAATATTACCAGCTACTAAATATTCTTTAAAGAAAGTCCAATCGTAATCTGTAGAAACACCTTTAAAAATAATGCCTTCAAATTCGGTTTTTGTTCTTAAAATTCCTCCTTTGTATGCAAAGATTTGAATATTTTTGATACCATCGATGTCTTTAAATTCAGGATAAAAATCTTGGTTTTTTTTGATGGGTGTTGTAGAAACATCAGAATTGTTGGCATCGTAATTGATAATCTGTACATGGCCTTTAAAACCTGCCATTTTATCGCGAATTTTATATTGCAAGCCAGCACCAGTTGCTACTGCAATTAACATAATAATAATACCCAATGCAATTGCAGTGATTGCAATTTTTATTATTGGCGATGAAATACTATTTTTATACTTTTTGCCAGCAATTATACGTTTAGCAATAAATAACTCGTAATTCAAATTGATGATTGATTTTAAACCCCGTAAAAATACATATTTATTCTTATTTCTACTGCTGAATTTTCAGCTGATTTCTTGCGCAAAACAAGTACAGAGTCCAGATATTAAAGTTACTGTTTTAGAAAAAGACACTATTTTAAAAACAGGAGCAGAAAGAACAGATGTATATTTAAAATTTTTAAAAGGAAAAAATGTTGCAGTGGTTGCAAACCAGACCTCTGTTTTGTCTGTTTTGCAAAGAGCAGAAGTTGGTTCTAATATAATGGGATCTAAAAAAGTAACACATCACTTAGTAGATTATTTACACAATTATAAAGATATAAATGTTAAAAAAGTTTTTGCTCCAGAACATGGTTTTAGAGGAAAAGCAGATGCTGCTGAAATTGTAAAAGATGGTTTTGATACAAAAACAGGTTTGCCCATTGTTTCTTTATACGGAAAAAGTAAAAAGCCTTCTGCAAAGCAATTAGCAGGAGTAGATGTTGTGGTTTTTGATATTCAGGATGTTGGGGTTCGTTTTTACACTTACATTTCTACGTTGCATTATGTAATGGAAGCTTGTGCAGAATTTGGAATTCCACTCATATTATTTGACAGACCCAACCCAAATGCACATTATGTTGATGGTCCTGTTTTAGAATTAAAGCACAAAAGTTTTGTAGGGATGCATAAAGTGCCTGTTGTTTATGGAATGACTATTGGTGAATATGGGCAAATGATTAATGGCGAAAAATGGCTTAAAAATGGAGTGAAGTGCGATTTAACTGTAATTCCGTTAGAAAATTACACCCATAATTTAGCTTATAGTTTAACAATAAGACCTTCTCCTAATTTGCCTAATGATCAATCTATCAATTTATACCCCAGTTTAGGTTTTTTTGAAGGAACAACCATTAATGCAGGAAGAGGAACAGAATTTCAGTTTCAAAGATATGGAGCACCTTTTTTTTCTAAAAGTAGTTTTAGTTACATTCCAACACCCAATTTTGGAGCTAAATATCCAAAACATAAAGGCAAACCTTGTTTTGGTGTAGATTTAAGTAATATGCAAAAACAGAGCTCTGTTAATTTAGAATGGCTAATTGACGCCTATCAAAAAACGCCAAAAACAGAAAGGTTTTTTGGAGAAAGTTTTACCATTCATGCAGGGAATACTAAACTTCAAAAACAAATAGAACAAGGTTTTTCTTCTCTTGAAATTAGTAAAACTTGGGATAAAGATTTAGAGGATTTTAAGTTGATTA
The DNA here is from genome assembly GCF_947497695.1 of uncultured Polaribacter sp. Lineage (GTDB taxonomy): Bacteria > Bacteroidota > Bacteroidia > Flavobacteriales > Flavobacteriaceae > Polaribacter. The sequence goes on along the minus strand of NZ_CANMHM010000010.1, from coordinate 59,608 downwards.
GAAATAAGTATCTGATTTATAAGTAGTTTTTTTATTTCTTTGGAGATAGCAAACTAAAATGAGTAGATAAATAAACCCAAAGCCTTTGATAAAAAAGATATTTATTTAACAGGTTTAGACAACGTATTTTTTATAATTTCAGTTTAGATTCCTGCTTTTGCAGGAATGACATAGACATTATGTTATCTAATTTCATTTGGTTTTATAACACTTTGAAAAGGTTGCTTTAACAATTCTTTTAAAGAAGAATTTTTTTCTTCATCTGGAAAAGTATCTACTCCATACACAATTTTTTCTCTGTCCATTTCCATATAAGTTCCTAAAAGTCTGTCCCAAATAGAAAAGATATTTCCATAATTAGAATCTGTATAAGGTAATTGATAGTGATGATGAATTTTATGCATATCTGGAGAAACAATAAAGTAGCTCAAAAATTTATCCACCTTTGGTGATATTTTAATATTTGCATGAGTAAATTGTGTAAAAATTAAAGACATTGATTGATATATCATTACAATGGCAATTGGTGTTCCCACTAAAAAAACGCCCAACAAAGTAAACGCAAAACGAATGACACTTTCTATGGGGTGATGTCTGTTTGCAGTAGTAGTATCTACTTTATGATCTGAATGATGTACCAAATGAACCTTCCATAAAGGTGGCGTTTTATGCTCTACAAAATGTGCTAAATACGCACCAAAAAAGTCTAAAAATAAGACTCCTAAAATAATATAAAACCAAAGTGGCATTTCTGGCAGCCAATTTATCAAACCAAAATTATTGGCTTGTACCCAGTCAGCAGTTTTTAAGAGTAAAAAAGCCAATGCAAAATTGATGATAATTGTTGTAAACGTAAAAAATAAATTAGGTAAAGCGTGTTTCCATTTTTTGTAATCAAATTTAAATAACGGAATTGCACCTTCTAAAAACCAAAAAAATGTGATTCCCCCAACTAAAATGAGGCTTCTGTGACTAGAAGGAATTGTTTCGAAATAATTAAAAATAGTTTCCATATTGATTTTATTTTCTACTAAAATAGTGAAAACTTACCAACTCTTAAATTCAGATATGTTTTAGAGTTTATCAGTATTAAAATTTGTAATTTTGTAAACTAGAAATAAACTTCAAAATAATTCTAGTAACCCATGTACAAATCTATTGTAAGACCAATTTTCTTTTTATTCGATCCAGAAAAAATCCATTATTTTACATTTTCTTTAATTAAGACTTTATGTAAAATTCCTTTTATGGCTTCAATCTTTAGAAGTTTATATGTGGTTGAAGATAAACGTTTAGAAAGAACTTTATTCGGAATTACATTTAAAAACCCTGTGGGTTTAGCAGCAGGTTTTGATAAAAATGCAGTTTTATATAACGAACTTGCAAATTTTGGTTTTGGTTTTATAGAAATAGGAACTGTAACGCCTAAAGGACAAGCAGGAAACCCAAAGAAAAGACTGTTTCGTTTAAAAGACGATCAAGGAATTATAAATAGAATGGGTTTTAATAATGATGGTTTACAAGCTGCTATTGAAAACTTAAAGAAAAATAAAGGTAAGGTTATTATTGGTGGAAACATTGGTAAAAATACAGCCACAACTCCAGATAATTATACAGCAGATTATTGTGAGGTTTTTAAAGAACTGCATCCTTTTGTAGATTATTTTGTACTGAATGTAAGTTGCCCAAATGTTGGGAGTCATGCAAAACTGAATGATAAAGACTACTTATTAGAGTTGATTTCTGCTTGTCAAAACTTAAACAACAAAGAAGAGATACAAAAACCAATTTTATTAAAAATTGCTCCTGATTTAAATAATAATCAATTAGATGAAATTATAGAGTTGGTCAATGAAACCAAAATTGATGGTGTAATAGCTTCAAATACTTCAACAAATAGAGATAATTTAAAAGCTTCCAAAGAGCGTTTAAAAGAAATTGGTAATGGTGGAGTAAGTGGACAACCTGTAAAAAACCAAAGTACAGCTGTTATTAAATATTTAGCAGATACTTCTAACAAATCTTTCCCAATCATTGGAGTAGGAGGTATTCATTCTGCAAAAGATGCTTTAGAAAAATTGAATGCTGGTGCAGATTTAGTGCAAGTTTACACAGGTTTTATTTATGAAGGACCAGGTTTAGTGAAGCGAATTAATAAGGCTATTTTAAATTTAAACGCAAAGTAACAAAGAAAAAACGCAAAGTTCGCGAAGAAATATTTTTATAAAAGTTTGAAATGATAACTTTGTATTTGCGAATTAAGCTTTTTTGCTTGATGTGGCAATTTCTTATTAAATATTGTGAATTTTAAATTACAGATTACTAGATTGTCGTTCGTAATAATATAATATTAACAAACCTGTTCCCCGTTTTTAATTTTTTCAGACGCTTTAAGTAAAACGACATTTCCATCAACATTATAAACACCAATAACCAAAACCTCGCTTATAAAGTTGGCAATTTGTTTGGGTTTAAAATTTACGATTGCAGAAACTTGTTTGTTTAATAAATCTTCTTTAGTATATAAATCTGTAATTTGAGCACTCGATTTTTTGACTCCTAATGCACCAAAATCAATTGTTAATTGATAGGCAGGTTTTTTGGCTTTTGGAAAATCATTGACTTCAATAATAGTTCCTATTCTAATATCAACCTTTAAAAAATCTTCGAAAGTAATTTCTTCTTTCATATTGTTTTCTTAGGATAAGTTTTCGTAGATTATATTAAATTAAGAATCAATTGGAAACCAGTAAAAAATTAAAAATCCTGAAGGAAGCTTTAACAGATGTTGATTCTTTTTTCTTTTATTTTATTTCCGATTTTTTCTGAGAATCAGTTACATAAGATTATGGTGTTTTTTTATTTAAAAAAAGAGTCAACAAACTCATGTTTATTAAAAACTTGTAAATCGTCTATTCCTTCCCCAACACCAATGTATTTTACAGGAATTTTAAACTGATCTGAAATACCAATTACAACGCCCCCTTTTGCAGTACCATCTAATTTAGTAACTGCTAAAGAAGTTACTTCTGTAGCTAATGTAAATTGTTTTGCTTGCTCAAATGCATTCTGACCTGTAGAGCCATCTAAAACTAATAATACATCATGAGGAGAATTGTCTACCACTTTTTGCATAACACGTTTTATCTTGGTCAACTCATTCATTAAATTCACTTTGTTGTGTAATCTACCTGCTGTGTCTATAATAACAACATCTGCATTTTGAGTAACAGCAGATTTTAAGGTGTCAAAAGCAACAGAAGCAGGATCAGATCCCATTTCTTGACGAATAATTGGTACGTCTGTTCTGTCTGCCCAAACTTGTAATTGATCTATGGCTGCTGCTCTAAAAGTATCTGCAGCACCTAAAACTACTTTTAACCCTTGTTTTTTAAATTGACTAGCAAGTTTACCAATAGTGGTTGTTTTACCAACTCCATTCACACCAACTACCATTATTACGTGTGGTTTATGATTGTTAGGAATTGTAAATTCGGTTTCATTACCAAGATTGGTTTCAGACAATAAACCTGCAATTTCTTCTCTAAGAATTTTGTTTAATTCGTCTGTGCCAACATATTTGTCTTTGGCAACTCTAGCCTCAATTCTAGTAATAATTTTTAAAGTGGTAGCTACACCAACATCAGATGCTACTAAAATTTCTTCTAAGTTATCTAAAACATCATCATCTACTTTAGATTTACCTGCAACAGCTTTTGTTAGTTTGCCAAAGAAACTTTCTTTAGACTTTTCTAATCCTTTGTCTAAGGTTTCTTTTTTTTCTTTTGAAAATATTTTTTTAAAAAAACTCATAATTCGAGTTGTTGGTTTTTAGTTGTTAGTTTTTTTAGTTGTCTAAAATTATACCAAAGTAAAAAATTGACAACTTGTCTGATTTTCAATAGAATTTGCAGATAAGTTGCGTTAGGGATTGTAGCGATATCCTTTTTTGTTTTTCACAAAAAAGATTTAGCCTTTCGACTTCGTTAAAGATATACTCCAAGCCCGACCTTTAGGGAACGCCCAAAAATACGGAATTATAAGACGCAAAAAAAAACTACTTTCTAAAAATAGAAAGTAGTTTTATATATTTTATGTAGTAAATACTACTTTTTAGCTAAAAATGCATCTACTTTAGCAGGATCCATGATAGATTCTACAAAAGTATAGGCTCCTGTTTTTGGAGATTTTACCATTTTGATAGCTTTGCTTAGTCTTTTAGAAGAAGTTTGTAAAGATGCTACTGTTTTCTTTGCCATTGTGTATGTTTTTTAATCTATATGCTCTGTTCTGAGTTCTAGATAGTTTAATTTATTTAATTTCTTTGTGAACAGTCATTTTCTTTAAGATAGGATTGAATTTTTTAATTTCCATTCTATCTGGAGTGTTCTTTTTGTTCTTTGTAGTAATATATCTAGAAGTACCTCTTTCTCCTGATGCTTTATGCTCTGTACATTCTAAGATTACCTGAACTCTGTTTCCTTTTTTTGCCATCTGTATATAATTTTATGAGCTGTAACTTATTTTGTTAAAAATCCGTTTGCTCTAGCTTCTTTAATTACTGCAGAAACTCCTAATTTATTAATATTTTTTAAAGCAGATGCAGATACTTTTAAAGTAATCCATTTATCTTCTTCTGGAATGAAAAAACGCTTGGTCATTAAATTAGCGTCAAACTTTCTCTTTGTTCTATTTAAAGCTTTAGAAACATTGTTTCCAACCATAGCTTTTTTTCCTGTTAATTCACAAATTCTAGACATCTTCTCGACAGTATTTTTAGTGTTATCTCTAAACGAGGTGCAAACTTACAATTAATTCTAATGATGAACAAAACAATTTTACAAATTTTTAAAGAATTTCTTTTAGTATAATTTCTAGTGATTTATTCACTGTTTTATTGATAACTTTTTCTCTGGGTTGACCAAAATTAAATTCTTCTGCAAATTCTTTATCATCAGCAACAAAAGCAATGCAAACAACACCTATACTTTTATCTGTATCATCTGTTGTAGGTCCTGCATTTCCTGTAACTGCAATAGCATAATCTGTTTTAAGTTTTCTTTTTACCCCTTTTGCCATTTCTAAGGCCACTTCTTTACTTACTACAGTGTGTGTTTGTATTGTTTGTTCAAAAACATCTAATAAATTAATTTTTGCTTCTTTACAATAAGCTACAATACTCCCTTTAAAATAACTAGATGCACCAGAAATAGCCACCAAATTTGCAGCTAATTTACCACCAGTTAAGCTTTCTGCAGTTGCAATGGTTTTGTTGCTTTTCTTTAAAATTTCTCCAATTCTTTTTTCTAAAGGACTATTGTCATCTAAACCTGCAATAATTTCTGGGATGAGTTGATAAATTTCAGCTACTTTTTCATTTAAAGTAGTTTCTAGTGTTTCTTTATTTTCGCCTTTGGCTGATAAACGCAATCTAACCCTGCCAAAAGATGGGAGGTAAGCTAATTTGATATTTGAGGGTAAATGATTTTCGAAATCTTCAATTCTTTCTGCAATAGTGCTTTCTCCTTGTCCATAAGTCATTATTGTTTTATGGATGATAAATGGAAGTTTGAATTTTTCTTGAATTCTAGGTAAAACCTCATTGGTAATTAAGCCTTTCATTTCATAAGGAACTCCTGGAAGTGACACAAAGACAGTTTCATTTTCGTAAAACCACATTCCTGGTGCAGTACCAAATTGATTCATTAACAAAGTAGCTTTGGATGGTAATAGTGCTTGTGTTTTTTGAATTTCTTTAAAAGGATGGTTCATTTTTGCAAACAGTCCTTTTATGTGTGCAATTACTTCTGGGTATTCTATAATTTTATCATCCTTAAAAAACTTAGCAATTGTTTTTTTTGTGATGTCGTCTTTTGTAGGACCTAAACCTCCTGTAATAATTACAATATCTACTCTGTCTTGTGCTTCTTTAAAAGCGTTTAAGATATGCTGTTCTTCATCTTGAATAGAAGTGATTTGGTATACAGAAACTCCTATTTTATTGAGTTCTTGTCCAATCCACTGAGAATTGGTATCTACAATCTGACCAATTAAAATTTCGTCTCCTATAGTTATAATTTCTGCGTTCATTTTTACTTTTTGAAAGCGACAAAGTTACAAAGTTGTAGGGTTGAAATAAGAAATCTAATGTATTAATTTGGTATAATTATTCAATTACTTATTTAACCAATATCTTCTTTTTTAACATTTCTGTTTTTTCTACTCCAGATATAGTTTAGTGCTTGAAAACTTACAAAATCAGTTAATATTGCAAAACAAAAAGATTTAATACTTAAAATGACTAATTTAAATTCGTTAACTAAAAACGATTCAAAAAGTCTAATATATAAAGGATGTATTAGTAGCCCTAAGAAAAATGAGGCAATGCCTAAAAAACCAAATAACCATTTATTTTTGTTGTGATTTTCTGCTTGTCAATAAAAATAAAATCCGATATAAAAAATAAGAATATAGCCTAGAATCTTCATTTTTCACCTATTTCATTGATCTTAGATTTTTTTAAACTTTCTTTTTCTAATTTTTTTCTTAAAATAATAAAGAGAATGTAGGGAATAATAATGCTTAGTAAAACAGATAAATTTCTATTAAAACTAAAACTTTGTAGGATTTCAAAATCTGTAATAAAGCCATAAATTAACAAATAGATAAATCTAATTATTAAAGAGAGAAAAAAACCAATACAAAAATAAATGGGGATGCTTTTTTCATATCTTTTTGCAAGATATACAAAACAACCTCCAATAAATATTGATGCAATTATTTGGATGCTAAAATTTATCAAATTTATTTTACTTTGATGTTAAACGCTTCTTTACCAGCTATTATACCTTTTAAAACATCATTTTCAATAACTTGGCCAACTCCTGCAGGTGTTCCTGTAAAAATGATATCTCCCTTTTTTAAAGTGAAGTATTGAGAAACATAAGAAATTAATTCGTCAGTTTTCCATAACATGGCATTGGTATTTCCATCTTGTACAATTGCATCATTTTTAAACAGTTGAAATTGTAAGTTTTCTAAATCAAATTGTTCCTTCGGATAAAATTCTCCCACAACTGCACTTCCATCAAAAGCTTTTGCTTTTTCCCAAGGTAAACCTTTTTCTTTGCATTTTGCTTGTACATCTCTTGCTGTAAAATCGATTCCGAGTCCTATTTCATCATAATATTTATGCGCAAATTTTGTAGCAATGTGTTTGCCAACTTTGTTGATTTTTACTAAAATTTCCACTTCATAATGTACATCATTAGAAAAAGGAGGAATAAAAAACGGGTTTTTTCTGGGTAAAATAGCTGAATCTGGCTTTAAAAAAATAACCGGACTTTCTGGTTTTTCATTTGCCAATTCTTCAATATGTTTTGCGTAATTGCGCCCAATACAAATTATTTTCATACTCAATTACTAATTTTAAATTATGAATTACGAATTATAGAACTTCGTAATTAAAATTTGTAATTAAAAATTACTCCCCAGCTTCAGGAAAAACAATGGCTCTATTTCCTGAAACAATTATTTGATGATTCAAATGGTTTTTTACAGCTCTTGCCAACACCAGTTTTTCAATATCAGCACCAATTCTTTTTAAGGTTGTTGGTGTACTTTCGTGTGTTACAGGTTTTACATCTTGCTCAATAATTGGGCCTTCATCTAAATCTACAGTTGCATAATGTGCTGTGGCACCAATTAATTTTACACCTCTTTCATAAGCTTTTTTATACGGATTTGCTCCTTGAAAAGCAGGTAAAAAAGAATGATGAATATTGATAATCTTCTCAGGATAACGATTGATAAAATCTGCTGATAAAATCTGCATATATCTAGCCATAATTACCAAATCGACTTCATTTACATCTAAAAGTTGTGCAACTTGTGCTTCTTGCTCTTGCTTAGTTTCTTTGGTAACAGGTAAATGATAAAAAGGGATTTTAAACATTTCTGCAATAGGTCTTAACTTATCATGATTACTAATAATCATGCTTACATTACAATCTAATCTACCTTCTTTAGATCTTTCTAATAAATCATATAAATTATGGCTTGTGTGAGAAACCATGATAGCTATATTTTGTTTTTTATCACTATAATTTACAGACCAATCGAATTTTAAAGGTGTTGCGAGTTCAAGAAAACTAGCTTCTAAGGTTTCTTTAGAAATATTTGTGCCATCTGCATTTAAACGAACACGCATAAAATAAGTATTTTCAATAGCATTTACATATTGCTGACAACTTAAAATATTAAATCCTTTTTCAAAAAAGAAACTGGTTATTTTAGCGACCAATCCTTTTTGATCTGGACATTTTATTAAAAAAGTGACTACTTGTGGTTTCATAATATCTTATTTTACAAGGGAGAATGCTCCCTTGCTTTACTAAAAACTTTGACTGCCTGCTGAATACTTAAAAACTGCCAACTATTTTATGGTATCCATTTTTTAGGGAAATTAGGCTTTCTCTTCTCTAAAAAAGCGTCTCTTCCTTCTTTTGCCTCATCAGTCATATAAGCAAGTCTTGTTGCTTCGCCCGCAAAAACTTGCTGACCAACCATGCCATCATCAGTTAAATTCATGGCAAATTTCAACATTTTTATTGAGGTAGGGCTTTTTTCTAAAATTTCTTGTGCCCATTGATAAGCTGTACTCTCTAATTCATCATGTGGAATTACTGCATTTACCATTCCCATTTCATAGGCTTCTTGTGCAGAATAATTTCTACCTAAAAAGAAAATTTCTCTTGCTTTTTTTTGCCCTACCATTTTAGCTAAATAAGCAGATCCATAGCCACCATCAAAAGAGGTTACATCTGCATCTGTTTGTTTAAAAATTGCGTGTTCTTTAGATGCTAAAGTTAAATCACAAACAACATGTAAACTATGTCCACCTCCAACTGCCCAGCCAGGTACTACTGCAATTACTGCTTTTGGCATAAACCTAATTAATCTTTGAACTTCTAAAATATTTAATCTGTGATAACCATCTTCACCAACATAACCTTGATGACCTCTTGCTTTTTGATCGCCACCAGAACAGAAAGAATATACGCCATCTTTTGTACTTGGTCCTTCTGCAGAAAGCAGCACAACACCAATATTTACATCTTCTGTAGCATCATAAAAAGCTTCGTATAATTCTTTGGTGGTTTTGGGTCTAAAAGCATTTCTAACATTAGGTCTGTTAAACGCAATTCTTGCAACTCCATTACATTTTTTATAAGTAATGTCTTCGTATTCTTTAACGGTTTTCCACTCGGGATTTGTCATGTTTTTGTATTTTGGACGTTCTTTTAGAAGAACAAAATAATTGATTGTAAAAATAAAAGATTCAAATTTAAAATAAAGAAATCGATCTTACTAATATGTGTTGTTTTTTTACTTAGGTAATAGTGATACTTTTAATTAAAGTTTGTTTTGTAAACATGAAAAAATCAAATAAAACATCTAATACTATAAAATTGACAAAAACGATACTTAAAAAAACACTTATTTCAATACTTAATTTTATAGCAAAAAGAAAGTCTAATTTTTTCTATAGTTACTATATGTTTCTGTTTTTTTGATACGTTTTTACCTAATTTTTCTTAAGGCCTAAATTTATTTAGGAATATAATTATCAACTACTCTTACCATTAAATCGTTTAGTTTTTCTACGCTAAATTCTCCAATAGTTGGTTTTATATGGCTATTACCAACGCCACTATCATCCGTAATAAAAACATAAGTTCCGTTTGTTAATATGGCAAAAGAACGCATTAAATATTCTGTAGGTTTGTCTATTCCAGAAGCTGTAATAGGTATTATTTTAATTCCTTTTTCTGCTGCCAAGGTTATATTAGATTCTAAATTAGAAATTACTTCTTGCGTGTAATGTGGAGGTGCATCTAACAATAGAAATAAGATGCGAGTAGAAGCATCATCATTCCATGAATTTTGAGTAATGGCAATATCTAGAGCAGTGTGAACAGCTTCTGGAAAATCGCCTCCACCATTTGCAGACTGTTTAGATATAAAAGAAATTAAGCTTTCTTGGTTTGTTGTAAAATTAAATGGGCGAGTTACATAATCATCTCCTTCATCTCTATAAAATACAGAGCCAAAACGCATTTCTAAAGAAGTATTGTTTTGTTTTATTCTTTGAATTACATTATTTAATTCGGCTTTTAAATAATCAATTTCGTCTCCCATAGAACCTGTTGCATCTACAGCAAAATAAATATCAACATTTTTTTTGTTGATGATGGTTTTGTTTATACTTATGTCATTAATTCCAATAGCGTATTCTTTTACATTGGTTATTATTTGTTTTGTGCCATCAATTTCTATTTCTGCTTTTAATTCATTTATTTCTAAATCAGACCATAACGTTGCTTCTCCTTTGGCATCTGTTTTAGTTTTCCAAACTTCAACTTGGTTGTAAAGTAGTTTGATTTTACAGTTTGCAACAGCAGATGCATTATTATCTTTCACAAAAAAAGAATATCTTTTTATTTCTTTAAGATTCCATTTATTTGCTTCCTTATAATATTCTTGATCGCTTAATAAATTGTTCCAAAAATCCCAATTATTTAGATCGCTCCATTCACCAGCAGTTAAGATTCCTGGTTCAAATTGTTCATTTGGGTTTCCAAATCGAAAATCACTTTTAACTGAGCTTTCAATTAAAGCATCACTTAAGATACTAAAATCTGAATCTCTATTGGTGTTTTCAGGTACTATTACTTCTCCAAATAAACTTGTTTTATTAATGTCTGTTTTGCTTAAAGGTTCATCATCATCTTTAGAACAACTGTATAGCAGTATACTTATAGTAAATACTATAAAACTAAATTTTATAAAAGGGTTAATTTGTTTCATTTTCTTTGTTTTTAATATAGATGGATAAAAAAGGAAAACGTTGCGTCTTTTTATTGTTTGTAAATAATTTAAAATTATTATATAATTTCTAATTTTTGTCTTTTAAGAGTAAAAAAGTATTTTTTTTGATAAAATTTATACTTTCTCCTTCAAAACAGCAATTTCATCACGCAATTTAGCAGCCACAATAAAGTCTAATTCTTTTGCAGCGGCTTCCATTTGTTTGCGTTTTTTACGAATTCTATCTTCAATTTCTTCTTTTGGTAAATATTGCAAATCTTGCTCTGCAGCAACTTGTTTTGCGTTGTCATAATGGTAACTAGAAACTGCTGATTTTGTTAAGGTATCATCAATTTTTTTATTAATTTGAGTGGGTACTTTATTATGTTTTGTGTTGTATGCAATTTGTTTTTCTCTCCTTCTTTCTGTTTCATCTATGGTTTTTTGCATACTATTTGTAATTTTATCAGCATATAAAATAGCCAAACCATTTACGTTTCTTGCAGCTCTACCCACAGTTTGTGTGAGTGATTTTACATTTCTTAAAAAACCTTCTTTATCAGCATCTAAAATAGCCACTAAAGAAACTTCTGGTAAATCTAAACCTTCTCTTAAAAGATTCACTCCAATCAAAACATCAAACAAACCTTTACGCAAATCTTGCATAATTTCTACACGCTCTAAAGTATCTACATCAGAATGTATGTATCTACAACGTATGTCTACTCTTGTTAGATATTTAGTCAATTCTTCTGCCATTCTTTTGGTTAATGTGGTTACCAAAGTACGTTCGTCTTTTTCTACACGAATTTGAATTTCTTCAATTAAATCATCTATTTGATTTAAACTAGGTCTTACCTCAATTGGTGGATCTAATAAGCCTGTAGGTCTAATAATTTGCTCAACAAAAACACCTTCTGTTTTCTGCAATTCATAATCTGCAGGTGTTGCAGAAACAAATATGGTTTGATTTTGAACGGCTTCAAATTCCTCAAACTTTAAAGGACGATTGTCCATTGCAGCAGGCAATCTAAAACCATATTCTACCAAATTTTCTTTTCTACTTCTATCTCCACCATACATTGCATGGGTTTGTGGTACAGTAACATGACTCTCATCAATAACCATTAAATAATCATCAGGAAAATAATCTAACAAACAGAAAGGTCTTGTGCCTGGTTCTCTACCATCTAAATATCTTGAATAATTTTCAATACCAGAGCAATAGCCTAATTCTCGTATCATTTCTAAGTCAAATTCTGTACGTTCTTTGATTCGTTTTGCTTCTAAATGTTTCCCCATTTCATTGAAAAAATCCACTTGTTTCATCATATCATCCTGAATTTGATGAATGGCATTTTGTAACACATCAGGAGAAGTAACAAATAAGTTTGCAGGATAAATTGTCAACTCTTCAAACGTTTCTAAAACAAGGTTGCTCTCTAAGTCAAAAGATTCAATTTCTTCAATTTCATCGCCAAAAAAATGGATTCTATAGCCATTGTCTCCATAAGAAGGATAAATGGTTACTACATCACCTTTTACTTTAAAGGTACCACTTTTTATTTCGTGTTCTGTTCTAGAATATAAGCTTTGTACTAATTGGTGTAAAAATTTGGTTCTTGCAATTTGCTGATTTACAGCAACAGGAATTACATTTTTCTTAAATTCTACAGGATTACCAATACCATATAAACAAGAAACAGAAGCAACCACCAAAATATCTCTTCTACCAGAAAGCAGGGAAGAAGTGGTGCTTAAACGCAAACGCTCTATATCTTCATTAATAGATAAATCTTTTTCAATAAAAGTACCTGTTACTGGTATGTAGGCTTCTGGTTGATAATAATCGTAATAAGAAACAAAATACTCTACAGCATTATCAGGAAAAAACTGCTTAAATTCAGAATATAATTGGGCAGCCAACGTTTTATTATGTGCTAAAACTAAGGTTGGTTTTTTTACTTCTTTTACCACATTGGCAACAGTAAATGTTTTTCCAGAACCTGTAACACCTAAAAGAGTTTGATATTTTTCTCCTCCATTAATTGCTTCTGCAAGTTCTTTTATTGCTTGTGGTTGATCTCCTGTAGGAGAAAATTCTGATACCAATTTAAATTCCATCTTGTAAAAATACGGATACTTTATAAAAAAGTACCTGTATTTAATTAAGATTTAAATAAGGTTTTAAATTTTTATTGATAACCTTTTTTAAAATTTGTTATACCAGAAAATATATCTTTTCTAGTAAATAACAAACCATTTTTAAGGTATAAATGTTGTTATTAACAGTTCTTATTTATTACCAACACGTAATATTTTTTCCATTTTACGTCCTTTTGCTAATTCATCATACAACTTTACTAAATACCTACACTTTTTGTATAATTGGAATTCATCTGGTATTTCTTCAATTGTATAGCCACAAACAACACCTTTAATTCAATGAGCATTAGGGTTTAGTTCCGCTTTTTGAAAGAACGTCTCAAAAGTTGCTTTTTCATCTATCAATTGTTTTATACTTTTAGCATCAAAGCCAGTAAGCCACTTAATTATTTGATGAAATTCTTCTTTCGTTCTTCCGTTTTTCTGTAACCTTTTTAGGTAATGAGGGTAAACAGAGGCAAATATTATTTCACCAATTTTTTATTTTTTCAGCAATAACTTTCATTGTAGTTAGGTTTTAGTCAACCTATTTTAGTACGGTTTATTGCTAGGTATTATAGCAATTAATAATGATAAGATATTTAGCAAAACACGTATTATTACTTAGATAACCCTTAATACTCATTAAAATCGTAATCATCATCAAAACTACCATATTCATCATCAATATCTCCATCATCGCCAAAACCATCATCTAATTTTTCTGCAATAAACTCTTTTTCTGGAGCTTCACTTGGTATTTCTCCAACGGTTAAAATAATCTGTGGCAATCCTTCTTTTTGTTCTGTAGAAATTTCAATAACTTCCACATAGAAAGTCCACATTTTTAAGAAATCATACACGTAAATTAGCTTGTCGTTTTCTTCTAATAAAGTATCCTTTAAAATACAAGTTTGCATAGAAATTCCTTCGCCAATTTCTTCCATATTAAACAAGGGAATTTCCTCTCCTTGGTTCCATTCTTCATCAGTTCTATAAAAAGAAGCCATTTCTTTTCCTCCAAAACCAAAAGCTTTGGCAATTGTTACATGTAAATCTTCTAAATTTAGTTTGTCATCAACTAAAATAGTTCTAATTACATCTTCTTTTGTGTCTAAAATTACGCGTATTTTGTACATGAAATTGTTTCAATTATCTACAGCAAAAATACAAAATTTTATATGTACTTTTACATTATAATCAGAATGATATGGATACTGTTGCTATTTTAAAAGCGTTTAATGAGCGTAATAAAAACACATTAATGGAAACGCTTGATATTGAATATGTTGCTATTGGTAATGATTTTTTAACAGCAAAAATGCCTGTAAATGCCAGTGTTCATCAACCTTATGGGCAATTGCATGGTGGTGCAACTGCTGCTTTGGCAGAGAGTGTTGGTAGTGTTGCTTCTAACTTTTTTATTGATAACAAAACACAATATATAAATGGAATTCAGTTATCCATTAATCATATTAAAAGCAAGAAAGAAGGGACTGTTTTTGCAACAGCTAAAAATATTCACAAGGGCAGAACTACACATTTATGGGAAGTTAGAATTGTTGATGAAAATGATCATTTAATTTCTGTTGCTAAAATGACGAATATTGTTTTGGATAAAAAATAGTTTTTAGTTCAATAGATTTATAAGTCTGATGTGAAAAATAGCCACAAATTCACCAATTATTTCTTATAATATTTATTTTTTAATTCGTGTATTCGTGGCAAAAAATGCTTTTTATTTTCTATTGATTTGAAGCAAGTATAGAACTATCATAATTTAAATTTTACATTGAACATCATTTTTAATAAAATTGAAGAAAATTACAAAAGCAACATGCCTTTTGTAGCTTACAGAAAACCAAATTCAAAACAAGTGTCTGGTTTTTTTATGAAGGATGATTTATTGTATTCTACTTATCAGTTTACAGAAAGTGGCTTTGTTTTTGCACCTTTTAATCCTGAAGAAAAAGCTATTTTATTTCCTTTTGATAAATCAGAAATAATCATTGAAAATAATATTATTGATGAGCCTTTTTATTTGGATGAAATAATTGCAACTGAAAACACTTCTGAAAATGAAGCACACATCCATTTAGTAGAAAAAGCACTCGCTGAAATTAACAAAAACAAACTTGTAAAAGTAGTTGTTTCTAGAAAAGAAGCAATACAATTGTTAAATTTTGATGTGTTACTTACTTTTAAAAAACTTTTAAAAACTTACAAAAATGCATTTGTGTATGTTTGGTTTCATCCCAAAGTTGGTTTGTGGTTTGGAGCAACACCAGAAACACTTTTAAATATTTCTGATGATACTTTTAAAACAATGTCTTTAGCAGGAACTCAGGTTTTTAAAAAAGCTGAAACTGTAGTGTGGAAACAAAAAGAGTTGGAAGAACAGCAGTTAGTTACTGATTTTATAGAGCATCAATTAAAACCAATTTCTACGAGTTTAAAAATAGATAAAACAGAGACTGTTAAAGCAGGGAATTTGTTACATTTAAAAAGTAGAGTAGAAGGAGTATTAAATAAAGGTGCTAACTTAAAAGAATTGATAAGAGCATTGCATCCAACACCAGCAGTTTGTGGTTTGCCAAGAGAAAAGTCGAAAGATTTTATCAATCAAAATGAAAACTATAAAAGAACTTTTTATACTGGTTTTTTAGGGGAATTAAACTTAGAAAGTAAAAAGTCTTCACTTTTTGTAAATTTAAGATGCATGAGTGTTAAGGATAAAACAGCTGCTATTTATGTTGGTGGAGGTATTACTAAAGATAGCAATGCTAAAAAAGAATATGAAGAAACTGTTTCTAAGACAAAAACGATGAAGAAAGTGTTGTGATTTTTACACAATTTGTCATTCTGAAAAAGCACCACCTATTTGTCTGTTTTTAGTTTTATGTGAGAAGCTTTCAGTGTGACAAAACTACAGTTTACAAGAAGCTAGGAGTCTCTGTGTAATAAAAAAACCATAAGTTTTAAACTTATGGTTTTAGAGTAAAATAAAATTAAAATTGTTTTAAGTAAAAGCTTTTAAATGGATTTTTGCCCACAAAAAGCCTCCCACAAAAAAGGTTTATGACCTTTATATATCATCAAAAGAAACATCTGTAAAACTATCTGTAGATTTTACATCGGTTGTAGTTTCTGCATCATCTTCTTTTTTAAAATCTTTTTGATGACGTTCACTAATTACTTCGCTTCCTTTTTCGTTGAGAATATAATCAGTTGCTTTACCTAGCATATCTTTAAAATCGGTAAAATCTTCTTTATATAAATAAATTTTATGCTTTTGGTAACGAAAACTACCATCATCATGAGTAAATTTTTTACTTTCTGTAACTGTTAAATAGTAATCATCAGCTTTTGTTGCTCTAACATCAAAAAAATACGTTCTTCTACCTGCTCTTAATACTTGAGAAAAAATTTCTTCTTGTTCAACTCGCTCTGCTCTCTCTGCCATAATATTTTTAATGTAGTGATTAATTGTTTTTATTTAGTTTAACAAATCTAATAAAATATTTCAGGTAGCAAAATGAAAGATTAATTTTCTTTTTCTAAAAGTTGTTGTTCATAAAGATCTTTATAGTATCCTTCTAGTTTTATTAGTTGATTATGAGTTCCTTGTTGCGTAATTTTACCATCATCTAAAACAATAATTTTATCAGCATTTTTAGCAGAAGAAATTCTATGACTAATTATAAAAGTGGTAATATTTTTAGAAATACGTTCTAAATTTGAAAGTATTTTTTCTTCTGTTTCAGTATCTACAGCAGATAAGCAATCATCAAAAATTAAAATTTTCGGTTTTTTAATAATTGCTCTGGCAATAGAAACACGCTGTTTTTGTCCGCCAGAAAGTGTTACACCACGTTCTCCTAAAATTGTTTTGTAGCCATTTGGGAAATCGATGATATTTTTATGAACATCTGCATTTTTTGCAGCTGTAGTTATTTCTGCTTCAGTAGCATCTTCTTTACCAAACTTAATGTTATCTTCTATACTTTCAGAAAATAAAAATGGATCTTGAGGTACAAAACCAATTTGACTTCTAACATCGTTTAAATTGGCCTCTTTAATAGGGGTGTTATCTAATAAAATAGTACCAATATTGGTGTCATATAATCTAGAAATTAACTCAATAATTGTAGATTTACCAGCACCAGTTTTACCTAAAATAGCCAACGTTTCTCCGGATTTTACAGAAAAACTGATGTTTTTTAGAGCAGTAATATTTGTATCATCATAAGTAAAGGTAACATTTTTAAAAGTTACGCTTCCTGCTAAACTAAAAGGTTTTGAGCTGTTATTTTGTATTTCTGGTACTTGTTTTAAAAACTCATTAATTCTTGCTTGTGAAGCTTCTGCTTGTTGTGCCATAGAAGTTACCCAACCTACAACTGCTACTGGCCAAGTTAAAATATTTACATACAACATAAACTCTATAATGGTTCCTATTTGAATTTCGCCATTTATGTATTGACTACCACCAATGTATAACACCAAAACATTGCTAATTCCGATTAATAAAATCATTAACGGAAAAAATAAGGCATTTGCTTTTTGTAGATGAATGTTTTTTTCTTTGCTATCATTAGCAATATCATCAAAATCTTTGATAATAGAAGCTTCAATTCCGTAAGATTTTACTACATCAATTCCTGAAAAAAATTCTTGATTGAATGTGGTTAATTTAGAGAGATATTCTTGTACAATAGTACTTCTTTTATTAATAATTTTACTCAATACAAATATCGATACAGATAATAAAGGAAAGGGAATCAATGTGTACAACGTTAATTTAACATCAATACTAACCATTTGTGTAAAACCAACAGCAAAAAGTACAATCATGTTTACACTATACATCACAGCAGGTCCAACGTAGGTTCTTACTTTAGAAACATCCTCAGAAATTCGATTCATTAAATCACCAGTTCTGTTTTTTTTGTAGAAATTAAGAGACAATCTTTGGTATTGTTGATAAATTTCGTTTTTAAGATCAAATTCTATTAATCTAGAAGTAACAATAATGGTTTGCCTCATTAAAAAAATGAAAACACCAGATAATATAGTAACTCCTATAATTATCAATACATTTATTAATAGTTGATGTTTTACTTCTTCTAAGTCAGTTACAATTCCGTTTTGATAATCTTCAACAATATTTAAAGAATCGCCAATTATTTGAGGAATTTTTAAGGCTAAGAATTTTGCGAAAAAAGTCATTAAAATACCGATTAAAAATCGCCATTTATATTTAGAAAAGTATTTATTTAGATATTGTAGTTCTTTCAAAAGAATATTTTTTAATCAAAAAAAGAAAGCACGAAGATACAAGATTAACTACTTACTTTTTTCTTAAAAAAGAATTAAAAACGTACTAGAATAAAAATAAAATAACACTATTTTTGCACCGGAAATTATATAGAAGTTCTTTAGAAAATGATAAACAGAAGACATATTAGAGTTAAAGTAATGCAATCTGTGTATGCTATGCTACAATCACATAATGATGATATTATTAAAGAAGAAAAGTTTTTAAAGCATAGTATTTTAAAAATGTACGACTTGTATGTTTTAAACCTACAATTACTAGTAGAGGTGCAAAAGTTTGCTGCTAAGAAAATGGCACTTTCTAAAAAGAAAATTCTTGCGACTAAAGAAGATTTAAATCCTAACAATAAATTTTTAAACAATAAATTAATCAACATTTTTGCTGAAAGCATTAGTATTGAGGGTTATATTGAGTTAAATAATTTAAAAAACTGGGAAGAGAATGATGAGTATGTAAAAATTATTTTTGAAGAACTACAAAAAAGTAATTTATATAAAAAATACTTAGCTAATGATATTGACTCTTATAAAGTTGATAAAACTTTTATTATAGATTTTTTCAAAGAAATTATTGCTCCGAATGAAAAGTTAGGAGAATATTTTGAAGATACTATGATTTCTTGGTCAGATGATATTCCTTTTGTAAATACTTGGGTTGTAAAAACATTAAGCAAGCAAAAAGAGAACGCAATTTTTGTTTTAGGAAATCTTTACAAAGACAAAGATGATGAAGAATTTGTATCTAACATGTTTAGAAAAACAGTTTTAAAACATACAGAATACGAGTTAATCATTGAAGAAAAAACACCAAATTGGGAAACAGACAGAATTGCAGATATGGATATGATTTTGATTAAGATGGCCATATCAGAATTTCTTAATTTTCCATCAATACCAACTAGAGTTACAATAAATGAATATATTGAAATTTCTAAAGATTATTCTACAGAAAAAAGTAGTTACTTTATTAATGGTGTTTTAGATAAAATATCAAAAGAATTTATAGAAAGTAAAAGAATTGTTAAAATTGGTAGAGGCCTACTTTAACTTAGTATTAATTTTATTATTTTCGCATTAAACACTAAAATATCATGAAAAAAACAACAATTTTATTGGCTTTTATTATTGCAGCTTCATTTTTTACAGCTTGTAAAGACTCAGCAAACGTTAAGGATAAAGTAAACAAAGAAAATTTAGAAAAAGCAGCTACTAGAGATGTAGAAATTACGAAAGGAACAGCTTCTATTTCTTTTGATAAAACAACATACGATTTTGGGACTGTAAATGAGGGTGATGTGGTAGAAACTACTTTTACCATTACCAATTCTGGCAAAACAGATTTAGTAATTGTAAAAGCACAAGGATCTTGTGGTTGTACAGTACCAACTTGGCCAAAAGAACCAATTAAGCCAGGAGCAACAGGTGAAATCGATGTAAAGTTTAATACCTCTGGAAAACCAGGAAGACAAAGCAAAACAGTTACCTTAACAACCAACACAGTTAAAGGTAAAGAACTTTTAACAGTTAGAGGTGATGTAAACCCTAAAGCAAAAAAATAATTATGTTTATAGTACTATTTTTACAAGAAGGTATAGGATCTTTAACAAGTATGTTGCCTTTTTTAGCAATTATTGTAGTGTTTTATTTTTTTATGATAAGACCACAAATGAATCGTCAAAAAAAGGAAAAAGCTTTTCAGGCTGAAATAAAGAAAGGCTCTAAAGTAGTTACTTCTAGCGGAATTCATGGTAAGATTTCTGAAATGAATAATGCTGATAATACTGTTACTATAGAAACTGGAGCAGGGAAAATTAAGTTTGAACGTTCTGCTATTTCAATGGAATTAAGTAATAAAATTTTAGCACCAGCTAAAAAATAAACAATATTTTAAGAAAATTATAGTGAGCATTGTCTTTTAAGATATTGCTCACTTTTTTGTTTACAATGACAAACTTTAAAATTTTGCCACGAATTCACGAATTATTGTATGATTTAGTTTAAAATAATTTCGCGAATTTATAAAACCAAAGGTTTTGATTTGTGAAATTAAAGTTGAAAATAGCTATTCAACATCATTTAGGATTAAAAGTTCATGAATTCGTGACACTGTAAAAGTATGAGTTTGCCCTGTTTGTTTATATGCTTTTGTGTAGATTGCATAAAATTGAACTAGAACCTTGATTAAAAATAAAAAAATATCGAAAAGTTTTATAGGCTTTTTAATTGCCTCCATTTTAATATGGTTGCTTATAACCTTGTCTAAAAAGTATACTGCAACTTTAACTTTACCTGTAAAGTATACAAATATTCCTCAAGACAAGTTATTGCAAAAAGAACCTATAAAGAATATAGATTTGATTGTAAAATCATCTGGATTTAATATTTTAAAATCAAGATTTGGAAATAGAACTATTGCAATTAAAGCTAGTAATTTAAAAAAAAAGTATTCAAATAAGTTTTATTTATTAGCTAAGAATCAAAAAAACAATATACAAAAGCAACTGCGTTCTGGTATTGAATTGCAAGAAATTGATGTAGACACCATTTTTTTAGAAATAGGAACTTTAACCTCTAAAAAAGTACCTTTAAAGCCCAATTTAGAAATTAGTTATCATATTGGTTATGATATTTTAGAAGCTGCAAAAATAAAGCCAGATAGTCTTTTAATATCTGGTCCAGAGGCACAAATAGCAGCAGTTAAAAGTATAAATTTAGAGCTATTAAAATTAGAAGATGTAAAGGCAAATTTTTCTGAAAAAGTAAAAATTATATTGCCAAAAAACGCTAAAAATATAAGAATAGCATCAAAATACACAACAATAAGTGGTCGTGTAGAAAAGTTTACAGAAGGTACTATCACAGTACCTATTAAAATTAAAAACTTACCAAAAGGTGTTGAGTTAACCATGCTAAATAAAACAGTTGAGGTTGTTTTTGTGGTAGGTTTATCTAACTTTAATAAAATAGATAAAAACTTTTTTGAAGTGATTTGTGATTATACCATTTCAAAAGAAAATAATTTAGGTTATTTAGTACCAAAGATTGATGTAAAATCTAATCTTATAAAAAGCTACAAAATTATTCCTAACAAAATAGATTTTTTAATTCAGAAATAAAATGGTTGTTGGCTTAACAGGTGGTATTGGAAGTGGTAAAACAACAGTTGCCAATATTTTCGCAAAATTTAAAAATGTGGTTATTTATTTTGCAGATTTTGAAGCAAAAAAACTCATGAACGCTTCAACAACAATTAAAACTAAAATTATTGAACAATTTGGCGAAGCATCTTACAAAAACAATCAATTAAATAGGCCTTTTATATCAGATATTGTTTTCAAAGATAAAAGCAAACTTGCAGTCTTAAATTCAATTGTACACCCAATACTTAAAAACCATTTTCAAGAATTTGTAAAACAGCATCAAGATAAGCATTATATTATTTATGAAAATGCAATACTATTTGAAACTAAAAGTAATTTAAATTGCGATATCATAATTTCTGTATATGCACCTTTAAGTATCAGAATAGAAAGAACAATGCTAAGAGATGGTAGTACTAAAACGGCTGTAGAAAACAGAATAAAAAGCCAATGGTTAGAAGATAAAAAACTACTACAATCTAACTATATTATTCAAAATATTAATCAAGATAGCTTACAATCTCAAATTATTAATATTCATAATATTTTAACAAGAAAGGCAGTATAAATTTAGGTTAATTTATTTTTTATGTTAAAAAGCTCTTAAATTTAAGGTAAACTTGTTAATTTAGGTTAAAAATAATAAAATCAACTTTTGAAAGTAGTAACTTTGAACAATGGGTAAAAAAATGTTTGTTCTTATTGTTGCTTTAATGAGTATCTCATTAATAGGTATTGTAGCTGTGCAGCTTTTTTGGATAAACAATGCTGTAGAAAGTAAAAAAGAACAATTTAAAAACGATGTTCAAAAATCTTTAGCAAGCGTATCTGAAACAATTAAGGAAAGAGAAGAATACTTTTTAGAAAAAAAGTATGAAGGAATTATTAAAAATACTGCGATAGCAGATGAAGCTCAAATCAAAAATTTTTTATTTCAAGAAATAGATACTGCTACAAAACAAAAATTTAGTTACGGAGGTACAATTTTAGAAGAAAGTTTTAAAATGCCTGTTGATTTTTTGGATAATGATACCATAATACAAAAAAGACTGACTATTAAAAACGATTTTTTTCAATCGAAAGTAATTAAAGGAGCAGATAATTTATTTTCTAGTGTAGATGAAAAAAGATATTCATTTACTAAAAGGTTAAAGAGTATTGAAAGAAGTGAATTTGCAGAAATATTTAGAAATATTAATAGCATTAGACCTATTCATACTAGAGTAAACAATAAAGAACTTAATGAAACGATAAAAGTAGAGCTAGCTAAACGAGATATTTACCTCGATTTTAAATATGGAGTGTACAGTAAAGATGGTTTGGCTACAAAATTAAAATCTGGTTATTATACTGTAAATAAGCATAAAAGCTATAAATATCCTCTTTTTATTAATACTAATAAAGATATTGATTATGAATTGTATGTAACATTTCCATCAGAAAAAAAACACATTCTTTCAGGAATTGCTAACATTTTATTACTCTCTCTACTCTTTATTATTATCATTATTCTTACTTTTTCAGGGTCTTTATATCAGTTAATTAAACAAAAGAAAATATCAGAAATTAAAACCGATTTTATCAATAACATGACGCATGAGTTTAAAACGCCTATAGCAACCATTAATTTGGCCATCGACTCAATTAAAAATCCAAAAATTATTGATGATAAAGAAAAAGTTTTGCGTTATGTGCAGATGATTAGGGATGAAAATAAACGAATGCATTCTCAAGTAGAAAATGTTTTACGAATTTCTAGATTAGAAAAAAATCAATTAGAAATTAGTAAGGAAACAATAGACATGCACGACACAATAGACGATGCAATTACACACGTTAGTCTATTAATTTTAGATAGAAAAGGACAAATTAATACTCATTTTGAAGCCATAACATCAGAAATATCTGGTAATGAATTTCATCTAACCAATATTATTGTTAATATGTTAGAAAATGCATTAAAATATTCTGAAGGACCACCCAAAATAGATGTGTATACAGAAAGCACAAATAAGTTTTTTGTATTTAAAATAAAAGACAAAGGAATAGGAATGAGTAAAGCTGTTCAAAAACAGGTTTTTAATAAATTTTATAGAGAACAGAGAGGAAATATACATGATGTAAAAGGGCATGGACTTGGTTTAGCCTATGTAAAAGAAATTGTAGAAAAGCATCATGGTACAGTTTTGGTAGAAAGTGAAAAAGGAGAAGGAAGTATATTTACAGTAAAATTACCTTTAATTTAAAAAATAAAACAATGGGAAGTAAGAAAATTTTGTTAGTAGAAGACGATCCAAATTTTGGAACCGTTTTAAAGGATTATTTAGCGTTAAACGATTACAATGTAACACTTGCTAAAGATGGTATAGAAGGCTTAATTATGTTTAAAAACAGTGATTATGACTTGTGTATTTTAGATGTGATGATGCCACGTAAAGATGGTTTTACACTAGCAGAAGATATTAGGGGGACCAATAAAGAAATACCAATTATTTTTTTAACCGCTAAAACATTAAAAGAAGATGTTTTAAGAGGCTATGCTGTTGGTGCAGATGATTATTTAAACAAACCTTTTGATTCTGAAGTATTATTACATAAAATTAAGGCAATTTTACAGCGAAAGGATATTGATAAAACCGCAGAAACAGAGCAATTTGAGTTTCATATTGGTAGCCTTTTCTTTAACTCTAAATTAAGGCATTTATCTGTTGGAGAAACAGGAGAACCTTTAAAATTATCTCCAAAAGAAAGTAAATTGTTACGTATGTTGGCAATTCATAAAAACGATTTAATGCCAAGAGAATTAGCATTGACAAAAATTTGGAGAGATGACAACTATTTTACATCAAGAAGTATGGATGTATATATTGCTAAATTACGTAAGTATTTAAAATTAGACGAAAATGTTGAAATTTTAAATATTCATGGAGAAGGATTTAGAATGATAGATAAATCTTAGAATAAACAATACTTTCCATAAAAAAAAACTCAACTTGATAGATAATCAAGTTGAGTTTTTTGTATCTTTAATATATGGCAGAATTCATTAAAATATATAATGAGAATCCAAACCAAAAAGCAATAGACAAAGTTGTAAAGGTTTTAAAACGTGGAGGTTTGGTTATTTATCCAACAGATACCATTTATGGTTTAGGCTGTGATATAACCAATAACAAAGCATTAGAAAAGATTGCTCAGCTAAAAGGTGTAAAGTTAGAAAAAGCAAAGTTTTCTTTTATTTGTAATAATTTAAGCCATTTATCAGATTATATAAAACAAATAGATAGTACTACTTTTAAAATACTAAAAAAGGCTTTACCTGGACCTTATACTTTTATTTTACCAGGAAGTAATAATTTACCCAAAGTATTTAAAAAGAAAAAAACAGTAGGAATTCGTATTCCTGATAATAACATTATCAGAACCTTGGTAGAAAGTTTAGGCAACCCAATTGTATCTACTTCTATTAGAGATGAAGATGAAATTTTAGAGTATACTACAGACCCAGAATTAATTTTCGAAAAATGGGGCAATTTAGTTGATATTGTAATTGATGGAGGTTATGGAGACAACCAACCTTCTACAATTATCGATTTTACAGAAGGATATCCAGAGGTTGTAAGAGAAGGAAAAGGGAGTTTAGATGTTTTGTAATGCCAAGAATTGAATTAAATACCTTAATTAATATTGATGATATTGATGTTGTTTTTGACTTAATACGAAGTATTGATTTGCATAAAATTTCTACAAAAAATTCTAAGGAAGAAGCTATAGCAGGTAAAACCTTTGGCTTGATATCATTAAATGAAACTGTAACTTGGAGAGCAAAACATTTAGGGTTTACACAAAAATTGACTTCTATAATTACAGATTGTTCTGCACCTACTTTTTTTGCCGATGAAATGGTTAAAGGTGCCTTTAAGAGTTTTAGACATGAACATTATCTTGAAAAACAACAAAATAAAGTAATGCTTAAAGATTTTTTTGAGTATCAATCTCCTTTAGGTGTTTTAGGGAAACTTGCTGACTTTTTATTTCTAAAAAAATATATGAAAAACTTTTTAGTAGAAAGGAATAAGGTTATTAGAGATTATGCAGAATCTCAAAAATGGAAATCAATTTTAAAAAGATAATTATTTTAAATTCTTAAACATTTTTCTACCTAAAATATAATACTGCCAAACAATACTAGTGTGTAAATTATAGTTTTGTTTTTGTACTATTTTTTTTCTTTTCTTTAAAAATTTAAACACATTTTTATAAAAGCTAAAATGCGATTTAAGAATTGCTAAAGTATGTAATGGTTTCATTTCTAAAAGAAACTTTATACTTGCAATTCCGTCTAAAACTAAACGAACAAAAATTACAAATACAACTTTTTCTTTTGGTACGTTTTTTAAGATATTTAATAAACTATTTCTAAAATTTAGGTAGGTTTTCTTCGGATTATTTTCTTGAAGAGTTGCACCTCCAACATGGTATACAGTAGATTTACCAACGTATTTAATATTGTGTCCATTATTTTGGGCTCTCCAACACAAATCAATTTCTTCTTGATGTGCAAAATAATCTTCATCAAAACCATTTAATTGATGATATACTTTAGAGCGAATAAATAAACATGCACCAGAGGCCCAAAAAATATCAATTTCATCATTAAACTGCCCCTTTTCAGATTCTAAATGATTAAAAATACGTCCTCTACAATAAGGATATCCATATAAATCAATAAAACCTCCTGCAGCTCCTGCATATTCAAACTTGGTTTTGTCTTTAAAATCTAATATTTTAGGCTGAATAATGGCTGTTTTTTCATCACTTTTAAAAGCTTCAACAATAGGTTGTAACCAGTTTTTAGTAACATCAATATCAGAATTTAACAAACAGTAAATATCTGCATTTATATTTTTTAAAGCATCATTATAACCTTTGGCATAACCACCATTTGTTTCGTTTTTTACAATTTTAATCGATGGATAAAATTTTTTAACATAGTCAATTGAAGAGTCTGTAGAGGCATTGTCTGCTATATAAACAGTAGCTTCTTGTAAACTATAGTTCATAACAGATGGTAAAAACTGTTCTAACAATTTTTGACCATTCCAATTTAATATGACGATTGCTATTTTCAAGACTGCGAATTTACAGTTTATAAATTAGTTTGATTCAAGTTTATCTAAATTATGTAAAAGTTTTAGGGTTTGTCAGGAATGACAAAATTTACTTATAATCAGGCACTTCTTTTAAAAAAACATACTTTTTATTTTCAAAATCCATTTTACAGTAAAAATGCTCTAAACCATTGGTTACAATTAAATAATTGGCTTTTAATTTTAAGTTATAGCGAGCAATTTGATCAAAAGTATCTTGAGTTATTTTTATAGAAGGAGCTTTGCATTCCACAATAATTTCGTGGTTTCCTTCCTTATTAAAAACTAAAATATCGGTTCTTTTTTTACGATTATTAATGGTTAATTGTTTTTCTAATGCAATTAAAGAAGTTGGATATTTTTTTTCATCCATCAAAAAACACACAAAATGTTGACGAACCCATTCTTCTGGAGTTAAAACCATGTATTTTTTTCTTAATTTATCAAAAATAAGCGTCTTATTTTCGCTACTTTTGAGTTTGAAATTATAATTTGGTAAGTTGAGTTTTTGAAATTTCATTACTACGAATATCACAAAATAAAATGATTTATAAAAAGGAAAGCTATGATATTATAGGAACTTTATTTGAAGATTCATAGTAATCTAGGTGGAGGTTTTTAGAGGTGGTATATAAAGATGCTCTTGAATATGAGTTTGATCTAAAAAACATTAAATTTGAAAGAGAAAAAGAATACTTTGTAAATTATAAAGAAACAAGATTAAAACACAAATTTTATTCAGATTTTGTTGTTTTTGATAAAATTATTTTAGAAGTAAAATCTGTTAAAGAGTTTCATCCAAAACACATTGCTCAGTGCATTAATTATTTAAAAGTATCTGGGAACAAATTATGTATTTTGGTAAATTTTCAGAATAATTCATTAGAGTTTAAAAGGATAGTTTTGTAGTTGAAATATAAGCCACGAATTCACGAATTATTGTGGTTTAAAAATGAAAAAAAAAGGATTTTCACGGATAAAAATCCTTTGGATTTTAGGTTAAATTATATATTATTCTAGTAATTATGACTACAAGATTTTTTATAATTTTAATTTGTGAATTCGTGGCAAAAATAAATATGAAGTAAGAAAATGAACGAGATAAAAAACATTGTTTCAGAAATAAAAAATGGTAACATACAACCCATTTATTTTTTAATGGGAGAAGAGCCTTATTACATCGACAAAATTTCTGATTATATTGAAGAAAACATATTAGAGGAAGCAGAAAAAGGCTTTAATCAACAAATTATGTATGGTAGAGATGCAAGTATAGAGGATATTGTTTCTGCAGCAAAACGTTACCCAATGATGGCAGAAAGACAGGTAATTATTGTTAAGGAAGCCCAAGATTTAAGTAGAAATATTGAAAAGTTAGTTTCGTATGCAGAAAATCCACAACCAACAACCGTTTTAGTATTCAATTACAAGTATAAAAAATTAGATAAACGTAAAAAATTGCACAAAGCAATTGCAAAAACGGGGTTTATTTTTGAAAGTAAAAAACTGTATGAAAATCAGGTTTCAGATTGGATTCGTAGAGTTTTAGGTGGTAAAAAGTATCAAATAGAGCCTAAGGCAGCTCAAATGTTGGTTGAGTTTTTAGGTACAGATTTAAGTAAAATATCGAATGAGTTAGAGAAACTCATACTAATTTTGCCTAAAGAAACCATTATTAATGACAAGCATATAGAAGATAATATTGGAATTTCTAAAGACTTTAATAATTTTGAATTAAGAAAATCTGTGGGAGCAAAAGATATTGTAAAAGCAAATAGAATTATTAATTATTTTGCAGAAAACCCCAAAAAAAACCCTTTAGTAATGACTATTTCTTTGTTAAATAGTTTTTTTACACAGCTACTTTTGTTTCATGGTTTAAAAGATAAATCTAAAAATTCTGTTGCCAAGTCTATTGGTGTGAGTCCGTATTTTGTAGATGAATATTTTTTGGCTGCCAGAAATTATCCGATGCGAAAAGTAGCTCAGGTAATAGCATTTTTAAGAGATGCAGATGTAAAAAGTAAAGGAGTTGGTGCGAATCATTCTCAAAGCGATATTTTAAAAGAATTATTATTTAAAATTTTACACTAAAATGAAAAATATTTTTAAGAAAGAAGTTACTGAAGAGGTTATTTCAAGAGTAAATAAACTAGAAACTACCTCTCAACCAATTTGGGGTAAAATGTCTGTAAGTCAAATGCTGGCTCATTGTAATGTTACTTATGAAATGGTGTATACAGACAAACATCCAAAACCAAATGCTTTTACAAAATTTATGCTAAAATTATTTGTAAAGAAAATTGTGGTTTCAGAAAAGGAGTATGCAAAAAACGGAAGAACTGCATCTCAATTTATAATTTCTGACGAAAAAGAATTTGAAACAGAAAAAAAACGTTTGGTTGATTACATCAACAAAACACAACAATTAGGAGAAAGTGAATTTGATGGAAAAGAATCACATTCTTTTGGAAAGTTGACTGCTAATGAATGGAATAATTCTTTTTACAAACATTTAGATCATCACTTAAACCAATTTGGAGTTTGAATTTAAAATTGTTTAAATCTCTCTTATTTTAGTGAATCTCTGTTTAATAAATTTTAAACAGAGGTTCACTAAATTTTATTGAGTTGCTAAGAGAAATTGTTAGATTTTACTTATTTTTTAAAGGACTAATAATTTTTACATCAGAAAAAGAAATGGCACCTCTCACAATTCCATCAATTGTTGTTTTTAACGCCTCTATTAACTGCATTTTTAATTGCGATTTATGATAAATTAAACTCACTTCTCTTGCAGGAGGAGGTGTTGTAAATTCTCTTAAATGGCTTTTGTCTACTTCACTTAAATCTAGTGTATGTAAATAAGGTAATAAAGTCATTCCTAAACCTTCTTTAGATAACTTAATTAGTGTATCAAAACTTCCACTCGCTAATTGAAACCCTTTTTTATTATCTATTTTGTGTGTTCTACATAAATTAATAATACTATCTTTAAAACAATGGCCATCTTCTAACAACAAAATATCTTCCATTTCTAGTTCATTAGCACTAATTTTTTTATGGTTAAAAAGACGATGATTCTGAGGAACTAAGCCAACAAAAGGTTCATAATATAAAGGTTTTTCTTTAATAGTTTCGTTTTCTAAAGGGGTTGCAGCAATAGCAGCATCTATATGTCCGTCAGTTAATTTTCTAATAATTTCTTCTGTGGTTAATTCTTCTATAATTAACTTAACCTTTGGGTATTTTTTAGTAAAATTTTGTAAAAACATTGGTAATAAAGTAGGCATAATTGTGGGGATAATTCCTAGTCTAAACTCTCCTCCAATATAGCCTTTTTGTTGATGTACAATGTCTAAAATTCTATTACTTTCATCAACTATAACCTTTGCTTGTTCTACAATTTTTTTTCCTACTTCTGTAAGTTCTATAGGTTTTTTAGATCTGTTAAATATTTTAATATTTAATTCATCTTCTAATTTTTGTATTTGCATACTTAATGTTGGTTGCGTTACAAAACTATGGTCTGCAGCTATTGTAAAGTTTTGGTATTCTGCAACCGATAAAACATATTTTAATTGGGTAATTGTCATTTGTATAATAATTTTCGATAAAGATATTAAAACTATCAATTATAATTATAATGCTAGCGTCTAAATTTCTGTTAATTTTATACTATTATTTAAAATAGATAAAAATGAGTAAAACAATATTAGGACTAGACAAACAAGAAACCGCTAATTTAATAAGTCAATTAAATGGTTTATTAGCTAATTTTCAAATTTATTATCAAAATTTAAGAGGTTTACATTGGAATATTAAAGGAAAAAATTTCTTTGAATTGCATGTAAAGTTTGAGGAGTTTTATACTGATTCTCAAGTTAAAATTGATCAAATTGCAGAACGTATTTTAACGCTACAAGGCAAGCCATTGCATACTTTTACAGATTATTTAGCATTGGCAACAGTGGTAGTTGGTAAAGATATATCTAATGATGTTGAGGCAGTAGAGTTGGTTGTAAATTCGCTTTCTGAATTATTAAAAATAGAAAGAGTTATTTTAGATGCTTCTGATGCTGCAAATGACGAAGGAACAAATTCTATGATGAGTGATTTTATAGCAGAGCAAGAAAAAACAATTTGGATGTTAAACTCTTGGTTGGGAAAATAAAAGGGTAGCTAATTGAAGTTTAATAAAACGTCTTTCTAAAATGATTTTTAGAAAGACGTTTTTTTTATTTCAACAAATAAGAAAAACCAATTTCTATTCCTTGTATATTATGTCCTTCATTTGGTTTTTGGAAGTTTAAATTAGAGGCATGCCCAAAATTAGTTCCAATATAAATAAAGTAATTTTTAAAAGTGTTGTGCGAAAACCCTAAAGAAAAATTTTCAATAAAAGTAAAACCTTTGGCTAAACGTTCAGTTCTGTCATCGATATAACTAAAACCTAAACTAATGGTTGCTTGCAAATCTAGTTTTTTTATAATTTCTTTTTTAAGAGCAAAACCAAATTCTAGGGCATATAGATTCATCCTTTTAAGCTGAGTAAATTCAGCTCTTTTGTCAAGATAATTTTCTTCACTAGGCAAAACATAATGCTTATTTATCAATTGATGTTTTATAAACTGTACTTGGGGTTGTACAATAAGTTCAATATCAATTTTTTTCCAGCGGGTAAGTTGGTAAAAAGCTTGTCCTTTATAAGTATTAGTAGTATGTGTGTAGTCTAAATCATCAAAAATAAAATTTTCATTTGTACCATAGTTGTGTAAAAATCCAATTTTATAAGGTTTTAAAAGCGTTTTTTTTTCATCTTGACTCACAATTTTAATTGTAAATAAAATGAAGATACAAATTAGAAAATACTTTTTATACACGTTAATTTTTAATATTTATTTGGTTGTTCCCTCAAAAGATTTGGCTTTGATTTTATCTTAATCAAAGTCTAAAGTTTGCAACTTTTTTTATCCTTTTTTTGCTAAGATTTATTTTTACTTTTTGTGGTAATCTCTCAAACTTTGTAATCGCACTAAAAACAATCAATAATCATTTGAGCTACTCTTAAAGCTTCAGTACCATTGCCTAAACTAACAATAGGAGTTGTATCATTATTAATAGCATCTGCAAATGTTTCTAGTTCATCTAAAATGGCATTATTATTTTCAATATCTGGGTTTTCAAAATAAATTTGTTTTTTAACACCTTCAGCATTTTGTAAAATCATTGCAAATTCATCAGGGTTTTCAGGCACATCTTTCATTTTAACAACTTCAGATTCTTTGCTTAAAAAATTTACTGAAATGTAGGCATCTTTTTGAAAAAACCTTGTTTTACGCATATTTTTCATTGAAATTCTGCTTGCAGTTAAATTAGCTACACAACCATTTTCAAATTCAATTCTTGCGTTTGCAATATCTGGAGTTTCAGAAATTACAGAAACGCCACTTGCATGAATGTTTTTAACTTCAGAATTTACAACAGAAAGAATAATATCAATATCATGAATCATTAAATCTAACACTACAGGTACATCAGTGCCTCTTGGATTAAACTCTGCCAATCTATGGCACTCTATAAACATTGGGTTTTCAATTCTGTTTTTTACAGCTGTAAAAGCTGGATTAAAACGCTCTACATGACCAACTTGTCCTTTAACCTTGTATTCTTTTGCTAAAGTTCTTAAAGTTTCTGCCTCTAAAACGGTTTTGGTAATTGGTTTTTCAATAAAAATGTGTTTCCCTTTTTCAATGGCAGATTTAGCACAATCAAAATGAGATAATGTTGGTGTAACAATATCAACTACTTCTACAGCATCTATTAATGCATCTATTGTATCAAAAGATTTGTAACCAAATTCTTTGGCAACATTTTTAGCATTTTCTTTAGAAGGGTCATAAAAACCAACTAATTTATATTTATCAGATTGTTGTAATAAACGTAAATGAATTTTCCCTAAGTGGCCAGCACCTAATACTCCAACTTTAAGCATAAACTATATTTTTTGAGTCTTTTTTAATTGAATAACATTTTTTTATCAAAAGAAAAAAATCTGTTTACAAATTATAAAGACGAGGATTTTATAACTGCTGATTTTTAAAAATCAGTTGAAAACAAAGATACAATTTTATGCCTATTTATAGGGATTAATTACTATTTTTAGCATTCAGAAATTTAAAAAAATTGAAAGATACTTCTAAACACCAAGGACTTAGAAATCAACTTGCTACTGTATTAAAAGCAAAAGGTATTATTGATGAAAATGTTTTGAATGCTATACGTAAAATACCAAGGCATTTTTTTATTGACAGTAGTTTTGAGTCTCATGCTTATCAAGACAAAGCTTTTCCTATTGCAGCAGAACAGACTATTTCTATGCCTTATACTGTTGCATTTCAGTCGCAAACTTTAGAGGTAAAAGCAGGAGATAAAGTATTAGAAATTGGTACAGGATCTGGATATCAAACTGCTGTTTTATTAGAGCTAAAAGCAGAAGTATACTCTATAGAAAGGCAAAGAGAATTGTTTAAGAGAACCTCTTTATTTTTACCAAAGATAGGGTATAAGCCAAAACGATTTATTTTTGGAGATGGATATATTGGTTTAAAAGAACAAGAACCTTTTGATAAAATTATAGTAACTGCTGGTGCTCCTTTTGTACCAAAACCATTATTAAGTCAGTTAAAAATAGGAGGAAGATTGTTAATACCTGTTGGAGACAAAACACAAATAATGACCCTTTTTATTCGTAAATCTGCAACAGAATTTGAAAAAGAAGAATTAGGAGATTTTGCTTTTGTACCAATGTTAGAAGAACGAAATTGATGTTAGTTTTAAAGTTTTTTACGACAACTTTGCCATGCTGGAAGCATCTCACATAAAAGTTAACAATCTGTAAAAATATTTTTTCAGAATGATAAAACTTTGTGGTAAATCATTAGCAGTTCAGTTTTTATGAATAAATCATCCATAGTAAACCAATCTTTTTGTACGATTATTACTTTACTTAGCTCTTTCCCAATAAGCAGTTTTACCAAAAACAGAAAAACCAATATAACCTCTTAACTTTAATTTATTGGGTTTTTCTAGTGCTATGTAGCATTTGTAAACTTTACCATTTCTTGGGTCTAAAATAGTACCTCCAGACCATTCTTCTCCATCTTCCTCTAAACCTGTAAGAATATCTAGACCTAATATTTTTTTGCCTTTATTATCGCCTTCACATAAATCACAAACTGCATTTTGCCTTGCAGGATCTTTTACTTCAATTATTTTTGCATACGCTTTTCCGTTTTTCTCATAAACTTCAATAACAGAATCTACTTTGCCAGTTTCATCATTTTTAGAATGCCATTTGCCAAAAATAGTTTGGGCGTTTATTGTAAAAGAAATTGTTATCAATAAAAGTGTAAAAAAGATTTTTTTCATGATTGATAAATTTAATATTTAAATTAAGTGTGAATTTAATAAAAAAATAGCATTATAAACTAGCGTCAAAATTTTCATCCCATTTTTGTTGTACTCTTAAAACTTGCTCAATAACATCTCTTACACAACCATCGCCACCTTTTTTATCTGAAATGTATTTAGATACTTGCTGAATTTCTCTAACAGCATCATTAGGGCAAGCAGGCAAACCTACCAATTTCATTACAGGATAATCTGGCACATCATCTCCCATATATAAAATATTTTCTGGCTGTAAATTGTATTTTTTTACCAGCTCGTTGTATTGTTTAATTTTATCATGTGCACCTAAAAAAACATCTTTTATGCCTAAAGCCATTAACCTGCTTTTTACACCTTCACTAGTTCCTCCTGTAATAATACAGACTCTATATCCTTTATTAAGAGCGTTTTTCATGGCATAACCATCTTTTACATTCATGTGTCTTACCATTTCGCCATTTGGCATTATGGTTAACATTCCGTTTGTTAAAACACCATCTACATCAAAGATAAACGTATTTATTTTTGGTAATAATTGCTTGTAGCTAATTTCCATTTT
The DNA here is from genome assembly GCF_947497695.1 of uncultured Polaribacter sp. Classification (GTDB taxonomy): domain Bacteria; phylum Bacteroidota; class Bacteroidia; order Flavobacteriales; family Flavobacteriaceae; genus Polaribacter. The sequence continues at coordinate 24,956 of NZ_CANMHM010000010.1, read as the reverse complement.
GGATTGATTTTGTGATAATTGTATAAATTTCTTGCTGCTTTTTATTCAACAAGTTTAAATGATTCTTAATTGTTTTTTGATCGTTTCTAACAGCAGGACCTGTTTGTGCTTTTTCTGGGGAAAGCGTTTTAATTTTTAAAGCTGTTTCATCAATTAAAGTTTCTAATATTTTAAAAGGCACATTGTTTTCTTTGCAAATATCATTCCCAATTTTAAATAAATGATTGGTAAAATTATTTACAAAAACAGCAGCAACATGCAATGCTTTTCGTTGCTCTGAATTAATGGTGTATATTTTTTCTCCTATTGATTTTGCTACTTCTGTCAGTAAATTTTCGTCTTTTTTATTTTCTGCTTCTAAACAAAAAGGAACTTCTTTAAAACTGACTTCTTTGTCTTTAGAAAAAGTTTGTAACATATAAAAAACGCCCTTTCTATTGTTGTTTTTTAATTCATCAATTGCACAAGCACCAGAAGTATGTACTACAAAAGAGTTTTTAATTTTTGATGAAACTGTAGCAATAGCATCATCAGAAACTGCAATAATGGTAACATCAGCAGAAGGAATATTTTCTAATTTTCGAGAACTAATTTGTGTAACAGTTATGTTATCAGCCTTTAAAAAAGCATCATATAAATGAGTGCTTACATTTCCTTTTCCAATTAGTAATACTGATATCATAAAACGAAGATAGTTGTTTCTTTTATTCTAAAAAGACCTGACAGGTTTTTAAAACCTGTCAGGTCTAAAATCTATTATTTTTTATGAAACGTTGTAACTTTTTCAGCAATCCCAACAATTACTTCAACAGCTTTCATCATAGATTCTACAGGTACATACTCAAAACGACCATGAAAATTATGTCCGCCAGCAAAAATATTAGGACAAGGCAGTCCTTTAAAAGATAATTGAGAACCATCTGTTCCTCCTCTTATTGCTTTAATTAAAGGTTTAATTCCCAAATCTTTCATCACATCTTCTGCAATATTAACAATATGCATAACAGGTGTAATTTTTTCTTTCATATTAAAGTATTGATCTTTTAGTTGCACTTTAATAAGTTCTTGATGGTGTTTTTTGTTAAAGTCAGAAGCTATTTTTATCATTAATTTCTTTCTGTTTTCAAACAAATTAAAATCATGATCTCTTATAATATATTCTAAAACGGTTTCTTCAACATTTCCTTTGATATCATGTAAATGAAAAAAACCTTCATAACCTTCTGTTTCTTGAGGAATTTCGTTTTGTGGAAGTGCAGCAATAAATTCATTGGCAATTAATACAGAATTGATCATTTTGCCTTTAGCATATCCAGGATGCACAATTTTACCTGTAATGGTTACAATTGCACTTGCAGCATTAAAATTTTCATATTCTAATTCTCCAATTTGACTTCCATCCATTGTATATGCCCAAGCAGCACCAAATTTATCAACATCAAATAAATGAGCACCTTTGCCAACTTCTTCATCAGGAGTAAAACAAATTCTAATTTTACCGTGTTTAATTTCTGGATGCTGAATTAAATACTCCATTGCTGTTATTATTTCTGTAACACCTGCTTTATCATCTGCACCTAAAAGTGTTGTGCCATCTGTTGTAATTAAAGTTTGTCCTTTATATTGCAGCAAATCATCAAAATAATTTGGAGATAAAATAATATTTTGTTCTTTGTTTAAAACAATGTCTTTTCCATCATAATTATCAATTATTTGAGGTTTTACATCTTTCCCTGTAAAATCAGGGCTTGTATCAATATGTGCTACAAAACCAATTGTTGGTACATCAAAATCTATATTACTAGGCAAAGTTGCCATTATATAACAATTGGCATCTAAATCTACATCTTGCATGCCAATTTGTTTTAGTTCCTCTACTAAAACCTTGGCTAAATCCCATTGTTTTTCTGTACTTGGAAAAGCAGGATTGTGAGGATCTGACTCAGTATCAATCTTAACATATTTTAGAAATCTATTGGTAATGTGTTGTTTGTTAATCATTTTAATTTAACAGTTTTATTTTTTCTATATATCCAAAAGCGTTACATAATCTAGTATTCACTAAAGAATCGCCATACATTTCTGCCTTGGCAAGTATAAAATTTTGTTCGTTTATTTTGATGAAAATATGGCAAATTTGGTATGTAAATTTTCCTTTTTTTCCTTTGGATATTGTGTAATAAGAAGGTTTGTTTAGTAATGTTGTTTCTTCTGATTTTATTTTGATAAGGCTTTTGCTTAAATTATCTTGCTCTTGCTGTAACTTAAATGTATCATCAAATTTAATGTTTTGTTTGATGGCAGTTATATCTAAAAGTAACGTTTTTGTGAGTTGTTTGGTGGTATCTGCTGTGTAAATAGAAGACTGTTTATCATCAAAATACAAATTAGTTTTCCATGATTTAGGAATATCAACTGAAAAAATATTTTGAACGTCTGTTACTGTTTCTAAGTTTTGAAAGCTTTTGGTTTCACAATTAAAATCTTTACTAATTTCAGATTTTTGTTTACACGACAAAAATAGGAGAGATGCTATAATAAATAAGTGATATGCTTTCATAAGTATTTAAAAAACAAATTTACCTAATTTATTATAGTTTGATAATCTTTTTTGGAGAAACAAAACATAGGAAATTAAAAATAAGTGCCATTATTCTTTTCAATTTTAATACTTTTATAGCAATTATAGATACAAATCACTTTTAGATAATGAAAAAAGCGTTGGTAATTTCTGGAGGAGGAAGTAAAGGAGCATTTGCTGGTGGTGTTGCAGAGTATTTAATGACTAAAGAACACAAAGATTATGATTTGTATATTGGTACTTCTACAGGTAGTTTAATGGTTTCTCATTTGGCTTTGAGGAAATTAGATGTTTTAAAAAAAATATATACCAATGTAAATCAGAAAACTATTTTTAGTAACAATCCTTTTAAAATTAAAAAAGTTAAAGGGGAAAAAGTGGTAAGTATTCGTCATTTAAATACACTTTGGAATTTTATAAACGGACGAAAAACTTTTGGAGAAAGTAAGAATCTTCGAAGTATGATTAAAAAAAATGTTACCAAAAAAATGTACCATGAAATTAGAGCTAACAGCAAAGATGTTGTGGTTACAGTATCTAATTTAACTGCCAATCAAATAGAATATAAATCTATAAACGACTGTACTTACAATGATTTTTGCGATTGGATTTGGGGTTCTTGTAACTATGTGCCTTTTATGAGTTTGTTAGAAAAAAATAATTGTCAATATGCAGATGGAGGTTTTGGATCTTTAGTGCCTATAAGAGAAGCTATTTTAAGAGGAGCAACAGAAATTGATGCGATTATTTTAGAAACAGAGGTGACTCAATTTAATAGATTGCCAGCAAAAAACCCGTTTTCTTTATTGTTTGATGTGTTTGGTTTTATGCTAACACATGTAGAAAGGCATAATATTACTATTGGTAAATTATCTGCTTCAAATAAAGATATTAAATTAAATTTATATTATACCCCCACAGTTTTAACAACAAATTCTTTGGTTTTTGATAAAGTTTTAATGCGTAAATGGTGGGAATCTGGCTATAAATATGCAAAGTCTAAAAGAGAAGAATTAATGAGTGAATTTAGACCAGACATGCTTACAGATCAAGAAGTAGAGAACAACATATAGATAATTTTAAATTTTAAGGGTTTTAGTCTTTTAAGTCTACATACATTTCATTCGCAAAAGGTTTTTCTAGCTTAGAGTTTGTAATTTGTTTTCTTCTTTTTGGTACTGATGATTTGTTTAAAGCATTTGCAACATTATTAATGTAGTTGATGGCTCTGTTTAATAATGGATCAGATTTTTCTCCTAAAACACCCAAGTTAACGTTGTTAGAATTTTCTCCAAAATCCTCAGCTATTTCAGCATCAGGTTCAAAACCTTCAGGTTTATTTTCTCCTTTAGAATTTTTTATTTCTAGCACAATTGCTTGCATTGCATAGTTGTGTGTTCTGTTAAAATTAGCACCATTTTTTCTGTAATTATCAGAATCATATAAAGTAATTGACCCCACATGTTTACCAACAGTTTTTGTACCAATTAATATTACATCAATAAAAGGCTTTAATGCATTTATAACCAATTCTGATGCTGAGGCAGTATTTTCTGAAACAATAAAATAAACGCTAGAAAGGTTTAAGCTATTAATAGATTCTTCTAATACAACATCTCCATTTTCATCGATATTTCTAATTTGATCTGTAAAATAATTTTCAAGATTACTTGGTGGTATAACTTTCATTACTTTTTCATTCCAAACTTGCTGAGAAAAGATAGTTTCATTAGATTGTTTGGTAATCATGCTTCCTAAATAGGTTGCTGTTCTTACAGATCCACCACCATTATAACGCAAGTCTACAATTAAATCTGTAACACCATTAGCTTTTAAAGTTCCAAAAGCAGCATTAAGTTCAGCATCATAATTACTTGCAAACTGATTGTATAGTAGATAGCCTATTTTACGAGCACCCTCATTAAAAGTTTTTACAATTGCAACAGGGTTTTCTTGTAAATCAGATTTTGATAATGAAATAGAATTTCCATTTAAAACAGGGTTACCTTCATTAAAATTAGCCAAATTAATGGTGTAATCTGTATTAGAGCCAAATAATAAATTTCTAAAATTATTAGTTGTAAGTTGCGTATTATCAACAGCATTAAAAACCATGCCTCTTAACACACCTTTCGCAGCAGCGTCAGAATTAGGTACTACATATCTAACAACACCATAAATATTTGTACTATTATCTTTTTCAGGAAAAACAGCAAGTTCCATTCCATTACTTAAAGTTTGTCCTTGAAAAGAATTTTCTAAAGCTACATAATCATTTACAATTACAGAAAAACGATCTTTCGATTTATTTAATAAATTTTCAAAAATTTCTTCTGGTGAAGAAAAACTTTGCGAAAAGTCATTTAATTGATTTTGATTTCTAAAACGTGTATCTGCTAAATCGGGTTTATCACTTTGCCAATAATAATAAGCGTTTAATCCTTTCCAAACAAAATCATGCTCTACAATATTTGAAGGGATTTCATGCTCTTTAGTACAAGAATTTGTAAATATTATAATTATTAATAAACTTGTTTTTATAAATTTTCTCATATTGATTGTTATCTGCCAACTGTTTTTTATTCTGTTTACAATTTTTATTTATGTAAAGGTAATATTAATTAAATATTGAATTAAGCTTAGGTTAATTTTTTTTCCTAAGAATATAATTTGCTTTTATGTTTTAAAAATAAATCTTAACAAATACATTGTCAAGTATTTAAGGTTTTACTATATTTACAAATACTAAATTTTATTATGAAAAACTTTTTTATTCTTATTTTATTGTTCTTTTTTACTTTTTATAATTTTTATGCTCAATCTTTAGCAGAACATAAAGTAGCTATTATACTAATTGATCACACAGGAGGAGATCCTGAGGTAGATTTACCTTCATTAGAAATGATGAATCAGATTTTATTTGATTTAACAGCTAAAGGGAGTGTTGCTAGTTTATATAATGAAATGTCTTATCAAAAAACTGCATTTATTGGAGATTTATATGGTTGGTACAACATAGCACCTCCTGTTGATGGTACAAGTGTTGCAGAATGGAAAGAGATGGTTTGGCAATATGTGTATAATTTACAAAATACAGAAGGAATTAATTTTTCTAATTACGATGATATTTTTTTAATTAGAAATTCGGAACAGGGTATTTTATCAACTGGAGGCGCTACCTCTCAAACAGGAAATCCTTTTGTACAAGAACTAGGTATTAATATTGGTAGAGGTCAAGTTGGTATTACTAGTGCTAATTTTAGAGATCCTGATAGAGATGATTTTATTGAAAAAATTATAAACAATTCTAACCCTTGGTATGGTGGAGCACATGAATTATTACACTTATATGGTTTTGGTCATGATGGTTCTATAAATTGTGATAGTAATGTTTTCCCAGTAAATGAAGAGTGCTTAGCAAGTTTTACAGGTAATTATTTTAGCATAATGTCTAACAATGAATATTCAAATCATATTTCTCCATCTTTAAAAGCAAGTGTAAATTGGTTTAATAATTCTCAAATAAAAAATATTGTATCAGGTTATGGTAAATTATTTCCTTATGAAAAGATTGATAATAAACTTAAAACCATAAAGATAGATTTGCCTAATACTTTTCAAATTACATTTGGAACCAATAATATTGTGGGAACAGTTACAGCTTTATACCTTGAATTTAGAACATTTATTGGATTTGATAAAAAGTTTAAAAGTCTATATTCAGATGTGAATAGAAATGGTGTTTTAGTGACAGCAGAAGTAGAACTTGGTTTAGGGCATAAAACAAATATTTTGTTAGATATGACACCAAGTACTGGTAATGATGATCTTAAAGATGCTTTTTTATATAATCATCATGTATTCTCTATTCCAAATAATAGTATTGAAATAAAGGTTACTAGAGTATGTCCTAATCAGTTTGCAGAAATAAATATTAATTTAACGGCTATTAAACCTAAAGATGAATTATTATATATTGATGATTTAAATTTAAACCCCTTAAAAAGAGAGGTTGCTCTTGAAAACGGAATTACTGCTGAAATTTTTGAAGGGGGAGACTACAATTTACAATTAAAAAACCCAGATATTAAAAGAATAAGAATAAATGATACAGAAATATTTAATTCAGAAAGAAAAATAGAAAAATTTAAAGGAGTAATTAAAGAGATTAACTACCAAGAAAATAACTTTTTGTTTGCAGACTTTAAAGACGGTAGTTCAACTCACAATGTTTTTTTAAAAAAACAAAAAATTAATCCATGTATTTATCAACCAGCACTTACGCCTACCAAAATAGTAGATCAAAAAATACTTATATATCCTCAACCCTCCTCAGGTTTATTTAACATAAAGTTAAATAAAGAAAATATATATCAAAAATTAGTTATTTATGATATGTTAGGAAACATTTATTACAAAACAGATATTTCTAATCAATCTTTAATTTCAATCGATTTAAAAGATGTTAAAAAAGGTATCTATTTGATTAAATTTTTTGATGTTAAAAGAGCTGTTTTAACAAAAAAAATCTTTATTGAATAGTATCGTTATTCTCTTATTTAACATATGTAAATATCAAAATTGCTTATATTTAAATTTATTGCAAATTTGTTTAGTAATTTTAGGATGTATTTTCTCTTAGCAAATCATCTTCATTTAATAATTAAATTATATCAGTAAAAAGTTTTAATATATTTAATATCAAAAAAAAGATACATTTTATAAATATTATAAGTTTTATAAAATTTTTCGTTTTGTAAAAAAAAAACTTTTTGTTTTAAAAGAAGACCTATTGAATGCAAAGCGTTTTTTTAAATTATGAAAAGTAAAACTATTAGTTAACTGGTTTATAGATATTATTAAAAAAGATATATAAACGCAGAAACTGCTATTCAATAAAAAAAGTTTAAAGTGATTATTTTACAAAACAAGTTTTGGCATCACATTTGCAATTATTAACATATGTCTACTTATTTAGATACAATTAAAAACGGAACGAATACAAAATTAATTAAGTTTAAATCTAATAGGCATAGAAGAAACTTAAAAAGGTATTTTATAGCTGGTTTTATTCTGTTTTTATTTACTTTGTTTTATGTAAAGCAACAATATGATAAATACCTTTTAAAACAAAAATATCAACAGGTAATTAGTACTTTAAAGTTGTTGTCTAGTACGCTTAAAAAAGGCGAACAAGCAGTTGCAACTTTGTATACCTATGAAAACACAGTAAAAAAGATATTAAAATAACTATCGTATAATAAATAGAAAACAGATGAAAAAAATAGCCATATTAATAGTGTTAATTATTGCCCCAATTATAACAAATGCACAATCTTTTTTTGATACTTTAGAAGACATGGATGGAGTAAATTTGGTTGTGGTTACTAAAGATGCTTTTGAAATGATCTCTAAATTTAAAAATGCACAAGTAAACGATAATGAAGCCATAAAAGTGTTTCAAATGATACAAGAATTGAATGAGTTAAAAGTTTTTTCTACTGATAATGGAGCAGCTGCAACCAAAATGGATGGGATGATTAGTAGTTTTATTAAGACCAGAAATTTAACAGAATTAATGCGTGTTAAAGACAAAAATTCTAGAGTTAAAATTTATGTAAAAGCTACAGAAAATAAAGATTATGTTAGTGAAGTATTGATGTTTATGAAAGGGGATCAGAAAAATGCCGAAAATAAATTAAAAGCCACACTTGTTTCTTTAACAGGTAGTATAGATATCAACAAAATGTCTGAATTAGCAGATACTTTTGCTACAGGAAAATAGATAAAAACTACTAAAATTAAAACAATTTACTACCATTTTTAAAGGGAAGTAGCCTTATTATAGTATGTAGTTAACAGTGTTAGTTAACAGTTGCAGTGGTAAATTATCTACATTTTGTTAAAATTGATATTCTAATTTTTATTTAATTTTGGTCTTCATAGAGTTTTGTTATTTCGATTTTTTTAGGAGAAATTGCACAAAGTTACTCAGTATTATCATTTTTATGTGACTTCTCATTGCATTCGAAGTGACAATTTTGAGTTTTTTTTGAGTAAAGTTTAATAAACCTTGTTTTCTTTTCTATTTTACTGAGACTGTAAACTGAGACTGTAAACTGTGACTGAAAACTGAGACTGTAAACTGAGACTGAAATCTGAGACTGCAAACTGAAACAATAAACTGAACGCTAAACGCTATTTTAACTACTCATTAACGAACACACTATTTATATTTCTTACTTTTGAAACTTATGAAAGCACCATTTACCATGATTAAAAAAGTGATATTTTTCCTTTTACTATTGATAACTTCCTTAAGTTTTTCTCAAACGTATACAACCTACAAACCAGAAAAAGATAAAATTCATAATTTAATTCATACCAAATTAAAGGTCGATTTTAATTTTGCAAAAAAGCAATTGAATGGCGAAGCTTGGATCACAGCAAAACCTCATTTTTATGCAACTGATAAATTTACATTAGATGCAAAAGCAATGTTGATTCACGAGGTTTCTTTAAATAACAAAAAATTAGCGTACAATTATGATGACGCAGAAATTATAATTGACTTACCAAAAAAATATACAAAAAACGAAGAATTTACGGTATACATAAAGTATACTGCAAGACCAGAAAAAGTAAAACAAAAAGGATCTGCAGCAATTACAGATGCAAAAGGGTTGTATTTTATAAATGCTGATGGAGCAGATAAAAATAAACCTACGCAAATTTGGACTCAAGGAGAAACAGAGGCAAGTAGTTGTTGGTTTCCAACAATTGATGCTCCCAATCAAAAAACTACCCAAGAAATTTATATTACAGTTCCCAATAATTTTCAAACACTTTCTAACGGAAAACTCATCAACCAAACCAAAAACGGAAATAACAGAACAGATTATTGGAAAATGGATCAAAAACATGCTCCCTATTTATTTTTTATGGGCATAGGAGAATATGAAATTGTAAAAGATTCTTATAAAAATGTTCCTGTAGATTATTATGTAGAAAAGGAATATGCACCTTATGCAAAAGATATTTTTGGATTAACCCCAGAAATGATAGGTTTCTTTTCTGATATATTAGGTGTAGAGTTTCCTTGGGATAAATACAGTCAGATTGTTGGTAGAGATTACGTTTCTGGAGCTATGGAAAACACAACAGCAGTAATTCATGGAGAAAAAGCATACCAAACTCCAGGCCAATTAATAGATGAAAATGTACAAGAAAATACCATTGCACATGAAATTTTTCATCATTGGTTTGGAAACTTAGTAACCTCAGAAAGCTGGTCTAACTTAACTCTAAACGAATCTTTTGCAAATTATAGCGAGTATTTATGGAGAGAATATAAATACGGAAAATTAAACGCAAATATGCATTTGTTTGAGGATCGACAAGCATATTTAAACGGACAAGATGAAGATAAACATTTAGTGCGTTTTGACTATGTAGATAAAGAAGATATGTTCGATTTAGTAAGCTACAATAAAGGGGGAGCTATTTTACACATGTTACGTAATTATTTGGGTGATGAAGCTTTTTTCTTAGGATTAAAAACCTATTTAACAGAAAATAAATACAAAGCAGCAGAAGTTCATCAATTGCGTTTAGTTTTCGAAAAAATTACAGGTAAAGACTTAAATTGGTTCTTTAACCAATGGTACTTTAATGCTGGTCATCCAAAAATTGATGTTTCTTATGATTATAATACCATACAGAAAAAAGTAACCATAAACTTATTACAATACAATGTTACTGAGTTTAAATTCCCTTTGGCAATTGATATTTTTGAAGACGGAAAAAGAACAAGACACCAGGTTTTTGTTAACGGTAATGATGCCTCTTTTACATTTCCATACAATAAAGAACCAACCTATATACAAATAAATGCAGATGGTGTATTATTGTGTGAAATTACAGAAAACAAGGTTTTTAGCGATTATCTTTTTCAATTAAAAAATGCAGAAAATTATGCCCACAGCAGAGAGGCTTTGTTAGAAGTAGTTAAAAAACAAGAAGATAAAGAAGCTTTTGAAGCCGTTGAAGCTGCCATGAGTGATCCATCTTATAAAATTAGAATACTAGCTTTAGAAAAAATAGATTTAATTAATAAGTTTTCTAAAAAAGATGCCATTCAAAAAATAAAACAGATTGTTAAAAAAGATGAAAAAACGTTGGTACAAGCAGCAGCTATTGAAACCTTAGGCAAGTTAACAGATCCAACATTAAAACCAATTTTTGAAAAAGCTTTACAAAGTAAGTCTTACTCAATATTAGGAAAAGGTTTGGTGGCAATGTATTATATAGACAAACCATTGGCAATTGCAAAATCTAAAGAATTACCAGATGCTGTTAGAAAAATTTTAGCAACGCCTTTAACACGTATTTATATTGAAGAAAAAGACGAAAAAGAACTGCCTTTTATAGCCAAAAATGTATTGTCTGGTATGTTTTTAAATGGAGATGATTCCACAAAAGCCATGTATCAAAAAGCATTCACACAAATTTCTGAAAGTGATAATAGTGAAGCAATTCAGAATTTAGTAAATGATATGGTCGAAAAAGGAAATCAATACAAATCGTATAATTTTGATAAAGTGGTAATTAATTTAATGCGTAATATGATACAAGATCAAAAAAAGGAAAATACACCTAATAGAATTAGAAACGCTGAAATCATTAAAGAAGCAATGGCAAAGTTGTTGTAGGTAGTTTATATGTAGCTATATGTTTTTTTAGTTACTTAACTTATTTATTAGTAAAGATTATTAAATCAAACAGATGGCTAACCATATCAAAAAGACTTAAAAAATTATACTTCAGAATATGTTAGTTTAAAATTATTATTTTTGTGATAGTATCATTTGATACTAGCACAAATAAAGTATTCTAAATAAAATCTACTCTTCAGCACCATTGTTTTTAGCAATTTCTATCCAATGGTCTAAAATTTCTTTAGGGTTTGCACCCAAACCTTTAGCCAAATGCAAAGCAATAGCAATCATTAAAACAGATGCTTCTAACAATTCTTGATGTGTTTGTATGCTTCCAAATTTTTCTTGGGCTTTTAACAGCAGTATTTCATTGTGTTTATGTGCAAAAGTGGTTGGGTTATCAGTTTCATTGGTTATTTCAGGAATCATCAAACAATCTATCCATTCTTTACCAATTCTTTTCGCTAAAAATTCTGGGGTTTCGTTTCCGATTTTTCTCCAAGCAGCCAATGTTTTTGTTTCTTTAGATGCTGCTAAACCAGAATCTAATAACAATTCAAAAGCAATGTCAGCAATGTTTTGCATCACAATTAAATATTCATCTTGTGCTTTTTCAAAAGGACCTGTACCTTGTCCTTTTAAATAGGCACCAACACTTAATTTAGGCAAGGTTAAAACTTCAGCACAATCTGTTAAACAAGGAAATGTTTCACCTTCAAAAATATACTGTGCTTTATCAAATTGTATTTGACGACCTAAAGGATACAATCTGCAAGCTAAAGGCCTGCCTAAATGAACGCTACAACCAAAATTATCTACATATTGGCTACAAGCTTGTTGTCCTTTTTTATCTTGTTTACCATCAAAAAGCAATTGAATACCACCAAAATCAGTATACAAATCTCTAAATTCTCTAGGAGTTCTCTTTTTTTCTTTGCTAAAACAATGCAATTCCCAAGGATTTAACATTACAGCTTTCCCAAAACAACAAGTTCCAGATCTTGAGCAGGTGAGGGGCAATACACTTTGAGAACTAAGTTTTGTAGTTTGCATTTTAGTTGATGATACTTTTTACTTGTCAATATAGCAAAGAAAATGGCTGCTAATATAGTAAAAGTTGTTTTTTTTTAATTTAAAAATGAAAAGCTAAATCTGCAAAAAAAAAATACTTATTACAGGATGATGTTATAAACAAGTCAAATTAAAAAGGAGATCTCTTTTTTTATTCAAATTTCTATTATCTTCGTTTTTCTTAAATAGAAATTGAAATGAGTAGAAATATTAAAGACTATTTGGTTATTGGTTTAAAAGGAATGGCAATGGGTGCAGCAGATGTAGTTCCTGGTGTTTCTGGTGGTACAATTGCATTTATATCTGGTATTTATGAAGAATTGTTGGGTTCTATTAGTAACGTAAATCTTGGTTTATTTAAAACGTTAAAAAAAGAAGGTTTAAAAGCAGCTTGGACACAATTAAATGGTAGTTTTTTAGCAGCTTTATTTATCGGGATTTTTATAAGTATTGTTTCTTTAGCAAAAGCAATTAAATATTTATTAGAAAATGAGCCTATTTTGTTGTGGTCTTTTTTCTTCGGATTGGTCTTGGCAAGTATCATTTATATTGCTAAACAAATTACAAAATGGAATGCTATTTCATTTATCGTTTTAATTTTAGGAGCATTTTTAGCCTATTATATTACAACTTTAAATCCTTTGGTATCAGAAAGTTCTTCTTTACCCTTTCTATTTTTAGCTGGTGCAATAGCTATTTGTGCTATGATTTTACCCGGAATTTCAGGAGCTTTTATCTTAGTTTTACTAGGTGCTTACAAACCTATTTTAACAGCGGTAAATGATAGAGATTTAAAAACAATAGCAGTAGTTGGTTTGGGAGCAATTGTTGGTTTGTTAAGTTTTTCTAAAGTATTAAAATGGTTATTTGCAAATTATAAAAACTACACTTTAGCTGCCTTAACTGGTTTTATAATCGGTTCGTTAAATAAAATTTGGCCTTGGAAAGAGACTTTAACTTGGCGTACAAATTCTCATGGAGTAAAAGTACCCTTTAATCAACAAAGTGTGAGTCCTTTTTCTTTTGATGGAGATGCACAATTAACCATGGCAATTGTGTTAGCAATTGTTGGTTTTCTGATTATTTTAGGCATGGAAAAATTAGCAGTTCACAAAAAGTAAATGCAAAAACAAAGAACTTTTATTGATAAAGTTTACCTTTTTTTAAAAGGTTTGGCAATGGGTGCAGCAAATAAAGTACCTGGGGTTTCTGGCGGAACCGTTTCTTTTGTGTTTGGTTTTTATGAAGAATTAATTTACTCCTTTAGAAAAGTAAATTTAAAAGCGTTTAAATTGCTTTTAAACGGACGCTTTAAAAGTTTTTACAACTATGTAAATGGCTCTTTTTTATTGTTAATAATGGGAGGCAGTATTTTTAGTTATTTTAGTATTTCTTTAGTGTTAGATTATTTTTTAGTAAACTATGAACTCTATGTTTGGAGTTGGTTTTTTGGGATGATTATTGGCTCTATTTATTATATTGGTAAAGATTTTGGCGATTGGAATTTTAAAAATATATTTTCATTAATTATTGGAGTAGCTATTGGAATTGGAATCAGTTTTTTAACTCCTGCCACAGAAAACGATAACCTTTGGTTTGTTTTTGTTTGCGGAATTATAGGTGTTTCTGGCATGACTCTTCCTGGGCTTTCTGGTTCTTTTATTTTGATTTTATTGGGTAATTACGTATTGTTATTGGTCGATTCTGTAAACGTATTGTCTAGTGTAATTGCCAGTCTTTTATCGGGAGATTTTAAGGTGTTATCAGACCCAATTAAAGTACGTTATTTAAAAATAATTAGTGTTTTTACAGTAGGTTCTGCATTTGGTTTGGTTTCTATTAGTCACGTTTTAGGGTATGTTTTAAAACGTTATTATCAAATAGTAAATGCTGTAATTATTGGTTTTATTACAGGTTCTTTAGGTATTGTTTGGCCTTGGAAAAAAGCCATTTATTTGCAAGAAAATGGGCAGTTTTTAATTGATAAAAAAGGAAATAACATCATAGAAAATTACCAACGCTTTGTGCCTGATTTTTCAAATTCAGAAACTTGGTTTGCAATTTTTTATATTATAATTGGTATAGCATTAATTTTAGTAATAGATTTTTATGGGAGAAATAAAAAATAAAGTGTTTGGTTTGTTAGGAAAAAATATTGAGTATTCTTTTTCACGCGGATATTTTACAGAGAAGTTTAACAAATTAGGTTTAAAAAAGAACAAGTACGTCAATTTTGATCTTCAGAAAATAGAAGATTTTCCTGCGGTTATTGAAGAAGGAGGAAAAACTTTAGCAGGTATTAATGTAACCATTCCTTACAAGGAAGATGTGATGCGATATCTAGACAAGTTAGATACAACTGCCAAAGAAATTGGTGCTGTAAATACCATTAAATTTACAAAAAGAGGCAATTTAAAAGGCTATAATTCTGATGTTGTAGGTTTTGAAAAATCAATTTTTCCGTTGATAAAAAAGCAGCATAAAAGAGCCTTAATTTTAGGAACTGGTGGTGCCTCTAAAGCAGTTGCGTATGCTTTTAAAAAGAACGGAATTAAATGTAAGTTTGTGTCTAGAAAGCCAGAAGGTAAAAAACAAATTTCTTACCAAGATATTACTGAGAAAGTTATGGAGAAATATCAAGTTATTGTAAACTGTTCTCCTGTTGGTACATCGCCAAATATTGATAAATGTCCTGATATTCCATATCAATTTTTAACAGAAAATCATTTGTTGTACGATTTAATTTACAACCCAGAAGTAACTACTTTTTTAGCAAAAGGAAAAGAAAAAGGAGCTACGATAAAAAATGGCTACGAAATGTTACAACTGCAAGCAGAAGAGTCTTGGAGAATTTGGAATAAGGGGTAATTCTTGTTAAATGACTTGTTGTTTAGAATAAAGAACATCTTTTCCAAATTGAAAATTTATACTTAAAAAAGCAGCTATATAAATAGCACATTTGTTTTTTTTATTAAATCTATTACTTTTAGAACTAAAGTCTTATTTTAGCTAATATTCAATTAAAGCTATAAAAAGAAGAAATAAAATATATGTTCGAACAAACATTTAAAAATATAGACGACCTACTTTACAAAGACTCTGGGTCTGATAGCGAATTAGATTATATAGGTCAAACCTCTTGGGTTATGTTCTTGCGTTACTTAGACGAATTAGAACAAGACAAAGCAGACGAAGCAGCATTAAAAGGAGAAGACTACAGTTTTATTTTAGATGAAGAATTTCGCTGGCCAAACTGGGCAATGCCAAAAGATGCAGAGGGTAAATTAGACCACCATAAAGCAAAGACTGGGGTTGATTTGGTACAATTTGTAGATGGCAAACTATTCCCTTATTTGGCAAAGTTTAAACAAGAAGCAGACAATGCAAATACCATAGAATATAAAATTGGCGAAATTTTTTCTGAACTAAAAAACAAAATACAATCTGGTTACAACTTGCGAGAAATTTTAGAATACGCAGACCAACTTCCTTTTCGTGCATCAAGTGATAAACACGAGTTAAGCCACTTGTACGAAACCAAGATTAAAAACATGGGGAATGCAGGTAGAAATGGTGGGCAATACTACACACCAAGACCACTAATTAGAGCCATGATTAATGTGGTTGACCCAAAAATAGGCGAAAAAGTCTATGATGCAGCAGCAGGTTCTTGTGGGTTTTTAGTAGAAGCGTATGATTACATGTACAAACGCATGGAAAAAAACACAGACAATCTAAAAACGCTACAAGAAAACACTTTGTATGGTAAAGAGAAAAAGAATTTAGCGTATGTAATTGGTGTTATGAATATGATTTTACATGGCATAGAAGCCCCAAATATTATACACACCAATACTTTAGGCGAAAATATAAGAGACATACAAGAAAAAAACAGATACCATGTTATTTTGGCAAATCCGCCTTTTGGCGGAAAAGAAAGACCAGAAGTTCAGCAAAATTTTGATATAAAAACAGGAGAAACTGCTTTCTTGTTTATGCAACACTTTATAAAAAGTTTAAAAACAGGTGGTAGAGCAGCTGTGGTAATTAAAAACACAGTGTTAAGCAATACAGACAATGCATCTGTAGCTTTGCGTAAATTACTATTAGAAAGTTGCAACTTACACACTATTTTAGATTTACCAGGAGGAACTTTTACAGGTGCAGGTGTTAAAACTGTAGTGTTGTTTTTCCAGAAAGGAGAACCCACCAAAAAGATTTGGTATTACCAATTAGATCCTGGGCGAAAAATGGGAAAAACCAATCCTTTAAATGATAAGGATATGGAAGAGTTTGTAGCCTTACAAAAAACAAAAGTTGAAAGTGAAAAATCATGGAATTTAAAAGTTTCTGATATTGATGAAACCACTTTTGATTTATCTACCAAAAACCCAAACACACCAGAAGAAGCACCTTTACGAAGTCCTGACGTTATTTTAGCAGAAATGGAAAGTTTGGATGCTGAAACAAATACTATACTTAACCAAATTAAAGAACTAATCTAAATGATTCAACTTAAGAAATTTGGAGAGGTTTGTGATTTTGTTAGAGGTCCATTTGGCGGCAGTCTAAAGAAAAGCTGTTTTGTTGAAAAGGGTTATGCTGTTTATGAACAACAACATGCAATCTATGACCAATTTTCAGAAATAAGATATTTCGTGGATCAGGAGAAGTTCAACGAAATGAAAAGGTTTGAACTTAAGTCAAACGATTTGATTATGAGTTGTTCAGGCACAATGGGGAAAGTCGCTATTGTACCAAAAAATGTAAAAAGGGGTATTATTAACCAAGCTCTATTAAAACTCACACCTAAAGATTTCCTGGATGTACAATATCTCAAATATTGGATGAGTAGTCCTGATTTTGATGAAAGAATACAAGAAAATACTGTTGGTGCAGCAATAAAAAATGTGGCATCTGTAAAAGTTTTAAAACAAATTGATGTACCAATACCACCACTTGAAGAACAAAAACAAATCGTAGCCCTATTAGACAAAGCTTTTATAGCCATAGACCAAGCCAAAGCCAATATTGAAAAAAACATAGCAAACGCAAAAGAGTTGTTTCAATCTAAACTAAATAATATTTTTAGTCAAAAAGGTGAGAGTTGGGAAGAGAAAAGTTTGGGGGAATTAGGTAAAGTTTCTATGTGTAAAAGAATTTTAAAAAAGCAAACCACACCAGATGGCGAAATTCCATTTTATAAAATTGGTACGTTTGGAAAAGAACCAAATGCTTTTATTTCTAAAGAAATTTATGATGATTTTAGAAGTAAATATTCTTTTCCAAAAAAAGGAGATATATTAATTTCTGCTTCTGGCACAATTGGAAGAAGAGTAATTTATAATGGAGAACCAGCATATTTTCAGGATTCCAACATAGTTTGGATTGATAATAAAGAAGAATTAGTAACTAATGAATATTTATATCAGTTTTATGGAGTTTGTGATTGGAATCCGTCTAAAGGTGCTACAATTTCAAGGTTGTATAATGCTGATTTAAGAAAAATAAAAATTTCGTTTCCAAGTATTAAAAATCAGAAAGAAATTGTACCAAAGATGGTAAAGCTAAATAAACAAACAACCCAAATTGAAGCTAATTATGTTAAAAAACTAAAAGACCTAGAAGAACTAAAAAAATCCATTTTACAAAAAGCATTTGCAGGAGAATTGACACAAAAAGAAATTATTGCTTAAATTAGTATTTTTACTTTTATGAATACAAGCCAATTAAAAGCCTTATTAAATGAACTGGTTAAACAACCTAATGAGAGTGAGTGGGTAGAGTTTAAACACAACTTTCATTCGCCCCAAGAAATTGGCGAGCGTCTTTCTGCGTTGTCTAATGGTGCTTGCATTCATGGGCAAGAGTATGGTTATTTAATATTTGGTATAGAAGACAATACACACAAAATAATTGGTACAAACTTTAAAGCAAAATCGCATAAAAAAGGCAAAGAAGAATTAGAACATTGGTTGGCACAACGTTTAGACCCACGTATAGATTTTGAGGTTGTTGAGTTTGCTTATGATGCAGACAAACACATTTCACTTTACATTATACCAGCAACCAAAGAACGTCCTGTACATTTTATGCAACAAGCCTTCATACGTGTTGGTTCTATTACCAGAAAATTAGAAGATTTTCCAGATAAGGAAGCTAAAATATGGCGCAAACGAAAAATATCGTTCGAAAAAGATATTGCAAAAGACAACTTGTCTAACGCAGATGTTGTAAGCCTGTTAAGTACAGAAACTTATTTCGATTTAATGAAAATTCCTTTCCCTAAAGACCAAAATGGTATTATCAATCGATTTATAGAAGAAAAATTAGTAAAAAAGACGAAAACAGGCATTGCAATTACCAATTTAGGAGCCATACTTTTTGCTAAAAACCTAAATGATTTCGACTTGCTATCAAGAAAAAGTATTCGAGTTATTAAATACAAAGGAAAAAACAAGGTAGAAACAGAAAGAGAACAAATAGGTGTTAAAGGTTATGCTTTAGGTTTTTTTGGTTTGGTAAATTGGGTAAATGGGCAGCTTCCTGCCAATGAAGAAATTGGTAAAGTATTGCGTGAAGATTCACGCATGTATCCAGAAATTGCCATTAGAGAGTTAATTGCAAATGCCTTAATTCATCAAGATTTTTTAGTAAAAGGATTTCCTATGATTGAAATTTTTTCTGATAGAATAGAAATATCAAACCCTGGAGACCCTTTAATTACACCAGACAGATTTATAGATTCCTATATTTCAAGAAACGAAATTTTGGCAGATATTATGCGAAGAATGCGTTTTTGTGAAGAAAAAGGAAGTGGTTTAGATAAAGTTATATTTTACAATGAATTATATCAACTACCACCAATACAAGTAAAAGTACAAGAGCATAGAACTACTGTTACTCTTTTTAGTTATAGAGGTTTAAAAAAATTAGATAAAAAAGAGAGGGTTAGAGCTTGTTATCAACACGCTTGTTTAAAATATGTTTCTAACGAAAAAATGAGTAATGAAAGTTTAAGAGACCGTTTTAAAATTAAAAGCCATAATTATTCTATTGCTTCTAGAATTATAAAAGAAGCTTTAGAAACAAATGCAATAAAGGAAGATAATCCTGAGAGCAATTCTAGAAAGTATGCTAGTTATATTCCATTTTGGGCATAAATATTTCTTATGTGACGCTTATGTGATAATTATGTTGTTTTTTATTTTAAAAACCTGATAATCAGTACTTTTTTATGTGACGCTTATGTGATAATTATGTTGTTTTTTATTTTAAAAACCTGATAATCAGTACTTTTTTATGTGATGCTTATGTGATACTTATGTGATTATCTTATTTGATGGTTATTTGATTTTTAAAGAAAAAGAAATAAATGAACGAAGCACAAACCAAACACGATTTAATAGAACCCGCTTTAAGAAAAGCAGGTTGGGGTATTGTAGAAGGCAGTAGATTACGTTTAGAGTTTCCTATTACAAAAGGGCGTTTAATAGGTCAAAACAGAAGAGCAAAACCATTATTTGCAGACTATGTATTAGAATACAAAAACAGAAGAATTGGTGTTGTAGAAGCTAAAAAAAGAGACTTATATTACACAGATGGTGTTAGTCAAGCCAAAGAATATGCAGAACGTTTAGATATTAGATATACCTATGCAACCAATGGCTTGCGTATGTATGGTATGGATTTAGACGAAGCCACAGAAGGTGAGGTTTTTAAATACCCAACACCAGACGAACTTTGGGAAATGACCTACCCAACACCAAAAGAAGCCTATAAAGTAGAAATTGCTAATTGGAAAGAGCGTTTGTTTACCATTCCTTTTGAAGATAGAGGAGGTACTTGGCAACCCAGATATTACCAACAAAATGCCATTGCTAAAGTATTAGAAGCAGTAGCAGAGAAAAAAGATAGACTTTTATTAACCTTAGCAACAGGAACAGGAAAAACAGCCATTGCTTTTCAAATTGCTTGGAAATTATTTCATGCAAAATGGAATTTAAAAAGAGATGCAAGTAGAGCACCCAGAATATTATTTTTAGCAGATAGAAACATATTAGCAGACCAAGCTTTTAACTCTTTTGGTGCTTTTGATGTAATTGATGAAAATATTAAAGTAAGAATTAAACCATCAGAAATAAAAAAGAAAGGAAAAGTACCTAAAAATGGTAATTTATTTTTTACAATTTTCCAAACTTTTATGACCAATGCTAAAAATGAAGATGAAGAAGAAAACGAAGATGAAAATTTACCAATAGCTGCAGAATCGCCAATTGTTTACAATACAGAAGACTTCAATTTTGGTCAATATCCAAAAGATTTTTTCGATTTTATAATTATAGATGAATGTCATAGAGGAGGTGCAAGAGACGAAAGTTCTTGGCGTGAAATTATGAAACATTTTTCGCCAGCAGTTCAATTAGGCTTAACAGCAACACCAAAAAGAGACGTAAATGCAGATACTTATGATTATTTTGGCGACCCAATTTATACTTACAAGTTAAAAGATGGTATTAATGATGGTTTCTTAACGCCTTTTAAGGTAAAAGAAATACAAACCAATTATGATGAATATACAGTTACCAAAGATGATGTAATTTTACACGGCGAAGTTGAAATTGGAGACACATTTACGTATAGAGATTATGGTAGAAAAATTATCATACAACAGGTAGAAGCATACAGAGTTAAAAAGTTTTTAGAACTGATAAATCAAAATCAAAAATCGTTAGTTTTTTGTGCAACTCAAAAACATGCAGCTTTAATTAGAGATTTAATCAATCAATTTTCTAATAGTAAAAGCACCAATTATTGCCACAGAGTAACTGCAGACGATGGTAAAAATGGAGAACAACATTTACGAGATTTTCAAGATAATGAGAAAAGTATTCCTACAGTTTTAACTACTTCACAAAAATTAAGTACAGGTGTAGATGCGCCAGAAATTAGAAACATCGTTTTATTAAGACCTGTAGATTCTATGGTAGAATTCAAACAAATTGTTGGTAGAGGAACACGTCTTTTTGATGGTAAAGATTATTTTACCTTATTTGATTTTGTAAAAGCGCACGAACACTTTCAAGACCCAGAATGGGATGGAGACCCATTACCACCAGAAATTCCTAATGATGATGAAAGTGGTGGCAGAACCAGAGTTTGTGCTGTTTGTGGAGAAGCATCTTGTATTTGTGAGACACCACCAGAAGAAGCTTGTGCAGAATGTGATAATATACCTTGTGTGTGTGAAACACCACCAAGAGCCATGATAAGAGTAAAACTTTCAGATAATAAAGAAAGAGAAATAGATTCAATGGTAAAGACTTCGTTTTGGAGTCCATCAGGTAAACCAATTTCTTCTACACAGTTTATTGAGCAGTTATTTGGAGATTTACCATCATTTTTTACAGACGAAAATCAATTAAGAAAACTTTGGAGCGTGCCAAGTACACGTAAAAAATTGTTAGAAGAACTTAGCGAAAAGGGATACACAAATTCTCAGTTAGAAGATTTAAGAAATTTAATTCACGGAGAAGATAGCGACCTTTTTGATGTATTAAGTTATGTGGCGTATCATAAAGACCTTGTTCCAAGATTAGAAAGAGCAGGTAAAGCTAAAATTCAAATGAATGATTATAATTCAAAGCAACAAGAATTTTTAAATTTTGTATTAGAACAATACGTAAAAGAAGGGGTTGATGAATTGGACGATTCTAAACTACCAAATTTATTAGAATTGAAATACAAAGCAATAACAGATGCAAAACGTGAATTAGGAGATATTAGGTCGATTAGAGAAACCTTTATTGGATTTCAAGAATACTTATATCAAGAAAGAGCAATTTAGAATGAAAGCCAACGCTCAAAGCTATACACATTCGTAATTCGCTAAAGCGAATGCTACGTCAAAAATTGCAAAAGAGCATGTCTTTTCCATAGATATAAAAAGTAATTAAATGTAAAACCATGTATCTAAAAAAAAAGGGTTTTAGTGCTTTAGGCAAAGATAATTCATAAAATAAACGTTAGTTTTAATTAGAAAAGTTCTTGCTAAAAGTAGGTTAGATATCTTATATAAAATGGTTGATAATAACTATGAAACAAAATAAAAACTAATTAAAGAATGCGAATTTAAAGAAGTTAATAAGTTGGCAAACAAGCAGCGTTAGGGATTGAAACCTTTCGACTTCGCTCAAGACAGGCTTATCTTTTTTGCTTTTCGCAAAAAGATATAGTGTAAAGCCCGACCTTTTTAGGGAACACCCAAAATATGTGTGTAGATTTTTAATTCTTAGATAGTTTGCCAATTTACCAAGTTGTAACTATCTTTATCGACCTAAATTAGTACTAAAGTACAGACCTTAAACATTGTAGATATGTTAGATAATAATGATGAAAACGTTGAAAAAACGGAAAGTAAAGTAGTAGCAATTGAACCTGAAACCACTAAAGTTGATGAAGTTGCCAAAGAAACTGTAGCAGCAGTGGATGATACTGAAGATGCTGTGGAAGAGATTGAAAAATCGATGGCAGAAGATGCTGAAAAAGAAACAACTAAAGAGGAAGTTGCTACTGTAGATTATTCTAAATTATCTTTAGAGGAATTGGTAGCTGTGCTTAAAAAAACACTTTCTAATAATGCTGTTCATAAAATAAAAAGTGAAGTTGATGGTATTAAAAATGCTTTTAATCAACAATTTGGTGCTTTAATAGCAGCAAAAAAAGCGGCTTTTTTAGAAGAAGGAGGAAATGCTATCGATTTTCAGTTTTCGAGTTCTATTAAAACAGATTATAATGCGTTATTATCTGATTATAAGAAACAACGAGATGCATATTATAATGATTTAGAAAAGCAATTAGCTACTAATTTAGAAAAAAGACTTTCTGTGATTGAGCAATTAAAAGATTTAATTGACAATGCAGATACAGCAACCATGTACAAAACGTTTAAAGGGTTGCAAGATACCTGGAGAACAATTGGACCTGTTTCTAAAAATCATTACAATGATACTTGGAAAATTTACCATCATCATGTAGAGCGTTTTTACGATTTATTGCATTTAAGTAACGATTTTAGAGATTTAGATTTTAAGCATAATTTAGAGGAGAAACTAAAAATTATATTAAAAGCAGAGGCTTTAGCTGCAGAACCAGATGTTAATGTTGCTTTTAAAGCTTTGCAAGAGTTACATAAAACTTGGAAAGAAGATATTGGACCAGTTTCTAAAGACATGAGAGAGACTGTTTGGCAAAAATTTAGTGAAGTGACTAAGGTAATTCATGATAGAAGGCACGATCATTTTAGAGAAATGCGTTCTAAATATCAAGAAATTATAGAGCAGAAATTAGTGGTTGTAGAAAAGCTAAATGCTTATGATACTTCTACTAATAAAACGCACAACGATTGGCAAAAAAGTATTAAAGAGGTTGAGGCTTTAAGGCAAGAGTATTTTAATGCAGGGAAACTGCCATACTCTAAAAGTGAAGAGGTTTGGCAAAAATTTAAAGCAGCTACTAAAAAATTTAATAGTGCTAAAAATGTGTTTTACAAGCACGAAAAAAGTGAACAACAAGATAATTTAAAGAAAAAAATTGAGTTGATTGAGTTGGCAGAGTCTTTAAAAGATAGTGAAGACTGGGAGTCTGCCACAAATACGTTGAAGAAAATTCAGGCAGATTGGAAAAAAATTGGTCATGTACCACGTAAATTTTCAGATGATATTTGGAAACGTTTTAAAGCAGCTTGTAATCATTATTTTGATAGATTTCACGCTCAAAAAAATGCACTTAACAAAGAGCAACAAGCAGTTGTAGATGCTAAAAAAGCCTTTTTAGAAACGGTTAAAGAGTTAAAAGAACCAACAAAAGAGAAGATTTTTGAAATTATTAATACTTGGAAAACTTTAGGGATTTTACCAAGAGATGCAAGGCATGTTGATAGTAAATTTAACAAATTAATTGACAGAGCTTTAGGTAGTTTAGATTTGGATAAAGAGGAAATTAGCATGTTAAAATTTACACATGTTGTAGATAGTTTAGCAGAAGCGAAAGATGTTAGAAAATTAGATTCTGAACAATTATTTATTAGAAAGAAGATTGATGAGGTTGTGAAAGAGATTCAGCAATTAGAAAATAATTTAGGTTTCTTTTCGAATGCGAAAGATGATAATCCTTTGGTGTTGAATGTGAAAAATAGTGTAGCAGCTTTTAAAGAAGATTTAGCCATCTGGAAAAAGAAGTTGAGCTATATTAAGAAGTTAGATTATTAAGAAAGGTTTATTACAATTACCTGTTTTTACAAATTTATTTGTAGTCTGTCTTTCCTGCGAAGGCAGGAATCTAAAGTAGGTTATTTAATATAGATTCCTTAATTATAAGGATTCACAAAAATTATTTAGAATAAATATTCTTATTTTACATATTTTAAACAAAAAACTCGAGGCAAAGCTTCGAGTTTTTTTAAGACACAATTTGTGACGTTAAAATTAATTTAACAGATATAAAAGAAAATTAGGCACTTTCAGAAGTAGTACATTAAATTACTTTCAAGATTAAAAAAGGACACAAAAATCACATTTTTTGTGTCC
>NZ_CANMHM010000009.1 GCF_947497695.1 uncultured Polaribacter sp. | reverse complement strand
TGTAAATTAACCTTAATTCTCTCTTTTATTCTTTCTTATTATTTTATCAAATTTATTAAAAGACAAACTTAAGCCGTGTATAATTTATTGCTTGCAAAGTTTTTCTTACGAAAAACCTCGCTCGCATAAAAGTCTGTAATTATTGGTTATTTTTAGCTAAATTTACGCAACAAATCATACACAACAACGTTGCCCAAAATGGCGGAATTGACCGCTGATTTTCAAAAAAAGGGTTTTTAAAGAATAATTTTAAAAAACTGAATTACCACTCAAACTCTGAATAAAAAAGTGAGTTGTGAAACAGTCAAATTACGGAGAAATTCTTCTGTTTTTTAATTAAGGAAAACGTGTGCGGAATTTATAAAACTTGGAAAATTATTTGCAGTTGGAAAATTTACTCGGGCGGAATGTTGCTTCGGAAACTCACTCAAGCGGAATTTAGCTCGTTTGCGGAATTATTACTCATAATCTAAATGAGAAATAAGGAGGAAACTCTGAAATGGAATTTGCCACGAAAACGGAGTTTTTATATAATGAATGAAAGATTAAGGAGAAATGAAAAAAGGAACTATTTATGAAAATCACTTTGGGCAACACCGTGTATAAAAAATTGCTTAATTTGGCTTAATCAAAAGTTTGTGCTTTTCTATAAACTCTATTTTTCCTACGGAAAAATGCCGTTCACTTAAAACGCAAGTTTCCATACAAAAATACGTTGGCAACAATAAAAAACATTGTACTTTCCTGAAATAGGTTGACTAAAAATTATAGCTTAATAACATCTAAAAAACAAAACGATTTACTGGTTAATAACATTCATTTCAATTTCAAAAAATATTTTTTAACCGTCTATTTTATATGTAATTTTGTTCAATAATTATGAGCATCATTTCTAAAAACATACAAAAAGCAATTGCCTTATTAACCAATGAACAATTGGTTGCAATACCAACAGAAACAGTTTATGGTTTGGCAGGTAATATTTATAGTGAAAAAGCAATAAAAAGCATTTTCTCAACAAAGAAAAGACCTTTTTTTAATCCATTAATTGTACATATTCATTCTGTAAATTCTTTAGTGGATATTGTAACTGATATACCTGAAAAAGCAAAATTATTAGCAAATGCTTTTTGGCCAGGATCTATGACTTTGGTTTTAAAAAAGAACAACACAATTCCTGATATAATTACCGCAGGAAAAGACACAGTTGCTGTTCGTGTTCCAAATCACCCTTTAACTTTAAAACTACTAAAACAACTACCTTTTCCTTTGGCAGCACCAAGTGCAAACCCTTTTGGAAGTATCAGTCCTACAAAACCAACACACGTAGAAAGTTATTTTAAAAATGATATTCAAATGGTTTTAGATGGTGGTTCTTGTAAAAACGGAATAGAATCTACCATTATTGGTTTTGAAAATAATGAACCTATAATTTATAGATTAGGTGCTTTGGATTTAGAAGATATTGAAGCTGTTGTTGGTAAAATTAGCATCAAAAATAAGGAAGAAATAAGTCCTGATGCTCCAGGTATGCTGGCAAGACATTATGCACCTACAACTCGTACTTTTTTGGTTGATGATGTTTCATCAGAAGTAAAAAATCATCAAGGGAAAAAAATTGGTATTTTAGTTTTTAAAAAATCTTTAAATAATGAAACTATAACTGAAATAATTTTATCAGAAAAAGGTTCTTTAAAGGAAGCTGCATCTAAGTTATATGATTCTCTGCACGAATTAGATCATCAAAAATTAGATGTAATAATTACAGAAAAATTTCCTAACAATGGTTTAGGAACCTCAATTAATGACAGATTGCAACGTGCAACCTTTAGCCTTTAACTCCATAATTTTAAGTCTTGAATTATTTTCAAAAATTTAACACTAATATTTCTGAAATTGAACTCCCAGAAAAATTCACATTTCCGTTTTATTACCAACCTCATTTATTAGCTAAAATTGCAACCAATGAATTACAAGATTATTTAAAAAATCAAACCGATTTTATTCATAATTTCGGACTTTCAAATAAAAAAGACCAACTACCAATTGGTAAAATGTTTGGCGTTTTAGTTGTAAAAAACAAGCAAAATGAAATAGGTTATTTAGCCGCTTTTTCTGGAAAATTAGCAGATAAAAGTTTACCCAATAAATTTGTTCCTCCTGTTTTTAATATGAGAACAGAAGGTAGTTTTTATATTAAAGGAGAAAAAGAAATAGATCAAATAAATAAGCGATTATTAGATTTAAAAAAAGATAAAAATTATGTAATCTTAAAAAAAACCTTTCTAAAATTATCTAAAGAAATAGAAGCCGATTTAATTCTGGAAAGAAAAAAATTAAACCTAAAAAAGAAAGATCGAAAAGCTAGAAAAACAATCGGACAAACAACTTTAAATGAGACTGATTTTAATATGCTTACCAAAAAAATAGTACAAGAAAGTTTTAACGATCAATTTTACCTGAAAGAACTCCAAGATTATTACGAAGATAAAATTGCTAAAAAAAGAATGGAATTAGTCATTTTTGAAGATGAGATTGCATCCTTAAAAAAGCAACGAAAAGAAAAATCGAACTATTTACAGCAAACACTTTTTAGTAAATATGCTTTTTTAAATCAACAAAAAGAAAAAGTGAATTTGTTAGACATTTTTAATGATCCTGCAATAAAACCTCCTGCAGGTTCTGGCGAATGTTCTGCTCCTAAATTGTTACAACATGCTTTTTTAAATAATTACACGCCTATTTGTATGGCTGAGTTTTGGTGGGGAATTTCGCCAAACTCAGCAATAAGAAAACACAAAAACTATTACCCTGCTTGCCAAGGAAGATGTAAACCTATTTTAAAACACATGCTAAAAGGCATTAAAATGGACGCTAATTTATTGTTAGAAAACTTAGCAGAAAAGCAAGAATTAGAAATTATTTATGAAGACGATGTTTTATTAGTTGTAAATAAACCTACAGAATTTTTATCGGTTCCTGGAAAAGACATTACAGATTCTGTGTATACTAGAATTAAAGAAAAATATCCAAAGGCAACTGGACCTTTAATTGTACATAGATTAGACATGTCTACTTCTGGAATTTTACTATTAACTAAAACCAAAGAAACAAATAAAGTTTTACAAAATCAGTTTATAAAAAGAACTGTAAAAAAGCGTTATGTAGCTTTATTAGATGGAAATTTAACAAAAAAAAGCGGAAAAATTCAACTTCCAATTCGTGTAGATTTAGATGACAGACCCAAACAATTGGTCGATTTTGAACATGGCAAAAATGCAGAAACAGATTGGAAAATCATCAAAAGAGAAAACGGAAAAACAAGAGTTCATTTTTATCCAATTACTGGCAGAACTCATCAACTAAGAGTGCATGCTGCACATAAAAACGGATTAAATACCCCTATTCTGGGAGATGATTTGTATGGTAAAAAAGAGAATAGACTACATTTACATGCAGAATTTATTGAGTTTAGGCATCCATCAACCAATAAAATAATGAGTTTTACAGTTGCTGCTGATTTTTAGAAAATTTACGCTTTCAAAAAATTTAAAAAAACGGCTCTATCAATTTCTTTTGCACCCAAACTAGCTAAATGATCATTATAAATCTGGCAATCTATAAGTATATAATTTTTATTTTTTGCTAAATAAATAAAACCCAATTTAGAAGCATTAGAAACTTTGCTAAACATACTTTCTCCGCAAAAAATTGAATTTATTTCTAAACCATACAATCCACCAACCAATTCGCCATTAAACCAAACTTCTATAGATTTGGCAACTCCTTTTTTATGTAAGTTGATGTAAGCTTGCTCCATATCATCTGTAATCCAAGTGCCAAAATCGTCATTTCTTTGGATGTTTTTACAATTGTAAATAACTTCTTCAAAAGCTTTATTTTCTGTAATTATAAACTCATTTTTATGGATGATTTTTTGCATCGATTTAGATACTTTTATTTCATCAGGAAACAAAACCATTCTTTGATGTGGACAATACCATACAATTGGTTCTCCTTCAGAAAACCAAGGAAAAATTCCGTTTTTATAAGCATAAATTAGTCGTTTTTCAGATAAATCTCCACCCAAAGCAATAATGCCATCACTTGTTGTGTATTCAAAAGGTGGGAATTCAATTGTATCTGTTAACCAAATCATTTTGTAAAAATAGTCAACAAAAAAATAACATCAAAAAATGATACGATTTTATGTTCATAAAACATATCATAAATAATACTTTAAAAAATCTATTTCTTAAAAAATTATTAATCTAATATAATCTTGGTGTTTATAGCTTAGAAGTTACTATTTTTGTACTTTTATTAAACTAATTATTTTTCGTGGAAAAGAAACGTAAAAAAAGAATCAAAAAAACTGCTTTTATAGGAAAAAGACTCCATAATTATTATGGAAGAACTGGTTTTTATATGTTTGTTTGGGAAAGTGTTAAAAAAGCTTTTTTGCCAATTTTAGCTGTTGTAATTGGTCTATTTTTGTTTAATAAATACGTTTATAATATCAATGATGGTTTGCATCATTTTACCGAAACTTTTTCTAGATTAACCGTTTTAATAACGTTTTTTATTTCTGAGACTTTACTAGGTTTAATACCTCCAGAAATATTTATTGCTTGGTCTAAAAAAACAGCAAATCCAATTTTAAATTTAACATTTTTAGCTACTTTATCTTATTTTGGTGGTTTGGTTTCTTATTTTATTGGTAAAACTTCACTTAAAATTAAATCTGTAAAAGAATATTTAGAAGTAAAAATGGCAGACAATTTAAAAAACACACGCAAATGGGGTGGTTTTTTAATTCTAGTAGGTGCATTATTACCTTTACCATTCTCTATTGCATGTTTAGCTGCAGGAATGATTAAATACCCGTTTAAAAATGTTGTGTTTTTTGGATTATTTCGATTTGCACGATTTGCTTTTTATGCTTGGGCAATTTTTAAAGTTGTAGATTAAAACAATACTAAAATTAATTACTTTTGATTTATGGGATTAACAAATAACGACATTTTAAAAAAACTAAGAGTAGCACATAAATTACGTGATACAGATATTGTAGAAATCTGTGCTTTGGTAGATTTTAAAGTAAGTAAAAGTGAATTAGGAGCACTTTTTAGAAGTGAAGAACACCCAAAATATGTAGAATGCCAAGATCAAATTTTACGTAATTTTTTGAATGGTTTGGTTATTCATTTACGTGGACCAATGCCTAAAAAAGGTGAGAAAAAATAATTTTTCTTAAGACTGTGTTTAAAACAAGAACCAAGACTAAAATAGAGATAAAAAAAGAGAAAATTCAAAATGAATTTTCTCTTTTTTATTTGTCTTGATTCTTGCATCAAAAAAATCTTATTCTTTTTTAATTTTTAAAACGGTAAATCATCAGGCTCTTCATCAGTAACTTTTGCTGCAGGCTCAAATTGATCTACAGGAGGTAAATTACTGCTAGATGCAGCTTGAGATAAGTTTTCAATTCTCCATCCTTGTATAGAATTAAAATATTTTGCTACACCTTCTGGGTTAATCCATTCTCTACCACGTAAATTAATAGATACTTTTACATCTTGCCCAACTTTGTAATTATTTAATAAATCACATTTATCTTGCACAAATTCTATCATTATCATTTGAGGATATTGATCATCTGTTGTAACTACTAACTCTCTTTTCTTAAAATTTTGCTGAGCCCCTAATAATTGCTCATCTCCAATTAATTTTATTTTACCAATAACTTCCATAATTTCTATTTTAATAAAAGTACTTTTAAAGTACTTTTTGTATCATTTTTTAAAAATACGCTCAAGCAAATGTATGTTTTTTTGTGGTTTTTTGTTCAATAAATTGAAATTGTTCTTCTGTAAAGTTATCAACACCCTACTCTATTTGAATCTCTTATTTTTTTGATAAAATTTAAGTTGAAACTTATTTTTAGATTTCAATAAACATCCTTGTAAAATTAATTTACAAAATACTATCAACCCATTAAATGAGTTATATAGCAGAAACCTTTATATTTGTTTAGATGAACTTTTTAACAAACAACTTATTATTTAGACGCTTTGCCATTATAATTTCGCTAATTATAGTTTCATTAATATTATGGAACACTTATATATTTTTCCAAAAATTTAAGCAAGAAGAGCGTATTAAAATGGAAATTTTAGCAACCGCTCAAAAAGAAATTGCTACAAATACAGATTTAAATGCAAATGTAGATTTGCCATTAAAAGTAATTGAGAATAATAATAACATTCCCATGATTTTGGTAAATGTTAAAGGTGAAATAGAATATTTTCAGAATTTAGATTCTGTAAAAGCACTAAACACCAAATATTTAGAAGCCCAACTAGCAGAAATGAAAATTGAAAATGAACCTATTGAAGTTAGTTATCAAGGACAAAACAAACAGTATATTTATTATAAAAACTCAGATTTATTAAATAAGCTACGCTATTATCCACTGGCATTAATTTTAATTTTATTCTTGTTTCTTGCCGTTATTTATATGTTTTACAGCTCTAGTAAAGTTGCAGAAACCAATAAACTATGGACAGGAATGGCAAAAGAAACTGCACATCAAATTGGCACGCCTTTGTCTTCTCTTTTAGGTTGGATTGCCATTTTAAAAATGGAAAAAGTAGATGATAAATATGTAGAAGAAATAGAAAAAGATGTAAGTAGGTTAAATACCATTGCAAATCGTTTTTCTAAAATTGGTTCTAAACCAGAATTGGAAAAAGAAAACATTGTTGCCATTACCAAACAAGCTTTTGATTATTTAGAATCTAGAAGTTCTAAGCAAATTACGTTTTCTTTTATCTCTACAGATACTAAAATTTACACCAATTTAAATACAGAATTATTTGGTTGGGTTATAGAAAACCTCATCAAAAATGCTATTGATGCCATGTTAGGTAAAGGAGAGTTAATATTACAAATACAAAATACAGCAAAAAAAGTAAAAATAACGATTTCTGACACTGGAAAAGGAATGCCAAAAAAGCTCTTTAACCAAATATTTAAACCAGGTTTTACCACTAAAAAACGTGGTTGGGGTTTAGGTTTATCGCTTTCTAGACGTATTATAAAAGATTACCATAGAGGAAGAATATTTGTACAAAAATCTGAAATAGACAAAGGAACTACTTTTGAAATTCTATTAAATAAAGTGTAATTTTTTTTTGAAGCTATTTCCTGCTTTCACTACTCGCTTTTTTTATCCTAAAAAGGAATAAAAAAGAGCTCAAACAAACCGTTCAATCAGGGCTAAACTTATTTGCTAGCTAATTCAAATAGTATTGTTTTTTTTGCTAATCAAAAGGTTTTATAAAGTTGGAGATAAAAATGATAACACACAGTTTTGTTATTTAGAAATGAGCTTTTTAGCGACTGGGAAACCTCATAATGAAATAGCAAAATTGTGAAGAAATAGTAAGAAATAAACAACAAAAATCTACTCAAATTTAGCAGAAATACTTGCTGCCAAAGCAACAAACTCATCATTAGTTAATGTTACTTTTTTTGTAAATTGTGCATCTGCCATTGTGTTTAAAGGTACTAAATGCACATGAATATGTGGCACTTCTAAACCTATTACACTTTGCCCTACTCTTTTACAATCAACTGCTTTTTCTAGTGCTTTTGCAACTCTGTAAGAAAAATCCATCAAACTTAAATAATCTTCTTTAGATAAATCAAATAGTTTATTTTCCTCTTTTTTTGGTACCACTAAAGTGTGTCCTTTTGCATTAGGATTGATGTCTAAAAAAGCAATATAATTTGCATCTTCAGCTACTTTGTAACAAGGTATTTCTCCGGTAATTATTTTAGTAAATATGCTCATTTTTCAATTTTTAATTGTTGGCTTTTTGCTAAAGGCTACTTGCCAAAAGCTAAAAGGATTTTTTATCTAGAAATGTCTACAATTTCAAATTTCATAATTCCATTAGGTACTTTTATTTCTGCAATATCACCTACTTTTTTACCTAATAAACCTTTACCAATTGGAGAGTTTACAGACAATTTTCCGTTTCTAACATCGGTTTCAGAATCTGCCACCAAAGTGTAAGAAAACTCCATTTTATTGGCTGTATTTTTAATTTTTACAATAGAGTGAATCAATACTTTAGAGGTATCTAATTGAGATTCATCTATAATTCTAGCGTTAGAAATTACGTTTTTTAACTTCGCAATTTTAAATTCTAAGTGAGATTGCTCTTCTTTTGCTGCATGGTATTCTGCATTTTCACTTAAATCTCCTTTATCTCTTGCATCTGCAATTTCTGTGGTAACTCTAGGGCGTTCAACTTGTTCTAGTTGCACCAATTCTTCTTTTAATTTCTTTAATCCTTCTGCAGAATAATATGATATTTCACTCATGATGTTTTATTTAAATTGATTCATTTTATTGCATAAAAATAAATTTACAGTAAAACAAAAAAATAGTATTTGTTTAGTAAATAGCCAATGTAGGCTAAATTTAAAAATCCCATTGCCTAAACAGGAATGAGATTGTAATACAAATGTACAAAATATTTGTAAATTGCCATCGTTTTAGATGAAATGAAACTTTGGTATGATTAAAAAAATTCTCTTAATATTTACATTGATAGCTTTTTCTAGTTGTTCAGATAATAGTTTACCTGATAATTGTTTAAGACCCGTTTTTGTACAAATTAATACAGATCTAAACCTCCCACAATTTAACAATTTGGTTATTGGTAATGCTGTAGAACTTAATGGTGGTGCAAAAGGTATTATAGTTTTTCGTAAAAAAACTGATGAATATGCTGCTTTTGATAGAATTTGTCCTTTAAATGACTGCAATACTCCAATGGTTTATGAAAATAGACTGCTAAAATGTAGCTGTGATGGAGGTACCTACAGCTTAGATTTTGGAGGAGCTCCTCAAACTGATAATTTTATTTGTCCGGCTTTAGAATATAGGGCTATTCAAAGAGGTTCATCATTAAGTATAACTAATTTCTAGTAATACTGAATTTAGTTGTGTATTTTTGCTGAAATACAACAAATTTACTCGTGAAAAACTATTATTCTTCAAATTTTAAATTAGGCGTTCTTGGAGGTGGTCAATTAGGACGAATGCTATTAGCAGAAACGCAAAAATTCGATATTCATACTTCTATTCTAGAAAGCAATAAAAATGCACCTTGTGCAGAAATTTGCAACACTTTTGTGGTTGGAGATTTGTTAGATTTTGATGCCGTTTATAATTTTGGTAAAACAGTAGATGTTTTAACCATAGAAATTGAAAACGTAAATTTAGACGCTCTAGATAAATTAGAAGCTGAAGGTTTAACAATTTTTCCTAAACCGAAAGATTTACGCATTATTCAAAGTAAAGCTAGGCAGAAAAATTTTTATGTAGATCATCAAATACCTACTGCTCCATTTTCTCATTATGCCTATTTAGAAGAATTGATACATTCTTTTGAAAACAACATTATTACCTTTCCTTTTGTTTGGAAAGCTGCACGTTTTGGATACGATGGAAATGGTGTTAAAATCGTTAGAAATATAGCAGATTTAGAATCTTTACCAAATGTAGAATGTATTATAGAAAAACTGATTCCGTTTAAAAATGAATTGGCTGTAATTGTAGCAAGAAATACAGCTGGAGAAGTAAAAACGTATCCTGTTGTAGAAATGGAATTTCATCCAGAAGCAAACCAAGTAGAATATGTTATTTGTCCTGCAAGAATAGATCATAAAGTTGCCAAAAAAGCTAGAGAACTTGCCTTAAAAGTAGTGAGTGATTTAGATTTTGTTGGTTTATTGGCTGTAGAAATGTTTCAAACAGCAGATGATAAAATCTTAGTGAATGAAGTTGCACCAAGACCTCATAATTCTGGACATTATTCTATTGAAGCAAGTTATACCAATCAATTTGAGCAACATTTACGTTCTATTTTAAATCTTCCTTTAGGAAACACCGATAGTAAAGTTACAGGTATTATGGTAAATTTAGTAGGAGAAGAAGGTTTTTCTGGCGATGTTATTTATGAAAATATAGAAGATATTTTAAAGATTGATGGTGTTACGCCTCATATTTATGGGAAAAAGGAAACAAGACCATTTAGAAAAATGGGTCATGTTACTATTGTAAATAAAGATATTGAAATTGCAAGAAAAGTAGCACAGAAAGTGAAGGAAACGATTAGAGTGATTTCGAAGTAAGTTAAATATTTTTTTAACTAGTGCAAAAAATGCAACAGTTCAAAAAAAGAATTAGTTAAAAATATGGTTGTTCGGAAATTCCGAACAACCACTTATTATTTCGATATAATAAATTGATTTTTAGAAAGTTTGCAATATGTGATAAAGGTATATTGGAATATTTTGAATAGGTTTAAACAAAATTAAGCTTTAAAATGATTGTAAAATGAACAAAATAATTTCATTTAAATCTTCAACAGAAAATAAAGGTTTTGAGATTATTTTAGATGAACAAAAGCAAACTCTTTGGGCAACTGAAAAAGAAATTTCAATACTTTTTCAGAGAGATAGAACAGTAATTTCAAAGCATTTAAAGAATATTTTTAAAGAACAAGAACTCCTACAAGAATCAGTATGTGCAAAATTTGCACATACTGCAAATGATGGAAAAACATATGATGTAAATCATTATAATCTTGATGTAATAATTTCTGTAGGTTATAGAGTAAAATCTAAAATTGCAACTCAATTTAGAATTTGGGCAACAAATATTTTAAAAGAACATTTAACTACAGGCTATTCCATAAACGAAAAACGTTTAAATCAACTTCAAAAGACAATTCAATTAGTTCAAAGAACATCAAAATTAACAAAAGATACTGAAGGCTTAATCGATATTTTGTCTGATTACTCATCAGCTTTAGATATTTTAGATGGTTTCGATCATCAAACATTAAATAGAGACAATGTAAATAATTTTGTTTCTTATAAAATTGAATATAAAGAAGCAAAAAAGGCTATTGAAGAATTAAAAATAAAATTTGGAGGATCTTCCATTTTTGGAAACGAGAAAGATCAATCTTTTAAAAGTTCTATTGCAACTATAGATCAAACTTTTGATGGAAAAGAACTATACACAAGTATTGAAGAAAAAGCAGCAAATTTGTTATATTTTGTTGTGAAAAATCATTCTTTTACAGATGGAAATAAACGTATTGCAGCTTGGTTATTTGTTTGGTATTTGAATAAAAACGAATATTTATATAAAAATGACAATTCTAAAAGAATTGAAAATAATACATTAGTTGCTTTAACGTTAATGATTGCAGAAAGCAACCCAAATGAAAAAGAAATGATGATAAACGTAATTATCAATTTAATAAATTAAACTATGGTAGGAATAATAATGGGAAGCGATTCTGATCTTCCAATAATGCAAGAAGCAATAGACATTTTAGAGAGTTTTAATATTGCAATAGAAGTAGATATTGTATCTGCTCACAGAACTCCAGAAAAATTAGTAGACTATTCTAAAAATGCACACAAAAGAGGCATAAAAGTAATTATTGCAGGAGCTGGAGGAGCAGCTCATTTACCAGGAATGGTTGCAAGTATGAGTCCTTTGCCAATAATTGGAGTTCCTGTAAAAAGTAGAAATTCTATAGATGGTTGGGATTCTGTTTTATCAATTTTACAAATGCCTGGTGGTGTACCTGTTGCAACTGTTGCTTTAGATGGCGCAAAAAATGCAGGTATTTTAGCGGCTCAAATTATTGGTGCTTCAGATGAATTGGTTTTAAATAAAATAATCGCTTACAAAGAAGAATTGAAATTGAAAGTTGAAAAAGCTTCTGCAAGAGTTAAAAAATAAATTCTCAACTTTTACAATTACACGTTTACAAAATTAAACAATTACACTTTTTTACATGAACCCACTTTTACAAAACTTCAATACGCCTCCTTTTTCTAAAATTACGAATGAAGATTACAAACCTGCAATTAAAAAAGGGATTGAAATTGCCAAAGCAGAAATTGATGCAATTGTTAATAATACAGCTGCACCAACGTTTGAAAACACAACAGTTGCTTTAGATTTTTCTGGAGAAAAACTGAATAAAATAACATCTATTTTTTTTAACTTAAACTCCGCTGAAACCAATGATGAAATTCAGAAAATAGCACAAGAAGTTTCTCCTTGGTTAAGTGAATTTAGCAATGATATTACGCTAAATGAAGCCTTATTTAAAAGAGTAAAAACGGTTTTTGATGCTAAAGATTCTTTAGATTTATCGACAGAACAAAGCATGCTTTTAGATAAGCAATACAAAAGTTTTGCAAGAAATGGAGCCAATTTAAAGGAAGATGATAAAACCGAATTAAGAAAAATTGATGCAGAATTATCAAAGCTTTCCTTAAAATTCGGCGAAAATGTATTGGCAGAAACCAATGCGTTTGAAATGCATTTAACCAATGAAAATGATGTTGCTGGTTTGCCAGATTCTGCTAAAGAAGCTGCAAAACAAGTTGCCAAAGAAAAAAATAAGGAAGGCTATATTTTTACCTTAGATTACCCTAGTTACATTCCGTTTTTAACCTATGCAGACAATAGAGAATTACGAAAAAAAATGGCAATTGCTGCTGGTAAAAAAGGGTTTCAAAACAATGAATTTAATAACGAACAAATTGTTTTAGACATTGTAAATCTTCGTCAAAAAAGAGCCAATTTATTGGGTTATAAAACCCACGCTCATTTTGTGTTAGAAGAAAGAATGGCAGAAACACCAGAAAATGTAATCGATTTTTCTAACAATCTACTAGAAAAGGCAAAACCTGCTGCTTTAAAAGAATTTGAAAACTTAGAAAAATACGCTAAAAAATTAGACGGAATTGATCAACTTCAAAAATGGGATGGTGCTTATTATTCTGAAAAACTAAAAAAAGAATTGTTCGATTTAGACCAAGAAATCTTAAAACCTTATTTTAAATTAGAAAATGTAATTGAAGGGGTTTTTACAATTGCCAACCGTTTATTTGACTTACAATTTGAAGAAATACATAGCATCGACAAATATCATGAAGATGTAAAAACGTACAATGTAACAGATGCGAATGGAAATTTTGTATCGTATTTTTATGCTGATTTTCATCCTAGAAAAGGAAAAAGAAATGGTGCTTGGATGACAAGTTACAAATCGCAACAAATTAAAAAAGGAATTAACGAAAGACCACAAGTTTCTATTGTTTGTAATTTTACCAAGCCTGTACTGAGCTCTGACAAAGTGCCAACCGAAACAAAACCTTCATTATTAACTTTTAATGAGGTTACAACCTTGTTTCATGAGTTTGGACATGCTTTACATGGAATGTTAGCAAACACAACCTATAACAGTTTATCAGGAACCTCAGTTTCTTGGGATTTTGTAGAATTACCAAGTCAGATTTTAGAAAACTGGTGTTACGAAAAAGAAGCGTTAGAGTTGTTTGCCAAACATTATGAAACTGGCGAAGTAATTCCAATGAAATATGTAGAAAAAATTAAAGAATCGGCAAGTTTTCATGAAGGAATGCAAACTTTACGTCAATTAAGTTTTGGTTTACTTGATATGAAATGGCATGGACAAGATCCATCAACAATAAAATCTATAAAAGAATTTGAAAACGTTGCTTTTGCTGATACAAAACTATATCCAGATGTTACAGAAAATGTAATGAGTACTGCATTTTCACATATTTTTCAAGGAGGATATTCATCAGGATATTACTCTTACAAATGGGCAGAAGTTTTAGATGCGGATGCTTTTGAATATTTCTTAGAAAAAGGCATTTTTAACAAAGAAGTAGCTACAAAATTTAAAGAAAACGTATTATCAAAAGGTGGAACAGAAAAACCAATGGAACTATACAAACGTTTTAGAGGAAAAGAGCCAAAACCAGATGCACTTTTAAAAAGAGCGGGGTTGCTGTAGTCTTCAGTTGGCAGTAGGCAGTCCCAGTCTTCAGTATATTTGAGACTGCCTACTGAATACTGCCAACTGCAAACTATTTTACTTCTTACTATTCTTAGCCTCAATCCATTTACTCATATATTTTGTTGCTTGTATAGTTTGATGTTGTAGTAAACTTCCTAAAAAATTATGAGTTCTGTGTTTTAGTAAATTATGCTGAATTTCATCCAATTTATTGAAAAATAGCTTCCCATTTTTTTCTTTATTGTAAAAGTGGTTTATAATTTCAAAACCATTTTTTTTAGATTTCTCCCACAAATCTGCATCATTATAAAGTAAAACTGCTTTTTCTGAAAACTCTAAATAATTATCTTCTATAAATCCATTCCAAGGAAAGTTACCACACATTCCTTCTTTTCCTATTGAGGTTGTAATACTTGGTGTACCACACAACATTGCTTCTGTTAGTTTTCCTTTAATTCCTGCTCCAAAATTTAACGGAGCTAAAACAATTTTGGCATTTTCTACTACTTCATTGGCATTTTCTGCAAAACCTTTTATAATAAAACCTTCTTTTTGGTTGTGTAATTCTTGTATTTGCTGATTCATATAAGCACCATAAATATGCAATTCTGCTTTTGATAATTGCTTTCTAATTGTAGTCCAAATTTGTGTTTTTAAAGTCAACACTGCATCCACATTTGGTTTGTGAAAGAAATTACCGATAAAAATAAAATGATCTCGTTCTTCAAAAGATTTTAATTTTTTCTGTTGATGTTTAAAAATTTCATCAAACAAAAAAGGTAAATAGAGTAGAATATTCTCTTCTATTTTAAAGGTATTTTTTAACAAATCCATCTCAAAAGTAGAAATAATTAACGACAAGTCGCATCTTAAAATACTGGCAACTTCTCTTTTGGTAATATCTTGTTTTAAAAGTGCATCAACAGAAAAATCGATGTTTTTCTTAAAGCAAAGTTCTCTCGTTTTTCTAAGACAATGTAAATCTTCTGTATCTAAAATACGTAAAGAATTAGGGCTGTTTTCTGCAACACGCCAACCAAATTGTTCTTCTGTCATAAAACGATCAAAAAGCACAATATTAGGTTGTAAATCTTTTATAAAATCATCAAAAGAAGTAGCGTTTAGTTCAATTAAAACTTCGGTAATTCCTAAAGAAATTAAATCAAAAGCATTTTCACTTTTTTGAGTTGTGGTAGCAAAAGTTATCTGGTAATCTCTTTCTAAAAACTGATGAATTAACTGCAACATTCTTTTGCCAGCAGCAGAAGAATTGGGTTCTACACAAACAGCACCAATAATTAAAAGCGATTGTTTTTGCACTTATTTAGTGTTCATTTGTTGTTTATAATCTGTTTGGACTTTTTTACCCCAAGCAACTACAGCTGCAATTTGTTCTGGAGATAATTTTGCTTCATAATGTGTATAAGTGTAAGATTTTAAAGGCATTTCTCCTTCTTCAACTTCCTCATGCAATTCATCCATTTTATGCTCTTTCTTTTTTAGAGAATAATTACTCCATTTAGAAAAGTTTAAATGTTTTTTACCATCTTTAATATGACTATCTAACCAGTAATTTACAGGTGTAATATTATTATACCAAGGGTAATTTGTTTTGTTAGAATGGCAATCATAACAAGTAGTTTCTAAAATTTGTTTTACATTTTCTGGAGGATTTGTTTCCGAAACAAAAGCAGCAACAGAAGCTATGTCTCCATCATTTTTTTCTGGACCAAAAAACTGTGCAATAATTAGAGCAAATATTAAAACGTAACCTGTATTTTTAAGAATTTTCATTATGTAAACTTTAAGAGTTAAAAACACTGTAAAACTACTAAATTCTCTCTTTATTCTGTGAAAATATGTGTATTTTTGTCAACTATTATTAAAAAAT
This sequence comes from uncultured Polaribacter sp., assembly GCF_947497695.1. GTDB lineage: Bacteria > Bacteroidota > Bacteroidia > Flavobacteriales > Flavobacteriaceae > Polaribacter. The sequence continues at coordinate 82,776 of NZ_CANMHM010000009.1, read as the reverse complement.
AACCAATAAGGTTAAAGAATACGCAAAATAAACGCACACATGAAACTTCCACAACGAATAGTTGATGCTATAAGTATGAATAAATGGAAGCTACATGTGACCAATAAAAAAAAATAAATTAGACACATGAAATACGATATTATTGTAATTGGATCTGGACCTGGAGGATATATTGCAGGAATTAGAGCTTCTCAACTAGGAAAAAAAGTAGCATTAATAGAAAAATATGCAACTTTAGGAGGCACCTGTACCAATGTTGGTTGTATTCCTTCTAAAGCTTTGTTAGATTCTTCACATCATTTTTACGATGCTGTAAATCATTTTGAAGAACATGGTATTTCTGTTGAAAAGCCAAGTTTCGATTTTGGTAAGATGATTGGTAGAAAAGCAAAAATTGTAGAAACTACAACTGGTGGAATTAAATACTTAATGGACAAAAACAATATTGAAGTTTTTGAAGGTTTGGGTTCTTTTGAAGATGCTACTCATGTAAAAGTTTCTAAAAAAGATGGTTCATCAGAAATACTAGAAGGTACTAACATTATTATTGCATCAGGTTCTAAACCTGGTAATTTACCTTTTATCAATATAGATAAAGAACGTGTAATTACTTCTACAGAAGCTTTAAAATTAACTGAAGTACCAAAAGATTTATTAGTAATTGGTGGTGGTGTTATTGGTTTAGAATTAGGTTCTGTTTATAAAAGATTAGGTGCAAATGTGACTGTAATTGAATATATGGACAAAATTGTACCAGGAATGGATACAGATGTTTCTAAAGAATTACAAAAGGTATTTAAAAAACAAGGGATAAAATTTGCAACAAGCCATAAAGTAAAATCTGTTGAAAGAAATGGGGATATAATTACTGTAAAAGCTACAGATAAAAAAGATAGAGAAATAGAATTTAATGGAGATTATTGCTTGGTTTCTGTTGGTAGAAAAGCCTACACAGAAGGTTTAGGATTAGAAAAAGTAGGTGTAGAAGTTAATGAACGAGGACAAATAGCAGTAAACGATCATTTACAAACCAATGTTACTAATATTTATGCGATTGGAGATGTTGTTGCAGGTGCAATGTTAGCTCACAAAGCTGAGGAAGAAGGTGTAGTTGTTGCAGAATATTTATGTGGAGAAAAGCCACATATAGATTATAATTTAATTCCTGGTATTGTATATACTTGGCCAGAAGCTGCTGCTGTTGGTAAAACAGAACAAGAATTAAAAGATGCTGGTGTTGCTTATAAAGCAGGTAAATTTTCTATGAGAGCTTTGGGTAGATCTCGTGCAAGTGGAGATTTAGATGGTTTTGTAAAAGTGTTAGCAGATAAAAATACAGATGAAATCTTAGGAGTTCACATGGTTGGTGCAAGAGTTGCAGATTTAATAATGGAAACTGCTGTTGCAATGGAGTTTAGAGCATCTGCAGAAGATTTGGCAAGAATATGTCATGGTCACCCAACCTATTCAGAGGCTGTAAAAGAAGCTGCAAAAGCTGCTTGGGATGGAAAACCTTTAAATGCTTAAAAATAATAGAATCCACTTAAGGTAAAAATTATGTGGATTTTTCATTTAAACTCTTAATAAGATATTTATGAAAAATACTTACTTAATTATACTAATGTTAACTGTGTTTATTTCTTGTGGTAAAAGTGCCAAAGAAATTGAAAAAGAAAAACAAGAAGCAGCTACAAAAATTCATTATCAAAAAGTAAATGAAGGGAAAGTTAAGAAAATAGCAGCATTAAATGCAGCATTAACTACAATACCTACTGCACTAATTGAAGTAAATAAAAAGATTGCAACAATTAAAAAAGAGAACACCTCAAAACCCTCTAAAGCTGGAAACCAAAAGCTAAACGAAGGTTATAATAAAAAAGGAGAACTTTTAAGTTATCAAAAAAGTCTTAAAAATGAGATTACTTCTCTTGAAAACTTAGAAACTTTTGATTTTCAGAAAAAACCTGAAGATGTGATTGCTTATATTTTAGAATCTTGCAAGAAAAACGATTTATCTAATTTTAGATACTTGTGTGATCCTTATTCAGAAAACACTGCTAATACAAACCCTTTTTGTTTGATAGAAACTTTATCAGTAAAGAAACAACAACAATTTAGAATCAACTTTTTACAAGGAAATTTTATTGGAGAACCAGTAGTAGAAGGAAACAAAGCAACTGTTACCTTCTCTTCTAATTTAAGTTCTAATACTATTGAAAAAGTAACTTTAATTAATAGAAACGGACTTTGGTATGTATTATCCTTTTAAAAATTAATAAAAGTAAATGAAAAGCAACCAAATTTGGTTGCTTTTTTTTTCTACAAAAATGATTACTTTTATAGCATGAAAAAAAAAATACTCTTATTTTTTATCATTCTGTTGTCCTTCAATGTCTACAGTCAAGATGGTAAAGAACCCAAAACACAACCTTCAAAATTTCTATCAAAGTTTTACTACAGCATCAATTTTGGGGGTATTTTTTATCCATTTTCTAATAATAATTTAAAAGAAGGGTTTGAAACAAATACTTTTAGCAGAAACTGGTTTTCTGGAAAATTAGGTTTTGGCTATCAGATAAATAACGATTTAGCGTTGCAATTTGGCGTTATTAGACCTGCTGCTTGGTTTAAATACGATAATATAAATAATATTGGCTATGATAGAAGTGTATGGATTAATGCTTGGTATTTAACCCTTAAAAAAAATATCAACCTAACTAAAAAACTATCTTTTTTTGGAGAACTTGGTGCAGCAAACGTAACAAGAGTGGGCTTTTCTATTGATGATGAAATTATTTACCCTGATGCACATTTTGGAAGCCTTTTGTATGGTTTTGGTTTTAATTATAAACTAAATAATCGATGGAAACTTGCATTAAATGGAACCTTTTTTCCTAAATCAGATAAACATAACCAACCTTCAATTTCACAAACTAGTTTTGGCTTTGAATACCACATTCAGAAAATTTCTAAAAAAGTAGCCTTAGAATATGAAAATAATAAAGAATACTTTTTTCCTAAAAATATTTTACAAGTTAGTTATGGTACTAGTAAAATAGGCTTGGGTGCAAATAAGTTTTTTTCAATGAATATGAGAGTGGGTAATTTTGAGAGTTTTGGAATTCCTGTTTTTTGGCTGGGAGATGTAAGAGCAGAAAATTCATTTTCTATCACTTATCAAAAAACAGCATTTAGAACAGAAAAAACTTTTTCTTTAGATTGGGGAGCTAGTGTTACTGCTTTTAACACAGAAGCAACCAATACACAAGTTCTTGCATTTTCAATTTTTCCAACAATGCGTTTTTATTTAATGAGAAGAAATGGTTTTGATATGTACACCAATTACTCATTAATTGGCCCAACTTATTTAACAAAAAGTAATTTAGATAATTTAAAAACAGGGCCAAAAGTTACGTTTCAAGATACAATGGGTTTAGGAGTTTTCTTTGGAAAAAACAGAAAGTACAATTTAGAACTTAGAATTATGCATTATTCTAACGGAAATATTTTTACAGACAATGCTGGTGTTGCAGTTCCGCTACAATTTACTTTGGGTAAAACGTTTTAAATTATTTTTTTGAAAACTAATATTTTTAATTGATAAGTTGGTTTATTAATGAAATAAACATCTACACTCATAAACAATTACACAATTCCACATTTTAAAAAATAAGAGTTGTATTTTTGGTCTAAATATGCAAAGAACTATTCGTACTTTTTCTGTTGATGATACTATTGAATTTAAACACAATGTATTATCTTGGGCACAACAATTTGAAACTGCTCTTTGGTTAGATTCTAACAATTACAAACAGCAATATTCTAGTTTTGATGGTGCATTAGCTGCAGATGATTTTACATCGATTAAAACAGATTATTACAACGCTTTTGAGAAACTAAAAGAATACCAAACCATTACCAAAGATTATATTTTTGGCTATATTACTTATGATGTTAAAAATGATGTAGAAAAACTATCTTCTAAAAATTTTGATGGTTTAAATTTTGCTGATTTGTACTTTTTTCAACCTAAAAAGCTTGTTTTTATCAAAGGAAAATCTGTTGAGTTTCATTACCTAAAAATGGTGGATGATGAGATTGAAAGCGATTTTGAAGAAATCCGACAATCTAAGAATCCAACAATCCAACAATCTAAAAGAGATATCAAAATAAAGCTAAGAATTCATAAAGACCAATATCATAAAAAAATAAACAAAGTTATAGAGCATATTTACAGAGGAGATATTTATGAAGCCAATTTTTGTCAAGAGTTTTATGCTGAAAATTCAACGATTAATCCTGTTGAAGTATACAAACACCTCAACAAAATTTCTGAACCTCCTTTTGCATCCTTTTTAAAAATAGACAATCAATATGCTTTGTGTGCATCGCCAGAAAGATATCTTAAAAAAGAAGGCACAAAAATAATTACACAACCTATAAAAGGAACTGCAAAAAGATTGGTTAGCAAAATTGACGACGCACAAATAGCAACCAATTTAATGCGAGATGAAAAAGAACGTGCAGAAAATGTAATGATTGTAGATTTGGTAAGAAATGATTTATCTAAAACTGCTAAAATAGGAAGCGTAAAAGTAGAAGAATTATGCAAAGTATATTCTTTTAAACAGGTGCATCAATTAATATCAACTGTAGTTTCTGAAGTGGAAGAAAATACACATCCAATAGATATTTTGCAAAGTACTTTTCCTATGGGAAGTATGACAGGTGCTCCAAAGCTCTCTGCCATGAAAATTATAGAACATTTAGAAGAAACAAAACGCGGTTTGTATTCTGGAACAATCGGTTATTTTACACCAGAAAATGATTTCGATTTTAATGTAATTATAAGAAGTATCTTATATAACGAAACCGATAAATACATTTCATTTTCTGTTGGTGGTGCTATTACAGCTAAATCTGTTGTAGAAAAAGAATACGAAGAATGTTTATTAAAAGCAAAAGCTATGAGAATAGTATTGCAAAATAATTAAAATATGGATTTTACAAACCCTTTAGTATATGGTGTTCCTTGTTTTTTAGGACTCATTTTATTAGAACTTACTTACAGCAAAACACATAATAAAAAAGAACTCTATCATTGGAAAGATTTAGCTTCTAGCTTATTTATGGGCATTGGTTCTGCCATACTTGCTCCGTTAATTAAAACAGTTTCTGCCATTATTATTTTTAATTATGTGTTTGAAATTTTTAATCCTTTGGTAGATGGAATTCGCACCAACATTTTTGGGTGGCAATCTTTTGGTTATGCTTGGTATGTTTGGATCATTTGCCAAATATTAGACGATTTTAGTTACTATTGGTTTCATAGACAAAATCACATGGTTCGTTTTTTATGGGCTGCACATATTGTACACCATTCATCAGACAATTTTAATTTAGGTACAGCAGTTAGAAATGGTTGGTTCACTATTTTATACAAGCCTTTTTTTTATATGTGGATTACTGCAATTGGCTTTCCACCAGAAATGGTTGTAGTTTGTTTAGGTATAGAAGCTTTGTGGCAATTTCAGTTGCACAGTGTTTACATTCCTAAATTAAAATATGTAGACATTGTGTTTAATACCCATACAATGCATCAAGTACATCATGCAAAAAACTTAGAATATATGGATAAAAATCATGGTGGTTTTTTAAATATATTTGATAAAATGTTTGGAACTTTTAAAGAATATGATGAAAACATTGAGATTGAATATGGAGTAACATCTGCTCCAAATTCTTATAATCCCTGGGTAATTTTAACACACGAATATAAAGATATTTGGAACGACACAAAAAAAAGCAGTAATTGGTGGCATAAATTTATGTATGTTTTTGGCCCTCCAGGTTGGAGCCATGATGGAAGCACTATTAGTGTAAAAGAAATGCGAGCATTAAAATTACAAGAAGAAAATAATGTAGTATGATTATCAATCAAGAAGAGCTTTTCAAAAAAACTTTAGAAAGTTTAGATGAAAAACCCAATGAACAAAATATGTTCAATCAATTTTTAAAGTTGTACCCAAAAGAATGGAAACAACTAAAAGTTACATTTTCTAAATTTAATAGAAGTAAACAATTTGGTAAAACAATTCCGTTACCAAAACCAGAAGTTTCTATTAGAAAAGATATTCGTGTTTGGTTGAGTAAGCAATAAAACTAAGACCTCACAGGTTTTTAAAACCTGTGAGGTCTCTAAAAGTAAATACTGTCTTTATTTCCTTACTTTTGATATTAAATGTTACAAAAACTCTCAAACCACATCAACCAAAACCTTCCTTTTTTAAAGGATAAAAAACTATTAATAGCCATTTCTGGTGGAGTTGATTCTGTGGTTTTGACACATTTGTTATCAACCTTAAATTTTAATATTTCTTTAGCACATTGTAATTTTAATTTAAGAGGAAAAGAAAGTGATTTAGACGAAACTTTTGTAAAAGAACTGGGTAAAAAACTGAATATTGAAACTTTTACTATACATTTTAAAACGGAAGAAATTGCCTATAAAAACAAACAATCTACACAAATAGCTGCAAGAGAATTACGTTACAATTGGTTTCAAGAATTGATAAAAGCACATAATTTCGAATTTGTTTTAACAGCACATCATGCAGATGATAATTTAGAAACTTTTCTAATCAATTTAACTCGCGGAACTGGTTTAGAAGGTTTAACAGGAATTCCTGAAATTAATGGGCATATTGTACGTCCGCTTTTAAAATTTTCACGTGTAGAAATTATCAATTTTGCAAAAGAAAATAGCATTGTTTGGCGAAAAGATAAAAGCAATGCCTCAACAAAATATGTTAGAAATAAAATTAGACATCAAATTGTGCCTGTTTTAAAGGAAATTAATCCTAATTTATTAGAAACATTTGCAAATACATCAACATATTTAAAAGAAAGTCAGGCAATTATTGAAGACAAAATTGAGGAAGTTTCATCAAAAATAATAAGTAAAGAAAAAGATTTTTTAAAGTTTAAGGTTGATGATATTCTGAAATTATCTAACCCCAAAGCGTATTTGTATCAACTTTTAAAAGCATATCATTTTACAGAGTTTAATGATGTTTACAACTTACTTTCTGCACAATCTGGTAAACAGGTATTTTCTAAAACACACATTTTATTAAAGGATAGAGAATTTTTAATACTCTCTAAAAATATTGCTTCAAATACAATAGAAGCGTTTTTAATTGAAGAAAATCAAATAAAAATTACAAAACCCATCAACTTAACAATAGAAGAAGTACAAGAAAAATCAACAGAAAACAAACAAACCATTTATGTTGATAAAAAGCATCTAATTTTTCCGTTGAAACTTAGAAAATGGCAAAATGGCGATTTCTTTTATCCAACAGGAATGAGAGGAAAAAAGAAACTAAGTAAATATTTTAAAGACGAAAAAATCTCAGTTTTAGAAAAACAAAACACTTGGTTACTTTGTAATAAAAACGATGCTATTATTTGGGTAATTGGTTACAGACAAGACAATCGTTTTGAAGTAAACAAAAAAGAAAATGCTACAATAAAAATAACTTTAAATGAGTGATAGATAAAAATGAAAATCACGATTTTAAACAGAAAACGACAATTTCGTAAAAAAAGCATCAAATTTATATCGTTTTCGTAATTAAAATTACGATTTTTCATTAAAAAGTAGGTTTTATCTTTTTAGATTTTTGTAAATTGAATCCCGTAAAAGCAAACAAAATGAATAGTTTACCTCAATTAGATTTATTTAACGAAAACGTACTCTCTAAATATCAAATTTACAACAGTATTTTTTCAACATTACCTTTTGATACGATAGATGATACTGGAGTTTTATTACCTCTACTACACAAAGTATGTGAAAAAGGTTTTGATTTAGAAAAAAACCCTACAGAAATTGTAGATCATTTTTTTAAAAAATACCAAGAAAATCCAACAGAAAAAGAAAAAACAGATTTATTGTTTCGTTTTATACAATTTATAGAACGTCAAGTAGTTTTGTTTGATGCTGTAGAAGATGCTGCTTACCCAGTAGTAAACAATATGGATGGTATTGGAACCTTAAGAAATTCTAAAGAAGTTGCTTATCTTAATAACAAAAAAAAGGAATTAAAAGCACATTTAGAAGACTTTAAAGTACGTATTGTATTAACTGCACACCCAACTCAATTTTACCCAGGTTCTGTTTTAGGAATTATTACAGATTTAGATAAGGCAATACAAAATGACGATTTACTGCTAATTAGAAAATTATTAGCTCAATTAGGGAAAACACCTTTTTACAAAAAAGAAAAACCAAGTCCTTTTGATGAAGCAGTAAGTTTAATATGGTACTTAGAGCATGTATTTTATCATTCTGTACCTAAAATTTACAATTATGTACAACATCATATTTACGACGGAAAACCTATAGATAATGAAATTATTGATCTTGGTTTTTGGCCTGGTGGAGATAGAGATGGTAACCCATTTGTAACCACTAAAATTACGTTAGATGTTGCAGAAAGACTGCGTCAAACAATTTTAAGAAGCTATTACAGAGATATTAGACGTTTAAAAAGACGTTTTACTTTTGATGGTGTTCAAGAAATTTTTGCTCGTGTAGAAAAAAGATTGTATAAACACGTTGTTAGAAGTTATACCAATGTTAATTTTTCTCAAAAAATTCTACTAGATGAATTATATGCAGCAAGAGATCTTATTGTAGAAAATCATCAATCTTTATTTGTAGAAGAATTAAATGATGTGATTAATAAAGTAAGGATTTTTGGTTTTCATTTTGCAACTTTAGATATCAGACAAGATAGTAGAGTACACCATCATGCATTTACACAAATTGTAGAAGATTTACTAAAAAATGGAGATACTACTTTCCCTAAGAATTACAATTCACTTTCAGAAGAAGAACAAGTAGCTATTTTATCTTTAGTAAAAGGTGAAATAGATCCAAGTATTTTAACTGATGAAGTTTCTGTAAAAACTATAGAATCTATTTATGCATTAAAAGAAATACAACAAAGAAACGGAGAACGTGGTGCAAACAGATACATTATTAGTAACAACCAAAGTGTTTTACATGTAATGCAAACTTTTGCCATGTTAAATTTATGTGGTTTCGAAAACGAATTGACTGTAGATGTTGTTCCGCTTTTTGAAACAGTAGATGATTTAATAAATGCAGAAGAAGTAATGAGAACTTTATATTCTAATCAAGTTTACAGACATCATTTATCTAAAAGAAAAAACAAACAAACCATTATGTTAGGTTTTTCTGATGGAACTAAAGATGGTGGTTACTTAATGGCAAACTGGGGAATTTTTAAAGCTAAAGAAGCATTAACAAAAATTTCTAGAGAGTTTGATATTGAAGTAATTTTCTTTGACGGACGTGGAGGACCACCTGCAAGAGGAGGAGGAAAAACACACCAATTTTATGCATCATTAGGACCAACAATTGAAGATAAAGAGATTCAATTAACTATACAAGGACAGACTATTAGCTCTAACTTTGGTACTTTAAACTCCTCTCAATACAATTTAGAACAATTGATAAGTTCTGGTATTAAAAATGATGTTTTTACCAAAGATCAATTAAACGATAAGCACAGGGTTTTAATAGAAGACATGGCTACAACAAGCTACCAAACCTATGTAGACTTTAAAAAGCATGACAAATTTTTACCGTATTTAGAAAAAATGAGTACGTTAAAATACTATGCAAAAACTAATATTGGTAGTAGACCAAGTAAACGTGGAGGATCTGATAAATTGGACTTTTCTGCTTTAAGAGCTATCCCTTTTGTGGGTAGTTGGAGTCAGTTAAAACAAAACGTACCTGGGTTTTTTGGAGTTGGTACAGCAATGAAAAAATATGAAGATGCTGGTAGATTTGATGAAATTATTGAATTTTACAATGCATCAGATTTCTTTAGAACGTTGCTAGAAAATAGTATGATGAGTTTGACTAAATCTTTCTTTGGACTTACTGCTTATATGGCTGATGATGAAGAGTTTGGGGATTTTTGGAAATTAATTTTTGCTGAGTATGAAACTACAAAAAGATTACTCTTAAAACTTACTGGTCATTCAGAATTAATGGAAAATTTCCCTGTAGGTAAGGCTTCTATAGAAATGAGAGAACAGATTGTATTGCCTCTATTAACGATACAACAATATGCGTTAAAGAAAATACAAGAACTTAATAAATCTGGTGGAAACCCAGAAGATATTGAAGTGTATGAAAAAATGGTAATGCGTTCTTTATTTGGGAATATTAATGCAAGTAGAAATTCTGCTTAAATATACATTTAATAAAATTTATAAATGCAATCAATATATTTTGGTTGCATTTTTTTATGCCAAAATTTTCTTTATCTTTAAAGAAAAAAAATGCTTGTTAAAGTCTATGGTTCTGCCGTTTTTGGTATAGAAGCTACCACAATTACCGTTGAAGTAAATATTGATAAAGGAATTGGTTACCATTTAGTGGGTTTACCAGACAATGCTGTTCGTGAAAGTTCTTACCGAATTTCTGCTGCCTTAAATAACAATAACTACAAACTTCCTGGAAAGAAAATCATTATTAATATGGCACCTGCAGATATTAGAAAAGAAGGTGCATCTTATGATTTAACTTTGGCTATGGGAATTTTAGCTGCTTCATCACAAATAAAATCAGAAAACATAGACAATTATATTATTATGGGGGAACTTTCTTTAGACGGAAGTTTACAACCTATAAGAGGTGCTTTACCCATTGCTATAAAAGCAAGAGAAGAAGGTTTTAAATATTTAATTCTACCAAAAGAAAACGCAAAAGAAGCTGCAATTGTAGATAATGTAGCAATTTTAGGGGTAGAAAATATTACAGAAGTTATCGATCATTTTAATAATGATAAAATAATTGAACCTACCATTGTAGATACCAGAGCAGAGTTTTATAAAAATATCGACTTCCCTGAATTTGATTTTTCTGATGTAAAAGGACAAGAATCTATAAAACGTTGTATGGAAATTGCTGCTGCTGGAGGCCATAATATTATTTTGATTGGCCCTCCAGGTTCTGGAAAAACGATGTTGGCAAAAAGACTGCCATCTATTTTACCACCTATGACTTTACATGAAGCTTTAGAAACTACAAAAATACATTCTGTTGTTGGGAATACTAAAAATGAAGGCCTGTTGTATGCTCGTCCTTTTAGAAGTCCACATCACACAATTAGCAATGTGGCTTTAGTTGGTGGAGGTCAATATCCAAGACCAGGAGAAATTTCATTATCTCACAATGGCGTGTTGTTTTTAGATGAATTGCCAGAATTTAAAAGAGATGTTTTAGAAGTAATGCGTCAACCTTTAGAAGATAGAGAAGTGACGATTTCTAGGGCAAAATTTACAGTAACATATCCAAGTAGTTTTATGTTGGTGGCAAGTATGAATCCTAGTCCGAGTGGCTTTTTTAATGACCCTAATTCTCCAATGACCTCTTCTCCACAAGAAATGCAACGTTATTTAAGCAAGATTTCTGGCCCTTTATTGGATAGAATCGATATTCATATAGAAGTAACACCTGTTCCGTTTGCAAAATTATCCGAAGAAAGAAAAGGAGAATCATCCGTAGAAATTAGAAAACGAGTAACAGCATCTAGAGAAATACAATCAGAACGTTTTAAAGATTTTGAAAACGTACATTACAATGCACAAATGACTGTAAAACAGATTCGTACTTTCTGTAAATTATCCGAAGAAAGTTTATCACTTTTAAAAACTGCCATGGAAAAATTAAACCTGTCTGCAAGAGCTTATGACCGAATTTTAAAAGTTTCTAGAACCATAGCAGATTTGGCAAGTGCTAAAGATATTATGCCAGATCATATTGCAGAAGCCATACAATACAGAAGTTTAGACAGAGATGGTTGGTTGGGATAATTTTAATATTAAAATACATAAACGTAAATAATTTATAGTTGGACTTTTCAGAAATTATAGTAAAAATTTCACTTTTGGTGGATGCAGGTTTGGTAGTTCTTATTTGGATGGTACAGTTAATTGTGTATCCTAGTTTTACCTATTTCAATAAAGAAAATTTAATAGCATGGCATCAAAAATATACGACAGAAATTGCAATTATTGTAGTTCCTTTAATGCTTACTCAACTCATTTTAGGTATTATTACTGTTTATATTGATGCTAATTTAGTTACAATAACTACCTTATTAATTGTACTTTTTCTCTGGGTTTTTACGTTTCTAGGTTTTGCTCCACTTCACTTTAAAATTTCCGAGGGAAAGTCTAATCAAAAACTTTTACTTTTATTGATTCAAAGAAATTGGACTCGTACTTTTTTATGGTCTGGTTTGTTCTTGTTACATATTTGGATGTATTTTTAGTTTTTTTCTAGATAATCATCATAAAAATAACCTAATTTAAAATATTTTTTATAATTTTTAGATGATGATTTGTATGCACATTCAAAAAACGTACAACTCTTTTTTTATTGATATTACCAAACAAAGGATGTTTAAAAAAAGCATTTTCATCTAAATTAACTATTTCTGATAAATTTTGTTTGGCTGTTTCTAATTGATCGATAATAGCTGATTTTAAAATTATTTCTGGCGGTTTTACATGTTTTGGTGCTTGTGCTTTTCCTTTTGGAAAATACTTTAACAGCAAAAGTATTTTACCTAAAAAAGTAAAATTGTCTTTGTACAATTTAGGATCGGAGTTTTGCATTGTTTTTACAACAGCATTTATCACTTTTAAACTATGGTCTATATGCCATGCAACATTTACTTTAGAAACAGTTGTGTTTATAAGGTCACTTTTAGAAATAGATCTTTCTAAGAGGTTTATTTTAGTTTCTAAGTCAACTGTATTTATAACTTTCATTTATAGCTTTTTAAAATGCTTAAAATTATGCTGAAAGCTTTAAAGATAATGGAATGATTTTTAATTAATAGGCATAATTTTATATCTTTGATTTGATGAGTAAAAATACCTTACAAATTCTTATATTTTTTTTACTTCTTTTTTTTGTAAAAACTACAATTTATTCACAAATTGAGCTATTTTCTGGAATTCCTGTAAGTGATTCAGGCAGTAACAATAATATTGGTAGCTCTAATACAAGTAGAAATGTTGATGTAGATAACAAAGGAAATATATTTGTATTGTATGCAAATAATAGCGAAGTTAGACTTGCAAAAAGCACAAATGGTGGACAAAGTTTTTTAGCAAGCACTCTAATTGGAAACGCAGCAAATGTTGAACCAGAATTAAATATAAATAATACTAATGGAACTATATATATTGCTTGGATGGAAAATAATGATTTGTTTTTTACTTCAAGTTCAGACGAAGGTTTAAATTTTTCTCTACCAAGAATAATTGGACAGGGAACAGAAGCAGGTGTCCATATTTCCTCTTTTGAAGAAAATGTATATGTTATAAATCAAAATGGAGAAAAAGTTTACGCCAATAAAAATAATGGTATTGGTAATTTTACAAATAGTTCAACAGGCCAATTAATGGTCTATGCAGATGTTTTAGTAGATCAAAATGGTGCTATTTATGCTCCAATGGATGATCCAAACTTATTGATTTTTGAAAGTGTAAATCAGGGGGCAACATTGAGTAGAAAAATAATAAATCCACCAGCTTCTGTCTTTTTTTCAAGTTATGTTTTAAGTGATGGACCTTGTGGAACTTTTATTTTTGTTGGAGGTGGAGGCATTTTTCCATCAGATACTTTAGGTTACAAAATTGATGTTAAAACAGGGATTTCAACGCCAATTATTTTAGGTAAAAACTCCATTTCTCCAGAAGGCAGAACACTTTATGCAGACAATAAAGGTACTTTAATTGATGGTTACAAAAATGATGATGGTTTTTTAGCCATTAATGTTAGTTCAAACCAAGGTGATACTTTTAATACCCCAATAATTGTGGCAGAAGGAGATAGCCACAACATTGCTAGAAGTTCTACAACAGATAATATTTTAGTTACTTATCAAGCAAATGGTCAAATTTATCTAACTGTTTATGATGATCTGTTAAAAAATATAGAACTCCCAATTCCTAATCCACCAATAGTTCTATGTTCTGACGATAGTTTTGACTTACCCTTTGAGCTTTCTGGCCAATTTAATGCCAATACCTTACTTTCTGTTTCTTTAAGTGATGCTTCTGGTAATTTTGATAATGCCACAGAAATTGGTACAATTACCACTAATATTAGTGGAAATATAACATGTACAATACCTTCTAACCTACCCTCTAGTTCTTTATACAGAATCCAAGTAGAATCACTAAAAAATTGTATTCAAAGTAATAGTATTCATATTACTGTAGAAAGTGCTACAATTTCCGGAAATTCAAATATGTGTGTAGGAAATACAATTCAATTAACTGGTACAGACAATCCAAATACAACATTACCTTGGCAATCTTCTAACCCAACTGTAGCTACTATTAATAATTTAGGTTTGTTAACAGCAATAAGTGCTGGTACTACAGAAATTACATATCTTACTAGTGCCAGTTGTTCTTCAACAGTATTAATTGAAGTTTTTGACAATCCTGATGTTATAGAAAATGAGACAATTACAGCTTGTGATGATGATTTTGATGGTTTTACTATTTTTGATTTAACTACCGTTAATACAATGATTGTAACTGATGTTGAAACTGTTACTATTAGTTATTTTAGATCTATAGATAACGCAAATAATAATGTATCTGCTATTTTAAATACTACTAACTATGAAAATAATAATGCAAATATAGAAACTATTTGGGCAAGGGTAGAAAACACAAATGGCTGTTATTCAATTAGTGAACTTACTTTAGAAGTTAAATTTCCTTTACAATATAAAATTAACACTGTAGAAAGTTCTGAAAATAATTCTATCAGCATTGAAACTTTAAATTTTCAACCTGAAGATATAGAATATAGCTTGCTTAATGGACAAGATATTGTTTACGACTTTCAAACAAGCCCTTACTTCGATAAATTGGAAACAGGCGTATTTACCATTTTAATTCGTTATGAAAATGCTTGTAAAAGTATCGAAGAGCAAGTTTCATTGTTAAATTTTCCAAAGTTTTTTACACCAAATTCAGATAATATTAATGATTTTTGGCAAATAAAAGGAATTGACACAGACTTTTATCAAAGTGGAATAATTAACATTTTCAATAGATATGGAAAACAACTTGCTAGTTTTTCTTTGGATAGCATTGGCTGGAATGGAACCTATAATGGCAAAGTACTTGCATCAAATGATTATTGGTTTTTTGCTGAATTAATTGATAGAAAGAATGTAAAAAGAACTCAAAGTGGTCATTTTAGCTTGTTAAGAAACTAAATAGAAGACAGCGTTTAGATAAGCCAATGTAGTTAAATACAATTGGTTTTTTGAGTAAAATAAAAACTTCTATATTTATTTACCGAAGTAAAAAATATAGAAGCTTAAATAGAAATTCGTTAAATGTAAAAGCTAAAGTTTACTTTTAGCTTTTGCTACTTTTTTATTTAATTTTTGGAACTTTTTAGCCCAAGCTATTTCATCATTTGGAGATAAATCTCCGTTCTTTTTTAACTTTGCGTGCTTTGCTTTTGCTTTTTCAAGGTTTTCGTTTGCTTTATTAAACTTTTTCTTGAAATTTTCTTGTTTCTTTAATTTCTTTTCTTCCTTTTTTAATCTCTTCTCTTCTTTCTTTTGAGCTATTAACTTTTCTTTTTCAAGCTTCTCTACTTCTTGTTTTAAAGCTAATTTTTCAAGTATTAACGCTTGTTCTTTAAAAATAGCTTCTCGTTCTGTAATTTCTAATGTTTCAGTAACATCATTTCCCTCTAAAAATATTTTCTCTTTTTTAACTTCGTACGTTTTACCATCTTTAATTACTGTTTGTGCAAGGGTAGATAATGAAAGTGATAAAAATAATAATATTATAAATTGTTTCATTTTTATTGTTTTAATTGTTTGTTATATTAGACACCTAAAGTAACAAAAAGTTACATACTTTTTTTTGGAAAAAAGTAATTTTATTGTATTAAGTAAGCTTGTAAATCACTAAAAGTTATTGTGTCTTTTTTCTCTTTAAGTAAATATTATAAAGCAACCCAAACATAATTAAAAACACGCCTAAAAGTGTCCATAAATTATACATTTCATCAAACCAAAAAGCACCAATTACAATCATAAAAACAACTTCTAAATATTTTAAAGGTACTACAATATTTGTTTCGCTAGATTGTAAAGATTTAGTCATGTATAATTGACCTACATAACCAAAAAAACCTAAACTTAATAAAAGTAACCACTCTACTAAATTAGGTGTTTTCCAATATTTTATAGACATAATTCCCCCAAAAGAAAATGCCAAAATCATAAAATAATTAATAATTACTAATGGGTTTTCAGAATCGCCAAGTTTTCTAATTACAATAAAAATAAGGCCTAAAAATAAGGCTGATAAAATTGCGAAAATTACACCCAAAGAATTTACATCTCCTCCAAAACCTTTAATAATTAAAACTCCTAAAAATGCAATTAAAAATAAAAACCACTGAATGGGTTTAATCTTTTCTTTTAAAAGAAATAATGCAAAAATTGCTGCAAAAATTGGCGATGTATATCTTAAAGAAACTGCTGTACCTAAAGAAAGGTAATTTAAAGATTGAAAAAAACAAGTTAAAGAAATAACCCCAAAAAATCCTCTTAAAAACAAGAGTTTTTTGTTATTACCAAGAATAGGAATTTTTGCCTTTACTATTAAAGGGATTACAAACAACAAAGTACCAATAGATCTAAAAAAAACAATTTGATACGCACTAAAGCCATTTAAATATTTTACAACTGCATTCATAAAAGAAAATGCAATCACACTAAAAATCATATAGAAAATTGCAGTAGAATTTTTCATGAAACTCATATTTACACTAGTTGAAGGATGAAGCTACAAAAATAAGATTAAAATAAGGAAAACTAGACTAGATTGTAACTCAAAAACTCCAGTTTTTATAACTGCTAGAACTTTCTAATTTTTCTTCTATAGAATCTTCTAATTCTTTAAAAAAATCAATTCCAGTTATTGCTTCTACCTCATCTACAGTTACTACAAATTTATACAAAGGTAATTTTGATTCTTTGTGCGGTATTAAAAAAGCCAACATTTTAATTTTACCATTGGTTTTGTCTAAAATTACTTTATAAAACCTATTAGGTACAGAAACATATTCTGATCCAATCGTTTTTAAATTATCTTCTAAAACACCACCTGTAATTACAAAAACACCATTATTTTTCTTTGCCCAATAACGTACCTTTTGTTCTAATCTGTTCCAAATACCTGCATTAAATTGATGCTCTTGTGGACTGATATTACTTGTTAAAAAAGTTTCATCGTGAGCAGATTTTGAAAAACGTCTGTCTCCTGCAGGACATAAATGCCCTTTATCATAGCCAGATTTTTTATAATTACGCCAATGTGCAGCTTTTGTTTTTACTGCATTATCAATTTCAAAATAAGGCCTTTTATGGTTTGTTCTGCTTAAATGATTTGCTTTTAACTCATAAGCAACCCATTCTGCTTGCTCGTGTTTTTCGTTATAAGACAACGAATAATTTTGATGATGCACTACTTGATTGGTTGTACTTGTAGGTAAAAAATACTCGTTTGTTGATTCTTTTAGTGTTTTGCCATTTTCAATTAAAAAACCTTCTTCTTTAGAATTTAAGAAATGTTCGTAGCCATAAACTGCTATTAAAATGATAATAGAAATTATGGAGAGTAGTTGTTTTTTTTTCAAAGTGAATTTTGTTATTTAAAATTACTTCAAAGATATGAAAGAAGTATAAACTTGAACTCAATTCCTTTTTTTATCCTGATAAGGTTTCCTTTTAACCTTATAGGGTACTTAAATGCTTTTTTAATTTTCTAACTTGCTTTAATTATAAAAACATCTTGATACTAATTTGATAAAAAATCAAATTTACTCGATGTAACAATAGGTTATTAAAACTCTAAAAGCTGCGTTAAGGATTGAAACGGCATCCTTTTTTATTTTTCATAAAAAAGATATAGTGGAAAGCCTGTTAAAACGCCCAAATAAAAAAAACTCTTCCAAAGAAACTGAAATAAATTCAGCTCAAGTGAAAGAGTTTTCTGTTTTATGAAATTTCTCATTAGTTTATCTCGAGCAAAGTCGAGAGACCTAAAAAGTCTCATTTAGAAATGACAGATAGTTTTTAATTGTTACAAATAACTAACAACCAAAAACTAACTACTATTTAGTATCTATAATGTTCTGGCTTAAATGGCCCTTCTACAGTTACACCAATATATTCTGCTTGGTCGTTACGTAATTCTGTAAGCTCTACCCCTATTTTTGCCAAGTGTAATTTTGCTACTTTTTCATCTAAGTGTTTTGGTAACATATACACATCATTTCCATACGCTTCTTTGTTGGTCCAAAGTTCTATTTGAGCCAATGTTTGGTTTGTAAATGAGTTAGACATTACAAAACTTGGGTGCCCTGTTGCACAACCTAAGTTTACCAAACGACCTTCTGCTAAAACAATAATATCTTTACCAGCAATGTTGTATTTATCTACTTGTGGTTTAATAGTATCTTTTGTATTACCATGGTTTGTGTTTAACCAAGCCATGTCAATTTCATTATCAAAATGCCCAATATTACACACAATAACTTTGTCTTTCATAGCCTCAAAATGACGCCCTTGAATAATATCTTTGTTACCTGTTGTTGTAATAATAATATCTGAATTTGCAATTACAGTTTCTAATTTTTTAACTTCAAAACCATCCATTGCAGCTTGTAACGCACAAATTGGGTCTATTTCTGTAACAGTAACAATAGAACCTGCTCCTTTAAAAGAAGCTGCTGTACCTTTACCAACATCTCCATAACCACAAACTGTAACTCTTTTACCAGCTAACATAATATCTGTTGCTCTTCTGATAGCATCTACTGCAGATTCTTTACAACCGTATTTGTTATCGAATTTAGATTTTGTAACAGAATCGTTTACATTAATTGCTGGCATTGGTAAAGTACCTGCCTTTACTCTGTCATACAATCTATGCACTCCTGTTGTAGTTTCTTCTGATAAACCATTGATGCCTGCAGCCAATTCTGGATATTTATCTAACACCATGTTGGTTAAATCTCCTCCATCATCTAAAATTAAGTTTAAAGGTTTTTTATCTTCTCCAAAAAACAAAGTTTGCTCTATACACCAGTCAAACTCTTCTTCTGTCATGTCTTTCCAAGCATACACAGCAGTACCTGCAGCAGCAATTGCAGCAGCAGCTTGATCTTGTGTAGAAAAAATATTACAAGAACTCCAAGTAACTTCTGCACCCAAAGCTTGTAAAGTTTCTATTAAAACGGCTGTTTGAATGGTCATGTGTAAACAACCTGCAATTCTTGCACCTGCTAATGGTTGAGAGTCTCCATATTCTTCTCTTAAACTCATTAATCCCGGCATTTCTGCTTCTGCCAATTCAATTTCTTTTCTTCCCCAATCTGCTAAAGAAATATCTTTAACTTTAAATGGTACGTAAGCTGTTTTTGTACTCATATTATGTATATTTATATTCTAATTTTTCGAGCTGCAAAGTTACGACATCCATTTTAAAAAGTATGCCTATTTATAAAAGTTTATCGATTGATAAAAATACAAAAGTACTCATTTGGAAAATTGAAGAATCTTTTAACGAATTAAATAAGAACATTTTACTTACTGATAAAAATCAGATTCGTTTAAATGGTATGAGATCTGAACTACACCAAAGAGGTTTTTTAAGTGTACGCCATTTGTTAAAAGAAGTTGGCTATACTGATGCAGATTTAATATATGATGAATTTGGTAAACCGCATTTAAAAGACGGAAAACACATTTCTATTACACATTCTTTTACTTTTTCTGGAATTATAATTTCTGATAACCTACCTGTTGGAATTGATATTGAGAAACAACGTGATAAAATTTTAAAAATTGCTCATAAATTTACTCCTGTAGAAGAGTATAAAACCATTGCAAATCATGATGCTTTGGTAAGTAAATTAACGATTGTTTGGGGTGCAAAAGAGAGTTTGTATAAAATTTATGGCAAGAAAAAACTGTTGTTTTTACACCATATTTATGTGGATGATTTTAGGTTTGATGACAAAAAAACTACGGGAGAAATTAGATATGAAGGAAAAACTACATCCTATAAAATTCACTTTTTAGAGTTTGATGGGTTTACTTGTACGTATGCTTATTAGTCTTCGAGAAGCTCAGACTGACATTGTTATTTTTAATTGATATTTAGATTATCGAAATTACAACTGATAAATTCGTGTTTTTTGGTGGATTTTGTGTCTAAACTTTTATTTTCGCAAACGTGAATCTCTACCAAAACATTTTACAAGCAAAAACAGCAGGCAAAAAACTGTTGGCTGTTTTAATAGATCCTGAAAAAATTGATTTAGATAATATTGTTCCTTTTTTTGATAAAGTACAGTTGTCTATTGCTACTCATATTTTTGTTGGTGGTAGTACAGATATAAATAGCCAAACAGAAAACGTTGTTATTGCTATAAAAAAAGTAACAAAACTACCCGTAATTCTTTTTCCTGGTGATGTAAAACAAATTACACAAAAAGCAGATGGAATTTTATTTTTGAGTTTGCTTTCTGGCAGAAATTCTGAATATTTAATAGAACAACAAATTAAAGCTGCTCCTTTTTTAAAAGATGCTACTTTAGAAATTTTACCTACAGGTTATATTTTAATTGATGGACAAACAGTAACAGCCACACAAAAAGTTAGCAATACAAAACCCATTGCTCAAAAAAACACAGAACTCATTTTAAACACTGCTTTAGCAGGCCAGTTTTTAGGGAAGAAATTAATTTATTTAGAAGCAGGAAGTGGTGCCAAAATACCTGTAAAAACAAATATTATTACTCTTTTAAAAGACAATTTATCAATTCCTTTAATTGTTGGTGGTGGCATTCGCACAAAAAAACAATTAGAAAATGCATTTAATGCTGGTGCAGATTTAGTGGTTATTGGTACTGCTTTTGAAAATGATGCAACTTTTTTTGATGATTTAAAAAAGTAGTTATTACAACGTTTTTATACAGTTTGTAATTTCGAACGCAGAGAGAAATCACAATCGATTGTACAAAGCTTTGTCTTGGCTTTTTGTGTGACTTCTCCTTTTTGTCGATGTAACATGCCTTTATTTTTATTAGTTTACCTCATAAGAAAAAACAGAAAACGTTACTTTTACATCATCAAACAAAACCAATGACAGATATTTTTAAGCTCTTTTTTGATCAATACAAAACTTATGAAACTTTAGATATTGTTCTAGAAATTACTGCTGTAATTTTTGGGTTTTTATCGGTTTGGTTTTCTAAAAAAAACAAAATTTGGGTTTTTCCAACAGGAATTGTTAGCACCTTAATTTTTGTGTATTTATTACTTAAATGGGGTCTTTTAGGTGATATGATGATCAATGCTTACTATTTTATAATGAGCATTTATGGCTGGTATATTTGGACACGTAAAGCCGATGAAACTGATGCTAACCCCATTTCTATAACATCTTTAAAAGAGCAAAAAATAGGTGTTTTTATATTTATAGCTACTTTGGTTTTTGTTTTTATCGTTTATAAAACCTTTGATAAATGGACTCATTGGGTTGCTTATGTAGATACACTTACAACAGCAATTTTCTTTGTAGGAATGTGGTTAATGGCAAAACGAAAAGTAGAAAACTGGTTGTTTTGGATTGTTGGAGACCTTATTTCTGTACCTTTATATTTTTACAAAGGTTTTACATTTACTAGCTTTCAATACCTTGGTTTTACTATTATTGCTATTTTTGGATACTTAGCTTGGAAAAAAAAGTATCAAAAAAGTCTCTTATAAAATTATAATTGTGGATGTAAATAATATTGTAAAAGAACTTAATTTTAAAGCCATTAGAAGTTCTGGTGCTGGAGGACAACATGTAAATAAAACATCGTCTAAAATTGAATTGACTTTTGATTTAGAAAACTCCAACGCTTTATCAGACAGAGAAAAAGAACTTTTAAAAGGCAAACTTTCATCAAAATTAACCAAAGAAAATATATTGATTTTATTTTGTGAGGAAACACGCTCACAACACAAAAACAAAGAATTAGCTATTAAACGTTTTTTAAGTTTGATAAAAACAAACCTAATTCGTCCTAAAAAAAGAACACCTACAAAACCAAGTAGAAGTTCAATTAAAAAAAATGCAGAAAATAAAATTAGAAATTCTGTAAAAAAAACACTTAGAAAAAAACCAAGGTTAGACTAACATCTAAAAGTTAGCAAACAAGTTTAGCCGCGATTGAAGCCTTTCGACCACGCTCAAGGTAAACTAATGTTTGAGCTCTTTTTTGTTTTTCACAAAAAAAGCGAGTGCTGAAAGCGTGAAATAGCTTCTAAAAAAAATTCACTTTTTTATTTCACAGTAAAAAAATCCATCTTAATTTTGCAGCGTTCTCATAAAGGGGTGCTGTTATCAGTATTCAGTAATCAGTATTCAGTAATCAGTTTTACACTGTTAACTGTTAAACTTTTAACTGTTCACTGAAAATCGGCTGAGATCATACCCAATGAACCTAGAACAGATAATGCTGTTTAGGGAGGCAATAATTGCCATTTTGTAAAACATGTTTTGCAAATAAGAACCGATGGAAGTAATCTCTATTTTTAAAATAGATTTTTCATCATTCTTAATTTGTAAAACAAACACTAATTATTCAATATTAACATCAAGAATAATTACCTCTTTTTATTCGTTTTAAATTTTTTTAAAATGAAAAAAATTACACTTTTTTTATTCTTGTTTGCAAGTATACTTGTAAACGCCCAACAATTTACACTTTCTGGAAAAGTTGTAGATGAAAACAATGAATCTTTACCTGGAGCAACTATTCTGGTTAAAAAAAGTAACAAAGGAACCTCTTCTGACTTAAATGGAGAGTTTAAATTACAGCTTATAAAAGGTGAGTATCTTGTTGAAGTTCGTTTTATTGGTTACAAAACAAGTATCCAAAAAGTGAACATTATTGATAAAGATGTAACACTAAACTTTGTGTTAAGATCTAATGAAAATGTTTTAGAGGAAGTACTCGTTTCTGCAGTTCGTGTAAATGCAGATGTACCTGTAACATTTTCTAATTTGTCTAAAAAAGAAATTGCAAAACGTAATCTAGGACAAGACATTCCTATTTTAATGAATTATTTACCAAACGTAGTTTCATCATCAGATGCTGGTGCAGGAATTGGTTATACCTATATGAATGTACGTGGTTCTAATTCTGAGAGAATTAATGTTACTGTAAATGGAATACCTTATAACGATGCAGAAAGTCAAGGTACTTTTTGGGTAAATTTAGGCGATTTTGCTTCTTCTACAGAGAATTTACAATTGCAACGTGGTGTTGGTACTTCAACAAATGGTTCTGGTGCTTTTGGTGCAAGTTTAAACATTTTAACAGATGCTAATTCTGAGGAAGCCTTTGGAGAAATTTCTAATTCTTTTGGTTCTTTTAATACAAGAAAACATACTGTAAAGTTTAGCACAGGAAAATTAAATGAGCACATAGAAATTTCTGGACGTTTATCTAATATTTCTACTGATGGTTATATAGATAGAGCTTTTGTAGATTTAAAATCGTATTATTTACAAGGAAGTTATACCGATGAAAACACCTTAATAAAAGCGATTTCTTTTGGTGGAAAAGAACAAACCTATCAAGCTTGGTTTGGTTTAACTGCAGACCAATTAGCTACAGATAGAAGACAAAACCCATATACTTATGATAATGAAACAGATAATTACGAGCAAAACCATTATCAATTGCATTGGAATGAAAAAATAACCGATAATTGGTCTACAAACTTAGCGTTGAATTACACAAAAGGTTCAGGATATTTTGAGCAATTTAAAGATGAAGAAGATGCAGCAGATTTTAATAATTTAATTGAAGATGGAAGTGATGTTATTGTAAGACGTTGGTTAGATAATGATTTTTTTGTAGTAAACTACAATACAAATTACAAAACAGAAGAGCTAAATTTAATTACTGGAATTTCTTATTCTAACTATACAGGAGATCATTTTGGTGAAGTTATTTGGGGTGAAAATTTAGCACCAAACACCAATATTAGAGATCATTATTATTTTTCTGACGCTACTAAAACTGACTTTTCAATTTTTACAAAAGCAAATTTTAAAATTGATGAAAAACTATCTGGTTATATAGATTTACAAGGTAGGTTTGTAACATATCAAACAAAAGGAATTACCAATGATATTATACCAATAGATGTAGATGCAAATTTTAATTTCTTTAACCCAAAGTTTGGTTTAACTTATAAAATAAATAGTGAAAATAGATTGTATACTTCTTTTGCTGTTGCCAATAGAGAACCTAATAGAAATGATTTTGAAAACGGCGTTGATACACCAGAAAACTTAAATGATTTTGAGTTTGGCTGGCGTTTAGATAAAGAAAACGTAAAATTAAACACCAACATGTATTTTATGGACTACAAAAATCAACTGGTTTTAACAGGTGATATAGATGATGTTGGTCAAGCAGTTAGAGCAACTTCTGGAAGTAGTTACCGATTAGGTCTAGAAATTGATGCAGATATTCGTTTTGGTAATCAGTTTTCGATAAGACCAAATATAGCTTTTAGTACCAATAAAAACAGAGATTTCTTTATTAAAAGAGATGGTAATGAAAACCCTGTATCTTTAGGAAGTACAGATTTATCTTTTTCGCCAGATGTAGTTATTGGAAATATTTTTACCTATATGCCAGTAGAAAATTTTCAGTTTTCTTTTTTGTCTAAATATGTTGGGCAACAATTTATGAGTAATTTTAGTAGTGCAATTTCAGACAATGACGTATTAGATAGTTTCTTTACGTCAGACATTAATATTGTGTATGAAATACAACCAAAATCTATTTTTAAATCGATTACTTTTACAGCGTTGATAAATAATATTTTTGATGTAGAATATGTTGACAGAGGTTATTATTTTACGTTTGATGATAATTGGTCTCAACCAAATGTTACAACTACAGTTGATGGAGCAGGCTTTTATCCTCAAGCAACCAGAAACTTTTTGTTAGGTGCAACTTTACGCTTTTAAAATAAGTTATCATGAAAACATTAAAACTAGCCTTAGATTGGACACCAAACATTAATCATATTGGGTTTTTATGCGGATGAAAATATCGATTTAGAAATTTTAAATCCTTTAGACGATAACTATGCTGTAACGCCTGGCAAAAAATTAGAGTTAGATATTACAGATTTTTATATTGCTCCGTTTGAAACTGTTATTAGTTTAAATAACAAGGCAAATAAAGTAGATGCTATTGCTATTTATGCCATTTTACAAGAAGATTTAAGTAGTATTGCCTCTTTAAAATCTAATAATTTAACCAATCCTAAACAATTAGATGGTAAAATTTATGCTTCTTACAAAGCTCGTTATGAAGATAAAATTGTACAAGAATTGGTAAAAAATGATGGTGGAAAAGGTGATTTTAAAATCAGTTACCCAGAAAAATTAGGTATTTGGAATACCTTATTGGAAGGTAAAGCAGATGCCACTTTGATTTTTAACAATTGGGAAGGTGTAGAAGCCAATGATAAAACCATTGCTTTAAACACATGGAAGCTAAAAGATAGTGGTATTCCTTATGGATATTCGCCAATTGTAATTGCTAAAAATAAAAATATAGCAAATTTTAAAACTGACTATGCTAATTTTGTGAATGCAACTAAAAAAGGCTACCTATATGCTGTAGAAAATGAAGCAGAAGCTGTTGCTATTTTACAGAAAAACATAACTGAATACGACCAAAAAAACATCAATATTACCAAAGCATTACAAGCAACAAAAATGCATTTTGGTACTGCTGATACTTGTGGTTTTATGAAAGATAAAAAGGTACAGCTGTTTTTAGAATGGTTGGTAGAAAAAGGGTTAGAAAATAGCAAAATTCTAAATCAAGACCTTTACACAAACGTGCTTTTAGAGTAAAAAAATAGTTTTAAAAAGATACATTTCTTATTAAATTAAATATCCCAAGTTTTTGCTTGGGATATTTTTTTGAATTGAAATTACTAAAACTTCTTATTCTGGCTCAATTAATAGCACTATCTTATTAAAATCTGCAGCACTATTAATTACAGTTCTATACTCTTCATATAGATGCACAGGAACAATATTTTCTCTATAATGTTCATCTGCAGTAACTGTTAAAGTGTTTCCTTCTAACTTGTAAAAAGACTTGAATGAAAACAATTCTTTTTCGTTTTCTATGTATGAATTATCTATATTAATATCGTCTAAATTGCTAATTTTATAACCTTCTGGTATGTTTACTGTTAAGGTTCTAAAATAACTTCTATGAAATTGCTCCTCTAAAGGCAATACTCTTTCCTTTTCTTGATATAATTGTATTTGAGGACCAATTAAATCGCCTAACTTAAATAGATACTTTCTTCCTGCTTTTTCTACAAAAGCTTCTGTTGTAAAATCTACTATAAATTGCATCGGTTTTACACCAAACAATTCAGATTCTCCATTTACTATTTTTCGATCTGTAATTTTTAACTCTTTTGTAATGTTTTGTACAAAATTTTCTACCAATTCTTCTCTTTTTTCTCCTTTTATCAAATGCATAAAAGGTTGAATATTCATGGCATAATATCCGCTGAAAGCTCTATCGAAATGAATGTTATTTTCTGTTAAGTTTTCTTCGTTAAAAGAAATGTTCACATTCATAACATCAACAATTTCTTTGGCTTTTACAGGTTCTATATATTTAATTTTGCCAACGGCAGATTTATAATCTCCAATAGCAACTTCTTTTATAAAGAGTCCATAATTATCCATCACATAAGGCATTGGAAAACCAAATCTTGTACCTGATGCATTTGGAGATAAGTACTTTTCTGACTCTGGGAAATACAGTAAATAATCAGTTAAAAAATTAGTAGCTTCAAACTCTTTATCAAACTTTAGCTCTTTTCTGTTGGTAGTTAAAACAAGTTCATGTGCTATATTTAAAGTTCTTAAAACAGCAATATAAAGTTTTATAATACCTGTATCATTGGCCACTTTTTTGGTTAAAATTGCATCTAAATCTTGTAATTCTTCATTGTAAACATCTTGAGAAAACACATTTATTTTAATATAATAATCTAATTTTCTAACAATACTTTCATCATCTGCATTTTCTGGTATTTCTAATTCTTTAATAAAATTACTAATTAACTCTTGAGTTTTTTTAGAATAATCTACATAATATCGCTTATACAAGTTCTGTGAAACATTCTTGTAAGAAATCATATCTTCACCATTACCAGCAGTATTTTTATCCATTTTATAAACAATACAAGCTCTAGCTGCATTGTAAGGTGCTTGGTATTCAGGTTCTAGTTTTTCAACGTTATTTACATGTAATTTATAATGTAATTTTTGTGTTGTTAAGGTATCTCTTTCAACTTCTGGCAAATTATTAAGGCTCTTAAATTTAAAAAGTAAATTACTTGGCGAAAATAAATCGAATTCTACTTTATCTTTATGGTAAGCATCTTGAATGTTGAATTTTCTTCCGGTGTAATTTGGGGGTCTTTTTACAACATACATATATTCTATAAAACTACCTTTTGTAATACCTTCTAAGGCAAAATATTTGTATTTTCTGCCAGATTCTTCATCTTCTGCAGTTAGTATCTTAGACTTATCTAAATTGATTAATTTACCTTCTGGAGTAATTACTCTTGCTTTGTTTACTTGTAATTTATCTCTTGATGAAAAAGGTAAATAAATTTTATTGTAGCCTTCTATTGCATCATCAGAATTTAGCCATAAAACTTTATGTTCTAAGTAAAATTCTACCAAATCTTTTTTATCAAAATAAAACTCTGTAACGGTTTTTTCTTTTACAGCAATCATATCTTCTGTGCTTTGTTTTTCAACAGAATAATTTGGCGTTTCTTCCCAATCATAACTTTCAAAATAAGGGTCTTCTTGTGCTATTCCAATTTGAAAAGCCAATAACAGGGCAAATAATAAGCTAATTTTAATTTTCATCATCTGTATTTATTCTTTTTTTAAAACTACAATTTCTTTATAATTTCTTTCAATTTTATCAATCAATTTATTTACTTCTTTTTGCTGTGTAACACTTAAAACTAAGAAGTTTAGTTCAATAGTTTGATTGTAAATTACTTTATTTCCTTCTAATTGGTAGGTAATTTCACAAGTTAATAAATCATTGGTTACTTTTATATTTTCTGGAGAATAATCTACTTTATAACCTGTAGGAATTTCTAATGATGTTGTATTTTTAAAATATTGTTTATAATCATATTCTATATCGTTTTCACGTTTTTCATCTGTTTTATAATATGATAAATCTTTGTTTAAGTTTAGGTTGATGTAAATTTCATCTCCCAAACTTTTAGCATAATTTTTAATTTCGAAATCATAATCTACTATAAAATCATCATCATAATGATATTTATTGGTTTCTTTAAAATTATTGACTAAAAACTTATTGTTTCCTTTTTCAAACATGCTGTTGTAAAACTCTTTCAATTTTGTTTGATTTTTTAAGTTTTCTAAATCATGAAAAACATCAATTTTAGGATATCCAGAAATACTTGTTTTTGAAGTTCCCAAAACACTACCATTTTCAATTTTGATGTTTGTAATATCTATTAATGCATTTTCTTTAGCAGCGATAACAGGCACTTTTTTAACCTTAAAATCTTTTCCATAAGAAACCAATGCTTCTTTCCCTTGTATAAAAGGAGTCGGAATTCCGAATTTTATATACCTACCTGTAGCGTCTAAATAATAGGTTCTTCCCTCATTTTCATAAGAAAGAATCATGTGATTATCTACAACAGGTGTTGGTACTTCTTCATACGTATAAGGTATTTTTCTAGTACCAATCCATGTTAAATTGCCTTTTACACCTGCAATTTCTAACATTCTATACAAAATGCTGGAATTATCTTTACAATCTCCATATTTTTTTCTAAAAACATCGTTCGATTCTCTGGGTATAAAACCTCCTAAAGCATACTCAAAAGCAATGTATTTTATGTTTTTTTGAGTCCAGTAGTAAATCGCTTTTACTTTTTCTAAATCGGTTTTTTTATCAGCAGTAATTTCTTTAACTAAAGCCACTAATTCTGGATCAGGTTTCTCAATATTAACTCCTTTTACCAAAGAATAATACCAATTGTATAAATCAGAAACTTCACCCAATACGTTTTTGGTTTCCTTTTTTATTTTATAAGATTTTATAATGGGAATAATATGAGGCACAACTGTTTTAAAACTGGGCGAATTAGACTCAAATTTATAGGCTTCTTGATTTGTAAGTAACCAAGTATAAATTGTTTTTTTTCGTTTTTCTTCTTTTGTGAATTTTATTTTATCTTCAGAAATATTAAATTTTCTAAATTCTAAATCCACCTCTTTATCAGCAATTATTGTGATCTTATTTTGTTTTACAGGATAGTAATCCCCAAAATAAAAAGGCATTAAAAAACGCGGATTTTTAATTTTTTGTGAATATTTTAATGCTGATTTTGATCCTTTTCTTAAATTAGGATATACAAAGTTTAACGTTTTTGTATCATCGTAAAAAGAAGTATTTAATTCATCTTTTTCTGTAAATTTTTCTACAGCTGATTTTACATACGTATTGTTTTCAAAAGAATAAGAAGATGCTTCTATTTGATCTAATTCAAAAAAGGCAGAAAAACTTAATCTATCTTTAGAGTTATAGGTTGCAGATTCATTTAAATACAAGTCTTCTTGCATAAATTCTTGATGAATTTCTAAACCTTCCTTACCAATTTCTATAGTAATAATAGTTTCTTCTAACAAACGAATTCTTGGCTCTTCTGGGTGCAGTTTACTATACTTTAAAAACTCAGGTGAGTACTGAGCTTGTAAACTAGTTACTATAAAAAGTAAAAACGCAAATAAACCTGATTTATAAATTTTTAACATTGTATAATGCTCCATTAAAATATTCTTTTTCTTTTGTTAATTTGCCTAATTCATTGTATAAATAAGACATTCCATTTGCTTCGTTATTCAAAAAAGTTTTTTCTTCTTTCTTGTTTCCATTTTCAAAATAAATAATCATTTTTCCGTTTTTTTCTCCATATTTATAGATGGTTTCCTCTTTTAAATTTCCATTTAAATAATACTTTTTTACAGTACCATGATATTTACCATTTAAGTAAGGAGTTTCAGTTTCTAAATTTCCATTATAAGAATAAGATTTAAAAGTATTTATAAGATTACCAAATTGATACTCCATAATAACAGATGGATTTCCGTTTTCAAAAAATGCGTTAATTTTTCCTGTTTCTTTATCAAAAGGAATCATATCAATTTCTGTTCCGTTTTTATCTAAATAGCTGTATCCAATAATTTTTCCATGATTGTAAAAACGAATCAATTGTGTTTTTCCTATTTCATCAAAAATTATTCTTCTTCCATGTTTTTTACCTTGGTAATAATTTATTTCTGCAGATTTAACACCTGTTTTATAAAATACCAAACTTGTACCTGTTTCTAAATCGTTTTCAAAATTATAATCTCCTTCTATGCTTCCGTTTTTGGCATAGTTTAGTACTTTTCCTTCTATGTTTCCGTTTATATAATTAGTTGTACTCTCAATATTTCCATTATCATAATACCAAGTCCAAAGTCCGTTTTGAGAACCATTATTATAACTTCCTACCATTTTTTTATTGCCATTAAAATAGAAAAGTTCATAAAGCCCATGTTTTACTTCATTAACATAAGAAATATTGGTTTTTATAGTTCCGTTATAATGTTTTAATACTAAATTATATTGGTTTTCTTTAGAGACATAATCTATTTTCTCGAACATTCGTTCATCCTTTTTAAAAATTTCTTCGGATATTAAATCATCATATTTATAGTTTGATGTAGATGCTAAATCACCATTTACACTGTAATATTTTTGAGTTCCATGTAGCTTTCCTTTGTGAAAAAAGTTAATAGCACTTAATGTTCCATCTAAAAAATAATATCTCCATTCACCATGTTGATTTCCGTTTTTATACCAACCCTGTGTTCTCATTTGATTATTGATATGATTTGCTTTATAATAACCATCTGCTTTTCCATCTTTATAAGCTGTAATATTCTCTATTTCTCCGTTTTTAAAATACGTAAAATAAGCACCTATTATTTTATTTTCTTTGTAATTTCCTTTGTTTTGTAATACTCCATTATCTGTATAAAACTTCCATTCGCCTGTTTTTCCTCCAGAAATATCATACAATCCTTCAGATGTTTTATGACCTTTTGGAGAGAAACCTTCATAATAAAATTCACCACTTTTCTTTTTTCCTTTTTTTAAAATAGCACCCTCTTTATTATAAAAAGTAAACGCAATTATTTCTCCTTTTCTGTATACATATTCATAATAGAGTTTGCCATCAGTATCATAAAATTTATATAAATCGTCTAAACTTCCATTTTTATAATTAAATTCACTTTGAAGGGCACCATCATCATAAAAAAGTTTCCAAGGACCGTTATAAAAACCATCTAAACTTTGCCCTACTTCATTTGGTTTTCCATTAAAATGATAAGATTTGTAAGTTCCATTTAACTTACCATCTGCAAAATTAGCTTCAGAAGAAATATTTTTATTATGATGGTAAGTAGTTACAACGCCTGTTTTTTTACCAGCTATATAAAAGGATTTTTGATACAAGTTACCATTTGCATAATACTCTAAAGCATCACCTTCTATTTTGCCATCTTTATATGGAATCTCAAATTCAACAATTTTTTCTCCTACCTTAAAGTACGATTTGTAAATACCATTTAAAATACCCGTTTTAAAATACTTTCTTTGTTCTAGAGCTCCTTTTTTACTATAATATTCGTATTTACCATTTAAAGAATCATTTTTATAAGATGTCTCTAACTGCTTTTTACCATTATTATAATACATTAAATTTTGCCCTTCTAAAGCTCCGTTTTTATAAAAAGCGGTTTCTTTAATAGTATTTGGAGATGAATACCAAGTCCATTTACCATGTCTCTTACCAGAATTATTAAAATTTCCATTAGCAATTAAGCGACCAGATTCATTATAAAATTGCCAAAACCCAATTGATTTTCCATTCTCTTTTTTTCCAATAGCATCTACATAACCATCTGTATATTCATATACTACATCTTGCTGTTTGCCATTAAAAATAACGTTGTTATTTGCCACTTTGCTGGCCCATTTTGTTTTTAATTCATCTAAAAAAGCAATGATATTCTCTGTATTTTTTTCAATAATATTTTTGTAATCTTTATTCTCTATAGAATAAGTTAAGGTGTATACAAAATCATCAAATTTATTATTATTGGCAATCCATTTGTAAAAAGATAGATACGTTTTATCCCAATACCCACCATTTCCATTAAAGCTTTTTAACTGAGTAATCATTGCATGATTTTGTTTTACCAAAGCAACATTTATAGGATTGTTTGTTTTATAATCTTCATTAAGAGCTATTTTACTAGACAATATCAAATCTATTTCTTCAAAAGTATCATCTTGATCATCTAATTGAATATTTACATCTTTTTTATTCGCATTTTTTGCCTGAGCAACATTATTTAAAGATTCTAAAACAGCAAAAGCTCCATCTGCATCTGGCTCTAAAAGTAAATACATATTAAAACACATTAACGCTTGGGTAAAACGTTCTTGTTTATAATAAATATTACCAATTCGTAAATGAGGTTTTGTATAGGTTGGACTAAAAGAAATTGCTTGCTTATAAGCAGCAATTGCTTTATTTAACTTGCCTTGTGTTTCTAAAATATAGCCTTTATTATACCACAATAAATAATTTTTAGGATACAATTGTAAACCTTCACTATAGTTTTCTAACGCTTCTTTTTCTTTTTTAAGATTGATCAATGCAATACCTTTATTCACATAAAAGTTTGCTTTAGAATGTTTTACAGAACTATCAATACCTTCATTAGCAACATTTATTGCTTCTTGATACTTTTCTGAATTTAGAAGATAATACGATTTTGAAGTTAATAAAGAAAAGTAAGTAGAATCGTTTTTACTAATGGTATTAATAAGAGCTAATATGTTCTCATCATTTTCTTCTGTTGCTATTTTTTCTACAACATCATCATAATCAATAAAAGGTATTTTATCTTGGGAAAAACTAAAATTAGCCACAAAAAGGAGTACACAGAGTATTTTTTTCATTAAACTAAATTAATAAAAAGAGCCTACAAAAACTATGCTTTTTAAGTTTTTGTAGGCTCTTTAAAATGTTTGTTATTTTTTTAAGAATCTAACCTTCCAACAGCACAACTAACAAATGATTTTGCTTTGTGTAAAACCGTATTTTTATCACCTACCTCTGGGTAGCCTAATTTAGATAATTTTGCTTTAATTTCTTCAATATTTGCTTTTTCTGATGCAATAGATACAATAGATTTCTCAATATTTATTGCTACATCTTTTACACCTTCTAAAGCTAATATTCCTTTTTTTATAGTGGCAGCACAACCACCACATTTTAAATTTTCTATTTGTATATCTGTGTTCATCATTTCTAATTTTCTTTTTTCCATTTATTGTATCCGCCTAAAACATTGTAAACATTATACCCTTTTTCTTTTAGTACTCTACAAGCCTTTGTGCTTCTATTACCACTTCTACAAACTATATAAACAGGTTTGCTTTTATCTAGTTTGTTTACTGCTTTTTCTGTAAAATCTTCATCAAAAAAATTTACAAAAAGAGCACTTTCTATACTTCCTTTTTTTATTTCTTTTGGTGTTCTAACATCTACTAATTGAATTGTTTCTTTCTCTAATAAAACCTTTAATTCTTTGGTTGAAACTGTTTTAATATCTTCTTGAGAATTACAATTGATAAAAAACAAACTCATCAAAAAAATAAATATAACTTTTTTCATTTTTTTATTTTAAAGTTGATGGACAAACAGCTGCTGTTCTTTCAATTTCAGTATTTCTAATAGCAGCATAACCTCCTGCAACATCAATTACATTATGAATTCCTCTTGCTTTTAAGATGGACGCAGCAATTACAGAACGATAACCACCACCACAATGCACATAAAAATCTTCTTTTTTTGGGAAATCAGTAATATGATCGTTTAAAAAATCTAATGGGGTACTTTTTGCAACAACAATATGTTCACTAGTAAATTCTCCTGGTTTTCTTACATCAAAAATAGGTGCATTTTTTTTGATTTTAGCCTCTAAAACATCCGCAGAAACAGAAATTAAAGTATCAATTTCTTTTCCTGCTTTTTTCCAAGCCTCAAAACTGCCATCTAAGTAGCCTAAAACATTATCAAAACCAACTCTAGACAAACGTGTAATGGTATCTTCTTCTCTACCTTCTGGAGTTACTAGTAATATAGGTTGTTGAATATCTTTTATCAAAGCACCAACCCAAGGAGCAAAACCACCATCAATACCAATAAAAATAGATTGTGGTATAAATCCTTCTACAAACTCTGTTTGATGACGAACATCTAAAATAACAGCACTCGTTTCATTTGCAATCAACTCAAAATCTTTAACAGATAATGGTTTTTCGCTATTTTTAATTACATCATCTATACTTTGATATCCTTCTTTATTCAGTTTTACATTTAAAGGGAAATAAGCTGGAGGAGGTAACAAACCATCGGTAACTTCTTTTACAAATTCTGCTTTTGTCATATCTGCTCTTAAAGCATAATTGGTTTCTTTTTGATTGCCAATGGTACCCACTGTTTCTTTGCTTAAATTTTTACCACAAGCAGAACCAGCTCCATGAGCTGGATATACAATAACATCATCAGCCAACGTCATTACTTTTGTACGCAAACTATCGTATAAAAAACCAGCCAAATCTGCTTCTGTAACATCACTTTTTTGTGCTAAATCTGGTCTACCAACATCACCTAAAAACAAGGTATCTCCACTAAAAAGTGCATGGTCTTTTCCGTTTTTATCCTTCAATAAAAAACAAGAACTCTCCATTGTATGACCTGGAGTGTGTAACACTGTAATTGTAATTTCGCCTAATTGAAATACTTGGTTATCTTCTGCTACAATTACATCAAAATCAGTTTTAGCAGTTGGCCCAAATACAATTTTAGCACCCGTTTTTTCAGCCAAAGTTACATGACCACTCACAAAATCTGCATGAAAATGCGTTTCAAAAATATATTTAATTTTCGCATTATTTTTGTTTGCACTATCAATATAATCTTGTACTTCTCTTAATGGATCTATAATAGCAACTTCGCCATTACTTTCTATATAATAAGCTCCTTGAGCCAAACATCCTGTATATATTTGTTGTATAATCATGTTTATGTTATTTAATTTCTTTTAATTGTATGCTTGATGAATGTATTTAGCATATCTATCTTGGTGTTTTCTATCTCCTGTTTTATAAAACTTAACAGCATCATTTGGTCTCATAAAAAAATGATTGAGGTCTATAATTTCTAAGAGTCCACTTCTAAAAAAATCGTCTCTTACTGGTCCTTTTACAGCAGCTAATAAAAAAAGAATGTCCTTCTTTTTATAAAATTTAATTCGCTCTTTTAACATTTCTATTCCTGTACTATCTACTCTATTGATGCTTTCTGCATCTAAAACAATTAATTTTAAAGCTGTTCCTTTTTCATCTACCATTTCATCTAATTTGTCTCTAAAATAGCTTGAGTTGGCATAAAAAATCTGAGCATCAAACCTGAAAATTAAAATTTCATCTTCTATAATCACTTCTTCAAAACGACTTTTATTTCTGTAAAAATTTGAGTTTGGTACTTTTCCTAATTCAGCTACATAAGGTCTAGAGGTTCTAAAAATTAATACAATTAACGAGAGTCCTACTCCAACAATAATACCAAATTCAATTCCTAGTAATAAAGTGCCCATAAATGTGGCAAACATCAACCAAAAATCTAAATGATTTGCTTTCCATAAAAAAGTAGCTTCTTTAAAATTGACCAATCCAAAAACAGCTACAATAATAATTGCAGCCAACACAGTTTTTGGTAGATGATAAAATAAAGGTGTTAAAAAAAGTAATGTAAAAACAACCATTACAACTGATATTAAAGCAGCCATACCTGTTTTTGCACCACTTTCTTGGTTTATTGCTGAACGAGAAAAACTTGAGGTGGTTGGATAAGCTTTAAACAAAGAGCCTACCATATTACTTAAGCCTAAAGCTATTAATTCTTGATTGGGTCTTATTCTGTATTCATCTTGTTTTGCTTCTAAAGATTTACCTATGGATATTGTTTCTAAATAACCAACCATTACCAATGTAAATGCAATGGGCAACAACTCTCTTATTTGGTCTAAATCAAATTCTGGTATACCAAACAAAGGCAAACCAGAAGGAATATCTTTTACCATGGAAATATCGCCAAGTGTTTTACCAAAATACTTCATCAATAAAATTCCAACAACAACAACAATTAATGCATTGGGTATTTTTTTGTTGATTTTTCTAAAGATGATAATCAAGATAACAGAAGTTAAACCAATAATAGTTGTAGGTAAATGATACGTTGTTATACGTTGCCAAATATCAATTAAAAGATACTGTATTTGATCACTTTGTATAAAATTGACACCAAATAAATTTCTAAACTGATTAAAGCCAATAATTAATGCTACTGCAGATGTAAAACCTGTAATAACTGGTTTAGATAGAAAGTTTACAATAAATCCTAAACTAAAAACCCCCATAATAAATTGGATGGCTCCAACCATTAAAGCCAATAAAATAGCAATAGATATATAACTTTCAGAACCAGCTAAAGCCAATGTAGAAACCCCTGTTGCTACTATTAAGGAATCCATGGCAACAGGTCCAATGGCTACTTGCCTTGAAGATCCAAAAATAGCGTACATTATTTGAGGAAATAATGCACTGTACAAACCATAAATTGGTGGCAAACCTGCAATTAATGCATAAGCAATTCCTTGTGGAATTAAAATAATACCTACTGTGATACCTGCAACTAAATCACCCTTAAAAAGGGAAGTGTTGTAGTTTGGTAACCAATCTAAAATTGGTATTATTTTTTTAATATTCATATTTTTCAGCCTTTTGCTTTTGGCTCTTTGCTTTTAGCCAATAGCTAAATTATATAAGCTAATAGTCATTTTAAAACAATTCTCCTTGGGTTCTTCCTTTTTCTCTTCCTAAATGTGTGTAAGCTAATTCTGTTACTTCTCTACCTCTTGGTGTTCTCATGATAAAACCTTGCTGTATTAAAAAAGGTTCATAGACTTCTTCAATAGTTTCTGTATTTTCTGAAACAGCAGTAGCTATAGTACTTAATCCTACTGGACCTCCTTTAAATTTATCGATAATGGTTAATAATATTTTATTATCCATTTCATCTAAGCCATGTGCATCTACATTTAGGGCTTTTAAAGCATATTTTGCAATTTCTATGGTTATGGTTCCATCACCTTTTATTTGTGCAAAATCTCTAACTCTACGTAATAATGCATTTGCTATTCTTGGAGTTCCTCTACTTCTACCTGCAATTTCTATGGCTGCTTCCATTGCAATGGGAACTCCTAAAATATGTGCACTTCTTTGAATAATTGTTGTTAAAAGGTCTGTTTTATAATAATGTAATCTGCTACTAATTCCAAAACGAGCTCTCATAGGTGCTGTAAGTAAACCAGAACGAGTTGTTGCACCAATTAATGTAAAGGGTTCTAAATTGATTTGAACTGTTCTGGCATTTGGCCCAGATTCAATCATAATATCAATTTTATAATCTTCCATAGCAGAATATAAATACTCCTCTACAATAGGGCTTAAACGATGAATTTCATCAATAAACAACACATCCCTTTCATCAAGGTTTGTTAATAAGCCTGCTAAATCACCTGGTTTGTCTAAAACAGGACCAGAAGTAACTTTTATACCTACTTCTAATTCGTTTGCTAAAATGTGTGCTAAAGTTGTTTTTCCTAAACCTGGAGGACCATGAAAAAGAGTATGATCTAAAGCTTCGTCTCTTTGATTGGCTGCTTCAACAAAAACTTTTAAATTATCTAAGGCTTGATCTTGACCTGTAAAATCATCAAAAGAAAGCGGACGTAATTTTTTTTCTACGTCTAAATCTTCGTTTGATAAATTGTCGTTTTCAG
This sequence comes from uncultured Polaribacter sp., assembly GCF_947497695.1. Classification (GTDB taxonomy): domain Bacteria; phylum Bacteroidota; class Bacteroidia; order Flavobacteriales; family Flavobacteriaceae; genus Polaribacter. The sequence goes on along the minus strand of NZ_CANMHM010000009.1, from coordinate 44,439 downwards.
GATTTAATTTTTCATTCATAACTACAAAGATAAATGTTTTTAAAATACATTTTTGTAAGAAATGTTACACAACAAAAAAACCTTTCCAAATTGGAAAGGTTTTTAATATATTTTGTAAAGTAATGATTTTAAGATTCTTCTTCTCCTTCTAATAAAGGAGTCGTTTGTAAAACGTAATCTTGACCATGTAAGTAATCACTATCATCATCTTTTGGATCGACTCTTTTACTGTAATCATAAGCCCATCTATGTACTTCTGGTAATTTTCCAGGCCAATTTCCATGAATGTGTTCAACAGGAGTTGTCCATTCTAAAGTGTTCGATTTCCAAGGATTTTGTGTTGCCTTTTGTCCTCTATACATTGAGATAAAGAAATTAGCAATAAATAATATCTGAGCAAGACCACCAACAAAAGCAAACATTGTAATTACTACATTGATATCTGATAAATCATCAAACATTGGAAAGTTTGTATTTGTATAATATCTTCTTGGTAAACCTGCCAAACCAATAAAATGCATTGGCCAGAAAACACCATAAGAACAGATAATTGTAATCCAAAAATGCCAATAGCCTAAAGTTTTATTCATCATTCTACCGTACATTTTAGGGAACCAGTGGTAAATACCAGCATACATTCCAAAAATTGCAGATACTCCCATTACTAAGTGAAAGTGTGCTACTACAAAGTAAGTATCATGTATATTAATATCTAGTGCAGAATCTCCAAGAACTAAACCTGTTAAACCTCCTGTAACAAAAGTAGAAACTAATCCAATAGAAAATAACATTGCTGGGTTTAATTGGAGATTTCCTTTCCATAAAGTAGTGATATAATTAAAAGCTTTTACAGCTGAAGGAATTGCAATTAATAAGGTTGTAAAAGTAAATACAGACCCTAAAAAAGGATTCATACCTGAAATAAACATGTGATGCCCCCATACAATTGTAGATAAGAATGCAATTGCTAAGATAGAACCTATCATTGCTCTATATCCAAAAATTGGTTTTCTAGAGTGGGTTGATATAATTTCTGATGTGATACCTAATGCTGGTAACAATACAATATAAACCTCTGGATGCCCTAAGAACCAAAATAAGTGTTCATATAAAACTGGTGATCCTCCTTGATAATGCAATACTTCACCAGATATAAAAATATCAGATAAGTAAAAAGAAGTACCAAAACTTCTATCGAACATTAATAATAATGCTGCAGATAACAATACAGGAAATGAAACAACACCTATAATAGCTGTTACAAAAAATGCCCAAATTGTTAATGGCATTCTTGTCATCTTCATTCCTTTAGTTCTTAAATTAAAAACAGTTACAATATAGTTTAATGCCCCAATTAAAGATGAAGCAACAAATATTGACATAGAAACTAACCAAAGGGTCATACCTGTTCCAGAACCTGGAATTGCTTGTGGTAATGCAGATAATGGTGGATAGATTGTCCAACCTGATGATGCAGGTCCTGCTTCAATAAAAAATGAGCAAACCATAATTACACTAGATAGGAAAAACAACCAATAAGATACCATATTCATAAACCCTGAAGCCATATCTCTTGCTCCAAGTTGTAATGGTATTAGTAAATTAGAAAACGTACCACTTAAACCCGCAGTTAAAACAAAGAATACCATTATAGTACCATGTATAGTAACCAAAGCTAAATAAAAATCTGGATCCATAACACCATCTGTTTGATGATGCCCTAAAAATGCTTCAACTATAGAAAAAGATTTTTCTGGCCATGCAAGTTGTAGTCTCATTAACATAGACATCATAACAGCTATAATTCCCATAATTATTCCTGTAACCAAGAATTGCTTAGAAATCATTTTATGATCTTGACTAAATATGTATTTTGTTACAAATGTTTCTTTATGATGATGTTCTGACATAATCTTTTAATTTGTAGTGTCTTTTAATTATAATTATTTAATAACTGATGCTAACGTTGGTTGTTCTGCAATCCATTTGTTATACTCTTCTTCCTCTACCACTGTAATTTTCATTTGCATGTTGTAATGAGAAGCTCCACAAATTTTATTACATAACAAAAGATAATCAAATACATAAGGCTCTTCACCTTTTTCTTTTCTTATTTTGTTAATACCATTCGTCTTTTTAATAACTTCTTCTTTTCTTCTCATTTCTTCGGTAGTGTACTTTGGTGTAAAACCAAATTCAGTAACCATACCAGGTACACAATTCATCTGTGCCCTAAAGTGTGGCATATAAGCTGAATGTAAAACATCTTGAGAACGGAACTTAAAGTGTATTTTTCTACCTTTAGGTAAGTATAATTCTGTGACTTGTTTATCGTCTTGTGAATTCTTATCAGACATATCAACACCCATAGTGTTCATACCTTTTATATAATTTACGTTTCCTAAACCTAAGGTATTGTCTTCTCCTGCATAACGTGCATCCCATCTAAATTGTTGAGAATATACTTCAATAACAACAGCATCATTTTCATCTGATAAATCCATAACGTTGTTCCATTGCCATAATCCATATCCGATTAAAAATACTAAAACTACTGCTGGAGTGATTGTCCAGATTAATTCTAATTTATGACTATCAGCATAAAACTTTGCTTTTTTGCCTTTTTCTCCTCTATATTTAAAAGTAAAGTAGAAGATTAAGAATTGCATAGCAAATTGTACAATACCAATCAACCAAAAAGTCATATCAAACAATCTGTCATCATGCTCACCCTCAATAGATGCAGACTCTGGTAACATCACTACATTCATGAAGATTAAACAATAAATCATCATTATGTATAAAAATACCATAAAATAAATGGCATATACACCTTGCTTTGCGTTGTCTTCATCTGTAGCAATTACGCCTCTAAAGTCTAAAATTCTGGTTATTTGCCAAAAACTTACACCAATTGCAACAGCTATAAAAATATAAAATAGAGCTAACATATTTATCTAGTCTTAATTATTTTGATTTAATTATTTGTTAGTGATGAGCATCTGAACCCTCACCTCTGTGTTCAATATTATAATAATGGAAATGTTCACTTTCTTTTAAGAAAGGATTTGCTTTCGGTATTGGATTCGCTTTTGCAAAAGAGCTAAATGTAGCGTAAATAAATAGGCCTAAGAAAAATAATAAAGAACCAAATTCTGCAATACCAAAAGACCATTGACCACCAACTGTTCCTGGCATAATCATTACAAAAATATCAATATAGTGTCCTACAAGTATTACAACACCACCAAGTATAACAAACCATGGTAAGCTTTTAAAATCACTGTTTAATAGGACTAATACAGGAAAAACAAAGTTCATAACCACCATTGCTAAAAAGGGCACCTTATATTCGTTAAAACGTTGTGCAAAATAAACTCCTTCTTCAGGAATATCTGCATACCAAATTAACATAAATTGTGCAAACCATAAATAGGTCCAAAATATAGAAAAACCAAACATAAATTTAGCTAAATCGTGAATATGGCTATCATTAACTGCTGGTAAAACACCTTTAGATCTTAAATAAATAGTAACAAGAGCAATCACTGTTACTGCACTAACTAATAAACTAGATAAGACATACCAGCTAAATAAAGTTGAAAACCAATGAGGATCTAATCCCATAATCCAGTCCCAAGCCATCATAGATTCAGTAATCATAAATAGGAATAAGAAAATAACAGAAACATTATAATTTGATTTGTATGTTTTACCATTGTCATTAGCAGTATCTTCTTTAATTGAATTTTTTCTGATAAAAAATCTGTAGGCATTCCAAATAGCTAAATAAAGAACACTTCTAATTGCCCAACCTGGTAAATTCATCCACCAAGACTTACCTGCAACAATTGCGTCATAATTTTCATGACCTGGTGTAAAAGTACCTTCTGCCATCCAAGGAAAAAGATGATTTAAATGCATAACAGCCCCTATAATAACAATTAGCATTACGATAGATGTAGGAACTAAATTTGCTGTAATAGCTTCCATCACTCTAAATAACACAACAGACCAACCTGCTTGTGCTACTCTTTGAATTGCATAAAAAGCCAAAACCAGTAATGTTAATCCTAAAAAGAAAAATAATGCTACATATATTGCTGCCCAAGGTTTGTTTTGTAATTGATGAAAAACATGTTCATCGTGAGATGCATCATGATGCTCACTATGAGCATCTGCAGAAGCATGTTCACTATGTAAATGAGTATCTCCTTTTACATCTCCATGAGAAGTTTCATGACTATCTCCATGTGCAGATTGATGTGCAATAATATCTTTGGCTTGTTCAACAGTTGTTGGTGCTGAATAAAAACCCCATGCAATTCCCACCAAACCAATAAGTATTAGTGCTAATGAGAATGTCTTTAATTTACCTGAGAATTGATACATATCTTTAGTATTCTATCTTTTTGTAATTATTTTAATAAATCTGCACGTAAAACTTCTACGTACTGAGCAATTTGCCAGCGTTCTTTATACGTTAATTGAGATGAGTGAGAACCCATTAAATTTTTACCATGCATTAACACGTGGTAAATACTTCCTTCAGTAATGTCTCTATCTTTGTAACTTGGTATTCCTTCAAACTTTTCTGCTTGAGATAAATAACCATTTCCATTTCCTTTTTTTCCATGGCAAGAAATACAGTAAATTGTGTACATCTTTTTACCATTTTCTAAATTTTCTTCGGATTTTTCAAGCGGAGATTTTAACTCAGTCTTAGCTTTCTGATAACCTTCATTTGTATCAGGGATATCATAGGCAGGATGACCACCTCTAAAAATAGTACCTGCAACAGGTTTGCTATTTACAGGATTACCATTTAAACCATTGTCTCCATCTGTATTATAAGGTACAGATTCGTACATATCTGGCATGTATTGTAGTTGAGGCGTACGTTTATCATTACAAGAAACCATACTTGTAAAAATAACTAGAGCGATAATTAATTTAAAATTCTTCATTATCTATATATTAGTGCTTGTCTACTATATTAATTTCTACAGCTCCTGTTGTTGCTAATAAAGCAGTAATTTCAGCTTCATTGTTATGTACAGGTATTTCCATCAAGAAATGATCATCTGTAGTTCTAGGATCTGGATTTTCTGCATCTTTAAAAGGCCATAATCTACTTCTCATATAGAAAGTTATAACCATTAAATGGGCTGCGAAAAATACTGTTAATTCAAACATAATCGGCACAAATGCTGGCATATTTTCTGCCCAAGAAAAACTTGGTTTACCTCCGATATCCATTGGCCAATTTTGAATCATCATATAATTAGTCATCCAAATAGCAAATGATAATCCTGTGATTCCATAAATGAAAGCAGTAATTGCCAATCTTGTTGGTGCTAATCCCATTGCTTTGTCTAAACCATGTACTGGAAAAGGACAAAATACTTCTTCTATGTGATGACCTTTTGCTTTTACAGTTTTTACTGCATCAAGCACAATCTCATCATCATTATAAAACGCGTGAATAACTTTTGATGATTCCATAATTATTCTTTATTAGATTTATCATTTAAACCTGCATCATTAGCTATCACAATAGCAGGTTTTGTTGGTATCCCTTGTTCTCTTCTCTTCTTATAAAATTCACCAGAAGATTTTAATATTGTTTTTACTTCTGCTTGTGCAATAACAGGGAAGGTTCTTGCATACAATAAGAATAATACAAAGAAAAATCCTATTGTTCCTATAAAGATACCTACGTCTACAAATGTAGGCTCAAAACGCCACCAAGTAGATGGTAAGTGACCTTTACTTAATACAATTGCAATAATATCAAAACGCTCAAACCACATACCAATATTAATTGCAATTGAAATAATAAAAGTAATGATAAAGCTTCTTCTAAATTTCTTAATCCATAATAATTGTGGTGTAATAATATTAAATATTATTAGAGACCAGAAAGCCCAAGCATAAGGACCTGTTGCAGCACCTACAGATAAATAGGTATAGTTTTCATAAGGAGAACCTGTGTACCATGCTATAAAAAATTCTGTTGCATAAGCTACAGCAACAATACCACCTGTTACAATAATTACAATGTTCATATATTCTACGTGAATACGTGTAATATAATCTTCAAGATTTGTAACTTTTCTCATAATTCCTAAAAGAGTTTGCACCATTGCAAATCCTGAAAAGATTGCTCCTGCTACGAAATAAGGAGGAAAAATAGTTGAGTGCCAACCTGGATTGATTGATGTAGCAAAATCCATAGATACAATTGTATGTACAGAAAGTACTAATGGTGTTGCTAAACCAGCAAGTACCAATGATACTTCTTCAAAACGTTGCCAGTCTTTTGCTCTACCAGACCAACCAAATGATAATAATGCGTAAATTTTCTTTTGAAATGGCTTAACAGCTCTATCACGAATCATTGCAAAATCTGGTAATAAACCTGTCCACCAGAAAACTAATGATACAGATAAATAAGTTGATATTGCAAACACATCCCATAATAATGGAGAGTTAAAGTTTACCCATAACGAACCAAATTGATTTGGAAGTGGCAATACCCAATATGCATTCCAAGGACGTCCCATGTGAATAATAGGAAATAATCCTGCTTGAAAAACGGCAAAAATTGTCATTGCCTCTGCAGAACGGTTAATTGCCATTCTCCATTTTTGGCGAAATAATAAAAGTACTGCTGAAATCAATGTACCAGCGTGACCAATACCAACCCACCAAACAAAGTTTGTGATATCCCAAGCCCATCCAATGTTCTTGTTTAATCCCCAAACTCCAATACCAGTACCAATAGTGTAAAAAATACATCCAAATCCCCAAAGCATTGCTGCTAATGAAATATAAAATGCGATGTACCAGTTTTTATTTGCAGTACCTTCTATTGGCTTTGCAATGTCTTCTGTAATATCGTGATAACTTTTATCACCTAATACTAAAGGTTCCCTTATGGGTGCTTCGTAATGAGACATATTTTTATTACTTAGTTTATAATAGTTTTTAAACTTTCAAAGATATTAAACTTTGAATTTTATTACGCTTCGTTTGTATTCTTTACTTTTACTTGATATACTACATTAGGCTTCGTTTGAAGATAATCTAATACATGGTATGCTTTTTTATCTTCTGCTAAGGCAGCTACTTTATCTTCTTTATTATTTACATCTCCAAAAACCAAAGAACCTGTAGTACATGCAGATGAACAAGCTGTTTCAAATTCGTCTGTTTTTACTGCTCTACCTTCTTTCTTTGCTTTTAAAATAGTTGCTTGTGTCATTTGAATACACATAGAGCATTTTTCCATAACTCCTCTAGAACGCACTACAACATCTGGGTTTAAAACCATTTTACCATATTCGTTGTTCATATTAAAGTCAAATTCATCATTATTATTGTACTTAAACCAATTAAAACGACGAACTCTATATGGACAGTTGTTTGCACAATATCTTGTACCCACACATCTATTATAAGTCATTTGATTTTGACCTTGACGACCATGAGTTGTTGCAGCAACAGGACAAACAGTCTCACAAGGAGCATGATTACAATGCTGACACATCATTGGTTGAAAAGTAACCTCAGGGTTTTCTGCTTCTGTTTCTAAAACTTTGTATAAGTCTCCACCACTTAAGCCCATTTCTTTAGCTTCTTCACGTGTTTCAACTTCAGAAGAATAATATCTATCAATACGCAACCAATGCATATCTCTACCAATTCTAACTTCATTTTTACCAACAACAGGTACATTATTTTCTGCATGACATGCTACAACACACGCTCCACAACCTGTACAAGATGTTAAGTCAATAGATAAATTAAAATGATGACCAACTTCTCTATTGTGCTCATCCCATAAATCAATAGATTTTGCTTCTACTTCTTGATGATCATAAGAAACAAAAGCTGGTTTGTTCCAAGAATGTTTTGGATCTGCACTACTTGTAACTTCTTTTAGGGAAGCAACTTTTAAAATATCATGTCTACCTGCAATAGTTTTTTGCACTTGCGTACAAGCAAACTTATGTGTACCAGATACTTTTTCTATTGATACTCCGTATTGAATATTATTTGCATTAGTGTATAATGGATATGCATTAACACCTACTTGCATTTCTTCTTTTAAACCAAAAGTCTTACCAAAACCAACAGCTAAACCAACAGATCCTTTTGCTTGACCTGGTTGAATTAATACTGGAACTGTAACTTCTTTACCATTAACAGAAACCTTTGCAAAATCTCCATTAATTGCTCCGTTATCTTTTACAGGATTAGAAAAACCTAATACTTTTGCATCTGCCAAAGACATTGTTAAGTAATTATCCCAAGAAGCTCTTGTTATTGGATCTGGTAATTCTTGTAACCAAGGATTGTTTGCTTGCTTACCATCTCCTAAACCAGTTTTAATATATAAGTTTAACTCCATTGCTGAAGCTTTTGTATTCTTCTTTAATAAACTAGCTGCATCAGCAATAGAAACATCTGCTAATTGTTCAGTACTGGTTGAAGATGACTTTGTGAAAAAACCATTATGTAAAGCTTTATTCCATGAAGCTCCGTTTAAAACATTAGTAGACCAAAAACTTTTTAAATAGTCATAATAAGAAGTACTATTACCAGTTAACTTTAACAACGTGTCTTGAATTTGACGCGTTTTAAATAAAGGCTGAATTGTAGGTTGAACTAAACCATAATTTCCTTCGGAAAAATGAGTGTCTCCCCAAGATTCTAGGAAATGTGATGCAGGAAGCACATACTCCATTGCATTTACTGTTTCATTATTCTCTACAGATAATGCTACTTTTAAATCAACTTTATTTAATGCTTCTGTAAATTCTGATGCATTTGGTAAAGAATAAGAAGGATCTATATTTAAAGTTAAAAGTCCTCCTATTTTACCAGATTTCATATCTGAAACTAAAGCCTGAACTTCTTTAAAATTACCTTGACGGATATTTAAAGAGGTATTAGGATCTAAAATCTCACTGTTTAAAGCTTTGTTAATTGCTAAAGAAATTAATTGTGCATTTACATCATTAATACCTGTCATTACAACCCCTTTAGAGCCTGCTTTTTTAAGTACGGATGCTAATTTTTTAATTTCTCCGTCAATAGGAGTTGCATTTGAAGAAACAGATGCTCCTGTAATTTGATTGTATAAATTGATCAAAGCAAAAACAACATCAGAAGGTTTTGCAACCACTCTTTTATCTGAATTTGCTCCTGTAAGAGACATATTACTTTCTACTTGAACATGGTAAGACATTTTACCAGTTTCTGATTTTCTACCTGCGACATAATTTTTTTCAAAACCACCATGAAAATCCCCTAAGAAATCTGCACCAAATGAAACAATTGCTTCCGCATTTTGTAACTTATAATTAGGCAATGCTCTTTTACCATACATTGCTTTAAAAGCATCTGCTGCTGCATCTTCTGAAACAGCATCATAAATAACATGTTTCGCATTTGGATTTGCAACTAAAAACTCAGCAATAATTTTATCTGTTGATGGACTTGCCATGGTACCTGATAAAAGAACAACGGATTTATTTGCTTCTTTTAACTCGTTTAATTTAGCTGCTATTTCTTTATCAGCATCTGACCAAGAAATTGCTTCACCTCCTTTGGTAGGTTCTTTTAAACGTAATTGTTCATCATATAAAGATAAAACGGCAGCTTGTACTCTTGCACTTGTAGTACCATTTGCCTCTTTATTTGGCATGATTTGAATTGGACGACCTTCACGTGTTTTAACCAACACATTTGCAAAATCGAATCCATCTGCAATAGAAGTTGCGTACCAATCTGCAACACCAGCTATTATATCGTCTGGCTTTACAACATAAGGAATTGATTTAACCACAGGACCTTCACAAGCAGCTAAAGAAGCTGCTGCTGTAGTAAAACCAACATATTTTAAGAAATCTCTACGCGTAGTAGAAGAATTCTCTAATGTTTCTTTATCTCCTAAAAATGATTCAGTAGAAATGTCTTCTACAAACTCATTTTTACTTAACGTTTCAACAATAGGACTATCTTTTAGTTCCTCAACACTTTTCCAGTATTTTTTGTTTGAAGCCATTTATATCTAGTTATTAGTTGTTAGTTTTAATTGTTAGTTTTCACTAAACCCAAACTATCTTTTCTTCTTTTATTAATAGTGACATTTACCACACTCTAATCCACCTAACTGAGCAGCTGTAACTTTTTCTACACCATACTTTTTAGCTAGTTGTTCGTGAATTTTAGCATAATATTCATTTCCTTTCAAATCTACCTTTGTTTCTCTGTGACAGTTGATACACCAACCCATTGTTAACGAAGAGTATTGATACATTTCTTCCATCTCCTCTACAGGTCCATGACATGTTTGACATTCTAAACCACCAACAGTTACGTGTTGTGAGTGATTAAAATATACAAAATCTGCCAAATTATGAATACGAACCCATTTAATTGGTTTTTCTACACCTGTATACTCTAAATTATCAACATCCCATCCAGATGCATCGTATATTTTAGCAATTTCCTTATCTAATTCTTCTTTACCAAGAACAACACCATCTTCTAATTCAACAACAGTAGTTTCTGCAACTTCTGCAATATTCATGTGACAATTCATACAAACATTTACAGATGGTATACCAGAATGCTTACTATGTTTTGCTGACGAATGACAATATTGACAATCTATTTTATTATCTCCAGAGTGTATTTTGTGTGAAAATACAATAGGTTGAATTGGTTGATAACCTTGATCCACACCAACTTTAAATAATGTACCAAAGAAAATATAAATTCCTATCAAAATTAAAAGTATGGTTGCTAATACTTTTAAGAAAGTATTTTTCTTTACACCCTCCCAAAGTTCACTTAAATCTTGCTTAAGATTAGCACCTTGCTTTACTGCTGTATTCCCTTTAAGTTCATTTACTTGTTTTAACAAACTTGCAATCATCAAAAAGGCAACAACTATAGCAGCGGCTAATATATATATTAACCAACCTGGTGCATTTGAAGTAGATTGTACATTTGCTACACCTGCTTCATCAGCAACTACTTTCTTTTTAATTTCGCCAATAGTTGTATAATATAGAATATCGTCTATATTTTGATCTGTCAACTGAGGAAACGCACTCATTGCAGCACCATTATACTCTTCATAGATTGCTATTGCATCCTTGTCTCCAGTAGCTCTAAATTCCGCATTATTTCTAATCCAAGCTTTTAACCATGTATTCTCTCTTCTCTGCTCAACGTTACCTAAAGCAGGACCCACAAGTTTCCTGTCTAATTTATGACAAGAAGCACATTGTGATTTGTATATTTTTCTTCCTTCTTTATGACGAGCTTCATCAACTTCTTGCGAATACGAAGACAAGCTTAACGCAAAAAATAAGAAAAAAGCAAAACCCTTTACGAGTCCTCTAGTAAGCCTAATGTGCAATTCTACACTTTTCATATTCAAACTTTGTTTAAAAAATATCTAATATAAAATGATAAAAGTCATTTTTTTTCTGTCGTACAAAAGTACTACTTCTTCCTAAAATTTGGAAAACTTAACTGAGGTTAAACATTAATTTATAATTAGTCTAAATAATAAGTTTTACTAACTTATTAACAAACTAGTCTTTATTTTAGCAAAAAATATTTAGAATGAGAATTAAATTAAAACCGCTTTCTTTTTTTGTTGTTTTACTTACAACAAGTTACATCACATTTTCACAAAATAAAACAAATGAAACAACAGAAATTAAAAGCATAATTTCTAAAAAAAGAAGCTTTAATAATACCTATGGTTTTGGATTTAGGATACAGTTGTACAATGGTAATGAGCAAAAAGCAAGAGCTTTTAAAGCTCGGTTTGAAGCAGAATTTCCTGGAAATTTTTCAAAATTAATATATAATGCTCCTGAATGGAAAGTACAAGTAGGTAATTATAAAACAAAACTAGAAGCTGATAAAGATTTGATGAAGTTTCAAAAAAAATTCACTGGTATTATTGTAATTCCAATGGGTAAGTAGTTTAGATAAAACTAATTACCTCTACTAAAATGACTTAATTATAAAAATGGAATCATAACTAATTTATGATTCCATTTTATGTTTATTGCTAGTAATAACTCAAGTCTTAATCACCTTTTATTTTAATATTTATTCTATTTTAATATTCATTTAGGTAGATGTGTTATTTTTCAATAATTTCTTCAATATCTAATGAGACAATAACATTTGCCCAACCTAAAAACATTGTAACCTTATTATCATTGTTTTCTTCAAAAGCAATTGAAAGTGCTTCAATTATTTTTTTTGATTCAGATACTTTGGCAGCAACTCTTAAAACATCATTCTTTTGATCATAAGTATAATGACCCCAAACATTTCTAACAGAACTAAGAATAAAAGTCCATTCGTTTTCTGTAGGAATAGTAAATAAAGTATAAGTACCTGCTTTTACCTCTATTCCTCCAAACAGAACATTTTTAAAAAAAGTAATTTCAGTAGCTTCATTTGCTCCTGTTCTCCAAACTCCTTTCTTAGAAACTGATGCCAAATCAGACAAAGACCTTCCTTTTAATTGTGGTCTTCCATAGATTATTTTTACCAATTTGTCTGAATTTTTCCAATCTATTGGATAGGTTGCTGCATCCATAGGACTAATATCTAACCTAGGAAATTTTTGTGCTAAAATATCTGTTGATGGAAAAATTAAGAATATAAAAAGACTAGTTATTAAAAGGAGATTTTTCATTTTACTTTTTTTGATGTATGTAAGTTATTTCATCAAAAATAGAAATTCTTACATTCTAAGACTTCATTTTTAGTGTTAAAATACTTTTAACAACCACAGCCTGAACCACAACTTTTATCCTTTTTAGAAGGGAAGATATATTTTCTTACTAAAAAAATAATTGCTAAAAAGACAAGACTATATGCTATTATTTCTTGCATTAACTTAAAATTTGATAGGTTATAAATGAAGCAACATACGCCAATAAACCCATGCCAAATAACTGAATTAAAGGCCATTTCCAGGTTTTGGTTTCTCTTTTAACAATAGCTAAAGTTGCCATACATTGCATGGCAAATGCGTAAAAAACCATTAAAGACATTCCTACAGAAAAATTAAACCTATTTTTTCCTGTATCTGGATTTATTTCTGATCGCATTTTTTGTTTAATTGTAGTGGTATTTTCATCATCTGCTTGCACACTGTATATTGTTGCTAAAGTACCTACAAAAACTTCTCTTGCTGCAAAAGATGTAATTAAAGCAATTCCTATTTTCCAATCATAACCTAAAGGTTTAATAGAAGGTTCTATTGTTTTACCTAAAATACCAATATAGGAGTTTTCTAATTTTGCTGATGCTATTTTTTGTTGCAATTCTTGCTCAGATAAACTATTATTTGAAAGGTTTTCTATGGTGTTTTTCTCAGCATCATCAAAAGAAGTAGGTCCATTTGAAGCTAAAAACCAAAGTACAATTGAGAATGCTAAAATAATTTTACCTGCTTCAAAAACAAACGATTTTGTTTTTTCTACTACTTCAAAAAAAATATTTTTAATGGATGGTATTTTATAATTAGGCATTTCTACCACAAAAAATGATTTTGTTTTTATTTTTAATGTTTTATGCAAAATATAGGCAGCAATAATTGCAGTAGCAAAACCCAATGCATATAATGCTAATAAAACCAAACCTTGAATATTTAAAAATCCAAATATTTTTGTTTCAGGTATTACTAAAGAAATTAAAATTGCATATACAGGCAAACGTGCAGAACAAGTTGTAAAAGGTACTACCAAAATAGTTATTAACCGTTCTTTCCAACTACTAATTGTTCTGGTTGCCATTACTGCAGGTATTGCACATGCAGTACCAGAAATCAAAGGAATTACACTTTTGCCATTCATCCCAAAACGACGCATAATTTTATCCATCAAAAAAACAACACGACTCATGTAACCTGTTTCTTCTAAAACTGCAATAAATAAAAATAAAATAGCTATTTGAGGTATAAAAATAAGTACACCTCCAATTCCTGGAATAATTCCCTCTGTTAATAAATCTGTAAAAACACCACTTGGCAAATTACTCTTTGCAAAACTAGCTAATTCTGCAAACGTACCATCAATGAGGTCCATTGGTAAAGAAGCCCATTCAAAAATAGATTGAAAAATAACTAACAATAAGAAAACAAAGAAAAAATATCCAAAAAATTGATGCGTAAATACTCTATCTAATTTACCACGTAAGTCTTTTGCTTTAGTTTTATCAACTATATATGTTTTTTTAAGAATTTTATTAATTTCTTGATATCTGTAAATGGTTTCTTTGTGCTGATATTTCTTTAATTTAGAAACATCCTTTTTAAAAGCAAGTAATTTTTGTTTTTCTTCGGATGAAATTGCGTCTGGATAATTACTCTGTGTTACCATCAACCATAATTCATACAACGAATAATTAGGACTAATTTCTTTTAATTTTGTAAAATAATCTGGATCAATTTGATTATTTATTCCACACAAGGGAGATGCTTTTGCAGCAACATGACAACGAATAATTGCTGCTTTTACAGCATCAATACCTTCATTTTTTCTGGCACTAATTAAAACTACTTCTGTATTTAATTCTTTTTTTAAGAGTGATAAATCAATCGTAATTCCCTTTCTATTCATTTGATCAACCATATTGATTGCCAAAACAGTTGGTACTTCTAAATCTTTAATTTGCGAAAAAAGTAACAGATTACGCTTTAAATTTTCAACATCTGCTACAACTAAAATAACATCTGGAGATTCTTTAATATCTTTTTTTAATAACGTTTTTAAAACAATACTTTCGTCTAAAGAAGTAGGGTTTATACTATAAGTTCCTGGTAAATCTGTAATAACAGCATTCTGTGTAGCTGATAATTTACTAATACCTTCTTTTTTATCAACAGTAATACCTGGGTAATTACCTACTTTTTGATTTAAACCTGTAAGTTGATTAAAAAGTGATGTTTTCCCTGTATTAGGATTCCCAATTAAAGCAACTTTTATATCGTTTTTAGACATGGAAATTTAACTTTTAAGAATTTGAATTTTAGAAGCAGTTTCTATTCTAATCGCTAAATGACTTCCATTCACACAAATATATAATGGATCTTTTAAGGGCGCAATTTGCACTAATTGAACTTCAGCACCAGGCAAGCAACCCATTTCTAATAATTTTAAAGGAATAAAATCTAAAGACTCTTCAGAAATATATCCGATTTCTCCTTTTTGTAATGTTGCTATTGTGCTCACTCGTTTTTGGTATAAAAAGATTCCCGCAAAAAAGCGGGAATCATAAATTTTCAACAAAGATAATCATTTAGAATGATTCTAAACAACTTATTTTGACGCATATTCTGCTTTTAGCAAAACAATATCTGCTTTTAACTTTTCAATATCTGCTTTTTCTGTGCCATCATAATAACCACGAATACGTCTTTCTTTATCTACCAAAACAAACTGCTCTGTGTGTATAAAATCATTTTCATCACCATTACCTTCTTCTAAAACAGCAAAATAACTTTTTCTAGCCAACTCGTAAATATGTTTTTTAGCACCTGTTGTTACATTCCATTTTCCATCAATAACCCCCTTTTTATCTGCATATTTTTTTAAAACAGAAACACTATCCATAACAGGAGTTACAGAATGAGATAAAAACATAATATCGCTATCGTTTTTATAAAACTCTTGCAATTCACTCATATTATAAGCCATGGCAATACAAATGGTTTGGCAACGTGTAAAGAAAAAGTCTGCAACATAGATTTTATCTTTATAAGTATCATTTGTAACTGTTTTTCCATTTTGGTTGATGAGATTAAAATCTGCAATAGTATGATTTTTTTGAACATGTAACATGCTATCATCTACCAATCTTGGGTTTACATCAACAGGATTATAAATTTTAAGACGATTATCAACTTTTAATAAATGATAAAAAACAGGAATTGCAGCTGCAGAAAAAACAGCTAAAAAAATAAGTGTCGGAATCGATTTTTTAAAAAATTTTATGTCCATAAAAACATTTTTATAGTTACAAAATTACAATTTAAAATATCCACAGAAAAGAGTTTAAAGACATCATCTATCTAAAATGTTTGTTAAAATAAAAACGTAGCTTAATTAGTTCTTTTGCAACTCTCTTTAAAAACGTACATTTGTGCGTTTTTTAATTAATGATTTAACACTGAATGGAAATATTAATAAAAGCATCGCAATTTATACTAAGTTTATCTTTATTGATTGTATTGCACGAATTAGGGCACTTTATCCCTGCAAAATTATTTAAAACTAGAGTAGAAAAGTTCTACTTATTCTTTGATTATAAATTTTCACTTTTTAAGAAAAAAATTGGGGATACTGTTTATGGAATTGGTTGGATTCCTTTAGGTGGATATGTAAAAATATCTGGAATGATTGATGAAAGCATGGATACTGAGCAAATGGCATTGCCACCTCAACCTTGGGAATTTCGTTCTAAACCTGCATGGCAACGTTTAATTATTATGTTGGGTGGAGTTTTTGTGAATTTTGTGTTGGGTATTTTTATTTATATACTATTAATGTATGCTTATGGAGAAAAGTTTTTACCAAACGATAATTTAACAGATGGTATTTGGGTACAAGATTCTTTAGCTATAAACTTAGGTTTACAAACAGGAGATAAAGTATTAAGCATTGATGGAGAAAAAGTTAAAAAATTCTCTGAATTAACTCTAGGTTTTGTGAATGGTAATAACTTTCAAATTGAAAGAAATGGAACTGTAGTAGATAAAGTAATTCCAGAAGATTTTATTTCTCAATTAGTAGACAGAGGCAAAGATGCTGGTGCTATTTTACTACCTAGATATCCTTTTGTAATTGCAAGTGTTTCTGAAGATTCTCCTAACAAAAATGCTGACCTAAAAGCTAAAGATATTGTTGTTGCAATTAATGGTAATACAGTAAAGTATTTTGATGAAGCACAAGTAGAACTAAATAAATTTAAAAATCAAGAAGTTACTTTAACAGTTAAACGAGGAAATGAAACAAAAGCAATTCCTGTAAAAATTAATGATCATGGTAAAATTGGTGTTGGTTTAGGCCAATTGTCTTTTACTGACTTAGAAAAATTAGGCTACTATAATTTATCTGAAATTGAATACTCTTTTGCAGAAGCAATTCCTGCAGGATGGAACAAATCTGTAAAAACACTTACAGATTATATGAAACAATTAAAGAAAATTTTTAATCCAAGTACAGGTGCCTATAAAGGTTTGGGGGGGTTTATTTCTATAGGAAGTATTTTTCCTTCTGAATTTAGTGCAGAATCATTTTGGAACATCACAGCATTTTTATCTATTATGTTAGGTTTTATGAACCTTTTACCAATACCTGCTTTAGATGGTGGACACGTAGTTTTTACTCTTTGGGAAATGATTACAGGTAAAAAACCAGGAGATAAATTTTTAGAATACGCACAAGTAACTGGTTTTATTCTTTTAATTGCCTTGTTACTTTTTGCAAATGGAAATGATATATTTAGGCTGTTTAAATAAAATAAACTCTTAATAATAAACAATAAAACCCAGCTAAATAGCTGGGTTTTATTGTTTATTAATTTCTAACTTCAAAAGTTATTGGTATGCTATAACTAACACCAACTGGTTTTCCTCTTTGTTTTCCTGGTGTAATTTTAGGTAAAGAGCCAATAATTTCTGCAACTTCTTTTTCTAATCTAGGATGAGGCCCTCTTGCTTTAATGTTAGAGATACCTCCTTCTCTATTGATTGTAAAAAGTACAAATAATCTCTTTCTACCTGGGCTTAAACCCAACTCGTTTGCCAAATTAGTATTAAATTTTCTACTAAAAAAAGTTGTTACTTTTTTTGTGAAACATTTTTTTAACTCTGCATTATTACCTTTACAGCCTGGATACACAGGTACATTTTCAATTAATACAAAAGGAATGTCTTCTTCAAAAACTTCTCCTTCTTGTATTTCAACAATATCATCTGTATTTACAACAACACTTTCTGTTTCATCTGTTTCTGTAGATTCTATAATCGTTTCTTCTACCTCTTTATCATCCTTTACAATTTTAATTTGTTCTACAACAGGAGGTGGAGCAACACTATTAGGTGGTTTTACTACTTTAATTTGAACAATAGGTATATCTTCTTGCATCTCATCAATCATTACCACTTCTCCTAAATCTTTTAATACATTTTTTTCATAGGTTTTGTGGTCAATTAAAGTGTGTACAATAAATAAGGAAAGTGCTAATCCTATTTGTAAGAAAATTTTACTATAATTTTCTAGCTGTAGTTTTGGGTGTTTTTTTATTTCCATTTTAAAATCCTTTTAAGTTTGTATAAAAATTAATAGGCTATCTAAAAATAGTCATGGAGTAAAAGAGTAAGATATCTAACTAATTACTCGATATAAAAGTAGAAAAGAAAAAAAGTTTAAAACATGATTTTCATCATGCCTTATCATGCACTTTTGTAGGAATATCATCATTCCAAAGTGTTAGTATATCTGTAGCAACACTTGCACCACTTCCTGCTGCAATTGCAAACTGACTTCTAAAACCAGCAATTGTGCCACAACAATACAAACCTTGTTTTATAAGATGATGCTTGTTTTTAAGTTGAATTCTGTCTTTTGTAGGATTTGCTCTTTGATGAGGGATTATAAACGATTCTAAACCCTTTATTGTGAAAGGCTTAGAGTAATTTAAAGCAATAATAACTATTTTACTGAAGTAGGTATTTTTATTTGTTTTAATCTGATACCCTTTTTCATCGTTTAAAACTGCTAAAACTTTTTCACTTTCTATTTGATGAACATGAGGATATAAAGTAGAAAGTTGTTGTTTACCCTCAACCAATATATCTTTTCCTAAAGTTTTAGGTGCCAAACCTAATACATTATTAAACAATGCATCTTGCAAATGAGATGTTTTTTGATGGGTAATAATTCCAATATTTTTATCCTTTGCAAAATCTTTATTTTTTGCAGAACCTAGTACTAATGCACATTGCAATCCTGCTACACCTCCACCAACAATAATAACATCAAAATTCATTTTAATAAAAAAGTTTTAATATAAGAATCTATAATATTTGAATAATTTACAAAAACAGAAAAGTTAGTTTGTAAAAACGTAAAGTTATAGAAAAAAATAAGACTATTTTTGTAATATGTTTCAACTAGGAAAAACGATTGTATCAGAAGATATTATAGAAAAAGATTTTGTTTGTAATCTGTCTGCATGTAAAGGTGCTTGTTGTGTAGATGGTGAAGCAGGTGCACCTCTAGATAAAGAGGAAACTAAAATTTTAGAGGCTATTTATCCCAAAGTAAAACCCTTTTTAAGAAAAGAAGGTATTGCTGTTATAGAAAAAGAAGGTACTTGGGTTACTAGTGAATGGGGAGAGTTAGAAACTCCTTTAATTAATGGTGCAGATTGTGCCTATGTTATTTTTGATGAAAAAAATACTGCTCTTTGTGCTATTGAAGAAGCATATAATTCTGGCGAAATAGACTGGAAAAAACCTGTTTCTTGTCATTTATACCCAGTAAGAGTAAAAGAATATAGCGAATTTGCTGCTGTAAATTACCACAAATGGGAAATTTGCGATGATGCTTGTACTCTTGGTAAAGAATTACAAGTACCTGTTTACAAATTTGTAAAACAAGCTTTGATAAGAAAGTTTGGAGAAGATTGGTATGCAGAGTTAGAAAAAGTAGCTGAAAAGCATTTAAACAAGGAGTAATTGTAATAAAATCCATCTAAAATTGTCACTTCGATTCTAATGACAAATTACATAAAGAAAAGAACGCAAAACTTGAGCTACTTTATGTTATTTCTCCTATCGTCAGAATGACAAAACTCTGGGTGTTAAATTACGCTTCTTTATATTCTAAAATATCTGCTGGTTGGCAATCTAAAGCCTTACAAATAGCTTCTAAAGTAGAAAAACGAACCGCTTTTGCTTTGCCCGATTTTAAAACAGATAAGTTTGCCGTAGTAATGCCAATAATTTCTGCCAATTCTTTACTCCGCATTTTGCGTTTGGCAAGCATTACATCTAAATTTACGATGATTGGCATATTATATAGTTAAATCGTTTTCTTGTTGAATTTCTTTTGCCTTTTCTAAGATTTTACTAAATATGATTAGAAAAAATCCAATAATCATTAGAAAATATAGCATAAAAAGAAAGTCATTATTCAATTTTAGACCAGAGAATGTTCCATTAATTACATCAATCCAAATTTTAAAAGTACCAACAAAAGCTGAATAGTGAAAAAATTTTCCAGATTTATGAAATAGTTTGATTTTTTCATCATTGAAAATTTCATTAATCTGTTTTATTTTTAAGGTTTTAATTAAATAAGAAACACCAATAATAAAAATAAGAATAGCTATAAATTTAATTAAAAAAATAATCCAAATCCAATAAGAAGAATACATTTCAATATTTGAAATGCTAAGGTAAGATAAATCATCCTCCATAAAAGCAAATAAAGCTTTAATGGGATATACTACTATTATACCAACAAAAAATATTGTGTATAAATATTTTATCGACTTTTTTAGTTCTAAAATTTCTTTCATATTCTAAATAGTTAAATCTTTTTCTTGCTGTAACAAATTTCCTTCTTTAAAAATTTCTGCCATAATAAAAGAAATTAGCATTAAAATTAAAGATGTAAATTCTATACGTATTCCACTTTTACCACCCTGCTGAAATTCCAAGATTTCAAAACTCGTTAATAAAAAAATAATAAATATATATTTTCCTATTTTTCTAAAGGATTTAATATTATTTTCTTGGAAAGTTTTATGGTTTTTAGCAGACTGCATTATTTTTTGAAACTCTCTAATAGCTAAAAAAATAAAAATTAAGATAGCAGAAAGCTTAAAATAAATAAAATATAAAGAAGAAGTTTTTAATTTATTTAAAGTAAACACCTCTTTATCATCAGCTTTACTATCAATTTTCCAACTTTTATACTTTCCAAAATGAATAGAATTTCCAAAGTTTATACCTGATGAAATATTTTGGCCAAAGTGATTTTTTTTATAACTCTCTGGTGATATCTGAACATGTACAAATAAAGCCGTTAAAGCAATAAACATTAATACATAAAAAATCTGAATACATTTACAAGCAGCAATTGCAATATTTAAAAGTTTATTTTTTTTCATAGTAATTTGTATTTGAGATTACAAACATACAAAAATTATTGATAAACAATAATAAAACATTAAAAAAAGGTAATTTTACTATTTTTTGATAAAAATAGATTACAAAAAAATACCTCACAGGTTTAGATACTGAATCGAGTTCAATACAAGAACCTGTAAGGTCTGAATAGACTTTAAAAAGTAAAACTAGGTTTATATTTTAGTTGATTTAAGAAAAGTAACTATCTAAAATTACCCAAAAAAACAACCGTGTTTGTCTTTTTTTATAACTTCAATAATTTCTCCTAAATGTGTAGAAACCGGAAAAGGTTGGTAAAGTTGCCATTTTTCATCAGATTTCATCCAGTATAAATTCCACTCTTTTTTAGATTTGTAATATCTAAATTTAGCAAACTCTAGTTGTATCTTTTCTTTAGGATTCATAAAATCTGGACGAATTTCGTATAATATAACCACTTTTCCATCATAAGAATACCCAATATCAACTTGCTTTCTCATTTCTAGATCTTCTGGTCGTAAAGATTCTACATACTTTTTTATAGTTGCTTCATTGATATCAATTACTTTATTTGCCATTATAAATATGTTATATTTTAGAGTTTTAAACTTTTTTAATCACGCTTGTTACAATGCCCCAAATCATAAAATCGTTTTCTTCTGTAATTTTTATAACTGGGTAATTAGGGTTTTCTGGTTGTAACCAAACTTCATTTTTTTCTACACGTAAGCGTTTTACAGTAAACTCGCCATCTAAAAAACAAACGGCAATTTTATTGTTGGTAGGTTCTAAACTTCTGTCAATTACTAATAAATCATCATCATCTAAACCAGCATTAATCATAGATTGCCCTTTTACTTTTGCAAAAAAAGTAGCGTCTTTATTCTGAATCAGTTCATCATCTAGAGAAATTCTAGTTTCTCTAAAATCATCTGCAGGAGAAGGAAAGCCAGCAGCAATACCAACATCAACCAAAATAGCTCCGTTACCAGAAGATATTTTTGGTGTAAAAAAAGTAAGTGTTTTAGATGTTTTCATTTAATAGTAAGTTATAACTTTTTTTTAAAAATATAATTAATTAAAAAATAGTTTTACAATTATTACAAATATATCTTCTTTTTTCAAAGAAAGGAAACAACATATAAAACATATTTTTTCTTTGAATTGGTGCGACTAATATTCTGTTAGAACTGCAGTTAGTACAAGAAATAGCATTGCCATTTTTATCTTTTTGATAAATTCTAATTTCGTTATAAATTGCTGCAGCTTTCTCAAAATCTTTATAATGAATCAATAATTTTACGCCTCCAATTGCATTGCTTATAAATGGATCTGCGTCTATTGTTTTCTCATCCATTAACATGGTTAGCAAACCTTCTGAGTCTAACCTAGATTTTACAACATGTGCTTCTGTAGAGTATTCAAAAACAGCCAAAGTTTTATAATTATTATTCATAATGTTCGTTTATTTTACTAGAAAAACATCCTTAATATTTGTTGTAAACCTTCCAGACAATCGTTCTTGCTTCATTTTCCAAGTGCGTTTTAAATCTTGGTTTCCTAATTTTATTTTATCTGCTTTAAACTTTTTATTTAAACCATCTATTGCAGACATTAATGGTTTGTGTTTTGGATTTTCTGATGAAAATAAATTCAATTGAAAATTATCATTAGGCACCAAACCAGAAATAATAACACCTGCTTTTTTGTATTTAATTCCTTTTTTAAAAATAGTTTTTACAGCTTCTATTGCAGCTTTAGAAATGACCAAGGTAGAATCTGTTGGATAACTTAAAATAACAGTGCTGTTTTCTTTTAAATAAGCTTGATTTTTATCAAAACGATTGCTTCTTAAAAATACGGTAATTGTATGGCAATTCGATTTTTGTTCGCGTAATTTTTTAGCACAATGACTAGCAAAAGTAGAAATACGTTCCTTTATATTATCGATATCTGAATACGTGTTTTCGAAACTTCTTGTAGTAGCAATCATTTTTTTTGAAGAAATATATTCTTCTAACGGAATTTTAGAAATGCCTTGTAAATCTTTTTGCAAACGCCATTCTACAATAGAAAAATTTTTTAAAACCCAATCACTAGGCAATTGTGTAAAATCGTATGCAGTTTCTACTCCTTTAGCTTCTAAACGTTTTTTTAATTGGCTACCAATTCCCCAAACTTTGCCAATTTTTGTCCATTTTAAAGCTTTAATTCTTTTTTCATCAGAATCTATAATACAAATGCCTTTAGATTGTTTTAGGTTAGAACGTGCAATTTTATTGGCTACTTTGCTCAATGCTTTGGTTGGTGCAATGCCAACACAAGTTGGTATGCCTGTCCATTTTAAAATTCGGCTACGCATTTTAGTAGCATAATCTGCGTAATTATAATTATCAAATCCTTTTAATTCTAAAAAAGATTCGTCTATAGAATAGACTTCTATATCTGGAGAAAAATCGGCAAGAATATTCATTACTCTGGCACTCATATCTCCATACAAAGGGTAGTTAGATGATAAAACAGTAATATTATTTGCTTTGCAAAAAGCTTCGTACTTAAAAATAGGTGCACCAAAAGGCAGTTGCAAAGCCTTAGCCTCATCACTCATAGAAATTACACAACCATCATTATTACTTAAAATAGCAACAGGTTTTCCTTGCAAGTTTGGGTTAAAAACTCGCTCACAAGAAGCATAAAAATTATTACAATCTACGAGTGCAAACATGTTGTAAAAATAGCATAAAATAAAAGGCGAAATGAGTTTTGTTAATATCTTAATCTGTTAAAAAAGCAGTATCTCTAACAATAGAATTATAAGCTTTTTTAAGTTTTCCTATCACAATTTCAATTTCTTCAATATTCAAATGTCCAAAACCAAAACGAATAGCACAGGTGTTTTTATCTTGATATAAAATGGTTTTTGGTAAAAATAAATCGTTTTTTTGGGCTGTTTCTGCTAGTTTTACTAGTGATATTTTAACCTGAAACTCTAACCAAATAGCCAATCCGCCAGAAGGAATTTTCCAAATTGCAATTTTAGAAAAATGTGTTTTTAATAGTGCACACAAATAATCGCGTCTTTGTTGATAAACAACAATATTTTTTTTCATCAACCTATAAATTTCACCTTCATTAATTAATTCAGAAAGCATTTGTTGCTGAATTAAATCTCCTTGTTCATCTAATAAATACAAATAATTTTTTGCCTCATTAATTAAATTTTCTGGGGCAATTACAAAACCTGTTTGAAAGCTAGGAAATAAAGATTGCCCCAATTTACCTAAGTAAATAACCATTCCATTTTCATCTATACTTGCCATTGGCAACATTGCAGCACCATCAAACTGTATATCGTAATCAAAATCGTCTTCAATAATAGCAAAACCATATTCTTTTGCTAATTGTATCAATTCTAATCTGCGTTTAGCACTTAAACTAACGGTTGTTGGGTAATCTCTATTTGCAGAAACATAAATTGCCCTAATTTTACCTTTGATGAAATGTTTTTTTATGTATGAAATATCCAAACCATTTGTATCAACCGGAATTGTTTTTATAGTAGCACCAACTTGCTGAAAAGTCATATTTGCAGCATAATTACTTAAATTACCAACTAATATTACATCGTTTGGCTTTATTAATAACTGGCAAACAATGTACAAACTCATTTCTGTACTTCTTGTACTAATAATGTTTTTAGGATTAATGTGTAAACGTCTAGTTACATTTAAATAATTACACAATTGTGTTTCAAATAATAAAAGTGAAGAAACATTAGCATTGTTCCATTTTTTTATCAGCGTTTTTCTTTTCATAGCAGCACTATACCATCTCGTAAATTGATTTACTGGATGTAATCGTAAATCTGGTTTGCCATCATTAATAGCATATTTTACATCAACTAAAGTGGCAGTAGAAGCCAAGTGAAATGATTCTTGAAATGAAAAACCTGTTTTTTTTGCATAAGAATATGCCTTATTTATGGTTGTAGAAACGGTTCTTTTTTTGGTTGATTTTTGCTTTGGATCTAAAACAAACGTACCTTTATTTGCAATAATTTTTACCCAACCTTGTGAGGCTAATTCATCATAAATAGCAACTGCAGTATTTCTATGGATGTTTAAAATATTGCTTAAAACACGGGTTCCTGGTAGTTGAGTTCCTTTTGTTAAATAGTTTCGCTGAATTGCATTGATAATTTGTTGCGAAACCTGACTGTAAACAGGTTGTGCAATAGACCTATCAAAAGGTAATAATTGTTTAAAAATTGCAAATTCCGGACTATCTATCATTTTAAAACTGGACTAGCTTAATAGTTCAGAAAGTTACGACTTTTGTATCGTTTTTAAACTAAAAAAAATGATACAAAGTAAATTACCAATTATTGCCTTTTTAATATTGCAAATTCAGCTATTTTCTCAAGAAAAAAAAGAAATACAAGCCTTAGATACTGTTCTAATAAAATCTACCAGAATAGATTTGCCTTTTAAAGAAAATTCTAGAACCATCAATATTATTTCATCAACAGCAATAAAAAATAGTGCCGCTACAAATGTTGCAGACTTGTTACAACAAGTTGCTGGAGTAGATATTAGAAGAAGAGGAACTGGTGGTGCACAAGCAGATTTATTTATTAGAGGTGGTGGTTTTGACCAAACATTATTGTTAATTGACGGTATTAAAATGGATGATGCACAAACAGGACATCATACCATGAATGCAGCTTTACCAATAGAAGTTATTGAAAGAATAGAAATTATTAAAGGACCTGCAGCAAGAATTTTTGGTCAGAATGCTTTTACAGGAGCCATAAATATTGTAACTAAAAATAAATTAACAAATACTGCTTCTATAAACGTAGAAACTGGTTCTTTTGGGCAACTAAATAGTTCTGCAACTTTTGGTGTAGATTATGAAAACGCCTCTTTTATTGCACATGTTGGGGCATTAACTTCTGATGGCTACAGAAATAACTCTGATTATGAAAATAAAAACTTTTTTTTAAAAACCATTTTAAATAAGAAAAAACAAGCGATAGAAATAATTGCTACTTTTTTTGATAAAGATTTTGGTGCAGAAAACTTTTACACAACAAACCCTGCTTGGAACGAGTATGAAGAAACTGAAAATAGTTTATTGGGGGTTTCTACAACTTTTAAATCAGAAAAATTTAAAATTACACCAAGAGTTTATTGGAGAAGAGGACAAGATATGTTCTTATTAAAAAGAGACGATCCTAGTTTTTTTAGAAATTTACATATTACCAACAAAGTTGGCTTTGAAACAAATGTTTCTTATACATCAGATTTAGGTGTTACAGGTTTTGGAATCGATATTTCTCGCTTTTCAATTGCAAGTAATAACTTAGGAGATAGAGATAGAAATATGGCTAATTTATTTTTAGAACACCTTTTTAAATTAGGCGATAAAATAGATATTACTCCAGGAGTTGCTGTTACTTACTTTTCTGATTTCGATTTTAATGCGTTTCCTGGGTTGGATATAGGTATACAAATTTCAGATAACTTAAAAGCCTATGGTAATGTTGGTTATACTTTTAGAGTGCCAACTTTTACAGATCTATATTACAGTGATCCTGTAACTTCTGGAAACGAAAATTTAGAACCAGAAAGTGCTTTTGCACAAGAAATAGGTTTAAAATATAATGATACTCGTTTTTCTGGTGCTATCGCTATTTTTAATAGAGATTCAGATAATTTAATAGATTATATTAGACCAAATACAGGTATTAGTAAATTTACAGCAACAAATATTGCAGAAGTAAACACTCAAGGCTTTGAGTTTGAAGGAAATTATAATTTTAAATTAGCAGCGTATCATCAAACTTTAAATTTTGGTTACACGTATTTAAATGATGATATTTTAGATCAAAATAAAGATTTATCTCGTTATTCTTTAAACACCTTAAAACATCAATTTACAACTCGTTTTTCATCTAAATTCTTTAAAAACATAAGACAAAATATTATCTACAAACATGCAGAACGTACTATTGGTACAAGTTATAATGTTTGGGATGCTTCTGTAATTGTAGATGTACATAAGTTTAGTTTTACAATAACTGCAAACAATATTTTTAATGCAGATTATATAGAATCTGGCTTTGTACCCATGCCACCAAGTAATATTTTGTTTGGTTTGCGTTATGGGTTGTAATATAAGTTTACTTACGCTTGCGTGAGACGCTTTCAGCGTGACAAACTAAATGTAAAATAAACAAAAATTTCTAATAAAAAGCCTTGATACGTTTATATGTATCAAGGCTTTTTTTATGAGTTTAAATAGGGATAAAAGTCTAAACGGAGTATAAATAACAATATTCAAACTTGTCACTTCTAAACAATGAGAAGTCACATAACAGTGATAATGCTAAGTTGAGTAACTTTATGTGATTTCTCTTGACGTCGAAAAGACAAAATTATAGGTTATTATTAGAAATAATGAAATTAAAAAAATTTAAGAAACAATATTCCCTGTCATCTTTTTATGCATTCTAATCGCATAACTATCAGACATTCTAGAAACATAGCTACAAACTTGCATGATTCTATTGTATAAATTATCTAGGTCTGTTTGATATTCTTCTGGTAATAAATTTAAAACAAGTTCATCAAAATTAGAAGTAGTACCATTAAATTTATTGTTTAGAGCAGTAACAAAAACATCTAACAAATCGGCAATAATTCTATAACCTGCAATTTCTTTTTCTACAACCTCTGTACTATTATAAATTTTTTCTACACTAATTTTTATGATATCATTTATTTGGGCTTCGTATTTACATTTATCTAGTAAAGACTTCTCAAAAGTTCCGTTTAAAATAGCTACTTCATTTTCTAAGAAAATATCTACAGCTTCATTAATTAGTACACCAATTGCCAAAGCACGTAAATAACTTACCCTATCTGTTTTATGTTTTAATGAATGGTATTTTTTACTATCAATGGTATCTTTTACTAGCTTTATTAAATATTCTAACGCAAACTCTTCATCAATTAAACCCAAATTAATTCCGTCTTCAAAATCTATAATTGTGTAACAAATATCATCTGCTGCTTCTACTAAATAAGCCAAAGGATGCCTATAAAATGAAATTGCTGAAGTAGATTTTTGTTTCATCCCTAAATCCTCTACCACTTCTAAAAATGCTGTCTTTTCTGATTGAAAAAAACCATACTTTTTATCTACAATATGATTTGTTGGGTTTTTAGGAAGACTCTCTTTTGGGTATTTAATAAAGGCTCCTAAAGTAGCATAACTTAAACGTAATCCTCCAGAAATGCCTTCTCTAGATTCTGTTAAAATTTTAAATCCATTAGCATTTCCTTCAAAATCGATGATATCTTGGTATTCAACATCAGACAATTGGTCTTTATATTTTACACCTTTTCCTGTTTTAAAATACTCTCCAATGGCTTTTTCTCCAGAATGCCCAAAAGGCGGATTTCCAATATCATGCATTACAGAAGCTGCTGCAGTTATTGCTCCAAAATCGTTAAAAGTATAGCCTAGATCTACTAAATTAGGATGACGTTCTAATAACACTTTACCAACTCTTCTACCTAAAGTTCTACCCACTACAGAAACCTCTAAACTATGTGTTAAACGCGTGTGCACAAAATCGGTTTCAGATAACGGAATTACTTGTGTTTTGTCTTGCAAGCTTCTAAATGCCGATGAAAAAATGATTCTATCAAAATCTACATCAAAACCTAAACGGGTTTCATCTTGCGTTGCTCTAGGGCGTTTTTGTGTATCGCCAAAGCGTTTTAAAGAAAGGAGTTGTTCCCAGTTCATCTCTGTATAAATTGTAAGGTTTAAAACGTAAAAATACAAACTATTATTTTTTAGGTTGATAAAATTACTAAAAAAGGAAGCTATTTTTAATTGTTAGAATATTACTATATTGCTTTTTATAATTACTTTTCTAATTATGAAAATTAAAATACTCTTATTAATCGTTATTTGTACAACTATTATGAGCTGTAATAGTATTAAAAACAACAATGATACTGCTTCTAATACAATCACAGAAAAGTATTGGAAATTAAAAACCTTAAAAGGTAAAAAAGTTAAAATGGTAGAAAATCAAAAACGAGAAATTTATATCACTTTAAAAACAAAAGATAATAGATTTACTGGTTTTGCTGGTTGTAATGTTATAAATGGCGAATACATTTTAGATGAAGGCAATAGAATAAAATTTGGTGAAATAGCATCGACTAAAATGTTTTGTCCTAATACCGATGAACAAACTTTTTTAGACGTTTTAAACACAGTAAACAATTATACAATAACAAACGATATTTTATTTTTAAATATTGGCAAACAAGCTTCTCTAGCAGTTTTTGAAGCTGTTTATTTAAATTAAATCTATGATTCAAAAAATAGTTCTTACCCCATTTCAAAAATTTGTAAAAATTGAAGGTTTTAGTGGAATTCTATTACTTTTAAGCACCATTATTGCTCTAATTTGGGCAAATTCTGCTTTTGGAGATACATATAACGCACTTTGGAACTTTGAAATAGGTATTACAAGTGAAACCTTTGAGCTTAAAAAACCATTAATACTTTGGATTAACGATGGTTTAATGGCAATTTTCTTTTTTTTAATTGGTTTAGAAATTAAAAGAGAAGTATTAATAGGCGAGTTAAACTCTTTAAAAAAATTAGCATTTCCTTTATTTGGTGCTTTAGGTGGTGTTATTGTTCCTGTTGCTCTATATATGCTGCTAAACCAAAACCCAGAAACTTTTAAAGGTTGGGGCATACCAATGGCAACAGATATTGCTTTTTCTTTGGCCGTTTTAAATGCCCTAGGAAAACGTGTTCCTTTGAGTCTTAAAATTTTTCTAATTGCTTTTGCTATTGTAGATGATATTGAAGCTGTTTTGGTAATAGCAATTTTTTATAGTGGTGCTATTAAAACTACGCTATTATTGTTTGGTTTAGGTTTACTAGCCGTTTTATACTTTATATCTTACAAAGGGTTTTATTCTAAATTTTTACTGTTTTTTGTAGGAATTATTGTTTGGTTATTATTTTTAAAATCTGGTGTTCATCCAACAGTTGCTGGTATTTTATTAGCCTTTTCTGTACCTATAAGACAAAAAATAGATGTAGCAACCTTTGCTACTCAATTAGAAAAAATTTATACAGATATTAAGAATGCAACCAACCTTAAAAAACCAATATTATCTAAAGAGCAAATTGAGCATTTAGATGATTTAGAAGATTGGAGTAGCAAATTTCAATCTCCTTTACAGCATTTAGAGCATGTTTTGCATGGTTGGGTTGCCTACTTTATCATTCCTGTTTTTGCGTTGGCAAATGCAGGTGTTTTAATTGATAGCTCTGTAGCAATAGAAATTCCTTTAGTTATAAACATTATCATTTGTTTGGTGCTAGGTAAAGGACTAGGAATTCCTTTAGTTGTTCTTATAGCAAAAAAATTAAACTTGGTTCAGATACCAATAGATATAAATTTTAAACAAATAATTGGCGTTTCATTTATTGCTGGTATTGGTTTTACCATGGCAATTTTTATTGCAGGTTTGGCTTTTGTTTCTTCTCCAGAATACATAAGTTCTGCTAAAATTGGTATTCTTTTAGGCTCGTTAATCTCAGCAATTTTAGGGTATTTTATTTTAAGATCTGCTGCTAAAAAAGTAAACGTTTAACTTTTTTTATATCATTTTGAATTAACTCAAGTAATTATTTTACATCGATTATCTATAAAATTGCATGCGTATTAGTTTACCTGCTTTTTTATTAATTAGTTTTACAAAAAAAGAGAAGCTTTTCAGCTTCTCTTTGTATCTCTAATAATAAAAAATATATACTATCCTTCGCAAGAAGCACATTCTTTCTTTTGCTTAAATTTCTGTGCAGCATTCATACTGTGTTGGTAATACATAGATTTTACGCCTAATTTCCATGCATTTATGTACACTGCATTTACTTCTTTAATTGGCATATCTGGATGTACCATTACGTTGATAGATTGCCCTTGATCTATATGATTTTGTCTGTTTGCTGCTTGATATACAATTACATTTTGATCTATTTCAGAATAGGTTTTAAATACCTCTTTCTCATGTTCAGTTAAGATGCTTAAATGTTGTACAGAACCATCATTATCTCTAATACTTTTCCAGATTTCAGATGTGTTTTGACCTTTTTCTTCTAAAAGTTGTTCTAAAACAGGGTTTTTAATAGTTGTTTTTATCTTAGCAATGTCTTTTACATAAATATTAGACCAAATTGGCTCAATACCCTGTGATACTTGTCCTAAAATAAATGCAGATGATGTAGTTGGGGCAACTGCATTCAAAGTAGCATTACGTCTTCCATAACCTTTTAAAACTGCTGGTTCACCATACATTTTTGCCATCTCTTCAGAGGCTTTGTATGATTTTTCTTTAATTACCTTAAATATTTCGCTATTTAACGCATAAGCTTCTGCACTATCAAATGGTAACATTTTAGATTGCAATAAAGAGTGCCATCCTAAAGCACCTAAACCTAAAGCTCTATTGTCTTTTGCAAAATTATAAGCTTTTTCCATAAAACGGAACGTAAACTGATCGTCTCTATGTGGAGAATCTCTATAAACATCCAATTTATTGATAAACTCTTGCATTACTGCATCTAAAAAATATGCCAATGTTTCTACTGCATCTGTATCTTTCCATTTGTCATAATGCACCAAGTTAATTGATGATAAACAACATACAAAAGACCAATCTTCATTAGAAGGAAGCATGATTTCTGTACATAAGTTACTTGCATAAATTTCGTGGTTTTTGTCTTTGTAAACATCTACCGTTCCATTATTTGCATTGTCTCTAAAAAGTATATAAGGATATCCAATTTCTCCTCTTCTTTGTAATATTTTTGCCCAAATACTTCTTTTTTCTACATCACCATCAACCATAGATTGCATCCACTCATCACTTACAGTTACACCATGTGTTAACTCTTGTATTGGGTTTCCTTCTGTACCTATTTCTAAAAATTCTTTAATATCTGGATGATCAATTGGTAAGTAAGGAGAAAAACGTCCACGTCTTACAGAACCTTGACTAACAACATCCACCATTTTTTCAAACAATTGCATAATGTGTACAGAACCAGATGATGAACCATTGTTTTTTACATCTGCTCCTCTTTCACGTAACTTGCCAAAGTAGCCAGAAGTTCCACCTCCTAATTTAGACATCATACCAACTTCTGATTGAGAAAATAAAATATCTCCCATATCATCTGCTACATGAGAACCAAAACAGCTAATAGGTAAGCCTCTTTTTTTTCCAAAGTTAGACCAAACTGGCGATGCTAAAGAAAAGTATCCTGCAGCCATGTATTTATAAAACTTATCAGAAAAACCTTTAATTTTTAAAATACCTTCTGCATTATCTGCTATTTCGCGTATTCTTTCTTCAGGCGTTGTGTTCCCAGTTAAATAACCAGACTGTAAAAACTTACGACTATTTTCTGTTAACCAGGCTATATCTGGTTTATTTTTTTCTTTTAGCATTTTTTCTCTAGCAATATTTGTAGCTTGTATTAATTTTTCGTGCTCTGTAAGTTCGGAAGTCTTTAGTTTGTTAGGGATCATAGTTTAAAATAAGTCGTCGCTGGTTATACTTTTCGTTCTTTTACTGTAGTTTATAGATCTTTTTACAAAGAAATCTCCATGTTTTGTTCCAATAATTTCATCGTCAAACCAATCTGTTTCAGATAATAATACTTGATCTACATCAAATATTTTGGTAATTCCAATGCTTGTTAGAGAGTTGTTAAAACGATTCTTTAAAAATTCTTTAATTACATTTTTAGGTAAAAAATCTAATTCACCTTCTTCAAAAATCCAATCAATTATTTTACTCTCAGACTCATAAGCCTCTTTACAAGTTTCTTGTACCATTAAAGCATGGTCTTCATTAAACCAATCTGGGTTTTCTTCTTTGATAATTTTAATAACATCAATTCCAAAATCACCATGTATTTGCTCTTCTTTAGAAGTAGCTTCTACAACATTAGAAATACCTTTTAATACATTTTTATGCTTATTAAAAGCCATGATAATTAAAAACTGAGAAAATAAAGATACATGCTCTATAAACAAAGAAAATAAAATGATAGATTCTGAAAATTCTTTATTGTCTTCACTATTTACATTTTTCAACGCGTTTTCTAAGTAATTAACACGTTTCATTATTACAGGTTTTTTCTTTAAGTTTTTAAACTCGTTATTTAAACCTAAAATTTCTAGTAAGTGAGAATATGCATCGTGATGACGTACTTCACTTTCTGCAAATGTAGAGCCTACTGAACCAATTTCTGGTTTTGGCATTTTTTTATAAATATCTCCCCAAAAAGTCTTTACAGCAACTTCTATTTGAGAAATTGCAAGCATTGTGTTTTTAATAGCATTTTGCTCTACTTTAGTAAGTGTAGCTTTAAAATCTTGAATATCGCTGGTGTAATTAAACTCTGTATGTATCCAATAAGAGTGCCTAATAGCATCTACATATTCATTTAAAGCAGGATAATCATAAGGCTTTAAATTTAACCTTTTCTCAAAAATATTTTTCTTTCTATTTCTTGTTTGCTCATTCCTATATAAAATATATGCTTTGGCTACATCATGAAAAGGGCTGTCCATTAACTTAAACTCTACAATATCTTGTATTTGCTCTACTGTAGGGGTATAATTGGGCTCATTTAATTTCCTTTCTAACAAAGTACCATTTACAATATTGGTAATTGCAATAGCATCTTCTCTAGTTCCGTTATCTACAGAAAGCATAGCGTTTTCTATAGCTCTAGTAATTTTATCTAATTCAAAATTGGTTATTTCGGAATCTCTTTTTATTATTTGTGTAATTTCCATGTTTGTTAGATTTGTTTAAGAGTTGGTTAAATGTAATATAGTGGCTCTACAAAGATTGCGTTTTTTGCTCCAAAATGAAAGTTATAGTTATTCACAAACTCCTTGAAGTTTTTAACAAAATGCCTTTTTTTTAAAATTTTAACATTTAAAAAATAAATTTTTAAAAACCTGTTTATTAATATTTTACAAAATAAAAATCGCTACAAGCACTATGTTTATTGACATTCTTAAATATTAATCAAAGATAATTAAAATTATAGAT
Organism: uncultured Polaribacter sp.; assembly: GCF_947497695.1. Classification (GTDB taxonomy): domain Bacteria; phylum Bacteroidota; class Bacteroidia; order Flavobacteriales; family Flavobacteriaceae; genus Polaribacter. Next base: position 10,023 of record NZ_CANMHM010000009.1, on the reverse strand, counting down.
AATAGCACTAAAATTTAATTTTCAATACTTAAATTTTCGTTGAAGATTAAACAAAATAATTTTAAACAACATTATTGCAATACCAATTATTATATTGCTATATTTGTAGTATTATTAACAATTTATATTATTTTATTTTGAAAAAAGGAACCGTAAAATTCTTCAACGAATCTAAAGGATTTGGATTTGTAACAGAAGATGATTCAAACACAGAGTACTTTGTACATGTATCAGGATTAATTGACGAAATTAGAGAAGGCGATGCAGTAGAATTTGACCTTAAAGAAGGTAGAAAAGGTTTAAATGCTGTAGACGTTAGAGTTATCTAATTACTACTTCTTTAAATTCTTTGAAAGAAACAGAAAGTCGCTTAATATTTAAGTGACTTTTTTTTATGCCTTTTTCTAAAATAGAAACAAATTAAACTACAAATACCTTATTTAGATTTTTTTCACATAACAACAAGTCGTTTAAAAAATTTTAAGCCTGTTTTTTTTGCCTTATTTTTGTAAAAAATTTATTAGTGATGAAAAGTAAATTCTTAAAAACCACACAAATTGCTATTCTATCTGTATATCTAATTTTTTTAGCAGGTTCTTTTGTTAGAATGACAGGTTCTGGAATGGGATGCCCTGATTGGCCAAAGTGTTTTGGTTATTACACTCCACCAACTTCTGAACAACAAATTACTTGGAAACCAAATACCGAATTTAAAAAAGGCTTTATCATTATTAAAAATGAAACCTTATATGTTGCAGAAAAAGATTTAAAAACAGCAGCAAACTTTAATCAAAAAAACTGGAAAAAATACGTTAAACACGATTATAATACTTTCAATGTTTTTCATACTTGGACAGAATATATTAATAGACTGGTTTCTGTTTTAGCAGGTTTTGTATTCTTATTTTTAATTTATGGAGCATTTAAACTAAGAAAAACAGACAAAAGAATTCCTCTTTTAGCTTTTGGTGCCTTCTTTTTAATGCTACTTGAAGCTTGGTTAGGTAAAACAGTGGTAGATACTAACTTAAAACCAGAAATTATTACCATTCACATGGTAGTTGGCTTAATTATAATTGCACTTTTACTGTGGTTAAAATTTATAATTTCAGACAAAAAAACAAATTTTAAATACAATACTGTTTTTAATAAACTACTAATTATATCTGTAATTTTTTCATTAGTACAAATTGCAATGGGAACTCAAGTAAGGCAATTTATAGATGAACAAGTAAAATTATATGGTTTTGAAAATAAGAACCATAGTCTAATGAATGCCAATCTTAATTTTTATTTTCACAGATCTTTTACCATTGCAATTGTTTTGGTAAACTTAGCAATGTTCTACCTAAACCAAATTAAAAACCTAGGCTATAAATTATTAAATTGGATACTTTTTTTAATATTCTTAGAAGCAATAACTGGTATTTTAATGTACTATGCTGCAATACCTATTGGAACACAAGCAATACATTTAATGTCTGGTGCTATTTTATTTGGATTGCAATTTTATTTATGGTTGCAGAGTCGCTATGCTAAGTAATTAGTTTTCAGTTTCACACTTTTGTCTTAACTGAAAAATTAACTACAAAGAAGTGATATAGAAAACAAAGTTTTTTTAAGTTTAATATTAAAAATTCAGATAATTAATGCCTGCTCAAAAACTAAAATTACGGATGTGCATTTACCCAAACTTCACCATCAGAAAAGTGTTCTTTTTTCCAGATTGGTACTGTTTCTTTTAAGGTATCAATAGCAAATTCACAAGCCTCAAAGGCTGCTTTTCTATGTTTAGAAGAAACCGTTATTATTACTGGTATTTCTCCTATTTGCAACATTCCTTCTGCATGATGAATGGCTATTTTTTTTATATTGAATTTTTCTAACGTTACATCTGCAATTTTTTGCATTTCTTTAATTGCCATTGGTTTGTAGGTAGAAAAATCTAACTGTGTAACTTCTTTTCCTTGAGTATCATTTCTAACAGTTCCTATAAATGCTGAAATACCTCCACAAGAAGCATCTTCTACAAAACGATAGCATTCTTGTAAATCTAATTTTTCTGATGTAATTTTAATTGAAGTTCTCTGCATACATCCACAAAAATAGTAATTCAAAATGTATCTTTGTCATCTAATTTTTAATACTTTATAAAAATGAAAAACATCTTTAGAATTGTAAGCTTATTAGAAGGAATTTCTTACTTATTATTACTTTTTATTGCAGTACCCATTAAATACACACAAGGAGATGCTAGTTATGTAAAAATGTTAGGAATGCCTCATGGAATTCTTTTTATGCTATATATTGTTTTGGCTTTTATTATTAAAAAAGAAATGAATTGGAACAACAAAACTTTAGGAATCGTTTTAATTGCTTCTGTAATTCCTTTTGGTACTTTTTATGTTGATAAGAAGTATTTAAGGTAAAAAAGTGAGTAATTACTCTGAATTTCATAGAGAAAACAAAGAGATTCGCAAAAGTTATTTTTTAAAAAGGATGTTGTTTTTTGCTATCGCTCTTTTTTAACAATTGACCTTTATGATATGTAACTAAGTATCGTTTCTAAAAAAGGAATAACTTATAAAAAAGCTAAAAGTTAGCAAATAGGCTTAGCCCAGATTGAAGCATTTGTTTGAGCTCTTTTTTGCCTTTTTCAGGCAAAAAAAGCGAGTGCTGAAAGCTGGAAATAGCTTCTAAAAAAAATTAAAAGCCCAGCACCAATTGTGCAATAGAAAAGTAAATTAAAATTCCTAAAATATCATTACTTGTGGTAATAAAAGGGCCTGTTGCCAATGCAGGATCTATACCTCTTTTGGCTAAAATAATAGGGATAAATGTACCAATAATAGAAGCGATTATAATTACAGAAATTAGCGATGCAGCTACTGTAACACCTAAGTTTAAAGGAAAACCAAGAAACAACATTCCTGCAGACATTAATAAGGCTGCTAAAACAAATCCGTTTAATAAACCTTGTAAAATTTCTTTTAAAAGTCGTTTAAAAAGTGAGCCTCTTAAACTATCGTTTGCCAAACCTTGTACAATAATTGCAGACGATTGTACACCAACATTACCTGCCATGGCAGCAATTAAAGGTGTAAAGAAAAATAGTTCTGGATAGTTTTTCATGGCACCATCAAAACTTCCTAAAACTGATACCGAAATAAAACCGCCAAAAAGGGCTAAAATTAACCAAGGTAAACGTGCTTTTGTTAACTCCCAAATAGTATCATTTACTTCTACATCTTTAGAAAAACCAGCTGCCATTTGGTAATCTTTGTCAGCTTCATCTCTAATAACATCTACAATATCATCAATAGTAATTCTACCCACTAAAACATTGTTTTTGTCTACAACAGGTATGGCTTCTAAATCGTATTTTGCCATAATTTTGGCAATTTCTTCATCATCTTCATCTACGTTTACAGAATCTACAGAATCTTTAGAAATGTCTGCTATTTTTTGATCTGACTTGGCAATAATTAAGTCTTTTAAAGACAAGCGTCCAACTAATTTATCTTGTTTGTCGACCACATAAATAGAATGTACTCTGGTTACTTCTTTAGCTTGTCCACGAATTCTACGCATACAACCTGCAACTGTCCAAGTTTCATAAACTTTTACCAATTCTTTTGCCATTAAAGCACCAGCAGTATTTTCTTCGTAAGATAAAAGTTCTTTAATATCTGCAGCTAATTCTTCATCATTTAAGGCCTTGATAACTCTATCTTGACGTTCAACGGAAAGTTCTCCAATAATATCTGCAGCATCATCAGAATCCATTTCGCCAATTTCATTGGCAATTTCTTTGGCAGATAAATTTTCTAGGATTTTTTCTCGAATGTCATCTTCTAATTCTGTAAGAATTTCAGATGTTTTTTCACTATCTAAAAGTTTAATAATGTAAATAGCTTCATCGAAATCTAACTCGTCTAAAACCTCAGCAATATCTGCAAAATGGACGTCTTCAAATAAAGTTGTAATTTCTTTTGATTGGTCTTTTGCAATTAATTCTGAAAGGTTATCTAGAAAGTCGTCTGAGATTTCAAATGGCATTATTTGCTAGTTTTTGCGTGAGTGAAATAAACTCTTGAACCGATAATTGTTCTGGTCTTTTTGCAAAGATAGGTTCTTCTTTTAAAGAATCCGAAAGATTGAAAGATTTTAAGCTAGAACGTAACATTTTTCTACGTTGATTAAATGCTGTTTTTACCACTCTAAAAAATAATTTTTCTTCTACAGGAAGTGAATAATCTTGTTTTCTAACGAATCTTATTACGCCAGAATCTACTTTTGGTGGCGGATTAAAAACAGTTGGTGGTACCGTAAAAAGGTACTCAACATCAAAAAATGCTTGTGTTAAAACAGATAAAATTCCATATACTTTGCTGCCTTTTTTTTCTGCAATTCTCATAGCAACTTCTTTTTGAAACATGCCTGCAAATTCGGGTACAAACGCTCTGTTTTCAATGGCTTTAAAAACAATTTGTGTAGAAATATTATAGGGAAAATTACCAATAATAGCTACTTGTTTTTTATTAAAAATACCTTGAATGTTTTTCTTTAAAAAATCGCCTTCTATAATTTCAAAATGTTCTTTTGATGTATCTAGTTTTATATGTTCTAAAGGAAAAGTGTCATGCAAATAAGCAACAGATTCTCTGTCTAATTCCATAACTGTAACTTTAGGCTTTTTAAGCAATAAATACTTTGTTAAAACACCCATTCCTGGGCCAATTTCTAAGACATCATCATAACCATTGCCAGATAAGGCATCTGCAATATCTTTTGCAATGCTTTCATCTGTTAAAAAATGCTGACCTAAATGTTTTTTTGCTTTAACTGACACAGTTTTTGTTTTTTATGCTTCTGAAAAAACAAAGATACAGTTAATTCGGCATAATTTTTGGTCAGTTTGGCTTTTTAAAAATCGCCCTAAATGACTAAAAATTTACTTGTTTTATCAATATTATTCTCTATAATTTGCTTCAAAGGATTTTCACAAGAGGGAAAACTAGAGAAAGCAAAAGAGAGCTTAAAAAGTTCCTCTTCAAGTTCAACATCAATTAAAACAAATAAATCTTCAAGAAGTTCTTCTGCAAATAATAATGATAATGAGTCTTTTTTTGGTTCAATTTTCGCTGGTTTTTTCTGGGAGATAGCAAAGTATACAGTTTATGGTGTTGCAATAGAGTCTGAATTTGAAAAGGAAGGAAAAATGCACAATGCAGAAATATCTAATTATCCTTATAAAGAGTCTAAATCTGGCAATTTTATTTATACAGATTCTATAAACTATAAAATTACAAGATTTGATATTTATAATCACATTTTAATCGAAAATAAAAACCTATATGGCAATGATTTAGGAGTAAACTTTCGTTTTTTAAAACGTTTTGCGATTGATATAAATTACACCACTTTTTTAGAAAAAGTAGAGGGTAAAAAAGATTCTTTTAATATGTATTCCGCACTTTTAAAATACTACAGAATTAGAACACAACGTTTTGATGCATGGTTTGGTTTAGGAGCAACACATATAGCAAATAATGTGAACGAAACTGGTTTTACTTTTGGGTTTGGAGGAGAAATATTTATAAAAAAGCCAATTAGTTTAGTGGGTTCTCATAAATGGACAACCATTCATCAAGAATCGATTAGAAACACAAAATTGCTTTTAAAATATCATATAAAAAACTATAGAATTTCTTCTGGATATGAGCATTATAAGTTAGCTGTTTCTAAAATTAATACTTTTTCTTTAGGAGTTGAAATTAGTTTCTAATTCCCCACACTTGTAGGATAAAACTCTTTAATCAACCTTAATTCTGTTCTAAAAGTTAACATTTTATCGCCAAATTTTTGAAGACTTTCTCCACGCAATTTTTCGGCATCGTGTTTGTAATAATCGTCTAAATCTTCTTTTGTATTTGCAGTATATTGTATAGAATAGGTTCTGCCACCCATTTCTTCTTCCACCAAAACCTCTGTTAGTTTTGCTGATATAAATTTGCCTGTGTTTAATACCTCTAAAATGTGAGTTTCCATCCAAGTGAGCCATTCTAAATGGACGCTTTCATCAATATTTATAGTTACGTTGTATATGTACATTTTAGCTTTTAGTTATTAGTTATTAGTTTTTGGTTAAAAATTGACTCTTTTTAGTTATTCTGATTAACTCAGGCTAAAAACCATCAACCAGAAACCACCCACTAAATATTGTCTCCTCTTAATTTTCGATATTTTTTTCTAGCATCAACTAGGTAAATACTAGAAGAATAATCAAAAATAATCTTTTGATAGTATTCTGATGCTTTTTCTGGGTTGTTTAATTGATTTTTATACAACTCTGCCAATTCATAATAAGCATCATCAATTAAAATGCCTTCAGTATTTAATGCAATTACTTTTTCAAAATTTGTAATTGCAGCCTCAAACTGATTCAGTTTAACATATAATTTTGCTTTTTTAAACAATGCTTCATCTTCAATTGGCTGACCTTTAAACTTTTGATCAATCGTACTTAAAGTATCAATTGCTTGTTGATTTTTATTCTGAAAAGATAACAATGCTGCTTTAGAATATTGTATCAATCCAGAAGGAATAGAATCTACAGGTTCATTGTCTATAATGGTTAAATACAACTCTAAAGCATCATTTGCAATTAATTGTGAAGTAGCACTTTTTAAAACTTTTAATTGAGCTTTTGCCCAAGTAAAATCTCCTTTAAAATAACTTGTTTGGGCAACTTTAAAACGAGCTTGTTGTGCTAGTTCGTGATTTTTTAACTGTGTTTGTATTTGAGAAAAATAAATTAAAGCTTTGTTGTATTTGCCTGTAAATACTAAAATATCTCCTAATTTTAATTTAATTCTTGCTTTATCAAATTTAGAATTAGAAAATGATAAAGCTTCTTCTAAAATAACCTTTGCTTCATTAGGTTTGTTTTGTTGAAAGGTTAAAAAATCTGCATAAGCTACCTGTAATTGAATGGTATATTTATTTTTACCAAACCTACTAAATAAAGACTGAAATAATTTTTCTGTATCAGGATTATTGGTAGCAACAGCAATTTTAGCGATGTATAAAAACGCTTCTACTTGTTCTTCTGCAAATGTGGTTTTTTGAGTGATAAAATCGAAACAATCTTTTGATGCTTCATAATTTTTGTTTTCAAAAGCAATCTTGCCTAAACTAAATATAGCTGTTAAATCAGATGCGTTTCTTTGATACAAAGCTTTTTCTTGAATCAATGCTTTGTTATAGTCTTTTTGTTGGGTAAATAACCAACTCAACAACACATTCCAAATATCTTTTGGGTTGCTAGCAGATTTTTTTAAAAGTGTTTTTCTAAATAAAATATTGGCTTCGTTTTCTGCATCATCAGTAATATATTTACTAGTATATCTTTGTACAATATTAAAAAAGCTTTCGTTTTTATCAATCATATTAATGTAGGCCTCAAACATTTTTTTGAAGTCCCCTTTTTCTCCATAAATTTCTGCAACTTGAAAATTATAATTCGCATTTTCATTTTCTGCCATAATTTTTTCATAGGCTAAAATTGCATAGTCTAAAAGGTTGTATTCTTTAAAAGCTTTTCCAATAACACCTCCATAACGTGTTTTTTTACCAATAGCTTTTAAGGCTAAATGATAGTTTTTAGTAGCGAGTTCTTTTAATTGTTGACGCTCATAATTATACCCTAAAAACACATATAAAAAATGCTGTTTGGCGTCTTTTTTTAAGTTCGATTTTAATAATTTTTCTGCCTCTAAAAATTGATCTGTTTCTTGGTAGCAAGAAATTAATCGTTTTAAATACGTAGTATTAAAAGTACTTTTAGAATATAGGTTTTTATAAATCTGAGTTGCTTTTTCATACTCACCTTCTCTGTAGTAGCTTTCAGCTAAAAGATAATCGTTTTGTGCAGCGTTTTGTGCAACAGTAAAACTGCTGATAGTAAAAAAAATAAGTATAAATAGTTTTTTCATTTCAAATCAAAGATACTCAAGATAATTGTTAATTTCTATGAAACCAATCAATTATAAAATACACTGTTTTAAATTTTTGGCACGGAACTTGAATAATGTATAAATAACAAATCAAATTTTAAGAAGATGACTACTTTTTCACAAAAATACCAAGCTGCAAAAAACAACTCAATTAAGTTTATGAAAAAAGGACAAATAAGCGAGTATTTAAACTCGCTTTTAGAAATGAATAAATACAAACGATTAATGATTGCAGTTATTGCGAATTAAAGTTGGTATGCAGTGTTCAGTAAGCAGTCAGTTTTAGACTGAATACTGACAACTAAAAACTGCTACTTATCAAATTTAATCTATCATAGAAAACCCACAATAAGGCACTAAAGCATCAGGTATTACAATACCATCTGCAGTTTGGTAGTTTTCTAAAATACCTGCTAAAACTCTTGGTAAAGCTAAAGAACTACCGTTTAAAGTATGTGCCAATTCGCTTTTTCCTTCTTTGTTTTTAAAACGTAATTTTAATCTATTTGCCTGAAAAGTTTCAAAATTAGATGCAGAACTAATTTCTAACCATCTGTCTTGAGCCGTAGAAAACAATTCAAAATCGAATGTTAAAGCAGCTGTAAAACCAGTATCTCCTCCACACAAACGTAAAATTCTGTAAGGTAATTTTAATTCTCTTAAAATACCTTTAATATGTTCTACCATTCCGTTTAAAGCTTGGTAAGAATTATCTGGATGTTCAATTCTAACAATTTCTACTTTATCAAATTGATGCAATCTGTTTAAACCTCTCACATGAGCACCATAACTACCAGCTTCTCGTCTAAAACAAGGTGTATAACCAGTAACAGTTATAGGAAATTCTGTTTCTTGCATTAAATTACCACGAAACATATTTGTTATTGGCACTTCACCAGTAGGAATTAAATACAAATCATCTACAGTAGCATGATACATTTGCCCATCTTTATCTGGCAATTGCCCAGTAGCAGTTGCAGAAGCCTCATTTACCAAATGTGGCACTTGCACTTCTGTATACCCAGCTTTTATATTTTTATCTAAAAAATAGTTGATCAAAGCACGTTGTAATCTTGCACCTTTTCCTTTATAAACAGGGAAACCAGCACCTGTAATTTTATTCCCTAATTCAAAATCTATAATATCGTATTTCTTAGCCAATTCCCAGTGAGGCAAAGCATTTTCTCCCAAATCAGGAATTGTACCTTCACTAAAAATATTCTCATTATCCTCTTCAGAAGTTCCTGGTTTTACAGAACTGTGAGGTATATTTGGTATTTGATATAACAACGCTTGTAAATCATCAGAAATACTATTAAAACGTTCTCCAAGTTCTTTAGATTTTTCTTTTAGCAGAACCGTTTTTTCTTTTAAAACATTTGCTTCCTGTGCTTTTCCAGATTTGTACAAACCACCAATTTCTTTAGATATTTTATTAGATTCTGCCAATGTATTATCCAACTCAACTTGTGTTGCTCTTCTATTTTCATCGGTCGTTAAAACCTGCTCTATAATCGTTTTAGCATTCGCAAAATTACGTTTTGCCAAACCAGCTAAAACAGTTTCTTGGTGGTCTCTAATAAATTGTACTTGTAACATGGGTGTAAATTTTAAAAACGCAAAGATATCATTTGTGATGTTGATTTACCATCAAATCATAAATAAAAAATTTTACCAAAAAGGCTCATATAAAAAATAAAAACTCATATTATTTCTTGGGCGTTCCCCAAAAGGGTCAGGCTTTCGCACTCGCTTTTTTTGTGAAAAACAAAAAAGAGCTCAAACAATTGCTTCAAATGCGAAGCATTCACGATTTCAAAAAAATATTAAAGTATGAGTAATCCTTAACGCGAAGTTAGTTATTCGAGATGGTTAAGAAAATACAACAAACCTAAAACAATTGTCACTTCGAACAGCGTGAGAAGTCACATAAAGAAGAGAATACAAAATAGAGCAACTTTATGTGATTTCTCCCAAAAGGTCGAAAAGACAAAACTGTATAAAA
>NZ_CANMHM010000008.1 GCF_947497695.1 uncultured Polaribacter sp. | reverse complement strand
ATTGACGGAATCAATTTTATTCAGCGTATTAGTTTTGATAATTTTAATGAAGGAACACAGTTTAAAAACACTATTTATAAAGCACAAGGGCTCACAAAAACAAAAGTAAAAACTGTTGGAGCAGATGCCATTTATGCTACAAATAAAAACAGAGTTTTTGCAACATCCAATAAAATACAAACCGATTTTAAACCAAAAGGAAGACCTTCAAAACACAGAAAACAGCAACTACAAATAGCTAGATTGATAACCAAAGAACGAGCCACTAGATTGGAAGGGAGTTTTGGCAAAGAGAAAGAGCACTACCATTTAAAGAAGATAAAAGCTAAAACAAAAAAAACAGAAATACTCTGGATATTCTTTGGAATCCACACTGCAAATTGTTTAGAAATTGGAAGAAGAATGCAGCAACAAATTTTAGAAAAAGTAGCCTAAATTTTTAATAAGAACATTAAAAACATAGGGAATCTATGTCTTATAACTATCAAAAATTTAAAAAAACTCTAAAAACCATAAAAAGGACACAAAAAATGTGATTTTTGTGTCCTTTTTTAATCTTGAAAGTAATTTAATGTACTACTTCTGAAAGTGCCTAAAAATTCAATCAACAAAAAAGTAATTATTGAGTAATCATTTAAGAAAAGCTAAAAACTACTTAAAAACAGTTTTAATTTTCTGAATAAAATCGGCTTTTGTATAAGGTTTAGAAATTACACCAGAAAAACCTAACGCTAAATATCGTTCAACATCTTCTTTAGCTGTATTTGCTGTAACAGCTAAAAATGGTGTATTAGCATTTAATGAACTAAAATCTTGTTTTTGTTGCATCAACTCCTCACCTGTCATATTTGGCATATTAATATCTAAAAGCACAACATCAAAAGTTGCTGCTTTTAATTTAGCAAACGCTTCTAATCCATTATAAATAATAGTGGTGGTTACCTCTTCTTCTTTTAAAATATGAGCAACTATTGTTTGGTTTAGAACATCATCATCAGCAACTAAAATATTTTTACCTTTTAAATTAACTTCTTTTTCTTTAATGACTTTTTGCTTAAAAGAAGTCACTATTTTTGATGTTTTAGCGAAAGAAATTTCTACAAAAAAAGAAGTACCAACATGTAACTTACTCTTTACATACACTTTACCATGCATCGCTTTTACCAAACGATTTACAATTGCCAAACCTAAACCTGCACCTCCATGAATTCTATTATCATTCAATTCGTTTTGCTGATATTCTTCAAATATTTTTAAGCCCTGTTCTTTAGACATTCCTCTACCTGTATCTGCAACTTCAAAAATAAGTTTTATTTCAGTTTCAGTTTCAGAAAGTACTTTAACACTTGTCTTTACACTCCCTTTGTTAGTAAATTTTATAGCATTGCTAATTAAATTTGCTAAAATTTGATGAATTCTAACTGCATCTCCTAAAACAAATTTGGGTATTTTTTTTGAAGTTGAAAAAACAAGAGCTACATCTTCATTTGTTTTTAGGTGTTTAAAATCATTTTTACAATTCTTTACAATTTTTTTAATAGAAATTTGTTCAGAAACCAATGCCAATTTACCAGCTTCAATTCTAGATAAATCTAAAATATCATCTACAATAACTTTTAGGTTTTTTCCTGCAGATGCTAAGGTTTTTGTATACTTAGCTACTTTTGTGTTTAGTTTTTCTGATGAAATCATTTCTGCATATCCTAGAATTGCATTTAGTGGGTTTCTAATTTCATGACTCATCATTGCTAAAAAACGACTCTTTTCTTCATTTGCTTTGTCAGCAATTTTTCGCAGTTTTTCTAATTCAATATTTTTCTCAGCAATTTCTCTTTTTATAAAAAAAATATCGTTTCTATTTTGATTGAGCTTGTCTACAATTTTATAAACATTTGTTCTATTATGTATTAAAACATCTATCGATTTTTCGTGTTTAAAGAGTTCAATATCAACATTAAACTCTTTCTCATCAGAAAAAATAACCATCCCTTCTAAAAGAAAAGTTTCATTTAAAGATAAAGCATCTAAAGTACCTTCTAAAAAAGGGCAAGAATCGTAAATAAGTTCTTGTAATATAAATTCATTTATAGCAAATTTTCCTGCAATAATGTTTGTGATAACTCCTGTATAATCAGTAGTTACTTGTATAAAAACATTTTCTATTTTTGCAGGTATCAATAGATTTTATTTTAAAGTCTGAGCAGTTAATTCCATAAAAGCATCTTCTACATTTTCATCTTCTTTTGCACTTGTAAGTAAATCAATTTGTAAAGAAACTTTATCAACTACAACCTCTAATTCTTCTTTAGAAAGTAAGTCTTTTTTATTACCAACAATTGTAATTTTTTCTAAGCCAGATAATTCTTTTACCATCTTTAAATTATCCTCTAAAGTTACATAAGTTTCTTCTCTACTCACATCAAAAACAAACATGGCTGCACTAGCACCTAAAAAATAAGCTTTGGGTATTTTTTCATCAGCATTTGTACCAGCAACATCCCAAATCATTAATTTAATGGCTTCATTTTTATAAGTAACCACTTTTTTACTGACTCTTACTCCAATTGTACTTATGTAATCTTCTGAAAATTCATTTAAAACAAACCTTCTAATTAATGAAGTTTTACCAACACCAAAATTACCAACAAGCAATACTTTTTTTGCAATCATTAATTCTAATTGATTTTTAAGATTCAATTAACTCTCGAATTATAATTTCATTTAATCGATATTCTTCAGATAAATAAGTACGATCTCTTAAAATAATTTCTGCAAGATTACTAATATCATCCGATAATTTTTCTTTAATCTCTTGAGTTAAAACACCTGTAGTTGCAATTGCAATATAAATTGTTTTAAAATTTCTGATAGACAATTGAAAAGTTTCAAATTTAATGTTTTCTAAATCTTGTCCTTCTTTAGAAAAGGCATCTTCAGCAAAAGATTTAATTGCTGTTAACATACCAGAAACCATATCTTTATCTACATTACTACCCCTAGAATAGCTTCCAGAAAGTAAACCAGACTCTTTTTCAATAACAAATACTTCTTCTATAACAAATTCAAAAACTTCTTCTAAAACAGCTCCTGCATCGTTTCTTTTCCCTTTAAAAAATCTTTTAAGAATTTCTTGAACAGAAAATTTTTCTTTAATGGTTTTATTAATTGAATCTGAAAGTTTGGTTATTTCTGCAACGATAAATTTCTTTACCATCTTTCCCATAATTGGGTATAAAGCTTCTACAACTTCATCTTGAGATTCTCGTATTTGAATTTTAATTGCATCTGTTACTTTATCTCCAAAATATTTTGGGAAGTTTTCTCGAAGGTCCAGTATTTTTTCATCTACAAATGGGCTAACTTTTTCTTGTAGCTTTTCATTAAGAATAAATTCTTTACGAAGCGAATCAAACTTTTCTCTGTCTTCAGTTAATAAAAGATCTCTGAGCAACTCAAAACGTTTGTCCTTATTATCTGTAGTAGATTTTTTCATCTATTCTTGCAACATCAAAGCTATTTTTTCTAAAGCTTTCCCTAATTTTTTACGATCGGCTTTTTCATCATCTAAATCAGCTAATCTTTTGTCTAAATCATCATTTAAATCTTGAATTTTATGCTCCATCAAAGTCTCTAAATCTGCCAATTTATTTTCTAAATCTGTAACAGATTCTGATAAATTTTTAGTTATTTTATCTTCTAGAGATTTAATTTTATCATAAACATCAGCAAACTCAGTACTGTATTGTTGCATGTTCTCACCAAAGATCAAATCTCTTACAGCTGCAATTCTATCATCAACCTTATGGTTTTCTATAACTGGTTGATTGTTTTCTGATTTATTTTCCATTATTACTAAAATAGGTTATTAAGTAGGTAGATTTTTTACTTTTTAATTTCTTAAAAATAAGCACTTAAAACAAATATACACTAAAAAACAGTTTCTAAAAATCTAAACTGTAATTTTTAAACCATCATAAGCTAAATAAACGTTATTGGGTAGTATTTTAGACACTTCGTCATGAAAACCTAACTTATGGCTGATATGTGTAAAATAGGCTTTTTTTGGTTTTATTTCTGCCACAAAATCTAAAGCTTCTTGTAAATTAAAATGTGTTGGGTGTGCTGCTATTCTTAATGCATCTACAATTAAAACATCTAAATTTTTCAATTTTAATTTTTCTTCATCAGCAATCGATTTTATATCTGTTATGTAAGCAACATCTTCAAATCTATAGGCTAATATTGGCAAATTTCCATGGAAGACTTCTATGGGAATCACTTTTAAATCTGCAACTATAAAGGGTGTTTTTTCAATAGTTATTGGCAACACCTTTGGTGCTCCAGGATACCTATTTTCTTCACTAAAAATATATTCAAACCTTTTTTCTAAACTTCTTAAAGTTCTTTCATTTAAATAAATTGGCATTTCTCCTATTTTGTAACAAAAAGCCCTTAAATCGTCTAAACCCCCAATATGATCTGCATGTTCATGTGTAAAAAAAACGCCATTTAAAGATTGTACATTTTCTCTTAACATTTGTTGCCTAAAGTCTAAGCCACAATCTATTGTGTAAGAAACAGCATCCCAAGAAATTAAAAGTGAAGATCTTAGACGCTTATCTTTTAAGTTTTTAGACAAACAAACAGGGTCGTTATTTGCTATCATTGGTACGCCTTGTGAAGTACCTGTGCCTAAAAAAGTAATATTTAACTGTTTTTTATGAGAATTCATAAGAACAAAAATACTATAAAAATTGACTGGTAGCAGTGTATTTTAGTACATTTGTTTTAATTATAAAATAGCAATAAATGGCAGTTTCGTTAAAAGGAGATAAATTAATTAGTAGTGTACCTTCTACTAAAAGTAAAGCTTTAAGAATTAATTTAAATTCTGACATTTATGGAACTTTCTCTGAAATAGGAGCTGGCCAAGAAACTGCTCGTAATTTTTTTAGATCTGGTGCAGCATCTGGTACCATTGCAAAAGCAATGAGTGCTTATGATAAAGATTTTTCTGATGCTATTTATGGCGTTGAAGATGACAATCGTTATGTAACACAACCTCGTTTGCATAAAATGTTAGGTCATGAAATTTCCTTAATGGAAGATCGTTTAAGCAGAGAAAAACATCCCGATAAACTCTTTTTTAGTTATGCAAATACAGTAACAACTATCGATTTTGCAAAACAATTTAAAGGTCATGGTTGGGTTGGTATTCGTTTTCAATTAGACCCTTTAGAAGGCTATAATGAAATTGTTTTACACTTGCGTTTTAAAGAAACAGATGCTCGTTTACAACAAGAAACCTTAGGTGTTTTAGGGGTAAATTTAATATATGGTGCTTTTTATCTAAATGACAATCCTAAAGATTTAGTAAAATCTTTTTATGATAATTTAGGAAATGATCAGTTAGAAATTGATATGATTAATTTCTCTGGACCTCGTTTTATGTATGTAGACAATCGCTTAATGAGTTTGCAATTACTAAAAAACGGCATGACCAATGCTGTGA
The DNA here is from genome assembly GCF_947497695.1 of uncultured Polaribacter sp. Taxonomy (GTDB): domain Bacteria; phylum Bacteroidota; class Bacteroidia; order Flavobacteriales; family Flavobacteriaceae; genus Polaribacter. The sequence continues at coordinate 106,089 of NZ_CANMHM010000008.1, read as the reverse complement.
TGTTTGGACCTGATGGAAATAATTTATTGCCTGCACAAGTTTTGTACAAAAAAAACATTTTAGCTTTACGTGGTAGCTTTAGACCAGTAACTAAGGTTAATTTAGATATGTATGAAAAATCTAAACAACTATTTTTAGAAGAGAGCAAAGTAAATAAAAATAAAACGCAGTTTATTTTTGAAATTACGCTAAGTAACCTTACTTCCGAAGGAAAAATTAATGAAAGAGATTTCTTAGACAGAGCAGAATTATTGTGCTCTCTTGGTCATAATGTAATGATCACCAACTTTCAACAATACTTTAAACTCGTAGAATATTTTAGTGAGTTTACCAAAGAAAGAATGGCTTTAGCAATGGGTGCTCAAAACTTAATTCAAATTTTTGATGAAAAATATTACCGAAATTTAAGTGGTGGTATTTTAGAGGCTTTTGGTAAATTATTTAATAGAGATCTTAAGGTTTATATTTATCCATCTCATGATAAAAAAACAGATGAATATATAACTACTGAAAACCTAAAAGTTCACCCTAGAATGAAAGAATTATTTAAATTCTTTAGAGACAATGGTAAATTGGTAAATATTAATGATTTTAATAAAGAAGTATTAGATATTTTTTCTCGTACAGTTTTAAAAATGATTATTGATGGCAAAGAAGGATGGGAAGATATGCTGCCAGAAGGAATTGCTAAAACAATAAAACAGAAAAGACTTTTTGGATACTCTAGATCTAGAATAAAAAAATAAGATTTAAGAATTCGCACTAAAAGCTTATGCCACGAATTGTCTAATAAATAAATTCTCAACACTTAGGTAATTTAAGATAATTTTACTTTAAAAAAATTACTTTTAAGGCTATAAAATTAAAGTATGTAATTTCGGAAGAATCTTGTAGTAGTTCATTTTAATACAAATTATCTAAAACATTAAACCTTTTTATATTTTTTTAGTCTAAAAGTTATAAACTATATCGTTGATAGATGAAACTCTTTTAGTAGAACAATTAAAAAATGTTCAGACCAAAGAAAAAGCGTTTAGAGAGTTAATATCACTCTATAAAGAACGCTTGTATTGGCATATTCGTAAAATTGTAATTTCTCATGATGATGCAGATGATGTTTTGCAAAACACATTTATTAAGGTTTTTAAAAATATTGATAAATTTAACCAAGAAAGTAAATTATTTTCTTGGATATACAGAATTGCAACTAACGAATCTATTACTTTCATCAATAAAAGAGCTAAAAAACGCACGATAGATATTACTGAATATCAGCAAGAATTAGCAGGTACTTTGGCCAATGATGATTTTTTTACAGGAAATGAAATTCAGCTTATTTTACAAAAAGCAATTGCTACTTTACCACAAAAACAGCAACTTGTTTTTAACATGAAGTATTTTGATGAAATTAAATACGATGAAATGTCTGAAATTTTAGAAACCTCTGTTGGAGCCTTAAAAGCATCGTATTTTCATGCAGTAAAAAAAATAGAAAACTATATAAAAAAAGAAACCAATTAAACCTTTTTATAAAAAAAAGGTCTAAAAAGTAGGATGGAAAACAAGATAAAAAATAGCGAAACATATATAAACTCAGTTTTTGGTAAAAAAACTGGTTTTTCTGCTCCTAAAAACTACTTTAATGATTTAGAGGAGCATCTTGAAACAAAATTATCAGAAGATAATTTTGCCAAAGAAAGTGGTTTTTCTGCACCTGACAGGTACTTTAAAAATCTTGAAAAGGATATTTTAACCAAAGTTAAATCAACAAAAAAAGTAACTAAAGTTATCTCTTTTAAAGAAAGGTTTTTAAAAATGATGCCTATTATAGCTGCTGCTTCTGTTATACTATTTATTGCTTTAAATTCTTTTGTATTTAGTAATAAAAATAAGATTACAATAGATGCTCTTTCTGATACAGATATTGAGTATTGGCTAGATTCTAATACTTTTAACACCAATGATATTGCTGCCGTTTTACAAGATGATATTTTAATAGAAAACGATTTTTATTTTACAACTTTAGAAGATGAAAATATTGAAGACTATATCAACTCTATTGACAATACTTTATTATTAAGCGAATTAAATGAAAACTAAGAAAATGAAAAAAACAATAACATGTATATGCCTTTATCTTTTTTGTACACTTACTTTTTTAGCTCAAGAAAAAAAAGAAAGTAGAGAAAAAATAAGAGCTCTTAAAATTGCTTATATCACAGAGCAACTTAACTTAAACTCTAGTGAAGCAGAAAAGTTTTGGCCAATTTATAATGTGTATGATAAAAACCAACATGTTTTAAGAAATGAGTTAAGATCTAATTTAAAAAATGAAATTTCAACTGATGGAATTGATGCCATCTCAGAAAAAAAAGCAGAAGCATTAATTAACTTAAAACTAAAAATTTATAAAAAAATATATCAATCTGATGAAGATTTTTTATCGAAAATAAAAAAAGTAATTTCCTATAAAAAGATTTTAAAACTTCAAATAGCAGAAATGGAATTTGGCAGAAAATTAATGAGACGCTATAAAGGGAAAAGAAAAAAATAAAAGTTAATAAAAAAAGGAAGCTATTTTGCTTCCTTTTTTGTTTATTTAATTAATGCCATACAAGAATGTAATTCTGGTTTATTAGAAGTATACTGCTTTAACCAAATTGTTAGCTCATCTATTTCATAAGGTAACAACCTACTTAATGCCTTTTGTACTTCTTTACAAAACAAATCTGAATTAAAACTCACTTTTTTTAGTACCGTTTTGGTATACTCAAACATTGCTCTAGCCATTTTTTATAATTAAATTATAGGTTTATAACGTTTACTATACTATTTTAGTATACTAAAGCTAAAGTAATAAAAAAGACCATCATTATTTAAAATGATGGTCATAAAATTTCTTTAAAAAATTGTTAAGATTATAACGAATTAATCTTATCAACTAAACCTTTTGCTTTTTCTTCTAACTCTATGTTAATAGCTTTAAAATGAGCTTTCTTATTCTCTACTTTATTTGTATTTACTTTCGCTACTAAAGCATCAAAAATAGAAATTGCCTCATCAATAATTGCATCACCTTTTTCTGGTGCATTTTTTAAGATTGAAACATCTAATGCATATTCAACAACATCTCCTAAAACGTAGTTGATGTCTTTTTTTAAGTTTTTTATACTTGCCATATTCTTATGTATTTAAAAATGCAAAAATAGGGTATTTATTTAAAAGAGCGTTAAAACTTCTTTGATATTTGATATTGTATTATAATCTAATTTTAAAGAAACACCATCTGATATTTTTTCATGTAACCAAGTTGTATGAAAAGGAATATGAATTGCAGATGCTCCTATTTCTAACAATGGTAAAACATCTGACTTTAATGAGTTACCAATCATTAAAAATTGCGATGGATGTATATCTAAATGCCGAATTAACTTCTGATAATCTTTCTCTTTTTTATCACTCATCACTTCTATATGATGAAAATAATGAAGTAAATTAGATTTTTCTAATTTACGTTCTTGGTCTAACAAATCGCCTTTTGTAGCAACAATTAACTTGTATTTACCTTGTAAAGATTGCAACACCTCTTCTACCCCATCTAACAATTCTATGGGCTTTTCTAACATTTCTTTACCAATATTTAAAATGGCTTCAATTGTTTTTTGGTGTATTTGATAATTAGACAAATCTAAAGCACATTCTATCATAGATAAAACAAAACCCTTAACACCATAACCATAACATGCAAGGTTTTTTATTTCAATCTTAAAAAGCTCTTGATCTATTTTATTTTCGGTTTCGTACTTTAATAAAAGTTTTGCAAATTGATGTTCTGCTTCTCTAAAATAAGTTTCATTAATCCATAAAGTATCATCAGCATCAAAAGCAATTACCTTTATGTTTTTACTTATTTTGTGCATATTTTAAGATTTTAAAAACTGAATTGCCTTTTCTAAATCTTCTGGAGTATCAATACCTACAGCCTCTACAGCTGTTTCTACCATTTTTATTTTTTTACCGATTTCTTGGTAACGAATCGCTTCAATTTTTTCTGCGGCTTCTAAAGGTGTCATTGGTGTGTTGTAAAAATCGATCAAAGCTTGTTTTCTAAAAGCATACACACCTTTGTGTTTGTAGTATTTTACTTCTACTTCTTTATCTCTGTAATAAGGAATTACACTTCTAGAAAAATAGATTGCTAAATTATTTACATCAGTAATAACCTTTACATTATTAGGGTTTTCTATATCTTTTTTATCAGTAATTTGTACTTTTAAAGACGCTAAATCAATTTCTTTTTTAGCATCTTTTTTAAAAATATCTATTAATTTAGATAATGAAACGGCATCAATAAAAGGTTCATCTCCTTGTACATTAATTACAATATCTGCATCAATATTTTCTACAGCTTCTGCAATTCTGTCAGAGCCACATTGATGTTCTTTTTTACTCATTATTGCTTTTCCACCAGCATTTTGTATTGTTTTAAAAATAACATCAGCATCTGTTACAATATACACTTCATCAAATAAATTGGTATGTAAAGCTGCTTCATAGGTTCTTAAAATAACAGGTTTCCCTCCTAAATCTTTCATTAATTTTCCTGGAAAACGACTTGCACTATAACGTGCAGGAATCATGGCTATTATTTTCATAAAAAATATTTAGTGGTAAGTATTAACTTTTTATTCTCCAGAATAACGCACAAAATTTCTTCGCGTTTCATACAAAGTTACTTCAATATCTAAATCTACAGGAATATGAGGTCTTAATTTATTATAAATAACAATTGAAATATTTTCTGCTGTAGGATTTAAGTTTTTAAAATCTGCAACTTCAACATTTAGGTTTTTATGGTCAAAAGGTTCTTCAATTTCTTTTTTTATCAATTCTCTTAACAAACCTAAATCATACACAAAACCAGTAATAGGATCTACTTCTCCAAACAAAGCCACAATCATTTCATAATTATGTCCGTGATAATTTGGGTTGCTACATTTCCCAAAAACCTGAAAGTTTTTTTCATCAGTCCAATCTGGATTGAATAACCTGTGTGCTGCATTAAAATGAGCTCTTCTGTAAACTTTTACTTTAGGCATTTTTTAATTTTTCAAAAGATTTATCAAAAATAATTTTAAACCATTCTGTGTAAATTTCTGGCTGCTTTTCAATGTCGTTTTTTACATCAATCAAAGTCATCCATTTAAAATTTTCTACTTCTTCTTTATTGATGTTTGGAGCATCTTCATAAAACCCAATCATTACATGGTCTAGTTCATGCTCTGTTAAACCATTGTCAAAAGGAGCTTTGTAAATAAACGAAAAAACTTCTTTTATTTCGGTAACAAAACCCATCTCTTCCTCTAATCTTCTTTTACCAGCTTCTAAATTTGTTTCTCCATCTCTTTGATGAGAACAGCAGGTATTGGTCCATAATAAAGGCGAATGATATTTACTTGCTGCTCTTTGTTGCAACATTAGCTCTCCTTTTTTATTAAAAATAAAAACAGAAAAAGCTCTGTGTAAAAGGGCTTTTTCATGTGCTTCAATTTTCTCCATCAATCCTATAGGATTGTCATTTTCATCCACTAATACAACTTGTTCTTTCATAATTGCAAAAATAAGAAAATCAAAGAGTAATAAATCATAAAATAATTACAAAACTGGTACACTTTTCTATATTTTTATTCTGATACTATATATTTGTAACTTATTAAATCTAATTTTTTTCATGACAATTTTCAGGATACTTTTTTTATCAACCTCATTGATCCTATTTTATCAATGTAAAGAAGGTACATCAACAAAAAATAAACAAAAAAATATTTTAATACCCAAAAAAAAAGATTCCATAAAAAAAATACTCAAAAAAAAAGTTACAAAACGTTGGGACAGCTTAAACAAACATAATGTTGAAGCTTTTTTTACTGAATATGGTAAAGAAAATAAGGAAAATAAAGTAATTATTAAAACAAAATTTGGGAATATTAAATTGCTGCTTTATGATGATGTACCTATCCACAGAGCTAATTTTATATTTTTAACTAAAATAAAATACTTTAACACAACAGAAATTTATAGAGTTGCCAAAAACTTTGTAATTCAAGGTGGTAATTCTGATGAAAGCTATACTAGAAAACAAAGGAGATTGTATGGCAATTACTTGTTAAAACCAGAATTTAAAAACAATAGAAAACACAAATATGGTGCATTGGCTGCTGCAAGACTGTGGAAAGAAAATCCTGATAAATTATCGAGTCCTTTTGAGTTTTATATGGTGCATAGTAGAAAAGGAGCACATCACTTAAACAACGAACATACAGTTTTTGGAGAGGTTCTTTCTGGTTTTCAAACGCTAGATAAAATATCTAAAGTAAAAGTTGGGGTTGATGAATGGCCTGTTGAAGATATTAGAATGACGATTGAGGTTTTAGATTGATGCTTATTACACAGAGATACATAAAGTTATTTTTGACACAGATTTCACAGATTTTCACAGATAAAAATAAAACATTTTTTTTTACAGAAAAGATCCTTGTAAATCTGTGAAATCCGTGTCTTTTTTTTCTTTTTATCCCTTATAAATCACTATAAAAATTATAGAATAAACCCTATATTTGCAGCTCAAAATTTGTAGATGAGTTTTTTAAAAGAAATAGCACGTAGAAGAACCTTTGGTATTATATCACATCCAGATGCTGGTAAAACAACACTCACAGAAAAACTGTTACTTTTTGGTGGAGCAATACAAGAAGCAGGCGCTGTAAAAAACAATAAGATAAAAAAAGGAGCTACTTCCGATTTTATGGAAATTGAGCGTCAGCGTGGAATTTCTGTAGCTACTTCTGTTTTGGCATTCATCTATCAAGATAAAAAAATAAATATTTTAGATACACCTGGCCATAAAGATTTTGCTGAGGATACTTTTAGAACTTTAACTGCTGTAGATAGTGTTATTGTGGTTATTGATGTTGCAAAAGGTGTAGAACCACAAACAGAAAAGCTTGTTGAAGTTTGTAGAATGAGAAGTATACCAATGTTGGTTTTCATCAACAAGTTGGATAGAGAAGGTAAAGATGCCTTTGATTTATTAGATGAAGTGGAGCAAAAACTAGGTTTAACTGTTACTCCAATGAGTTTCCCAATAGGAATGGGTTATGATTTTAAAGGAATCTATAATATTTGGGAAAAGAAATTAAATCTTTTTTCTGGGGATAATAAAACCTCCATTTCTGAAGGTGTTGAATTTGACGATTTATCAAACCCAGAATTAGAAAAAATTGTTGGCGAAAAAGCAGCTGAAACTTTACGTGAAGAAATTGAGTTGATTAGTGAAGTATATCCAGATTTTAATCATCAAAAATATTTAGAAGGAAAATTACAACCTGTATTTTTTGGTTCTGCCTTAAATAATTTTGGTGTTAAAGAGTTATTGGATGCCTTTATAGAAATTGCTCCTTCTCCTCAACCAAAAAAAGCTGAGGAACGTTTGGTAGATTCTAAAGAAACAAAACTGACTGGTTTTGTGTTTAAAATTCATGCAAACATGGATCCTAAACACAGAGACAGATTGGCTTTTATAAAAATAGTTTCAGGTACTTTTAAAAGAAATGCACCTTATTTACATGTTAGAAATGGTAAAAAAGTAAAGTTTTCGAGTCCGAATGCTTTTTTTGCAGAAAAGAAAGAAATTGTAGATGAGTCTTTTCCTGGCGATATTGTAGGAATTCACGATACTGGAAATTTTAAAATTGGAGATACCTTAACTGAAGGAGAACAATTGAATTTTAAAGGAATTCCGAGTTTTTCTCCAGAACATTTTAGGTATGTGAACAATGCAGATCCAATGAAATCTAAACAATTATACAAAGGTTTAGACCAATTAATGGATGAAGGTGTTGCACAATTGTTTACACTAGATATAAATGGTAGAAAAGTTATTGGTACAGTAGGTGCTTTGCAGTATGAAGTAATTCAATACAGATTAGAACATGAATATGGTGCAAAATGTTCTTATGAAAACTTAGGAGTTCACAAAGCATGTTGGGTAGAACCAGAAGACATTAAAAATGATGAATTTAAAGAATTTAAACGTGTAAAACAACGTTATTTAGCAAAAGACAAACAAGGGCAATTGGTGTTTTTAGCAGATTCTGACTTTACCATACAAATGACACAAAGTAAATACCCTACTGTAAAATTACATTTTACAAGTGAATTTAAAAACTAAACCTTATGAAAAAGTATGCGTTAATTTTTACTCTTATAGCTTCTATAAATTCATTTTCACAAGAATTGAATTTAGACAATTTAAAAACCTTTTCACTGAATAATAATATTCGCTTAAATCATATTTTTATAAATCAACCAGACATTACATACTGTTACAATCCCCCAGAATGCACATCAACTTATACCTTAAAACCAAAAATGGGTTTACTAGGTTTTAACTATAATATCTCTTTGAATGATTGGCTATATACTGGTGCTGGATTTCATGGAGCTAGTATTGGAGATCAAGGAGGCTTGTTCACTTTAGGTGTAAATTTAGGTGTAAAACTCCCTATTTATAAAAACCTGTTTTTTGATGCAAACATTCATTTTGGTGGTGGTGGTGGTTTTAGAAGTTTAGTAAATGGAGGTGCAATTGTATATCCTAGTGCAGGTCTTAAATATAGCACAAAACATTTTGCTTTTGGTGCTCAATATGGAATGGTAGATTTTACCAATGGAATACAAGGAGGCGATAATTTTTCTTTTTTTGTTGAAATACCAACTTCTATAAAAGCTGCTTCTTATGCAAATTCAAATAAAAAATACGAAGTAATAGAGACTGATGACGTCTTTTGGGAGAAACCAGCATCAAAAACTGTACAACTTATTAAATTCGATTTTTTCTTCCCTAGAGGTGAAACAAGAAATGATGGTTTAGGAAACTTTAATAATACAACACCAATTACCCAAACATTACAACTTATTGGTTTTGAATACCAACGCTATGTAGATAGGAATACTTTTTTGTACGCTCATGTTGACACCATGTATAAAGGTTTAAGATCTGGCTTTATGGATGTTTTTGTAGGTATTGGAAATAATTTTATTGAAACTGAATATGTAAACCTTTATGCAAAAATGGGAATTGGCGCTGCTGGAGGAAGAATTTTTCCAGAAAACGGACTAACAATGTATCCTAGTGCAGGTTTAGATATTAAATTTAGTGAACATTTTGGATTGAGTTTACATGGAGGATACCATAGATCTATTGGAGCAACTTTTGAAGCTTTGACTGCTGGAGTTGGTTTTAAATATTTGGGGTTAAACGGAGGACATACAGATCCAAATTCAGGCGAAAAAGCAAAATATATAAAAACACAAGGTATTTCAATTGGTGTTCAAAATCAAACCTACTTTAAAGTTGCTATTTTAGATAGAGCTAAAGATCCTGATTTACAACAAATAGCATTAAAAATAAATTATGATATAAACCGTCGTTTTTATGTCGCAGCAGAAACTTCATTTGCTTATGATGGAGGTGCTGGTGGATATGCACATGGAATTTTTGGACTCGGTGTAAAATCAAACAGATTTGCACAAGGATACTTTTCTTTATTTGCTGAGGCTGCTGCTGGTGTTGCTGGAGGTGGTGGTGTAGATTCAGGAGAAGGACTATTATTAAGACCTACAGCAGGTATTAATTATCATGTTAACGACAATCTTAATTTTAATATTTCTGGTGGACAAATAAAGTCTGTATTTGGAAATGTAAATTCAACCAACATAAACGTAGGATTAACCTATAGCTTATCTATATTAAACTTAAAAAAATAAATATTAAAAAATGAATAACGGAATCTACGCAAAATTCACTACTTCAAAAGGTGATATTTTAGTACAATTAGAACACGAAAAAACACCTGGAACTGTTGGTAACTTTGTTGCTTTGGCAGAAGGAAATTTAGAAAACGCTGTAAAAGATCAAGGAACTCCTTATTATGATGGATTAAAATTCCACAGAGTGATTCCAGATTTTATGATTCAAGGTGGTTGCCCTCAAGGAACAGGAACAGGAAACCCTGGTTATAAATTTGATGATGAATTCCACCCAGATTTAAAACATGATGCACCAGGTAAATTAGCAATGGCTAATTCTGGCCCTGCAACAAATGGTTCTCAATTTTATATTACCCACGTTCCTACTCCATGGTTAGATGGTAAACATACTGTTTTTGGTACTGTTGTAGAAGGTCAAAATATTGTAGATGCAATTACACAAGGTGATGAATTAACAACTTTAGAAATTATAAAAGTGGGTGCAGAAGCAGAAGCCTTTAATGCTGTAGAAGCTTTTAGAACATTTGAAGGAGCAAGAGAACAAAGAGAAGCAGAAGCAAAAGCAGCTCAAAAAGAAATGTTAGACAAAGTTGCTGCTGGTTATGATGAAACTGCAAGTGGTTTGCGTTACCAAATCTTACAAAAAGGAACTGGAAAACAAGCAACAAAAGGTGCTGGAGTTTCTGTACACTATAAAGGTCAACTATTAGATGGTACTGTGTTTGACTCTTCTTACAAAAGAAAACAACCAATCGATTTTAATGTAGGTGTTGGTCAAGTAATTTCTGGTTGGGATGAAGGAATTCAGTTATTAAAAGTGGGAGACAAAGCTCGTTTTGTAATACCATCTAACTTAGCTTATGGATCTGCTGGTGCAGGAGGAGTAATTCCACCAGATGCTACTTTAATTTTTGATGTAGAATTGATGGACGTAAAATAGAAATATTCTTTTTTAAGACAAAAAATCTCAAGTATGTACTTGAGGTTTTTTGTATCATTAAATATGAGTTAAAAAACTCCAGTAATAAACAAGCAAAAAGTTTTTAAAATAAGTTCCCGAACTTTACTCAAACCCTTTCATTTCTTCATCATAAAAAGCACCAGCTTTGTCCATTAAATCGGCTAATTCTGTGGCAATATCTTCTTCACTTTCTCCTGTTAAATCCTCAAACCATTCAATTTCATCATCTTTTAAATTGATTAAAAAACGAGGGAATTCTGTATGTAAAACAAAAATATCTTCAGGAAAATTACTATTGTCTGCTAATAAAAATTTTGGTAATGTCATTTTATTTTATTTTTAACCAAGGGGTTTAAACCCCTTGTAATATTAGTGATACACGTTAATTTAGTTTTTTAATTCGTGATTTCGTGGCTAGTATTTTCTTTCTCTTTTATCAATTTTAAAGTTAATAAATTAAAACGGATAAATAATAAAATGGAAGCAGTTGTTAATCCTGCTAATAAGCCTAACCAGATTCCAAAACTTCCATACATTTCATCTTTTCCTAAATAATAAGAAACCGGAAAACCAATGAGCCAATAAGAAATAAAAGTAAGCAAAGTTGGTATTTTAACATCTTGTAAACCACGTAAAGCACCTAAAACTACAACTTGTATACTATCTGATATTTGAAAAAAAGCGGCTGCTAATAATAAATTTGATGCAATAGAAAGTACCTCTATATTATCTGCATAATTAGTAACATCCTTTAAATCTAAATAAATAGTAGGCAAACTTTTATGAAAAACAAAGAACAAAAGTGCAAAGAAAGTTGCCAGAAAAATGCCTAATAAAAAGATAGAAAAAGTAATTCTACGCAACTCTTTATAATTCCGTAATCCCTTTTGATTCCCTACTCTAATCATAGAAGCAACACTTAATCCCATTGCAACCATAAATGTCATAGAAGATAAGTTTAGTGCAATTTGATTTGCTGCTTGAGGATTTTTACCCAACAAACCACTCAACCAAATAGCTGCTGTAAAAATGGCGACTTCAAAAAACATTTGCATGGCACTTAAAGCCCCTAAATTGATAATTCTTTTAATCATTAAAGTGTCTAAAACAAAGAATTTTATGTCTTTCACAATTCTGGCAGATCGTTTTTTATAACGTAACAATAACCATAAGTAAACAACCATAATAATTCGTGATGCTAAAGTACCATAAGCTGCACCAACAATGCCCATTTCTGGAAATCCAAATTTTCCAAAAATTAAAAGATAGTTTAAAATTATATTGATAATGTTAGCTAATAATGTAGCATACATTGGATATTTTGTCATAGACATTCCGTCACTAAATTGTTTTATTGCCTGAAAAATAACCAACGGAATTAAAGAAAAAGCAACCAAATCTAAATACGGAATTGCCAATTCAACAACCTCTTTGGGTTGTTTCATCAAGTACATAATAGGCTTTAAAAAATAAATTGCTAAAAACAACACAATTCCTAATGTTGTACATAAAAATAGACCACTTTTGTAAGCACCTCTTGCTTGTTTTAAATTATCAGATGAATCTGCTTCAGCAATTAAAGGTGTAATTGCAGTAGAAAAACCAATACCAATAGACATGGCAATAAACATAAAACTGTTACCTAAAGAAACTGCCGCTAATTCTGCAGTACCTATTTGCCCCACCATAATATTGTCTATAAAACTTACAAATGTGTGTCCTAACATACCCAACATTACAGGTGCTGCCAATTTCCAATTGTATTTAAATTCTGATGTATATTGAGAAAGGTTCAATAGTTAAGTTTTCATTTTTTAAGACTGCGAAGATAAGTATTAATGTACAACAACTTTATAATGAACTTATCCATTTTCTAATAAAGTTTTTGAATAAAAATAGTTACTTTTGATAAACTAAAAAACATATCAAAATGGCAAATATCACATTAAAAGGAAACGCAATTAATACGATTGGTAATTTACCAAAAACAGAAACAAAAGCACCTGATTTTAAATTAACTGCTGTAGATTTATCTCATAAAAGTTTATCAGACTTCGCTGGTAAAAAAGTAATTTTAAATATTTTTCCTAGTGTAGACACAGGAACTTGTGCAACTTCTGTTAGAGAATTCAATAAAAAAGCCTCTGGTTTAGAAAATACAGTTGTTTTATGTATCTCTAAAGATTTACCTTTTGCTCAAGCTCGTTTTTGTGGTGCAGAAGGCATTGAAAATGTAGTAATGTTGTCTGATTTTGCTGATGGAAACTTTGGTAAATCATATCAGTTAGATATTGCAGATGGACCTTTGGCAAATTTACACTCTAGAGCAATTGTTATTGTTGATGAAAATGGAAATGTAGCATATACAGAACAAGTTTCAGAAATTGTAGATGAACCTAATTATACAAATGCTTTAAACGCATTGTAATCTATGAAAAACCCTAAAGATGGTTTTATAAGAGGGAGAATTCGTAGTTTAAAATTCGCATTTAAAGGAATGTGGATTCTAATGACCACTGAAGATAGTATTAAAGCACAACTATTTTTTGCTTTAATCGCTATTCTTTTAGGTTTTTATTTTGATATTTCTAATGTAGAATGGATGATTCAGTTTTTAGCAATTGGCTTGGTATTAGTTGCAGAGGCTGCCAATACAGCAATAGAAGAAATTGCCGATTTTATTCATCCAAACTATCATAAAAAAATAGGATTAATTAAAGATATTGCTGCAGGAGCACCAAGTTTTGCCGCTGTTATTTCTTTAATTATTGCAGGTTTTATATACCTGCCTAAAATTGCTTTATTATTTTAAGTAAATACTTATATTTACTACTTAAACAGATCAAAACCATTAATGGCTCTAAGTAAAAAAAGCACAAAAAAAACAATAAAAACTTCGGAAAGTAAACCGAGTATTTTTGCCTATTTAAAAACAAGACAAGCACAAACAATTTTAGGATCTTTCTTAATTCTATTGGCTACTTTTCTTTGTATCGCTTTTATGTCGTTTTTCTTTAATTGGCAAGAAGACCAAAGTACACTGAGCAAATTAACAGATAAAGCTGTTAAAAGCAACAACTTGTTAGGTAAAATTGGTGCAAGTTTAAGTCACTTTTTTATTTATGCAGGGTTTGGTATTAGTGCCTTTATTATTGTTTATCATATATTTTTAACAGGTAGAGCTGTTTTTTTAAAAAGAAAATTAGCTACTACCATTATTGCTTGGAACTGGGGTTTAGTAGCCATGTTATGGCTTTCTGTTGCCTTAGGTTTTCTGCATAGCAACTTTGCTTTATTGTCTGGCACTATCGGCTTTGAAATTAATGAATATCTACAAACCTTTATTGGTAAAACTGGCTTGGCAATTATTTTAGGTTTCTTTTTTATCACTTATATCGTTTTACGTTACAAAGTAACTTTTGATAAGTATTTAGAAGCTTTAAAAAGAAAAAGAGAAGAAAGAAAAGCTCAACAAGAATTAGATCAAAAAAATAATGACAATATTGATATTTCAGATGAAAGTTTAACCAATCAAACTGATGAAGTTTTAGTAAAAGAAAATATCGACAATAATGATATTTCTTTAAAAACTGAGAAAAAAGTAAAATCTGCCGTAGAACTTTCTTTAGAAAACTTACAACCAACCATTTCTAAACATTCTGATGTATCAACAACAAAAGAAGAAATTACTTTAAAAGTTGAAAAAGTAACTGACCCTGTTTTAAAAACTGAAATACCAGTAGAAGAAGAAAAAGAAATTCAGGAAGAAGTTGAAATGGAAGTAGAAATTGATGTTGCTGTAGCAAGAGATGAAGAACATTCTACAGAAAACTTGTCCAATCAATTGGTCAAAGATTTTGGCGAATTTGATCCTACTTTAGAATTGGGTAATTTTAAATTCCCAACGTTTAATCTTTTAAAACAGTACAATGAGTCAATTTCTATTGATCCAGAAGAATTAGAGGCTAATAAAGATAGAATTGTAGAAACTTTAAAAAACTACAAAATTGGTATTGCAGAAATTAAGGCAACTGTAGGACCAACAATTACCTTATATGAAATTGTACCAGAAGCAGGAATTAGAATTTCTAAAATTAAAAACTTAGAAGACGATATTGCACTCTCTTTATCTGCATTAGGAATTAGAATTATCGCACCAATTCCTGGAAAAGGAACGATTGGTATTGAGGTGCCCAATAAAAAATCGACCATTGTTTCTATGCACTCTGTTATTTCTTCTAAGAAGTTTCAAGAATCTACAATGGAATTGCCTATTGCTTTGGGTAAAACAATTTCTAACGAAACCTTTGTGGTAGATTTGGCTAAAATGCCTCACTTATTAATGGCAGGTGCAACAGGACAAGGAAAATCGGTTGGTTTAAATGCTGTTTTAACATCACTTTTATATAAGAAACACCCTGCAGAAGTAAAATTTATTTTAGTAGATCCAAAGAAAGTAGAATTAACCTTATTCAACAAAATAGAGCGTCATTATTTAGCAAAATTACCAGGAGAAGAAGAGGCTATTATTACAGATACCACCAAAGTTGTACAAACATTAAATTCGCTTTGTATAGAAATGGACAATCGTTATGATCTATTAAAAAATGCGATGGTTCGTAATATAAAAGAATATAACTCTAAATTTAAAAAACGGAAATTAAACCCTAATGATGGACATCAATTTTTACCATACATTGTTTTGGTTATTGATGAATTTGCCGATTTAATTATGACTGCTGGTAAAGAAGTAGAAACACCAATTGCACGTTTAGCACAACTTGCCAGAGCTATTGGTATTCATTTAATTGTAGCTACACAAAGACCTTCTGTAAATGTAATTACTGGTATTATAAAGGCAAATTTTCCTGCAAGAATTGCGTTTAGAGTTACCTCTAAAATAGATTCTAGAACTATTTTAGATGCTGGAGGTGCTGATCAACTAATAGGACGAGGAGATTTATTATACACAGCAGGTAATAATTTAAATAGAATACAATGTGCCTTTGTAGATACCCCAGAAGTTGAAAAAATTACCGATTTTATTGGTTCTCAAAAAGCCTATGCAGAAGCACATGTTTTACCTGAATATGTAGATGACGAAAGTGGCACAAGTATTGATGTAGATATTGCAGACAGAGATAAATTATTTAGAGATGCCGCAGAAATTATAGTAACAGCACAACAAGGTTCTGCCTCTCTTTTGCAACGTAAATTAAAATTAGGTTATAATAGAGCTGGTAGATTGATAGACCAATTAGAAGCTGCTGGTATTGTTGGTGGTTTTGAAGGTAGTAAAGCAAGACAAGTTTTAATACCAGATTTTATTGCATTAGATCAGTTGTTAGAAAACGAAAAAAATCAATAGAGTCTTATTATAATTGAAAAAAAAATATAATTATGAAAAAAATAGCAATCTTATTTTTAAGTTTATTAGTAACTTCTATTACTTTTTCACAAAATTCAGAAAAAGCGAAATCACTTTTAAATGAAGTTTCAACTAAAATGGGTGCATATAAAAATATGTCTATCAATTTTAGCCAAACGTTAAGTAACAAAGAAGCAGGAATTAATGAAGGAGATGAACCACCAATTAGAGGTAAAATTACTTTACAAGGCGAAAAATACAGTTTAAATTACTTAGGAAATCAATTTATTTTTGATGGAAAAAAACTGTACGTAATTAATAATGACGAGAAAGAAGTTACTATTACAGATGGAGATATGGGAGGAGATGATGGTTTTATTTATCCTTCAAAATTATTAACTTTTTATAACGAAGGTTACAATTTTGCTATGGGTAATTTAAAAAACTTAAACGGCAGACAAATACAATTAGTTACCTTAAACCCTATAGATAGTAATTCTGATATTGTAAAAGTAGAACTTGCAATTGATGCTAAAACGAAGCATATTTACAAGTTGATTCAAACGGGTTCTAATGGCTCTAAAACCACCTTTACAATTACAGAGTTTAAAAGCAACACATCATTGTCTGACACTTTCTTTACTTTTGATGTAGAAAAATATAAAAAACTAAAATTCTCAATAGACTAATATTAAACAAACTAAATTTAAAATGATTCATGATTATTGTAAATCGTTTTAATGTTTATTTAGTTACAATCCAATTAACAGAAAATTAGTAGCTTCTTTCATCATAAGAAGCTACTTTTGCGAAGATGAAAATTTTAGACAAATACATCCTAAAAACGTTTTTAGTACCTTTTTTAGCTACGTTTCTAATTGTGCTTTTTGTACTGGTAATGCAAATACTATGGCAAGCCTTTGAAAACATTGCTGGTAAAGGGGTTAGCTTACCTTTTATCTTAAAATTTTTGTATTACACAACCTTAATGGTAATACCTCAAGCCTTGCCAATTGGAGTACTTTTATCTTCTATAATGGCATTAGGTAACTTAGGAGAAAACTACGAATTTGCCGCTGCAAAATCTGCAGGAGTTTCTTTACAACGTTTGGTTAGGCCTTTGGTTTTTTTAACGATTCTTTTTAGTGGAATTAATTTTTTGTTTTTAAATAATATTTATCCTTATGCAGTTTTAAAACAAAAAAACTTATATCATAACATTAAAAAGAAACAACCTGCAATGGCATTAGTACCTGGCAGTTTTAATAGCGATTTACCTGGTTTTCAAATTAAATTTGATGAAAAATACGGCGAAGAAGAAAATTTATTAAAAAACGTTTTAATTTATGATTTATCTAGCAATAAAGGAAATCAAAAAGTAATTACAGCAGAAAGAGGAAAAATTGTTTCTGAAGAAGGAAGTCGTTATATTACTTTTATTTTATATGATGGTTATTATTACCAAGAACATATAAAAAAAGGTACAACCGCTCAGAAAAGAAAAAAAATGCCAGCCTCTAGTGCCACATTTAAAGAGTACGAATTTAATATTGACATGTCTTCTGTATCAGATAATGACTTAGACAAGACTGATTATAAGAAAAACTATATGATGTTAAGTGTAAATCAGTTAGGAGATACAATACCTAATTTAAAAGAGAACTATGACGAAACTTTACGTCTAAAATCTAAAAATATTTATGCTTCTGCAATGGCTAAGGATTTGTATAAATATCCTGATTCTATAAAAGCAAAAAATATCAATCCAAATGTTTTAGAAAATTTTGATTTAAATGATAAAATTAACATTTTAAATTCTGCTTCAACAAAAGCAGGAAGAATATTGAGTTCTGTAAAAAATAGTAAAACATCTATAAAATATAAAAGAAAAAACCTTAACTTTTTTGATACAGAATATTATAACAGAATTGCTTTTTCATTATCCTGTTTAATTCTCTTTTTTATTGGAGCACCTTTGGGTTCTATCATTAGAAAAGGTGGTTTTGGTTTGCCAATGATACTTGCAATAGCTATTTATGTTACCTATTTTTTTAGCAATACTTTTGGTAAAAATTTGGCAGAAGAAAGTTCTATATCCGCCTTTTTAGGCTCATGGATTGCAGCAATTATTATGGTTCCTATTGGAATATTACTAACAAGAAGAGCCACAAAAGACAAAGGAATTTTTAATGTAGGTGCAATTACGCAACCAATTATAACATTCTTTAAAAAAATATTTCTAAAAAAAGAAGCACAAACATTATGACAGCTCAAAACACAAAAAACAGCACACAATTAAATACTATTTCTGATGCCATTGAAGACATTAGAAATGGTAAAGTAATTATTGTTGTTGATGATGAAAATAGAGAAAATGAAGGCGATTTTTTAGCAGCTGCAGAAATGGTTACACCAGAAATGATCAATTTTATGGCAACTCATGGTAGAGGCTTAATTTGTGCTCCTTTAACAGAAAATCGTTGTAAAGAATTGGGCTTACATGTAATGGTAAACAACAATACAGATCCTATGGAAACTGCTTTTACAGTTTCTGTAGATTTACGTGGTAAAGGAGTTACAACAGGTATTTCTGCATCAGATAGAGCTTTAACAATAAAAGCTTTAGTAGAAAAAGATACAAAACCTTTTGATTTGGCCAGACCTGGACATATTTTTCCATTGATTGCAAAAGAAGGTGGTGTTTTAAGAAGAACTGGGCATACAGAAGCATCCATTGATTTTGCTCGTTTAGCAGGTTTACAACCTGCAGGTGTTATTGTTGAAATTATGAATGATGATGGAACAATGGCACGTTTACCTCAACTTTTAGAAGTTGCAAAAAAGTTTGATATTAAAATTGTTTCTATTGAAGATTTGGTTGCTTATAGAATGGAACATGACTCTTTAATTGAAAGAAAAGAAGATTTTGATATCAAAACCAGATTTGGCGATTTTAGAATAAGAGCTTATCAACAAACAACCAATAGTCAAGTTCATATTGCTTTAACAAAAGGGTCTTGGTCTAAAGATGATGCCATTTTAACAAGAGTAAATTCTACTTTAGTAAACAATGATATATTAGGGACTTTAACAAATAATGCTGATCAAAAATTAGAAAAAATGTTTAAAGCAATAAATGATGCAGAAAAAGGAGCAATCATTTTTGTAAATCAACAAAATCAATCTCAAAACTTATTAAGTAGATTGTCTATTTTAAAAGAGAGCCAAAAAAATGGAAACATGAAAGCTCCTGAAATTAAAATGGATAACAAAGACTTTGGTATTGGTGCTCAAATATTACACGATTTAAATATTCGTAAATTAAAGCTTATTACAAATTCTCAACAAACTAAACGTGTTGGTATGATTGGTTATGGACTAGAAATTGTGGATTATGTTACTTACTAGCTTTTAGCTTTTAGCTTTTAGCTTTTAGCTTTTAGCAAAATTAATTTTTTAACCTTAAAGCTAATTCTAAATTTAAAATTTTGAAGCTAATTTAAACAACTACCACTACTCCACTTTCTAACTCAATAGCTTCTTTATTTTGCTGAAATAATGTTGCAGTATATTGTCCTTCTAAAATAATTTTATCAGCATTTACAGAAAGCCAACTTCCTTCTCTTAAACCTAAAACAGGTATGTTATTAAAAACATGAAATTCTTTAATACGCGTTTCTCTTGTTTCTCCCATGTGTTTAGAGCTTTTAACTGAATCTATATAATGAGCGTTAATATTAAAAGGAATACATCCTAAAGTTGTAAAACTTGGTGGATATACAATTGGCATATCATTAGTATTCATCATATTAACACCACAAATATTACTTCCTGCACTTGTGCCCAAATAAGGAGTCCCTGCTTCTATTACTTCTTTTAAGGTTGATAAAACATCGTTTTTATATAGTTGATTTACCAATTCAAAGGTATTACCTCCACCTGTAAAAATAGCTTCCGCATTTTCTATGGCTTTTTTAGGATTTTCGAATTCATGGATTCCTTTTACATCAATATTGATCGTAGAAAAAGTTGTTTTTACAATTGATGAATATGCTTCATAAGAAATGCCACTTGGCCTTGCATAAGGAATAAAAAGCAACTGCTTCACTCCTTTAAAATGGACTTTTAATCTTGGTAATAAATAAGATAAATAAGTACCTCCATAAATGGTTGATGTGCTTGCAAGAATCATTTTTTTCATATTTTAAAAATAGGACTTTTGTACTACACATTAAGTTAGAATCATACTTTTAATTTATAGTTTTCTTATCATGAATTTACGAATTAAACTCATAATTTAGAAAATAAAAAATTACATAAACCTTAAAAAAGCATCACTCTTAATAAAGTGATGCTTTTTTTAGTTTAACACAAGTTTATAAGTCCGTTAATACAATTTTAAGAAACATTACTACTTTCTTTGTATTGATGCAAAAACTATTTTTCTATTTCTTACTATTTATAGCCTTTAAATCAACCTCACAAGAAAATAAAATATTTATTTCAGGGAGAATTATAGATTCTTTAGGTATTGTTAAAAATGCGAATATCATCAACCTAAAAACAAAACAAGGTACTTTTTCTTTTGATGATGGTACTTTTGCCACTTTTGTAGCTATAGGAGATTATTTGCAGATAACTTCTGTACAGCACATTACAAAAAAAATTAAAATCACTAAACAAAATATAAAATCTAAATTTTTAACTATAAAACTAAAATTTAACACAATAATTTTAGATGAATTCAATTTAAAAAGACATAATTTATCAGGTAAATTGGACGTTGACGTTAAAAAAATACCAACCAAATTAAGGGATTCTCTATTAAAAAACACACTAGATTTTTCTGAAATCAATTTTAAAGAAATAGACCCTAGAATTGACGAAAACATTAAAGCGAAACCACCAATTGTAAATACTGTTCCTAATTTTTATGAAGGAATTGGAACAAAATTCAAAGTAACTTTTAAAGATAAAGAAGGTATTTTACGCAGAAAATTAGCTCGCAAAAAAGCGTTTCCTGAAAAATTATTGTTTGAATTAGGTACTAAATTTTTCTTTGAAGAATTAAAAATTCCAATAGAAAATTATTTTCATTTTTTAGAATATTGCAACCCTTTAGGAATCGAAAACCTACATAAAGAAAATAAAATTTTAGAACTTATAAAAATCTTTGAAAAAGAGAGTGTTACATATTTAAAAATCATCAAAAAAGAGTAATTTGGCTTCCTATTAATTTTTTACATCAATATGAATATTAAAAAAATATTTTTCCTTTTATTTTTAATACCACTACTCTCCTTCTATACTCACAAATATTATTTAAGTCTCACTCAAATTGAATTTAGAAGCGAAAAACAAGTAGTACAAATAATTATTAATGTTTTTATGAATGATATAGAAACTGCCCTAAATAAAGACTATAATATTGATTTAAGATTGCACACAAAAAAAGAATTAAAAAATAACGATGTGTATTTTATAGAATACTTAAACAAAAACTTGCAGATAAATATTGATAAAACTCTCAGAGAATTTAACTATATAGGCAAAGAATATGAAGGCGATTTGGTGTATTTTTATTTAGAAATTGAAAATATAAGAGAAGTACAAACCATAGAAATTGAAAATAAAATTTTAACAAATTACTTTTCAGAACAAAAAAACTTAATAAAAGCTAAAGTGGGTAAAAAAAACAAAAGCGTTCTGTTAGAAACATCTAATACTAAAGGTTTGCTAAAATTTTAATCTATAAAAACCTTTTAAATTAAGTATTAATAATTTAATCATCAACTAAACCCAAATTTAAAAAAATGAAAAAACACTTTTTATTCCTATTCTCTTTATTATTTGTTGTAGCAGGCTCTTTTGCACAAGAAAAAAAAGAAGAAAATAAAACACAACAAGGACACACTGATCAAAACAAATTTAGACAACTTAAAGATGTTTTGGCAACACCAAATGATCAACACACAGCTTCTGGAGCTCCAGGGCATCAATACAAGCAACAAAAGGTTGATTATATAATGGATATTCGTTTAGAGGAAAGCACTAACACAATTTATGGAAATGAAAAAATTACATATCATAATAATTCTAAAGATCAGTTAGAATATTTATGGGTGCAGTTAGACCAAAACATGAGATCAGATGATTCTAAAACTCCGCTATCAAAATCAGAAGGTGCAATGCCATTTATTACTACAGAAAAGTTCAAAGAAACTTACATGAAAAAAAGTAATGGATTTGGTTTTAATATAGAAAAAGTAGAAAGTGATGGTAAACCTTTATCTCATTTTATAAATATTACAATGATGCGTATTAATTTACCAAAGCCATTGGCTTCTGGAGATACTTTTAAATTTAGCATTCAATGGAATTACAAAATAAACGACATCAATAAAGATGGTGGTAGATCTGGTTTAGAAACTTTTGCTGATGGAAATAACAATTACACCATTGCTCAGTTTTTTCCAAGATTGGCTGTGTATAATAATGTAGAAGGCTGGCAAAACATGCAATTCTGGGGCAGATCAGAATGGGCTTTAGAATTTGGAGATTATGAAGTAAATATTACAGTCCCTGCAGATCATATTGTAGATGCTACTGGAGTTTTACAAAATGAAAAGGATGTTTTATCTAAAGAACAACGTAACCGTTGGAAAAAAGCAAGAAATACGTTTGACAATCCTGTAATGATTGTTACACAAGCAGAAGCAGAAGAAGCTGAAAAAGGAAGAGCTAAGAACACAAAAACATGGAAATTTAAGGCACAAAAAGTACGTGATTTTGCATTTGCATCCTCAAGAAAATACATTTGGGATGCAATGGCTACCAACATAAATGGTAAAAATGTTATGGCTGTTTCGTTGTATCCTAAAGAAGGAAATCCTTTATGGGAAGAACATTCTACAAGAGCCGTTGCAACAACACTAGTAGAATACTCTAAACTAACGTTTGATTATCCGTATCCAAAAGCAATTTCTGTGCATTCTGAAAGACAAGGAATGGAATACCCTATGATTTGTTTCAATTATGGACGTCCAAATGCAGATGGAACATATTCTGATAGAGTTAAAAAGGGAATGTTAGGTGTTATTATCCATGAAATTGGACATAACTTTTTCCCGATGATTGTAAATTCTGATGAAAGACAATGGACTTGGATGGATGAAGGCTTAAACTCTTTTGTACAAATTTTAGCAGAATTAGTCTATGACCCAGTATTATTTGCAACAAACCCAGCAAAAGAAATTACAAAATATATGAGTGGAGACCAAAGTAACATATCTCCTATTATGTCTCAAGGAGATTATGTAAAACAGTTTGGTCCTAATGCATATACAAAACCAGCTGCTGGTTTATATATGCTAAGAAAAACCATTATGGGACCAGAATTATTTGACCATGCTTTTAGAACCTACTCTCAAAGGTGGATGTTTAAACATCCTACTCCTGCTGATTTTTTTAGATCTATGGAAGATGCATCTGCAATGGATTTAGATTGGTTTTGGAGAGGTTGGTTTTATACAACAGATGTTACAGATATTGGTATTAAAGAAGTTAAGCCATTATATTTAACAGACAAACCAAGTGAAAGAGTTACCAAACTAAAACAGCAATACAAACAATATTTTGATAACTTAGGAGATTTAGTATACATTACTGATAAAAAAGAGGATGCAAACCCTAAAGCTATGGATGCTTTTGCAGATGGTAAAGAAGTACCTTCTTATATATATGCTGTAGAGTTTGAAAAACCTGGTGGTTTAGTAATGCCAATTATTGTTGAATTAACGTATGCTGATGGAAGTACAGACAGACAAACTTTTCCTGCTCAAATTTGGATGAAAGATGATACTTCTGTAAAAAGAGTATTTGCTTCTTCACAAGAAATTAAAAGTATTGTGATAGATCCAGACTTTGAAACTGCAGATGTAGATACTTCAAATAATAACTGGCCAAAGAAAACATCTAATAGATTTGATGTATTTAAAGAAAATACAAACAAATAATTAGTTACATATTTATTGCTAATAAAACAAAATCCCTCACATATTTGTGAGGGATTTTATCTTGTATACTTTTATATTTTATCAAGATTAAGAACTCCAGAATTCTCTTTTCTTATTTAGCTCTTCTTCTTCTTTAGTAAGAGCTGCTAATTCTTTAACTGATAAGACTTTTAAAAATGACGGATGTTGCTCTATCGCAAATTCAATCTTGGTAACAATATCTGCAATGCTTTCATTGTTATAATCTATCTCTAATGGCTCTTTAATAACCATAGATTGTAACACATTTCTTTTCTTTATATTCAATCCTTTTTTATCAAAAGAACGCCTAAAGCCATCAATTACTATAGGTACTACAATAGGTTTTATAGTTTTTATAATATGAGCTGTACCTCTTCTAATTGGTCTAAAAGGTGTTGTTGTTCCTTGTGGAAAAGTAATTACCCAACCATCTTTTATAGCTTTTCCAATATTAGAAATATCAGAATTTTTAACTTGTCTGTTTACATCTTTACCAGCACTTCTCCATGTTCTATCAATAGAAACAGAACCTCCATAAGCCATTATTTTTGGTAAAATACCAGAACGCATTGTTTCTCCTGCTGCAACAAAATAAATATTTACTTTAGGATTTAATATGTAACTAACATTTTTAATAGAGTCATTTCTTCCTTTTAAAGAAGCATTAAAAACATGAAACATTGCTGCTACATCTGCAAAATAAGTTTGATGATTAGAAATAAATAATACATTTCTATCTGGTAAATTTCTTAAAATATCTGAACCCTCTATTTGTAAGCTATTAAATTTACGATATCTTCTGTGAGACACTAGTCCAAAAAGTATAATAACCAATTTCTTAAGAAATAGAAATTGACCAAATATATTCCTTTTAAATAAAGGCATTTTAATTATTTTTATAAATTGATAACAAATCTACAAAAACAAATATTAAGTTACTACTCTAAGAGTTCTTTAATTTCAGAAAGCATCATTGCTGTTGCACCCCAAACAATATAATCCTCAAATTTAAAGCAAGGTACTTCAACGTTATTCATATAGGAAGTATTTACCTTTACAGTTGTAATACTTTTATCATTTATCAAATCGCTTAATAGAACGTCAATAATTTTGTCTACTTCATAATTCAAGATAAAATTAGGACGTTTGTTTACAATTCCTAAAAAAGGAGTTACTAAAAAGTTACTTGGTTCAATAAATACTTCTGTTAATTCTCTTAGTATTCTTATAGATTTTTCTGGAACACCCACTTCTTCAAAAGTTTCTCTTAATGCTGTTTTTTGAAGATTTAAATCTATTTGATCTTTTTTACCTCCAGGAAAACTTATTTGTGCTGAGTGAACACCTTTATAACTAGCTCTTTGTGTTAATAAAAAACAGGTTTCATTTTTATCATTAGGATAAAACAATGCTAATACTGCTGCTTTTTTGGGATTGTTTGCTTTTATCTTAGTTAAATTATATTTAACACGCATTTTAGGTGCTAATTTAAATTGAGCCTTTAAACCACCTAACTCAACTATTTTTAGTTGGTCAATTTTATGTATGAAATCATTAAAATTCACTTAAAACATTTACTTTTAACAAACTTATAGTTTTCACTTTTGAATACATACTATTTGGCAATAATTTTAATTCAAACAATAAAAATTAAATATGAAAAACAAATATAAAAAATTAGGTTTAAGTATTATTCTAGATGCTGTTGGACTTATTCCTATTCCTTTTTTTGATGCAGTTTGGGCTCCATTATCTGCTTATTTTATGACAAAAATGTACAAGGGTAAAGAAGGAAAATTAGCTGCTATAATTAGTTTTATTGAAGAGGCTTTTGCAGTATCTGATGTGCTACCAACTTTTACAATAATGTGGATTTATACTTATATTATAAAAAAGGAAAAACAAGAAGAAATTATTGAAATCTAATCTTGTTTGTTAAACAAAAAACCAAGACCAAGCCTACTTAAAAACTTTTTTTCAAAGTCCCAAAAGAATTTAAACTGACCAAATACCCAACCTACAATAGGAAGCGTAGTTTGATAAATTGGAAAAATTAATAAAATTCTTAATGGCCAATATATCCATAGGTTTGTAGTTTCTTTAGAGATTCCTATAAAACTAGTAATGGGTTTAGCAATCCAAGTTGCAAAAGAACCATTAATTGCAAATACAATTAATATTGCAATAATAGACCAGTTGTTATCTATACCCCAACGTTGTTTCAATTTTTCCATATAAATGCAAAATTACAATTAGGAAACCAATAACAAAAATTTAGTTGATAATAATTTTTTGTGTAATATTTCCTTTTGTACTTTTTGCTTTTACAATATAAATACCTTTCTTAAAATTAGTGGTATTTACTTTTACTTCTGGCTCTTTTAAAGAATTATTATTTATTGTTGCAACATTCTGACCTAATATATTATAAATAGAAACCTGCTCTAACAAATCGTTAGAAGATACCAAAAGTGCCCCCTTAGTATTTAAAATGGTCACTTTTGCAATTGTATTTTCTTGTACACTTAAAGCAACGTCGCTAAATGTTATAAAAAAACGATCATCATAATTACCAGCAATAAGGTTAATTATTACGTCTTGATTTTTAATATTATAATGAACATCTGTAATAGAGTCGTACAAGTAAATATTTGTATTTAAATTTAAGTTTTCTACAATTTTAAAAGTAACGTCTCTGTTTATATCACTTTGAACTGTTAATGGAATTTTAAGAGATGTATCAAAATCTTCTACACCTGTAATTGCATAAGGAAGATCTGTTCCATCTATTTTTAAAGCCATATCTGTAGATTTATAATCCCACATTTCTGCTTCAAATCCATTTTCGTATTCATTTGTAAGACCTCTAAAACCAACTGCTACTTGTCTATGATAAGTATTTCCTTCTAAAGAAAACTCAAAACCAATTCTTAAAACTGGAAAATCGGTAGTCTTTTTTGCAGTTGCTGTTTTACTGAAAAACTCTAGTGAAGTATCAAAATTTCTAATAGCATTGTTAAAAGTAACAGTACCTCCTGTTCCAGAAGCTTCCACAAAAAAAGCTTGACCAATACCAATATATTGATTTGGTGTTTTTGCTCCTATTCCTCCTAATTCTGGTGCAGGAGTACCAAGACCAACAGTTCTTGTTGCATAACCACCTGTATATTCTGATGTTACATGTGAAAAATCAATACCTGATTGATAAAAATGCAAAGTACCTAAAATTGCAGTAGCATTGGCTGTTATAAAAGCATCAGCATCTATAGGAGAAGCATAAGGGTTTCCATAAAGACTATAATTACCGGTACTAATTGTATGCAGGTACTCTCCATCACTTGGCCTACCTACAAATGTATAATTTTGTCCATCTCCATCTCCTGTACTTTTTTTATTAAAACCTTCTCCTGGGTTTAACAAACTTGTGCTTTCATCTAACCTTGTCCAATTATCACTGTTTACAAATTTATTTAACCACCTTGTACTTATTGTTATTGGTGAAGAAGTATCACCATCAAAACCTGAAGTAAAATTAATATCTGGTGGTGTACCTGTAGCTGCTAAAGGAATAGTACCATCTTTTAAAACCCCTTTAATATTATAAGTTACCCCATCTGTTGTTACTGGTGAAGACCAATAACCAGACTGAAAGATATTAGATAAAGAGCCTAATACATCTTTGTATAAATTACCAGAACCAGAAGCATTTTTTACTCCTGTATGAGTTTGTATTAATTGTGCATCGCCTAATAAACGAATATCACCTTCTAACTCTAAAGAATTTGCAACTGTTAACTCAACTCCATCTGCTAAAACAAGCGTTTGTTCACTTTCAACATGCAAACAATCACAATTTGTGTTTGCTGTAATGGTAACATCTCCTTCTACTCTAATTGCTTTTGTTAAATCAATACCTCCATTATCTGGAACACCTGCATTATTTCCTCCTGTCCAAGAAGTTCCATCATATACAATTTGATTATCAGCACATTCTATATAATCAAAACCTAATACGTTTGTATGTGCAACTGCAAAACTTACTGAAGCTGCTGTAGAACTAGTAAAAGCTGCATCTGTAAATGTAAATATTAAATTTACGGCAGCTTCATCTGTATTTAAGTGACTATTTGCTTTACCTGTAAAAGTTAATTGTGCCTCTGTACTAGAATTAAGAGTTAATACAGCTGTTAAACCTTCTGGAACGCCTCCAATAATAACTTCAGTATCAGAAAATACGCCTGAACTTGCAAAAAAAGTATCTCCTGTTAAAGTTATAATTAAAGGCGTAGTTACATCATCAATAGTACCATCATTTGGTGTTTCTGGTAAAATCAATTTTGTAAAATACTGATTCATATCATCTCCACCAGTTCCAGTTATAAAAAACCTAGAACCACTAGGGTTAAAAAGAACATCTGAAATTGTAATTTCTTCAGTATTAATGGAGTATGTATCTGTATTGGTTATGGTACCAGTTGTAACATCAAAACTATTACTTAGAGTAAACTCAGTAATATCATTTCCATTATTTCCTGCTATGTACATTTTATCTCCGGCAACACTAAATGCAATTCCTTGAGGGTCAGATTCAAAGGTAGCTAATGAGTAAAACCCATCAAAATCAGTAGCTAAGTTAGTTAAATCGTAATTGGTAGATAATGAAAATTGATGAATTCTTTCTATTGCTCCTCCTGTTTTATTCCCTAAAACAAATAATTTAGAGCCATCAGCGTTGAAATATAAATCTGTTGGATTATTTTCAGAATTTGTTTCCGTTATACTTATTGAAAAAGGTCCTGATTTGGTAATTGTCGAAGATAAATCAAACGCTGAAGATAATGCATATTTATTAATTTCATCATTTTGAGAACCAATAACGAATAAACTTGTTCCAGTGCTGTTAAATGCTAGTCCTTTTGGTGATGATTCTTCTGTACCTATACTTAAAGTGCTTACTAAAATACCTGTACTAATATCATAAGGCGTAGAAAGGCTTATTTCTGAAACTCTATCCACCGTAGAACCTACTACAAAAAACTTTGTCCCATCTGTATTAAAAACCATTCCATGAGGATTTGGAGCTATTGTTTCAAATATACTTGAAGTAACTAAAGTAATTGTAGATGAAAAATCATAAGCAGTAGATAACGTATAATGTTTAATTTCATCATCTGAATAACCTGCTATATAAAATTTTGTTCCATCATTGTTTATTAAAAGAGCTTCTGGCCTGGCTTCTGATAGAGATGAAGAAACTGTTTTAGTTGTTAAACTTGTTAAATCGTAACCTGTTGCTAAATTATATGTATTTATATCATCACCAGACCTACCTAATACGTATAATTTTGTACCATCACTATTAAACTCAATGGCTCTTGGTTGTGTTTCTTCTCCACTAATATCTAAATCTGCGTCTACTACACCACCAGATGTACTAACATCATAAGCTGTACTCAAACTAAACTCAAAAACTTGATCTGCACTATAATCTACAATAAATAATTTTGTACCATCTGTATTAAATCTAAAACCAGAAAGATCATCACCATGTGTTGTTGTTGGTGCTAAATATGCGTCTATTGCAGCTTTAGCATTAAATACAACAGGAGTATTTGTTGCTGTATCTATACTATTAACATTCCAAGGTATATCTAACACATACTCTGTAATATTATCTCCTACTCCACCTAAAATATACATCTTTGTTCCAATAGCATTAAACATAATGTCCTGAACGTTAGTTTCTTCTGAATAAGCATTAAAGAAACCAACTAATGGACCTTTTGTAGAAATATCATAAGGAATACTTAAATCATATTGAACAACGTGATCATAATTTCCAGAAGTACCTGAACCTACTAAATAAAGTTTAGTACCACTATCACCGAAAATCATACCAGTAGGCTGTGTTTCTTGAGTTGGAACTCCATAATTTCCAATATGAGTTGGAGAAGTTAGGTTATAACTATTAGGATAAGAAAGACTTTGAGCATTTATAGACACATATAAACATGCAAAGACAAATAATAATTTATGTTTAAGTTTCATAGCAAATTAGACTTATTAGAGGTTAACAATAATGTTTGATTCACAAATATACATAAATTATATATTAGAATAATTTATAATAAAAGGATATTAATTCACTAACATCTATTTAAACTTTATATAGCACAGAAAAAATAGAAATAACATCACAATTAGTTAAAAAACTATTTACTTAATAGTAAAGAAAATATATAAACACTTTTAAACTAAACCAACTCTTAAAAAAATTCCATAAAAAAAGCAATATCTATAGTCTTTGTAATGACTGATAAATATTGCTTTTATATTTGAACTAAACTTTTAATTACTAATATAATATAATTAAAAAATTAGTGAATAAAGTTTAATCAATTATAACTTTTTGTGTAAAGTTACCTTTAGAATTTTTAGCTTTTACTATATAAATTCCACTTTTTAAATTAGTTGTATTTACTTTTATTTCTGGTTCTTTTAAAGAATTATTTATTGTTGCAACATTCTGACCTAATATATTGTAAATTGAAACCTGCTCTAACAAATCTTTAGAAGATACTAAAAGTGCTCCATTAGTATTTGAAATGGTTACTTTAGCAATAGTATTTTCTTGCACACTTAAAGCAACATCGCTAAATGTTATAAAAAAACGATCATCATAATTACCTTCAGTAAGACTAATTGTTGCATCTTGAGAAGTAATATCATAATAAGTGTCTGCAGTAGAATCAAACAAGTAAATATTTGTATCTAAACTTAGGTTTTCATCAATTTTAAAAGTTACATCTCTATCAGAATCAGCTTGAACTGCTAATGGAATTTTAAGAGATGTATCAAAATTTCCTATCCCTGTTATGGCATAAGGCAGATCTGTTCCATCTATTTTTAAAGCCATATCTGTAGATTTATAATCCCACATTTCTGCTTCAAATCCATTTTCATAATTATTTGTAAGCCCTCTAAGACCAACAGCTACTTGTCTATGATAAGTATTTCCTTCTAAAGGAAACTCAAAACCAATTCTTAAAACTGGAAAATCAGTAGTCTTTTTTGCAGTTGCTGATTTACTAAAAAATAGTGTTGAAGTATCAAAAACTCTTTGGTCATTGTTAAATGTAACGGTTCCTCCTGAAACAGAAGCTTCTACAAAAAAAGCTTGACCAATACCAATGTTTTGTCCTGGAATTTTACCTCCTCCTCCTAAACCACTTAATTCTGGAGCAATAGCTCCCATACCAATTACTCTTGTTGCATAACCACCTGTATATTCTGATGTTACATGAGAAAAATCAATACCAGCTTGGTAAAAGTATAGCGTTCCTTTGATACTCCCTGCTGTTGTAGCATTGTCAAATAAAAATGTATCTGCATCTATTGGAGACGCATAAGGATTACCATAAAGACTGTAAATACCTGCTCCAAAAGGACTAATATCATACTGGTATTCTCCATCATTTGGTCTACCTACAAAAGTGTAATTTTGTCCTGATCCATTTCCTGTACTTTTTTTATTAAAACCTTCTCCTGGGTTTAATAAACCTGTACTTTCATTTAAACTTTCAAAAGCACTACTATTTACTAATTTAGCAAGCCATCTTGTACTTATTTTTATCGGTGTAGAAGTTTCTCCATCAAAACCAGCTATAAAATTAATATCAGTAATTAAACTGGTAGCTGATAATGGAGTTGTTCCATCTTTTAAAACTCCACTAATAGTATAAGTTACCCCATCTGTTGTTACTGGTGATGACCAATAACCACTTTGAAAAACATTTGTTAAAGAGCCTAATACATCTTTGTATAAATTACCAGAACCAGAAGCATTTTTAACTCCTGAATGGGTTTGTATTAATTGGGCATCTCCCAATAGGCGAATATCTCCTTCTAACTCTAAAGCATTTGCTATTGTTAACTCTACTCCATCTGCAACAACAAGTGTTTGACCACTTTCTATATGTAAACAATCACAATTTGTGTTTGCTGTAATAGTAACATCTCCTTGAACTCTTATTGCTTTTCCTAGGTCTGTAACTCCATTGTCTGGCACTCCTGCATTGTTACCTCCTGCCCAAGAACTTCCATCATATACAATTTGATTGTCTGCACATTCAATGTAGTCAAAATCTAAAAAATTAGTATACCCAATAGCTTGTGAAACATCAGCTGCGTTTAACGATGCAAAAGCTGCATCTGTAAATGTAACAGACAAATTAACTAAGGCTTCATCACTATTTAAATGGCTATTTGCCTTACCTGTAAATGTTAACTGTGCTTGAGTAGCAGAATTAAGGCTTAAAACTGGGGTTAATCCTTCTGGAACGCCTCCAAATGTAACTTCAGTATCAGAAAATAGGCCTGAACTAGCAAAAAAGGATGCTCCTCCTGTCAAAGTAATTATAAAAGGGGTAGTTACATCATCTATTGTACCATCATTAGCTATCGTTTCTGGTAAAACTGTTTTTGTAAAGTACTGGTTCATCTCATCATCTCCAGTACCACAAATAGCAAAACGAGATCCATCATTACTAAAAATAATATCTGTAATGGTGTCTTCTTCATTAAGAATTGAGAAAGTATTTGAATTTGTTATTGTACCAGTTGTTAGGTCAAAATTGTTAGTTAAAGTAAATTCATTAATATCATTACCAGAATCACCAGCTATATACATTTTATTACCTGTTACACTAAAAGCAATTCCTTGAGGAGATGTTTCTCCACTTATACTATAATCTCCATCAAAAGTTACACTACCTGTTGCAGCAGTTAAATCATAGGCTGGTGCTAATGAAAATTGATAAACCTTATCATTACCAGTACCTAAAACAAATAATTTTGTTCCTGTTTCATTGAAATACATATCAGTTGGACTGTTTTCACTTCCTGTAGCAGGAATATTTACAGAAAAATCATCCTCATGCGTAATTGTAGATGATAAATCAAAAGGACCTGTTAAATTATATTGGTTAATCCAATCATTATCATTACCAATTATAAAAAGCTTATCACCTAGACTATTAAATGCTAAACCTCTTGGATTTTTTTGTTTATCAGCAATAGAAAAAGAGGCGATTAAAGTACCTGAACTAATATCATAAGGTGTTGAAAGACTAATTTCTAAAACTCTATCTGAAGTTGAACCAACAACAAACAACTTTGTACCATCAGTATTGAAAACCATTCCTTGAGGGTTTAATTCTAGTGTTGCAAATATTGTTGTAGCATCTGGTGTAGCAGATATAGAACTAAAATCGTAACCTGGAGATAAACTGTATTCTTTTATATCCTGATCTATCAACCCTGCAACATAAACCTTTGTACCTGTATTGTTTATTAGTAATGCTTCTGGGTCATCTTCTGCTGTTAGACTTATTGAAACTGTTTTAGTTGTAAAAGTTGATAAAGAATAACCTGTCATTAAATTGTAAGTATTTACTTCATCATCTTCATGTCCTATAATATATAACTGTGTTCCATCATTATTAAACTCAATAGCTCTTGCTTGGTTTTCTTCTCCACTAATATTCATACTAGCAACTACAAAACCTGCCATAGAAATATCAAAGGCATTTGCTAAAGTTAAATTAAACTGATAAACTCTGTCTGAACTATAATCTACAACAAACAGTCTTGTTCCATCATCATTAAATCTAAAACCAGATAAGTCATCACCTTGGTTTGTTGTTGCTAAGTGTGTATCTACTTTATCTTTTACATCAAAAACAACAGGAATATTAGTTGCTGTATCTATACTACTAATATCCCAAGCTGTGGATACAACGTATTCAGTTATATCATCTCCTGCTCCACCAAGAATATACATTTTTGTTCCTGCAGCGTTAAAAATAACATCTTGAGGATTTGATTCTTCGCCAGAAACATCAAAATAATTTACAATACCACTAATAGTAGATACATCATAAGCTGTACTTAAAGTGTATTGTAATACAAAATCTCCTTCAGAACCTACTGTGTAAAATTTTGTACCACTATCTCCAAAAATCATACCTGTGGGTTTAATTTCTTGTCTAGGGACACCATAATCTCCAATATGAGTTGGTGCATTTAAATTATAACTATTAGGATACGTTAAACTTTGTGCGTTTAATGAGGTTTGTAACAACGTAAACACAAAAGTTACTAGAATATAGTTCTTTTTCATAGGTATTTAAATTTACAAGGGGGAAATGAATAATAATATAAAGTATACAAATATAAGAAAATTATAGTTATATTTTTTTTATATTCAGTAACAAAGTTAAAATATATAGAATAATTATTTTAAAATTATTTTTTTAGTTAAGCTTCCTTTGTTACTATGAATCTTTACAATATAAATACCTTTTTTAAGGTCAGCTGTATTTACTTTTATCTCTGTTTCTTTTGAAGAGTTAGTTACAGTCGCAATATTCTGACCTAGCATATTGTAAATTACAACTTGGTTTAAAATATCTTTTGATGATATTAAAAGTGTTTCTTTTTTATTGAGAATATTAACCTTAGCTAATTCTGGTTTTTGAGTACTTAATACAGGGGCTTTAAAAGTGATGAAAAATCGATCATTATAACTACCAGTAGAAAGGTTAATGATAGCATCTTGAGTAGTAATATTGTAATAATTATCTGTAAGGCTATCGTATAAATAAATATTGCTATTTAAGCTTAAATTTTCATCTATCATAAATGATACATCTCTGTCTGCATCAGTATTAACCTGTAAAGGTATTGTTAAAGAATTATTAAAATCTTCGATACCAACTATAGCATAAGGAAGGTCTCTATTCTTTATTTTTAAAGCCATATCTGTAGCTTTATAGTCTAACATTTGCCCTTCAAAACCATTTTCATAGGCGTCTGTTAACCCTCTAAAAGCTACTGCAACTTGTCTATGATAGGTTGTATTTGCAAAAGGAAACTCAAAGCCAATTCTTAACACAGGAAAACTTGTGGCTTGTTTCTTTGCAACCCTATTTGTTTTACCAAAAAACTGTGTAGAGGCATCAAAACTTCTTTGGTTATTATTAAAAGTAACTGTACCACCACTAGCAGAAGCCTCTACAAAAAAAGCTTGACCAACAGCAATATTTTGACCTGGAGTTCTACCTCCTGGGCCAACACCAATTAATTCTGGAGCAGGAGTTCCTATACCTGAAGTTCTTGTTGCATAACCACCTGTATATTCTGATGTTACGTGAGAAAAATCAATACCTGCCTCATAAAAATGTAAAGCTCCTAAAATACTACCTGCTGTTGTAGCATTGTCAAAAATAAAGGCATCTGCATCTATTGGTGAGGCATAAGGGTTACCATAAAGACTATAAATACCAGAACCAAAAGGACTAATTGTATATTGATATTGGCCTCCATTTGGTTTACCTACAAAAGTATAATTTTGGCCTGCTGGATTTCCTGTGCTTTTTTTATTAAAACCCTCTCCAGGGTTTAACTCTGTATCTTCATCTATTCTTGTCCAATTATCGCTATTTACAAGTTTATTTAACCATCTAGTACTTAATTTAATTGGTGTAGAAGTTTCTCCGTCAAAACCTGTAATAAAATCAATATCAGCAGGGTTTCCTGTTGCAGTTAAGGGAGTAGTACCATCTTTTAAAACACTTGCAATTGTATACGTTAAACCATCTGTTGTTACTGGTGAGGTCCAATAACCAGATTGATACACATTTGAAAGGGATCCTTTAACATCTTTATACAAATTACCAGATCCAGATATGTTTTTTTCCCCTGTATGAGTTTGTATTAACTGTGCATTTCCCAACAAACGAATGTCTCCTTCTAACTCTAAAGAGTTTGCTACTGTTAACTCAACACCATCTGAAATAGTTAAGGTTTGCCCATCTTCTACCTGCAAACAATCGCAATTTGTGTTTGCTGTTATAGTAATATTATCTTCTACTCTAATTCCTTTGGCTAAATCTATAATACTATCATCTGGTACACCAGAATTATTACCACCAGACCAACTTCCATCATACACAATTTCATTGTCTGCACATTCTACATAATCAAAATCTAAAACATCTCCATAACCTACTGCTCCTAAAACCTCTGCAGCATTAGAGCTTGTAAATGCAGCATCTGTAAATGTAAACACTAAATTTGCTGCCAACTCATCACTATTAAGATGACTGTTTGCTTTACCTGTAAATGTTAATTCTGCTTCTGTATTTGAATTCAAGGTAAGAACCGCTGTTAAACCTTCTGGTACATTATCAATAATAACTTCTGAATCTGTAAAAACTCCTGAACTTGCAAAAAAAGTATCTCCTGTTAAAGTAATTATTAATGGGCTTGTATTATCTATTGATCCGTTATTTGAGGCTGAAACTTCATTATATTTTAGTGTGAAATATTCGTTGATATCATTACCCCTATTCCCTGAGATAAAAAACTTAGATCCTGAGGCATTAAATGCTATACCAGAAGGCAAATCATCTTGAGCTGCAATTGAAATATTTTGAACAAAAGTTGGTGTTACCGTTAATAAATCATAAGCAGTATTTAAACTGTATTCATTAATATCATTTCCTCCATTACCAATTACAAAAAGGCTTGTTCCATCATTATTAAAAGACATCCCTAAAGGTGAAGAGTCTTGTGCATTTACTGAAAACCTACCTGTTGGGCCTGAAGAAATATCTGATAAATCATATCCTGGTGTTAATGTATACACAATCACATCATTTACACTAGACATTGTTTGATTTCCTAAAATGAACAACAAGGTCCCATCATCATTAAAAGCAATACTTGTAGGATTATCATCATCTGAAGATATATCATAAACTCCTAAATTTGTGACTGTTGATGTAAGATCATACGCTATTGATAATGAATATTCACTAACTTCATCCTGTGAGGCATCTACTATATAAAATTTTAAACCATCGTTATTAAAAGTCATTCCTCTTGGTTGAGACTCTAATACATTGTAAGCAATATCTAACGTAGCTGTACTTACATCATAAGGAACTGATAGAGAGCTTTGAACAACCCTATTTTGTGAATCTCCTACAACATACATTTTAGTTCCATCATTATTAAATAAAATATCTTGAGGAGCAATTTCAAAAGACTGAATTGGATAGCTGTCTAAATGAGTAACTGTAGATGTAAAATCAAAATTAGTAGATAATGTATACTCATTTACATCATCTCCATTGGATCCAATTATATAAAATTTTGTTCCTAAATTATTAAACAGCATACCTTGAGGTGCTGTTTCTTGGGCTGAGACAGAATAAGTTGATGAAAAAGTTGCGTTAGACAAATCGTATTCATTTCCTGGCGAAAAAGTATAAATATTTACATCATCACCTGATGTACCTAATACGTACATTTCACTACCATCATTATTAAAAATAACTGCCCTTGCATTTAATTCTTGTCCACTAATATCTAATACATTAATAACGCTACTTGTTGTAGAAATATCATAAGCTGTTGTTAAATCAAACTCATATACATTATCTTTATTCCTATCAACAATAAACATTTTTAAGCCATCATTATTAAAAGACATTCCAGTTGGCCTTTGAGCATTGTTTGGATCAGGTAATGCATCAAAGGCAAAAACAGCTGCCTCAAAATTAAAAGTACCATTTAATGAAGCTGAACTAACATCCCAGTTTGTAGACAAACTGTATTCTGTAATATCATTACCTGTATCTCCAGCAATATACATTTTAGAACCACTAGAATTAAATACAATATCTTGTGGTGCTGTTTCTTGACCAGAAACATCAAAAAAAGCATCTATATCATCTATAGTAGATAAATCATATGCTACTGTTAAATTGTGTTGAATTATTACATCTCCACCAGTTCCAGTTGTATAAAACTTAGTTCCAGAATCTCCAAAAGCCATTCCTGAAGGAGCATTTTCAAAAGAAAAAATAGTGGTAGCATCAACAAAATTGGCATTTGCAATTTTAAAAGCATCTGTACCTGAATAAGTTAAACTTTGTGCATAAAGGTTTGTTTGAAGCAGTATGATAAAGCACAGGAAAATCTGAATTTTATTTTTCATAACTAATTGCAGTATTTAGGGGTAAATTAATTATGCAGCAAATATACAAAAAGCTAATTAAATAGTAAAGAGACTACTTAGTTACCTTTCTAAACATAAGCCATATACCTATTAAAACCAAAGGAATACTTAATACTTGCCCTGTGTTTAAAGGGCTAAAAAACCATTCTTGTCCTCTTTGCTGTACTTGTGGTTCTTTAACAAATTCAATTACAAAACGTAAAGACCATAAAACTACTGTAAACAAACCAAATAAATAACCTGTTTGTTTTTTCTTATCTGTTTTCCAGTATAAAAACCACAAAACAAAGAATAATGCTAAATAACTAAAAGCTTCATACAATTGTGTTGGGTGTTTTGCAACAACTTCTCCTTTAGCTTTAAAGATAACGCCAAAATTAGAGCCTGTTTCCTTTCCATAAATTTCTGAATTAAAAAAATTACCAAAACGTATAAAAAACCCAGCCAAAGCAACCATAATTCCCAATCTATCTAAAATAAATAACCAAGGTTTACTTAAATGTTTTTTGGCATAAAAATACATGGCAATAGGAATACCAATTGCAGCTCCATGACTTGCAAAACCAGTAAAACCTGTAAATTTCCATGTACCATTAACTTGTTTAAATGGTAAAAATATTTCTAACAAATGGTTTTGATAATAGTCCCAACTGTAAAAAAACACATCTCCTAAACGCATTCCTATTAGCATAGAAATAAAAACGTACATAAAAATAGTATCTAATTTTTCTACAGGAATTTTATCTTCAATATATATTTTTTTCATGAGATGTAAACCCAACAAAAAAGCTGCTACAAACATTAAACTGTACCAACGAATTACAAAAAAACCTAAATCTATTCCTATGGAAGGATTCCACTCTATTGCTAAAAAACTCATAATCTATTATTCAAGGTTTAAAATTTTGATTTAAAGTCGAAATTGTAAGTTAAAAAAGTCTTACATCTATTCTTTATTCTCTGTTCCCTAATTCTTCAGGTACTGGATCATAACCACTTCCACCCCAAGGATGACAACTAAATATCCTTTTTAAGGCTAACCATCCACCAGAAAATAGACCA
This sequence comes from uncultured Polaribacter sp., assembly GCF_947497695.1. Taxonomy (GTDB): domain Bacteria; phylum Bacteroidota; class Bacteroidia; order Flavobacteriales; family Flavobacteriaceae; genus Polaribacter. The sequence goes on along the minus strand of NZ_CANMHM010000008.1, from coordinate 66,745 downwards.
TGTTTTTGCAAAGCTTCAATTGTATAGTTTGAGCAAGTTGGACTATACCTACAAGTTGCTGGTGTAAATGGCGAAATTGCTGTTTGATAAAAACGAACCAATATTATTAAAGGATATGAAAGTATTTTCTTCATCAATTGAAAAATTAAGAATAAGTTCTCGATACAATTCCGATGAAAAAATCGGAATCACCTAAACTGACATACTCGTAATTCATAATTTTAAATTCGTAATTATTTTTTTAATTGATTAAAAAAGTTGTGCCCTCTTTACCATCTTTCAACTGAATCCCTAAAGCAATCAATTCATCTCTAATTTGGTCTGATAATGCCCAATCTTTATTTTCTCTTGCTTCTTTTCTTAACTTTATTAGTAGCTCTACTACTCCATTAATTTTTTCTGAATTGTCTTGAGAATTTTCATTCATCAGTCCTAAAACATCAAAAACAAATGCATTCATTGTTGATTTTAAAGCTGATAAATCATCCGAAGTTAAACTTGCTTTATTTTCTTTTATTTGATTGATGACTTTGACAGCTTCAAACAAATGTGATATTAAAATAGGCGTATTAAAATCATCATTCATCGCTGTATAACAAGCATCTTTCCATTCTTGCACATTAAAAGTAGATGTTTTGCTTGGTTCTATCTTCTCTAAATAATTAACAGCCTCCATTAATTTAGAATGCCCTTTTTCTGAAGCTTCTAAAGCATCTCCAGAAAAATCTAAAATACTTCTATAATTGGCTTGCATATTAAAGAAACGAACTACAGATGCAGAAAAAGGTTTGGGCAAAATGTTATTTTCTCCTGATAAAATTTCATTAGGTAAAATATAATTTCCAGAAGATTTTGCCATTCTTTGTCCGTTTAAAGACAACATATTTGTGTGCATCCAATAATTTACAGGTGTTACACCAGAACATGTTTTAGATTGTGCAATTTCACATTCGTGATGAGGAAATTTTAAATCCATTCCACCTCCATGAATATCAAAACTTTCGCCTAAATATTTTGTACTCATTACAGAACATTCTAAGTGCCAACCAGGAAAACCATCACTCCAAGGAGAAGGCCAACGCATAATATGCTTTTCATCAGCTTTTTTCCAAAGTGCAAAATCTTGCGGATTTTTCTTATCTGATTGTCCGTCTAAAGTTCTGGTATTGTTTAGTAAATCCTCTACTTTTCTGCCAGAAAGGATTCCGTAATTTTCTTTTTTATTGTATTCATGTACATCAAAATAAACAGACCCATTCACTTCATAAGCAAAACCTTTTTCTATGATTTCTTTAATCATTTCTATTTGCTCTACAATATGCCCTGTTGCAGTTGGCTCTATACTTGGAGGTAAAAAGTTGTAATTTTTTAAAACATCATGAAAATCTACAGTATAACGCTGTACAACTTCCATAGGTTCTATTTGTTCTAAACGTGCTTTTCTGGCAATTTTATCTTCTCCTTCATCAGCATCGTTTTCTAAGTGCCCTGCATCTGTAATATTACGTACATAACGTACTTTATACCCCAAATGCAATAAATAACGATACACCACATCAAAAAACATAAATGTTCTTACGTTTCCTAAATGTGCGTTGCTATATACTGTTGGTCCACAAACGTACATACCTACATAACCATCTGTTATCGTTTTAAAATTCTCTTTCTTTTTGGTTAAAGAGTTATATACTTTTAATTGATTTTCTTTGTACAATTCCATTAAATAAGTGACTATTAACAACCGATAAAGATAGGTACTTTTATAAGAATAGAGAAATTGAATTTGCTAGAAATTTACCAAAGCCAAAAGTTGTTTATAAAACAAATAATTGTTCTTTTTTTTTCAGACAAATGTCTTTGTTAGTATATGTTATAACAAAAAAAACTAACTAATATTACTCCATATTTTAGAATTCTTAGACACCTCTAAATATGTTTTTTTAATATTTAAATTCTCTGGTTTTGATAAATCACTATCTTCTTGTAAAACAGCAATGGCAGTATTTCTTGCAGCTACTAAAATTTTAGAATCTTTAACAACATCAGCAATTTTTAGGTTTAAAACCCCACTTTGTTGCGTTCCCATTAAGTTTCCTGGTCCACGTAATTTTAAATCAACCTCAGCAATTTTAAAACCATCGGTAGTTTCTACCATTGTTTTAAGTCTTGTTTTTCCTTCTTCAGATAATTTATAGCTAGACAATAAAATACAGTAACTTTGGTCTGCTCCCCTACCAACTCGCCCTCTTAATTGGTGTAATTGCGAAAGTCCAAAACGTTCTGCACTTTCAATAATCATAACACTTGCATTGGGCACATTTACACCAACTTCTATTACAGTGGTTGCTACCATAATTTGCGTTTCTCCTTTTACAAAACGCTGCATTTCATGTTCTTTATCTGCAGGTTTCATTTGACCATGCACAATACTTATTTGATATTTTGGACTAGGAAAATCGCGTGCAATACTTTCATATCCATCCATTAAATCTTTATAATCCATCGCTTCAGATTCTTGAATTAATGGATATACAATGTACACTTGTCTGCCTTTATCTATTTCATCTCTCATAAACTTAAAAACAGACAAACGATTGCTATCAAATCGATGCACTGTTTTTACTTCCTTTCTTCCTGGTGGTAATTCATCAATTACAGAAACATCCAAATCACCATAAACAGACATTGCCAAAGTTCTTGGTATTGGAGTGGCTGTCATTACCAAAATATGAGGAGGCAAAGAGTTTTTAGACCATAATTTAGCTCTTTGAGCAACACCAAATCGATGCTGTTCATCAATAATGGCTACACCAAGGTTTTTAAACTTCACTTTATCCTCTAAAAGGGCATGTGTACCTATTAGTATATGTAATGTACCGTCTTCTAAATTTTGATGAATTTCTCTTCTTTTTTTTGTTCTAACTGACCCTGTTAATAAATCTACATTTACCTCCATATCTACCAACAATTCAGATATTGCATGATAATGTTGTGTTGCTAAAATTTCTGTTGGTGCCATTATTGTAGCCTGAAAACCGTTATCAATAGCCAAAAGCATGGTTAATAAAGCTACAATTGTTTTGCCAGAACCAACATCACCTTGTAACAGACGATTCATGTGTGCATTAGAAGCCACATCTTTTCTAATTTCTTTCAACACTCTTTTTTGAGCATTTGTTAGCTCGAATGGAAGTTTTTCTGAATAAAACTGATTAAAAACAGCACCTACATTTTCAAAAACAAATCCTTTTATTTTTGTTTTATTGATAAGCTTCTTTCGTAATAATTGCAACTGAATAAAAAACAACTCTTCAAACTTTAAACGATTCTGAGCTTTTGCTAAGTTTTCTTGACTTTTTGGAAAATGAGCATTTAACAAAGCTTCTCGTTTTCCCATCAATTTAAAATCATTAATAATTTCTTGAGATAAACTTTCTTCAATAACTTCAAAAAATTGTTGTAATAAATTCTGAATATAGGTTCGCATCATTTTATTAGAAACCCCAGAATTTGTGAGTTTTTCTGTTGATGGATACACAGGCTGCATCTTCGTTTGTAACTTTTTCTTGTATTCTGTAACCAATTCTAATTCTGGGTGAGGAATACTAAAATTACCATTATAATGATTTAGTTTACCATAAACTACATAAGGTTCATTTATTTTCAATGAATCTTTGATCCATTTTTGACCTTTAAACCAAACCAATTCCATAGAACCTGTAGCATCTTGAAAAGTTGCTACTAACCTACTCCCTCTTTTTTGTGCAACCGATTTTACACGAGTAATTTTACCTACAATTTGTACTTCTGATGTATTTGGCTGTAAATCTTTTATGGCATAAAAAGCGGTTTTATCAATATATCTAAAAGGAAAAAAATTTAATAAATCATTACATGTTTTTATACCTAATTCTGTATACAAAAGCGTTGCTCTTTGTACACTAATTCCTTTTATATATGTAATTGGATAGCTTAAATTCAAATGATAAATTTATGAATAACGAAAATACAAAATACCTTTTATTTAATGTACCTTTGCCCATTATTATTAGAAAAAAATGAGATTACACAGAAACTTAACTTTTGCTGTTATAGATAGTATTAGAGATATATTTAACGAAGGTGTTTATGCCGATAAAGCTGTAGAAAAAGCCCTTAAAAGAGACAAACGTTGGGGTGCAAGAGACCGTAAATTTGTTGCAGAGACCATCTATGAAATTGTACGTTGGAATAGATTATACGCAGAAATAGCTGAGGTTAAAGTACCTTTTGATAGAGATAATATTTGGAGACTATTTTCTGTTTGGTGTATTTTAAGAGGGATTCCTTTACCAGATTGGAACCAAATTGGCAATGTACCAGAAAGAAAAATTAAAGGGCGTTTTGCTGAATTGTCTAAAACAAGAAAATACAGAGAATCGATACCAGATTGGATGGATGAAATGTGTATTGCAGAATTAGGCGAAGAAATTTGGACAAAAGAAATTGCTGCTTTAAACGAGCAAGCAAAAGTAATTTTAAGAACCAATACCTTAAATATTACAAGAGGTGTTCTTCAAAAGAAATTAAAAGCAGAAGATGTGATTACAGAACCTGTACCAAATCATCCAGATGCTTTAATTTTGCCAGAAAGAGCCAATGTTTTTAAAACAGAAGCTTTTCATAATGGTTATTTTGAGGTGCAAGATGCGTCTTCTCAATTGGTTGCTGCTTATTTAGATGTAAAACCAGGTATGAAAGTAGTAGATACTTGTGCAGGAGCTGGAGGAAAAACATTGCATTTAGCTTCTTTAATGGAAAATAAAGGGCAAATTATTGCCATGGATATTTACGAAAGCAAACTCCGTAAATTAAAAGTAAGAGCCAAAAGAAACAAAGTACATAATATAGATATGCGTGTGATTGATTCTACCAAACCTATTAAAAAATTGCATGGTAAGGCAGATCGTGTTTTAATAGATGCCCCTTGTTCTGGTTTGGGCGTTATTCGTAGAAATCCAGATTCTAAATGGAAATTGCAACCAGAATTTATAGATAACATCAAAAAAGTACAACAAGATGTGTTGCAACAATATTCTAAAATGGTAAAACCAGGAGGAAAAATGGTGTATGCAACTTGTTCTGTTTTACCTTCAGAAAATCAAGATCAAGTTCATACGTTTTTAGCTTCAGAAGCTGGTAAAGACTTTACCTTTGTTTCTGATAAAAAAGTATTGGCTCATATTTCTGGTTTCGATGGTTTTTACATGGCGTTGTTAGAAAAAAAATAAACACCCTAATCTATTAATTATGATATTTTAATGTTATAAAAATGTTTTATTTTTACTAAAAAGAACTCCCCCTATGAAGCTTATTTTTAATTTATTCTTTTTTATAACAACTCTTTTAACTTACAGTCAAGAGTCTTATTACAACGATGTTGATAAAACATTAACTGGCTTAGCTCTAAAAGAAGCCTTGGCTACAAAAATAATAGCAACTCATACCAATATTTTAGAATACACAAGTAGCAATGCTGATGTTTGGGATGCTTGCATTGCAACAGATATAAACCCTGAGAATAGTAATGAAATAATTTTATATTATGGTTGGGAAAATGTTACAGACACAGACATTACCAATGATAGAACTAGGGACATCAACCTGCAAGATGCTGGAGGAGGGAGTGCTTTTGTTTGGAATAGAGAGCATGTTTTTCCTAAATCTTTAGCAAACCCAGTTTTAAACACAGACGTTCCTGGTCCTGCAACAGATGCTCACCATTTAAGAGCAGCAGACAGAACTCGTAACTCCACAAGAAACAATAGAAAATACGGAAGTGGAATTGGGAACTCTAACTTTTCTTCTGATACTTTTGCAGGTTTAAGTGGTGCAAATACAAATGCTTGGTATCCTGGAGATGAATGGAAAGGCGATGCAGCTCGAATGATAATGTATATGTACTTGCGTTATGGAGATGTTTGTTTACCAACCGCTGTTGGAGTTGGTAGTACTGAGTTTACTCCTGATGATATGATTGATTTATTTTTAAATTGGAATGCAGAAGACCCCGTTTCTCAAATTGAAAAAGATAGAAATACATATCATGAAAACACCTCAAATTTTGCTGCTCAAGGCAATAGAAATCCTTTCATAGACAACCCTTATTTAGCAACAAGAATTTGGGGCGGAATTTCTGCAGAAGATAGATGGGGAATTTATACAAGCAGTGATACTGAAGCTCCTTCTACTCCAACAAACGTTACTTTAAGCAATATAAAACTTACTTCTATTGATATTTCTTGGACAGCAGCTACTGATAATATTGAAGTTTCTGGCTATAACATTTATGTAAATGATATTTTAACAGCACAAACATCTAATAAAACAAATACTACAATAACTAATCTAAAAACAAATACTAATTATACTTTTAGAGTTGTTGCAAAAGATATCATCAATAATTTATCCGCTCCAAGTATTGCTATAAATGGAAAAACATTACAAGATACAGAAGCTCCAACAATACCAACTAATCTTTTAATTAGTAACATTTCCGACTCTTCTTTTAAAGTGAGTTGGTCTGTTTCTACTGATAATAATGCAATTGCAGGCTATGAAATTTTTATTGACGATAATTTAATTGCTACTACTACAAATATTTTTTACACAGTTACAGGTTTAGAAACCTCAACCAATTATGCTGTGCAAGTTTTAGCAAAAGATGTAGACAATAACAAATCTGCTAAAAGTACAACTATAAACGTAACAACTACAGATGGTACTTCTAACGGAGTTATAGAACTATTTATTTCTGAATATACTGAGCCAGATGGAGGAAATAATAAAGCCATAGAAATTGTAAATTTATCTAGCACTACCATTAACTTATCAGGCTATTCTATTCAAAAATTTACCTCTAGTGGTTGGTTTTGGACAGATGATTTACCTCTTGATAAATCAGATTTTTTAGTAGATCCTTCTAAAAACAGTATTGTTCCAAATGATGTATTTGTAATTATTCATGCAGGTTCTGCTGAACAAGAATTAATAGACAATGCGGATTTAAAAGTACCTAGTAGAGCAAATGCTCCTTATAAATTTGCTTCGCCAATGAATTTTAATGGTGATGACCCAATAGGATTGTTTAAAAATGGTGTATTGATAGATGTTATTGGTGATGTTACAAATACATCAAAACACATTGCTAATAAAACATATCGAAGAAAAAGTAACATTTCTGTACCAAATTCAACATTTACTTTAAATGAATGGGATGTTTTACCTAAAAATACTTTTGACGGAATTGGTAATCACACATCAACCTTAAGTACAAAGACTAATGTTTTTGAATCTTTTAAAATGTTTCCAAACCCCACAAATAGAAATAGACTTTTTTTTAGTACAACAGAAAATGCAAATATTACTATTTATACTATTTTAGGGAAGTTGATTCAAACATCAAAAATTACAAAAAGTAAAAATAATATTGATATTTCTAAACTACCTAAAGGAGTTTATTTATTAAAAACAGCTAGTAACAAGCAAATGATTACCAAAAAATTAATCAAAATATAAAGATGATTTTTTTTAAAAATTGACAAAAAAAGGCGAATATTTATTTATTCGTCTTTTTAGTTTATAAATAAGTGAATAACTCTAAAATTTCAATTCAATTAATAGAAACTATTAAATTGAAAAAAAGTAAATTTGCATTTTTACAATAACAAGTAAACACAACACAAAAATGATTCATTTCTTTGGAAACAAAAACAGTAAAGTATTTGCTGTTCAAACTACAAAAGAATTAAACGCAACAACAATTTCTAAACTGACTTGGTTATTTGCAGATCAACCTAAAATAGAAGAATCATCAATCGATGCTTTTTTTATTGGCCCAAGAGCAGCAATGATTACTCCTTGGAGTACAAATGCCGTAGAAATTACTCAGAATATGGGAATCAAGGACATCATCAGAATTGAAGAATTTGTTGCTTCAACAGAAGATTTTACTGATTTTGACCCAATGATCTCTGAGAAATATAACAGTTTGCATCAAGAATCATTTACAATAAATATAAAACCCGAAGCAATTTTAGATATTGAAGATATTGCTGCATTCAATAATCAAGAAGGTTTGTCTTTAAGTGATGAAGAAGTTGATTATTTAGAAGGTGTTGCTGATAAAATTGGAAGAAAGTTAACAGATTCTGAAGTTTTTGGTTTTAGCCAAGTAAACTCAGAACACTGTCGTCATAAAATATTTGGAGGAACCTTTGTAATTGATGGAAAAGAGCAACCTACCTCTCTTTTTAACATGATTAAAGAAACCTCTAAACAATTCCCTAATGATATTGTTTCTGCATATAAAGATAATGTTGCGTTTGTAAAAGGTCCAAAAGTGGAACAATTTGCTCCTAAAACAGCAGACAAACCAGACTATTACACCACAGAAAACTATGAATCTGTAATTTCTTTAAAAGCAGAAACGCATAATTTCCCTACAACAGTTGAGCCTTTTAACGGTGCTGCAACAGGTTCTGGAGGAGAAATTAGAGATAGACTTGCTGGAGGAAAAGGTTCTTTGCCTTTAGCAGGAACAGCAGTGTATATGACTTCTTATTCAAGATTAGAAGCCGATTCTAATTCAGCTAAAGACCAGAGATACTGGGAACATAAATTTGAAGCAAGAGATTGGTTATACCAAACGCCAATGGATATTTTAATAAAAGCATCTAATGGTGCATCAGACTTTGGTAACAAATTTGGGCAACCCTTAATTACAGGTTCTGTATTAACTTTTGAGCATAAAGAAAACTCTTCTGTAAGTGATTCTCCTGCAAGGAAACTTGGTTTCGATAAAGTAATTATGCAAGCTGGAGGAATTGGTTATGGAAAAGCAGACCAAGCATTAAAAGACACCCCAAAAAAAGGCGATAAAATTGTAATTTTGGGTGGAGAAAATTATAGAATTGGAATGGGTGGAGCTGCTGTTTCATCTGCAGATACTGGTGCATTAGATTCAGGAATTGAATTAAACGCAGTACAACGTTCTAATCCAGAAATGCAAAAACGTGCTGCAAATGCAGTTCGTGGAATGGTAGAAAGTGAAGAAAACTTTATTGTTTCTATTCACGATCATGGAGCTGGAGGACATTTGAATTGTTTATCTGAATTGGTAGAAGATACAGGAGGTAAAATCAATTTAGATAAATTACCTGTTGGTGACCCGACTTTATCAGCAAAAGAAATTATTGGTAACGAATCTCAAGAAAGAATGGGATTGGTTATTGCTGATAAACATTTAGAAACTTTACACAAAATTGCAGACAGAGAACGCTCTCCTATCTATGATGTTGGGGAAGTTACTAATGATCATCGTTTTACTTTTGAGTCTGAAAAAACTGGAGATAAACCAATGGATTTAGCTTTAGAAGATATGTTTGGTTCGTCGCCAAAAACAATTATGACCGACAAAACTGTCATCAGAAATTATAAAAATTCTAGATATAAAGTTAAAAATTTAAAAAACTATTTAACGCAAGTTTTACAGTTAGAAGCTGTTGCTTGTAAAGATTGGTTAACAAATAAAGTAGACAGATGTGTTGGAGGTAAAGTTGCCAAACAACAGTGTGTTGGACCTTTACAAATTCCGTTGAACAATGTTGGAGTGATGGCATTAGATTTTAACGGAAAAGAAGGTGTTGCAACTTCAATTGGGCACGCTCCTATTGCTGCATTAATTAACCCAGAAGCAGGAAGTAGAAATGCAATTACAGAATCTCTTACCAACTTAATTTGGGCACCTTTAAAAGACAATTTAAAATCCGTTTCTTTATCAGCAAACTGGATGTGGCCTTGTAAAAATGAAGGAGAAGATGCTCGTTTATACAAAGCTGTAAAAGCAGTTTCTGAATTTTCTATTGGTTTAGGAATCAATGTTCCTACAGGGAAAGATTCTTTATCAATGAAACAAAAATATCCTGATGGAGATGTTATTGCTCCAGGAACTGTAATTATTTCTGCTGCTGGTAACTGTAACGCAATTACTAAAGTTGTTGAGCCTCTTTTACAGGTTGATGGAGGAAATATCTATTACATTAATATTTCTCAAGATGATTTTAAATTAGGAGGAAGTTCTTTTCATCAAGTTTTAAATACCATTGGAAATGAAGCCCCTGATGTTACAAATGTAGCTTTTGTAAAAAATACATTTGATACTATTCAGAATTTAATTAAAGATGATAAAATTGTTGCAGGACATGATGTTGCTTCTGGTGGATTGATTACCACTTTATTAGAAATGTGTTTTGCTGATGTAAACTTAGGTGCAGATTTTGATATTTCTTCTTTAAATGAAGAAGATGCTATAAAAGTATTGTTCTCAGAAAATTCAGGAATTGTTTTTCAAGCTGATGCTGCTGTAGAAAGTATTTTATCAGAAAATAAAATTGAATTTTTTACTATTGGTACTGCAAATAATTCAGGAACTGTAAACATTAAAAACAACGAAGAAAGTTTCTCTTTTGATGTAACTGAAATGAGAGATGTTTGGTATAAAACTTCTTTTTTATTAGATAGTAAACAAACTGCTAATAATTTAGCTCAAGACCGTTATGATAATTATAAAAAGCAGCCTTTAACCTATAAATTCCCAGAAAATTTTACTGGTAAACTTCCTAAAATTGGAAAAGAAAAGCCAAAAGCAGCAATTATACGTGAAAAAGGTTCTAACTCAGAACGTGAAATGGCAAATGCTATGTATTTAGCTGGTTTTGATGTGAAAGATGTACACATGACCGATTTAATTTCTGGTCGTGAAACGTTAGAGGATATTCAGTTTATTGGTGCTGTTGGAGGGTTTTCTAACTCAGATGTTTTAGGTTCTGCTAAAGGTTGGGCAGGTGCATTTAAGTACAATGAAAAAGCAAATACTGCTTTAAAGAATTTCTTTAAAAGAGAAGATACATTGTCTGTTGGTATTTGTAATGGTTGCCAACTTTGGATGGAATTAGAACTCATAAACCCAGAACATAAAGTGCATGGAAAAATGCATCATAATGATTCTAAAAAGCACGAAAGTTCTTTTACTTCTGTAAAAATTCAGGAGAATAACTCTGTAATGTTAAGCTCTTTAGCAGGCACAGAATTAGGCGTTTGGATTTCTCATGGAGAAGGAAAGTTCCACTTACCAGAAGCAGAAGAAAACTATAATATTGTTGCCAAATATGGTTATGAAGGCTACCCAAATAACCCAAATGGTTCTGATTTTAATACTGCTATGATGACAGATAAATCTGGTAGGCATTTAGTTACTATGCCACATATTGAGCGTTCTACTTTTCAGTGGAATTGGGCAAATTACCCAGCAGGAAGAAAAGATGAAGTTACTCCTTGGTTAGAAGCTTTTGTAAATGCTAAAAACTGGATTGAGAATAAAAAATAAGAAAGTATATTTTCTAGACCTCACAGGTTTTTAAAACCTGTGAGGTCTTATAACATTTAATAAAAAGCAGCTTTTAGGAAATTCTAAAAGCTGCTTTGCGTTAGGGATTGAACGACCTGTTTGAGCTCTCACGCTTTTTAGCGTGAAGCGAGTAGTGAAAGCCCGACCTTTAGGGAACGCCCAAATAATTAGCAGTTAGCAGTTAGCAGTTAGCAGTTAGCAGTTAGCAGTTAGCAGTTAGCAGTTAGCAAAAGTAAAATTTTGAATTTAATACCTTGCAGGAACTTTGTAATCATTATTTCCTTTTTTGATGTAACGGAATTGGTTTTTCTTGCTTTTTAACAGGTGTTCCATACAAATCGTAATCTCCTGCTTCGTGTATTTTCACATCAATAAACTCCCCTATTTTAATATAATGTTCTTTAGCATCTACTAAAACATCATTGTCTACATCTGGCGAATCAGATTCTGTACGTCCGTAGAAAAACTCTCCGTCTTTTCTATCGAACAAACATTTAAAAGTCTTCCCTATTTTAGCTTGATTCAATTCCCAAGAAATTTGAGACTGCACTTCCATAATTTCATTGACTCTTTGAAACTTAACCTCTGCAGGCACATCATCTTCTAAAACATAAGCTCCTGTATTTTCTTCGTGTGAATATTCAAAAGCACCCAAACGTTCAAAACGCATTTCTTCTACCCAATCTTTTAGTTCTTGAAACATGGCTTCTGTTTCTCCAGGATACCCAACAATTAAAGTAGTTCTAATTGCCATTTCTGGCACAGCTTCTCTAAATTTATGAATTAAAGCAGTTGTTTTTTCGTGTGTTGTTCCTCTTTTCATCGATTTTAACAACTCAGTATTAATGTGTTGTAACGGAATGTCTAAATAATTACACACTTTTGGCTCGCGTTTCATTACCTCCAAAACATCCATTGGAAAACCTGTAGGAAACGCATAATGCATTCTAATCCACTCAATTCCATCTACTTTTGCCAATGCTTCTAATAAATCTGCCAAAGCACGTTTTTTGTAAATATCTAACCCATAGTAAGTTAAATCTTGTGCAATTAGCATTATTTCTTTAATTCCTTTTGCTGCTAATTTTGTGGCTTCTATCACAATATCTTCTATAGGTGTAGAAACGTGTTTTCCACGCATTAAAGGGATTGCACAAAAAGAACAAGGTCTGTCACAACCTTCTGCAATTTTTAAATAAGCGTAATGTTTTGGTGTTGTTGTTAAACGTTCTCCAATTAATTCGTGCTTATAATCTGCTTCTAAAGCTTGTAATAAATTTGGTAAATCATGCGTACCAAAATATTGATCTACGTTTGTAATTTCTGCTTCTAAATCTGGTTTGTAACGTTCACTTAAACAACCAGAAACAAAAACTTTATCAATTTTTCCTGCTTCTTTTCTTTTTGCATAATGCAAAATAGTATCGATAGATTCTTCTTTGGCTTTACCAATAAAACCACATGTATTAATTACAACAATATTTCCATCATCTTCTGGGTCTTCATGTACAACCTCTTTACCATTGGCTTTTAACTGTCCCATTAAAACTTCACTATCATAAACGTTTTTAGAGCAACCTAAAGTAACTACGTTTATTTTATTTTTTTTGATGGTTTTTGTACGCATTTTTATATCGATTTAAGCGATTGCAAAGATACATAATGATTATTGATTACCTATTTTTGTTTTAAATTAAACTTTTTGTTATTATTAGTGTCTTAAAAAGAAAACTTTATGAAATTATCTATTTATGTTTTATTGTTTACTTTCCTATTGTTTTGTTGTTCTTCTAAAGATGAAGAGATAATCATTAAAGAACCTATTGTTGAAGAAAACATCTATTTCCCACCGATTAATTCTAATTCTTGGGAAACAAAAGCAATTTCAGATTTAAATTGGAATGAAAATCAATTACCACCTCTACTCGATTTCTTGGAAGAAAAAAACACCAAAAGTTTTATGATTCTACACAATGGAAAAATTGTGGTTGAAGAATATTTTAATACCCATACTGCTAGTTCTAATTGGTATTGGGCAAGTGCAGGTAAAACATTAACTGTTACAGTTGCAGGAATTGCAGAAGACAAAGGTCTTATCAGTCTAAACAATAAAGTATCTGATTACTTAAATACAGGTTGGACTTCTGCTCCGCTTGAAAAAGAAAATTTAATTACGTGTAAACATTTACTTTCTATGAGTTCTGGATTGGATGATTCTTTAGGGGATGATGTTTCTGCTTCTAACTTAAAATACATTGCTGATGCTGGTAAACGTTGGGCCTATCATAATGTATATGTAAAAATGCAAGAAGTTGTTGCTTCTGCTGCTAAAAGAACTTGGAACAACTACTTTAACTTAAATTTAAAAAATAAAATAGGCATGTCTGGTGCTTGGATACGTTTAAATGATTTAAATGTTTATTGGAGTAATACTAGAAGTATGGTTCGTTTTGGCTTGTTAATTTCTGCAAAAGGAAAGTGGGAAAACACACAAATTATTTCAGAAAAATTTATAACCGAAGCAACAAATACTTCTCAAAATATTAATAATGCTTATGGTTATTTATGGTGGTTAAACGGAAAAGAAAATTATCATTTGCCTAATACTCAAATTCAATTTAATGGAGCGTTAATTCCTAATGCTCCTGCAGATATGTTTTGTGCTTTGGGTAAAAATGATCAGAAAATTTATATTGTACCAAGTAAAAAACTGGTTATTGTTAGAATGGGAGAATCTGCAGAAGATGCTAATTTTGCTTTATCTAATTTTGATAATGAATTGTGGGGGAAAATGAACGCTATTTTTGATTAAGCTATTTTTAGCACTTGCTTTCCACTCTTTACATTTCAAAGGAATGGTTGTCAAAGAAGATTGTGTCTCTTTATCAGGAAATCTTTAGCACAATATATTATTTTACCTTTATTAACAGCTAATAATAATTAGATACACAGGTTTTTTATTTGGTCTTTAATACCTGTAGCTTCATTGTATTCTCTTTTAATATCATCATAAGTAGGATATTCTTTTTTAAATTTAAAGAAAAAATCACTTGCTCCTTCAATTTCGAAAATACCGTTATTTATAAATTCTAAAACTTTATCAGACATTATTATACGTTTTATTATTTAATATAAGTACACATTAATTATTAAATACAAATTTAATAATTATATGACAACTATTACAAGGGTAAACTCATACTTTTTAAAAAATGATAAACTCTAAAACCTTGCCACGAATTCACGAATTATTTTATGATTTAAACTAAAACAATTTCACAAATTTAAAAACCCAAGGTTTTCATTTAAGTAATTAAAGATTAAAATTGATATTCAAGATAATTGAAGGTTAAAAATTTGTGAATTAGTGGCAAAGTAAAAGCTAAGAGTATTCCTTGCAATTTTTACACCAACTCAATTCGATCCTCTTTAATTACAATCAATTTTTGTTTGTACAAATTACCCACTGCTTTTTTAAAGGCTTTTTTGCTCATTTTCATATGAAAACGAATCGAATCTGGACTACTTTTATCTGTTAACAATAAAAAACCTTCTCTACTCTTTTTAAGCTTTTCTAATACTTTTTCTACATCAGCATCAATTACGTTTCTAAAACCTTGTGGACGAAGAGAAACATCTATTTTACCATCTTCTCTAATTTTTTTGATGTAGCCAACAACTTCCATATTTTCTTCTAAATCCTGAAAAACTTCACTTCTAAAAAGCAATCCATCAAATTCTTCATTAATTAAAACAGTATAGCCTAAACCCGTTTCAGTTTCTATTACTAAGTTTACTTTATCGCCTTCTTTAAAGTCGTATTCAAATTCTTGAAAACTATTTTCTTCTTGCAAATTTTCATCTTCTTCATTAAAATCTTCTTGTAAACTCATTATTGTATGTATTTAAAATAATCTTTTAAAACTAAATCATTTTCTTCACTTGGCGTAAAGATTTCTAATATTTTTGGTTTTTTCGAAGATGCTGAATTCATTTCAGTACTTGTTTCAAAAAAACCTTTTAATTCTTGTGTTACTTCTTCTGATGCAAATGCTTTTTGATACTCAAACCCATGCATTTTACACAAATGTTCTGCTGTTAAACAATGTGGCGTTTCAAAATATTTTGCTGCGTTTGTAGATTTTGGTCCAGGTATAATTTTAAAAATTCCTCCACCAGAATTATTGATGATAATAATTCTAAAACTTGCAGGAATATTTGCATTCCACAACGCATTAGAATCGTAGAAAAAACTTAAATCTCCCGTAATAAAAACTGTCTGTTTTTTATTTGCAAAAGCTGCACCAATAGCTGTACTTGTGCTTCCATCAATTCCACTTGTGCCTCTATTGGAATAAATATTTATAGAGTCTTTAATAGAAAATAATTGAGCATATCTAATGATAGAACTATTGCTAATTTGTAGCTCAGAATTTTCTGGAATTTTATTTAAAACCTGCTCAAAAACTTTAAAATCAGAATGTTTTAAATTTTTAAAATATTCAGTATGTTTTGCTCTTCTGTACGCTCTAATTTGCAACCATTTTGGTTGATAATCGCTTTTTATCTTTGAAACAAATTGATTAAAATTAAAGAAAAAATCTACAGGTGTTGTTTGTATAAATTCTGATAAACAAAAATAGGTATTTGTTGCTTTTCTGGCATCAATATCCCAATGATGTTTGGGTTGATACTCTCTTAAAAATCGTTTGATTCTTTTAGAAACAATCATGCCTCCAAATGTGATTAAAATATCTGGCTGCAATTCTTTAAAAGCTTCATCATCCAAAGAAAAAATAAGTTGATCTATAGAGTCTATGGCTTTTTTGTGTCTTAAATTTGAAGTGGTTTCTGTAAACAATAAAACAGATTCATCTTCTGCATACAAATCCATTAATTTATGTAGCTGATCATCAGGATAATTGACACCTACCAAAATCATTTTCTTTTTTGCAGCGTTCCATTTTTTGGATAAATCTTTATAGTTTATATGAGAATTATCTAAAGAACTTAAAGAAATATGAGGGAAATTGAATTTTGTTAGCTCAGGTATAGTTTCATATAAAGGTTCATCAAAAGGCACATTAATATGTACTGGTCCTTGTTGTGAAACAGCCATTTGCAAAGCCTCTCCTATTAACTGAGAATTTCTCGTTTTATATTTTTCGTTCTCTATTAAATTGGCAGAAAACAGCATATGATTTGCAAATACGTTTTCTTGGCGTATTGTTTGTCCATCTCCAATATCTATTAAATGTTTAGGTCTGTCTGCAGAAATTACAACTAAAGGAATATTGCTATAAAAAGCCTCTGCAATTGCAGGATAATAATTTAACAACGCAGAACCAGAAGTACATAAAATTGCCACAGGTTTTTGGGTTTGTTGTGCAATGCCTAAAGCAAAAAAAGCAGCACAACGCTCATCAACAACACTTAAAGTTTCTATTTCTGGATGATTAGAAAAACCAATTGTTAAGGGTGCATTTCTAGAACCTGGAGAAATCACAACTGTATCAATTTTAAATTGAGTACATGCTGAAATTACTAATTGTGCTAAAGGTTTCTTTGGGTACATTTAATATAGTTGCAAAGTTACAAAGGCACAAAGTTACAAAGTCAAAAAGTTATTAAAGTTAAAAAAGTCGCAAACTTTCATTTATTACTATGAAAGTTAACGACTCTTTAATTTTATTTATTAGCTATTAGCTCGCAAACAAGTTTTAGCCCTGATTGAAACCTTTCGACTTCGCTCAAGACAGGCTTCATCCTTTTTGCTTTTTCAGCAAAAAGATATAATGAAAAGCAGGAAATAGCTTCTAATAATTATATTTAAAATTCTAGTTTCCTTTTTGGTAATCTGCTAAAAACGTAGCCAAACCACTATCTGTTAAAGGGTGTTTTAACAAACCTTCAATTGCACTTAAAGGTCCAGTCATTACATCAGAACCTAATTTTGCACAATTTACAATATGCATTGTGTTTCTTACAGATGCTGCTAAAATTTGAGTTTTAAATTTATAGTTATCAAAAACCAATCGTATCTCAGAAATCAAGTTCATTCCATCTGTAGAAATATCATCTAAACGACCTAAAAACGGAGAAACATACGTTGCACCTGCTTTTGCAGCCAATAAAGCCTGACCAACAGAAAACACTAAAGTTACGTTGGTTTTAATACCTTTAGAAGAAAAATATTTACACGCTTTTACACCATCTTTTATCATTGG
Source organism: uncultured Polaribacter sp. (assembly GCF_947497695.1). Lineage (GTDB taxonomy): Bacteria > Bacteroidota > Bacteroidia > Flavobacteriales > Flavobacteriaceae > Polaribacter. The sequence goes on along the minus strand of NZ_CANMHM010000008.1, from coordinate 49,072 downwards.
TAATTTTACCACAATTTGAGGGTTTAAAGCTGCCAAAGCCTCACCTTCTCTAACCATTCCATCAAAATCTGTAGAAATTACTTCTGCAGAAACATCACCATCTACTAACTCACAAATTTCTTTGTAATGATTAATAATATTAGTTTCACCAGTAATGCCTTCTTTAGCCATTAAAGATGGGTTTGTAGTAACACCATCTAAAATTCCTAAAGCTTGTGCTTCTTTAATTTGCTCTAAATTTGCTGTGTCTATAAAAAATTTCATTCTTGTATATTTATTTGTATTTTATTAAAATCTGTTTTTAGTTCGAGTGATTTTGCATTATTTTTAGCAAAATTATATCTATAAATTGGGCGTTCCCTAAAAAGGTCGGGCTTTACGCACTCGCTTCATGCAAAAAAGCATGAGAGCTCAAACAATTGCTTCAATCCCTAACGCAAAGATAGTTAGTTATTAACAAAATTGGTAAGCTTAGTAAAAATATTTTTTTTAAGATTTATAAAGTTTTTTAAACCTGTAAACCATCATGTAAAAATTACAATTTATAATGATTCATTAAAATTTTCTCGTAAATTCTATCTGGCAAAATTCTTTTTAAAACAATCGAAAGTTTCTCCATAAAACCACCAACTTTATAATGAATTTTAGGATTCTTTGTATTGATAATTTTAAAAATAACTTTCGCCATTTCTACAGGATTCATTCCTCCAGTTACATGAGCATCCATTAAATCTAAATTTGCTTGATAATTTTCTTTATAAGCAGAGTTTTCAAAAACGGGTGTATGATATCTTCCTGCTGCAATATTGGTCGCAAAATCTCCAGGAGCAACATTTACAACTTTAATTCCAAAAGGTTTTACCTCCATACTAACTGCTTCTGTAACAATTTCTAAAGCTCCTTTTGTGGCAGAATATAATCCCCTGAAAGGCAAACCCATATAACCTGCAATAGAAGTTACATTTATAATAATACCAGCTTTTTGTTTACGCATTTGTGGTAAAACAGCTTTCATTACATCAACAGCACCAAAAAGATTGGTGTTAAAAACACTTCTCATTTCATCAGTTGGTGTATCTTCAATAGGCCCTGTAATTCCCATACCTGCATTGTTTACCAAAACATCTAGTCTACCTTCTTTTTGTATTACCAAATCAATTGCAGTATTTATGCTATCAACCTTTAAAACATCTAAGGCAATCAATTCAAAAGAAAAATTATTTGGTTTTTTAGGATTCCTACTTGTTCCATAAACTTTATATCCATTTTCAGATAAAAAAATAGCAATTGCTTTTCCTATTCCTGAAGAAGCACCTGTAACTAAAACAACTTTAGACATGAAATTAATTTTAAAGTATAAAAGTTGTAAAGTTAAAAAAGTTAAAATGAAAGACACCTTTTTTCAGAACGAAACTTTAAGGCATAAAAAAAGGCAAGCTACCTACATCACACTGCTACAACCTAATACCTTTGCTGTGTTCCCACCCTGGAGGATTCAAAGGGAGCTAGTTGTGTAGGACTTGCCGTGGCAAATTTACAATACATTTTTATTTTAACAATTAAAAAAAGAGTTATTTTTTGCAACTTTTTTAATACTTTGATTATTAATTAATTGTTGTGATAGTTTACAATCTTTCTTAAAAAGTAAAAACTATCAAAAAGTAAATGAATATATTTGTCTCATTAATAAAATATTAAAAATGGAGGATAAAATTATAAAAACTAAAGGTGTTCATTTTGGTTTGTACTTTGGGTTGTTTTTAGTACTATTATTATTATACGCTTATGTAATAGATAATAATTTTTTTGCCAGTTATTGGTATCTTGGCATACTTGTATTAGGCTTTTTTGTAAATGGGCTTTGGGTTATTGGAGACTTAAAGAAAACACAAAATGGTTTTATCACTTTTAAAGAAGGTTTTACTGTATTCTTTATATCAAATGCTTTAGCTTTTCTACTATCAACAATAGTAACAATTTTAATTTTTATTGTTATTGACCCTGATTTACAAGCTACTGTTAAAGAAATTACAATTTCTAAAACTACTGAAATAATGGAGAATATGAATGCTCCAATTGATAAAATTGATGAAACAATTGAAGGTTTAAAAAGTCAAAATAATTTTTCTTTAGTAGCACAAATAAAAGGATACTTTTCTACATTAGTAGTTGCTTCTATTGCTGGTTTGTTACTAGCATTAATATTAAAAAACAATAAAGAAGATTAAGTAAAAAAGAATTTTACTTTTTTTAATTTAACTACAAAAAAATGGATATATCGGTAGTAATACCACTTCTTAATGAAGATGAATCTTTAAAAGAATTACACAATTGGATTGCAAAAGTGATGCAATCTAATAACTATGTCTATGAAATAATTTTTATTGATGATGGTAGCTCAGATAAATCCTGGGCTGTTATAGAAAATTTATCTTTTAAAAATGAAGCTGTAAAAGGAATCCGTTTTCAAAGAAACTACGGCAAATCTCAAGCATTAGATGCTGGTTTTGAAATTGCGAAAGGTGATGTTGTAATTACAATGGATGCAGACTTGCAAGATAACCCTGATGAAATACCTGAATTATACCACCTAATAATTAAAGAAAATTTTGACCTAATTTCTGGTTGGAAAAAGAAAAGATATGACAATGTTTTTACAAAAAACATTCCCTCAAAACTATTTAATGCAGCTGCAAGAAAAACATCGGGATTAAAATTACACGATTTTAATTGCGGTTTAAAAGCTTACAAAAACGAGGTTATCAAAACTGTAAAAGTTAGTGGAGAAATGCACAGATACATTCCTGTCTTAGCAAAAAATGAAGGCTTTACTAAAATAGGGGAAAAAGTAGTACAACACCAAGCAAGAAAATACGGAGTTACAAAGTTTGGAATGGACCGATTCGTAAACGGCTTTTTAGATTTGATAACCATTTCTTTTTTATCAAAATTCGGAAAAAGACCGATGCATATTTTTGGTCTTTGGGGTACATGTATGTTTCTATTTGGAACCATATCTGCATTTTACATCGGTGCTCTTAAACTTTACAAAGTATTTAATGGCATTAAAACCATTTTAGTAACAGACAATCCTTGGTTTTTTATCGCCTTAACTTCTATGATTATAGGAACTCTTCTATTCTTAGCTGGTTTTATTGGTGAGCTAATCATAAAAACAAAAAGTAACGAAAAACATTATAAAATTAAAGAAAAGCTAAACTTTTAACCTTTATTTTAGTATTTTTAAATCAATATAACAAATAACACAAATGAGCAAAATTTTAGACAAAGCAAAACAATGGTTAACTGCTACTTTTGATGCTGAAACTCAAAAAGAAATTAACGATTTAATTACAAATAATCCTGATGCTTTGGCTGATAGATTTTACAAAGACATGGAATTTGGAACTGGTGGAATGCGTGGAGTTATGGGAGCAGGAACCAACAGAATTAATAAATACACATTAGGTAGAGCCACCCAAGGTTTGTCTAACTATTTAATAGAAAATATAAAAAAAGATCAATTAAGTGTTGTAATTGCTTACGATTGCAGACACAACAGTAAAAAATTCGCTAAAATTGTTGCAGATATTTTATCTGCAAATAACATAAAAGTTTTTCTTTTTGAAGATTTACGTGCAACCCCAGAATTATCTTTTGCAGTGCGTCATTTAGGCTGTGATGCTGGTATTGTTTTAACAGCTTCTCACAACCCACCAGAATATAATGGTTATAAAGTTTATTGGTCTGATGGTGGACAAATTGTACCTCCTCATGATAGTGGAATTATTAGCAAAGTAAATTCATTACAATTTTCTGAAATTAAATTTAATGCAAACAAAAATTTAATTGAAGTAATTGGCAAACAAGTTGATGATGAATTTGTTGATGCTAGTGTTAAAAATGGTTGTTTATCTGATACTATTGATCGTGAAAACTTAAAAATTGTATTTACTTCTTTACATGGAACCTCTATTGTTTCTGTACCTGATACTTTAGCAAAAGCAGGCTATACAGATGTACATATTGTTGAAGAACAAAGAGCACCTAATGGCGACTTCCCTACTGTAAAATCACCAAACCCAGAAGAACCAGAAGCTTTAAAAATGGCGACTGAATTGGCTGATAAAATAGGAGCTGACATTGTAATTGGTACAGACCCAGATTGTGATAGATTAGGTGTTGCAGTAAGAGATTTAGAGGGCAACATGAAACTAATGAATGGTAACCAAACCATGGTTGTGATGACAGATTTTATCATTCAGAAATGGAAAAATGAAGGTAGAATTAACGGAAAACAATTTGTTGGTACTACCATTGTTTCTACTGAACTAGTAAATGATGTTGCTGCGAGTTATAAAGTTAAAACCAAAGTAGGATTAACTGGTTTTAAATGGATTGCCAAAATGGTTAGAGATGCTACAGATTTAGAATTTATTGGTGGTGGTGAAGAAAGTTTTGGTTATATGGTTGGTGATTTTGTAAGAGACAAAGATGCTGTAACAGCAACGCTTTTAGCCTGTGAAGTTGCTGCTTTAGCAAAACAAAACGGAAGTTCTTTCTATGAAGAGTTACTTGCTATTTATGTTAAAAATAGTTTTTACAAAGAGCATTTAATTTCTATTACTAAAAAAGGAATGGATGGTGCTGCAGAAATTCAGCAAATGTTAAGTGATATGCGTAACAATCCATTAACAGAAATTGATGGAGAACAAATAGAATCGTTATGCGATTATGATGCTTCTACTAAAAAGAATTTAATTACAGGAGAAGTAACAACCATTGATTTACCAAAATCTAATGTGTTAATCTATCAAACAAAATCTGGAACTAGAATTGCAGCAAGACCTAGTGGAACAGAGCCTAAAATAAAATTTTACTTTAGTGTAAATACTTTATTAGATGATGCAAAAAATGCAGCTGCAACAGAGGCTGAATTAGATGCAAAAATTCAAAGAATTATTAAAGAAATGAAATTGAATTAATGGGATATTTTAAAGATATTTTAAAATATGAAAAAAAATACAGAAAATTTACAGTCTTAAATATTGTATTTAATATACTGTATGCCTTGTTTAATGTGCTTTCTGTTTTAGCATTTATTCCTGTTCTAAATATTTTATTTGGAGCTGATAAAAAAGTAATAATAAAACCTAATTATCAAGGTATTACCAATATTGGTAATTATCTTGAAAATAGTTTTAACTATTTTATTTCTCAAAAAATTGTAAATGACGGTGAGGCTAATGTGTTATTTTTTATCTGTATTCTATGCCTTTCATTGTTCTTTTTCAAAAACTTATTTAGATATTTAGCTGCTTATGCAATTACTTTTTTAAGAACAGGTATTGTAAAAGATTTACGTGATAATCTGTATCATAAAATTGTAGAATTACCCATAGCTTACTTTTCTGAAAAAAGAAAAGGTGATATTATTGCTCGTATGACTTCTGATGTACAAGAAGTAGAAAGCTCTATTTTAAGTTCTATCCAAACCATTGTTAGAGAGCCTTTAACTGTTATCATTTCTATTGCTATAATGCTTTTTATGAGTGTAAAACTCACCTTATTTGTTTTTGTTTTACTCCCCGTTTCTGGATTTATAATTTCGTCTATCAGTAAAAAATTAAAATCAAACTCTGCCAAAGCTCAAAAGGAAACTGGTAATTTTTTATCATTTATAGAAGAAACGTTAACTGGTTTAAGAATCATTAAAGGCTTTAATGCAGAAAGTGTTATTGAAAAAAAGTTTAACAATTCTACCACTAAATTTAAACAATTAACTACAAGTGTTTTTCATAGGCAATCTTTAGCATCACCAATGAGTGAGTTTTTAGGTTCTGCAACTATAATTGCAATTCTTTGGTATGGAGGTAGTGAGGTTTTAGCTGAAACTAGTTCTCTAGAAGCTGGTAAATTTTTAGGATATATTGTGTTGTTTTACACTGTTTTAAATCCTATCAAATTAATTACATCAACATTTTACAATATTCAAAAAGGAGAGGCTTCTGCAGAAAGAATTATCACAGTTTTAAATACTGAAAACAGTATTAAAGACAAAGAAAATGCCCTTGTTAAAAAAGAATTCTCACATAAAATTGAATTTAAAAACATCTCTTTTAAATATAAAGATGATTATGTTTTAAAAGATTTTTCATTAACAATAAATAAAGGAGAAACTGTTGCTTTAGTTGGGCAATCTGGTAGTGGAAAATCTACCTTAGCAAACTTAATTACTCGTTTTTATGATGTAAATAAAGGTGATGTGATTATTGATGATAACAACATTAAAAACATTAGCAAAAAGTCTTTAAGAGATTTAATGGGTATTGTTTCTCAAGATTCTATTCTTTTTAATGATTCTATAGTAAATAATATAAAGTTAGGAACTCAAAATGCAACAGATACAGCTGTTTTAGAAGCTGCTAAAATTGCCAATGCAGATGAATTTATACAGAATTTACCTGAAAAATACCAAACAAATATTGGCGATAGTGGAAACACACTTTCTGGCGGACAAAAGCAGCGTTTATCTATTGCAAGGGCTGTTTTAAAGAACCCTCCTATTATGATTCTTGATGAAGCTACTTCTGCCCTAGATACTGAGTCTGAACAATTGGTGCAAGTTGCCTTAGAAAAAATGATGCAAAACAGAACTTCTTTAGTCATTGCACACAGATTATCTACCATTCAAAAAGCAAATAAAATTGTAGTACTAAAAAAAGGAAAAATTGTAGAACAAGGAAAACACGAAGAGTTATTGGCTAAAAAAGGAGAGTATTTTAAATTGGTAAATATGCAATCTTTAAAGTAAATGAAAGAAATATTAATTTTTAATCTACTCTACAAATGGAAATATTTAATAGCAATATTAAAGTCTAAATTTGTAAAAAAAAATCAAAAAAAAACACTTGAAACAGTAACTTATGTTGCCAGAGAAGTAGATAAAGATTGGATTTTTGGAGCTAAAGTAAGACGTTTAGCTAAATTTTCTTCATTGAACGCTAAAACGTATTATCACAACAAACTAAGAGACTTACCAGATTCAGATGGCTATTTTTTTGTTTTTCATCAATATTTTTACAGAGCGATTCGTCATAATCCTAAGATATTGAATAAGAAAAATATTGTAATGTTTACGCATGCAAATTGGACTGTTTCTTTTTCTAAAACGCATGTTATTTGGTGTTTAAAAAAGGCAGATAAAGTAATTTGTTTAAACTCAGTAATTCAAAAAGAATTAATTGATGCTGGATTAAATGAAGAAAAAACAGAAGTATTACACATTGCTTCAGATTCAACTTTTTTCTATCCTCATGAAAGAAAAAGTGGCTCTGTTGGTTTTTGCAGTGCTTTTAGCGATCGTAAAAATCCTGATTTAATTTTTTCAATCATAAAAAACATGCCTGAAAGAACCTTTTATTTAATTGGTAAAAACTGGGAAAATTATAAAAATTATGATGAATTAATTGCACTTGAAAACTTTACCTATTTTAACAATCAACCCTATGAAAAGTATCCAGATTTATACAATAAAATAGATGTTTTTATAAGTCCTTCAAAAAATGAAGGAGGCCCAGTACCTTTACTAGAAGCAATGTTGTCTAATTGTTTTCCAATTTCAACAAAAACAGGTTTTGGACCTGATATTATTGAACATGGAAAAAATGGGTTTTTAATTAATGATACAGATCATTATAGCAAAGTTATTGATTTGATCAACAAAGCTAACAAAAGTAACATTAATGTTAGAGAAACTGTACTTGCCTATTCTTGGCAAAATTGCTCTAAAAAGCTAGATGAACTATTCTTAGAAAAACAACCTTAAATCTTAATTATGAATTTATTATTTGTTGGTTCTTTTACTGGAAGTGAAAACGTACACAAATCTCAAATAGAAATTATTTTAATTTTAAGCAAACAGGTTCATACCATTATTGTTGTTGGAAACTTTAGTTTAGAAATTGAAAAAATATTTAAGAAAAATAACATAAGAGCTGTAAAAGCTTTCCCAAAGAAAAAATTTGACAAAGAGTACAGTGCAATTGTAGAAAGTATTATATCCAAAGAAAAAATTGATGTTGTGCAGTTTTTAAACGGAAAAGCTTCTAGAAGTATTTTATATTATTGTAAAAAAGAATCTGTTAAATTTGTGTCTTATTTTGGTTCTAACAGTTTACACTGGTATGATGTTTTCTCTTATTTTACGTATTTAAGTCCTAAATTAGATGCTATTATTTGTAATAGTAATTTTGTTTACAACCATGTAAAAAATCAGCTTTTTGGTAAAAACAAAGAAAAAGCAAAAATGATTTACAAAGGCTATGATAGTTCTTGGTTTACCAATGTAATTTCTTATGATTACTCTCAAATGCAAATACCAAATAATGCTATAAAGGTATGCTTAGTAGGAAATCACAGAAAAGTAAAAGGCACTAAATATTTTATAGAATCATTCAATCATTTAAACACAAATAAAGAAGTACATTATATTGTTGTAGGTAATAAAACAGACTCATCCTTTTTCTCAAAAATAAAAAATCGTATTTCTAATGGAAATAGAATTCATCTTTTAGGCCAAAGAAAAGATGCAGTATCTCTTATAAAAGGTGCAGATATTTATGTACAAACATCATTAAGCGAAGGTTTAGGAAGAGCTATTTGTGAGGCAATGTGCCAAGAAAAACCAATTGTAATGACAAATGCTGGTGGCTGTATTGAGTTAATTGATAAAACCTCTGGCATTGTTGTACCTGTTAAAAACCCGTTAGAAATTGGGAAAGCAATTTCTAAGCTTGTAAATGATGAAACTCTAAGACTTAATATGGGAATCAATGCTAAAAAACGTATTGATAACGATATTAACATTCAAAAAAATGCAGATGAAAGTTATTTGCTTTATAAAAGTTTAATTGATAAACCTTAACAATTATAGAAATTAACTACGCTTTTTTTAAACCTAATTTTTCTCCTTTTTCTATCATAAAATTAAAGCAAGCTTGATGTTCATTTGGTATATTACCATCTAAAATAGCTTCTTTAATAGCTTCTTTAATTTGCCCAATTTCTCTACAAGGTTTTAAATTAAAAACGTTCATAATTTCTTCTCCAGTAATTGGTGGCTGAAAATTACGAACTTTATCTCGTTCTTCTACTTCTTTAATTTTAGAACGTACAACATCAAAGTTTTGATGGTAACGTTTAAATTTTTTAGGATTCTTTGTAGTAATATCTGCTTCACATAAAGTCATTAAAGAATTGATATCATCACCTGCATCAAAAACCAAACGTCTTACAGCAGAGTCAGTAACTTCACTTGCTAAAACGATAGGTCTAGAACTTAACAACACCATTTTCTGCACAAATTTCATTTTATTATTTAAAGGCATTTTTAAGCGTTTAAATAATTTATACACCATTTTAGAACCTACAAACTCGTGTGCATGAAACGTCCAACCTACTTTTTTACTAAACTTTTTTGTGGGTGCTTTACCAATATCATGTAATAAAGCAGCCCAACGCAGCCAAACATCGTCTGTGTTTTTAGAAATATTATCTACAACTTCTAAAGTATGATAAAAGTTATCTTTATGCTTTTGCCCTTCTACCTCTTCTACTCCTTTTAAGGCTATTAATTCAGGAAGAATTTGAGGTAATAAGCCAGATTTTTCTAACAATAAAAAACCTATTGAAGGTTTGGCAGAAGAAAGTATTTTATTTAATTCATCTACAATTCGCTCTTTAGTAATAATCTTTAAACGATAGGCATTTTTAGAAATAGCGTGTAAAGAATCTGCATCAATATTAAAATTTAATTGCGTGGTAAAACGAATAGCACGCATCATTCTTAAAGGATCATCAGAATAGGTAATATCTGGATTTAAGGGTGTTTTAATTACTTTGTTTTCTAAATCTTTAATTCCGTTAAACGGGTCTAATAATTCGCCAAAATTAGCTTCATTTAAACTTAATGCCAATGCATTGATGGTTAAATCTCTTCTATTTTGATCGTCTTGTAAAGTACCTTCTGTTACCTCTGGGTTTCTACTTTCTTCAGAATACGATTCTTTTCTAGCTCCAACAAACTCAATTTCAATATCTTTAAAACGCAACATGGCTGTTCCATACGTTTTAAATACCTGTACTTTTGGTTTGTTTGGTAATAATTTAGAAACCTTTTTAGCTAATTCAATGCCACTGCCAACTGCAACAATATCTATATCTTTAGAATTTGCTCTTTTTAAAAAAAAATCACGCACAAAACCACCAATTACATAACTATCTATTTCTAATTCTGAAGATGCTTTTGATATAACGCTAAATATTTCTGATGAAATTGCTTCTTTAAAGAATTGTTTTTGCATGAAATACGGACTTAAAACTTGAATAATTACATCAAAAAAATTAGTTAGATTTTAATGATTTTCTATGCTTATTATTTTATGCAAATTTACTATATAATAAAGACCTTTCAAAACAGAGTTTACTATTTATGAAAGTATTTCTATGAATACTTTTTAAAGAGTATCAATATATTTTTTAAACTTTTTACGAATTAATAGTGCATCAAATTCAGTTACAATTTTATGCCTTCCGTTTTTACCTAATTTAGAAATTAAATCTTTGTTTGATTCTAATTGCTTTATGTTATTTACAAAAGAATCTACATCATTTACCGCAGTTAAAAAACCATTATTAGTATCAACTACTAACTCAGGATTACTGCTAATATTAAATGCAATAACTGGCTTTTTACAAAGCATTGCCTCTGCAATTACATATCCAAAACCTTCCCATAAAGAAGACAATAAAAAAACATCTAGCTTGGCCATAAACATCTTTGGATTTTTTACAAAACCTTCAAACACTACTTCATTTTCTAACTGAAGCTCTTTTGTTCTTTTAACCAAAGCTTCTTTTAACTTCCCTTCTCCTCCAATAATTAGTTTAAAATTAAAATTGTCTTCCTTTAGTTTTTTGGCAACATCTAATAAAAAAAACTGATTTTTTTGCTTCACTAACCTCCCTAAATTTCCTAGGGTAAAAATTTTATTTTCTTCTTTAGAAATTTTGTTTAGTTCTAATAAAAATTCTTCTGTTTCAATTCCATTTGGAATAACGGTAATTTTATCATCAGGAAAAAGATTTTTATTATTTGCATTAATAGTAACTTTAGTCGCTGAAGAATTTGCCAGAACATTTGTAATAATGTTAGAAAAAAAATATCTGTTAATAAAAGAATTCTTAATAGGAATAGCACTCCCTCTTCTATAAATAATATTTTTAACACCTGCTTTTTTAGCAGCTAAACCAGCAAACTTAAGCTCTTGAGAAGAGTTAAAAATAATAGTTTCAATTTTATTTTCTTTGAGAACTTTTGCTACTTTATCAACTTTAAAAGTATTAAAATAGCTGAAATTTGATACTGAAACATGTTCTACTTTAATAGTATTTTTATCTATCTTACTATCTAAAATACCATTTTTTTCTGCAAAAAATAAAACTTTATAATCAAGTTTTGAAATATAGGTCGCCATTTCTAGGTGCCATTTTTCACCTCCTCCCCAAGAAGAAATCGAATTAAAAAAGCAAATATTTTTCATGTAAAAATGATTTTAATAAAATAATAACAAACAAATTTACAAATCCTATATTTGTTATGATGTTACAAATAAAAAATAAACAGAATTATTTATGAAAGTGCTTATTGAAGGATCTACTTTATTTACAAAAGGCTATACAGGCATTCCTCACTACATAATATGCCTTCACAAAGCTTTAAAAAAAAATTCTAATATTGATGTTTTTTTAGCCTATAATTTAAAAAAAATTAAAAGCTTAAAACATAATAAAGTAAATATTAAGCATCTTTGGTATTTAAAAAATATTCTATTTTCTTTAAAGCATAAGCCACAAATTTCTCATAGTTTACATACACCTTTTTTAGAGATTATAGGATCTAAAAAAATTGCTACCATTCATGATTTAGCAGTTCATTTACCAGAATTTGCTGATTATAATTTTAGTAGTGAATATTTTAAAAAAAAGAGATTCAAACTATTTAAAAACTTTGCTAAAAATGCTGATGCCATAATATCTGTGAGTGAAAACACAAAAAAAGATTTTTTAAATTTTTTTGATTATCCACCAGAAAAAATACATGTCATTCATTTAGCACCGGTTTTTAAACCAAAAGTAAATGTACATATTGAAAATGATACCATATTAGAAAGTTATCTTATAAAAAAGCATCACTATTATTTATCTGTAGGTGGTATTTCTCTTAGAAAAAATAGTTATAACTTGTTAAAAGGATTTCATTTATCAAAAAAACATTTACAAAATAAACTCGTTTTTGCTGGCAAAATTTCTTTGGATGAAAAATCAAAATTAGACAAGTATATAGAAAACAATAATTTAAAAGATCAAATTATATTTACAAATTATATAACAGATGATCATCTAAGTATTTTATATAAAAATGCCAAAGCATTTCTTTTCCCTACTTACTATGAAGGTTTTGGAATACCAATAATTGAAGCAATGAGTTATAGGTTGCCTGTGCTAACAAGTATTACTGGATCTGCTCCAGAAATTGCGAATAATAATGCAATATTAGTAAATCCTTTTAGCGAAGAAAGTATTGCGAAAGGAATTGTTGAATTAGATTCTATTGATGATTTACAATTAGAAAAAGCTAAAAATTATGCCAGTACTTTTACTTGGGCAAAAGTAGCTAAAGAAACAATAAAGGTTTACAATTCGTTAGCTAATTAGAGATTTGTATATTTTAAAATATTTATTTGCAATTACATCATCATTAAATTTCTGAACAAAATCAAAGCCTTTATCAATCATATTATTTGCTAAATTTTGATCATTTAAAACCAATTGAATACTACTAGATAAAGCATCAATATCCTTAGGAGCTAAGTAGATAGAATCTGGACCTCCTGCCTCAGAGAAACAACTTCCTGTACTTGTAATCACTGGGGTTTTAGAATATAAGGCCTCTATAATAGGGATGCCAAAACCTTCAAAAATACTTGGATATACAAAAACAGCTGCCATTTGGTAAATAGCAGACAACTCTGCCATACTAACGTTTTCTAAAAACTGCACTTGATTTTCTAATTGATGTTCATCAACATAAGCTTTTAACACCTTAAAATAAGCAGTTTTAGCACCAATAACAACTAAAGGAGTTTCAATTTTCTTAATAGCTTTTATCAATGATAAAATATTTTTACGCTCATTTAATGCCCCAACATTTAAAATAAATTTTTTGGGAAGTATAAATTTTTCTCTTACTTGTTTTTTAAAAGAATCTGATTTTTGTTCTTTAAAAGTAGCATGACAACCTTGGTAAATAACCTCTATTTTTGATGCATCAATTTTTAAATAATCTACAATATCTCTTTTTGTTTGCTGGCTAATAGCTACAATTTTATTAGCATTTTTTGCTGAAAACGTAACCTTTCTAAGATGTATTTTTCTATCAAAAAAAGAATATAATTTAGGATATCTTATAAATATTAAATCGTGAATGGTAACCACTGTTTTTATTGATTTTTTATCGATCCCAATTGGAATTTCGCCACTCAATCCATGAAAAACATCAATCTTATCTTTTTTTAATTGTTTCACTATAGGGCCTTGCCTCCATATTGATGAAAACCTTTGCCAAAACTTAGAGCTTGGTAAAATCTCTAAAATATTTTTATTTTCTTGAAGTCTTTTAACCTTCTTAGCTTTTGGATTGTATAAAAAAAGAAGCATACTTGGGTGAAATTCAGATAAAACTCTTACCAAATCTCTACCATAATTTCCCAAACCAGTTGTATTATGATAAATTCTTTTTGCATCATAACCCACACGAATAGAACTTTTATTTCTTTTAAATTCTATACCATTTTTGTTTAACTCTAAAAGTTCAATATACCTTCTATACACTCCATAAGCATGTAAATAAGAAATTTGGAAACCTTCAACACCATCTAAAAAACCTAATTTAATTATAAAATGAATTAAAAATCGGATAAAAGGTTTTGCTATTAAATGATATAAGTTAACACGATTCCCTTTTTCATAAAGTTCTAAAGCTTGTAACTTTGCATACCCTTTTAATTTCCTTTTATATTGCTCGTTATTTTGATAGGAGAAATGCTGCAATTTATGCTGCATAAAATCTACTTTACCTTTAAACTGTAACTTTTCATGCACCTTACCTGTGTAAGCACAATAATCTTTGTGAAACAATCGAATTACTTTATCTCTTTTCCAACCGCTAAAATTTATTTTTTTATTCTTAAAATAAAAAACTCTATAAATATAAAAACCAACAATATTTGAAGTATTATTGGCTTTTTCTAAAATTTCAAGTTTTAAATCTTCATTTACAATTTCATCTGCATCTAGCAAAAATACCCATGAGTATTTTGCCTGTGAAATAGCAAAGTTTTTTTGAGAAGAAAAATCATCAAACTTTCGCTTGATGATTTTTACATTATAAGTTTCTGCAATTTCTAATGTTCTATCTGTACTGAATGAATCAATCACAATAATTTCGTCTGCAAAACTTACAGATTTTATTGCTTCAGCTATATGAATTTCTTCATTTAAAGTAGGTATAATTGCAGTAATTTTAGTCATAGCAGTGCTTTTTAAACAGCTACATCATACTCACGTAGTGCATCATTTAAAGAGGTTTTTTTATTGGTACTCTCTTTTCTTCTTCCTATAATCAATGCACAAGGTACATTGTATTCTCCTGCTGCAAATTTCTTAGTATAACTCCCAGGAATTACAACAGAACGTGCAGGAACTCTCCCCTTCATTTCTATAGGTTCATCACCAGTAACATCTATAATTTTAGTACTCATTGTTAACACAACATTTGCACCTAAAACAGCTTCTTTTTCTACTCTAACACCTTCTACAACAATACATCTAGAACCTACAAAAACACCATCTTCAATAATTACTGGTGCAGCTTGTAATGGTTCTAAAACACCACCAATCCCTACACCTCCAGAAAGATGAACATTTTTACCAATTTGAGCACAAGAACCAACAGTAGCCCAGGTATCAACCATTGTACCTTCATCTACATAAGCACCAATATTTACATAACTTGGCATTAAAATAGTACCAGGTGAAAGGTAAGATCCTTGACGAGCAGATGCTCCAGGAACTACACGTACTCCTTGAGCAGCATAATCTGTTTTTAAAGGCATTTTATCATGATATTCAAAAATACCAGCTTCTAAAGTTTCCATTTTTTGAATAGGGAAATATAAAACTACAGCTTTTTTTACCCATTCATTTACTTGCCAATCTCCATCAATAGGTTCAGCAACTCTTAATTCACCTTTATCTAATAAATCAACTACTTTTCTAATCGTATCAATCGTATTTTGCTCTTTCAATAACTCACGATTATCCCAAGCAGTTTCTATAATTTCTCTAATTTCTTTCATCCTTATAAATAATTTAAACAAATATAAATCTATCCATTAATTCTAAGGGCGAATATACAGTTTTTATACCTATTATTTAGCTTTGTGTAGGCTCAAATATTCCTAAAACAGCAAACTCAACATCACTTTATGATAACTATTTGATAATATTTAAGTTAATGCTTTATTATTAAATATTAACTGTTATTTTTACGCAAAAAATAATAGTTTTGGGTAGAATTATGGCCATTGATTTTGGTAAAAAAAGGACAGGAATTGCTGTTACTGATGAACTTCAGATTATTGCATCTGGCTTAACAACAGTAAATACTGATGAATTACTGTCTTTTTTAAAAACCTATATTTCTAAAAACAAGGTAGAATTGTTTTTAATAGGTAAACCAAAACAGATGAATAATACTGATAGTGAAAGTGAAATTTTGATACTTCCTTTTTTAAAGAATCTTGAAAAACAAATTCCACAAATCCCTATTTTAAGAGTAGATGAGCGTTTTACTTCTAAAATGGCTTTTCAAACAATGATTGATGGAGGCTTAAACAAAAAACAACGTAGAAATAAGGCTTTAGTTGATGAAATTAGTGCTACTATTATTTTACAATCGTATTTATACAGTAAATAATTTTATTGAAGTGTCAAACTTTGTACTTTTGCCATCATTAAATATAAAGAAATGATTTTACCAATTGTAGCTTATGGAGATCCTGTTTTACGTAAAGTAGCCACAGAGATTGATGCAGATTATCCAGATTTAAAAAAATTAATTTCTAACATGAAAGAAACTATGTACAATGCTTCTGGTGTTGGTTTGGCTGCACCCCAAATAGGGAAAGCAATTCGTTTGTTTCTTATTGATGCTTCTCCTTTTGCAGAAGATGAAGAATTGTCTGAAAAAGATAGAGAGGCTTTAAAAAACTTTAACAAAGTATTTATAAATGCAAAAATAATTAAAGAAGAAGGAGATGAATGGGTATTTAATGAAGGATGTCTTAGTATTCCTGATGTTAGAGAAGATGTTTTTCGTCAACCAATTATTACTATTGAGTACCAAGATGAAAATTTTAAAACACATACAGAAACTTTAGATGGTTTAGCTGCTAGAGTTTTTCAACATGAATATGATCATATTGATGGGGTTTTATTCACTGATAAACTTTCCTCGCTTAAAAAAAGATTGATAAAAAAGAAATTAGAAAATATTTCTAAAGGGAAAATTAATGCAGATTACAGAATGCGTTTCCCAAATGCTAAAAAAGGTAAATAGTCTAAAAAAAAGACAAAAAAATATAGAAATGGAATTTAATAAAATTATAGCAATAACAGGTAAACCAGGATTATATAAAGTAATCTCACAATCTAAAAATGCAGTCATTGCAGAATCTTTACTAGACAAAAAAAGACTAGCTATCAATGCTGCTCAAAACCTAAGTTTATTAGAAAACATTGCCATTTACACCTACGAAGAAGATGTGCCATTATTAAACGTATTTACTTCTATTTTTGAAAAAACAGCAGGAAAAGAAGCCATTTCTCATAAAGAAAACAACAAAGTTTTAACTACTTTTTTTAGTGAAGTACTACCAAACTATGATGATGAAAGAGTTTATGCTTCTAACATCAAAAAGGTAATTCAATGGTATAATATCTTAATAAAAGTTGGGATGGATTTCTCTAAGGTAGAAGAAACAACTACTGAAGAAAAAAAGTAAAAAATCTCATTTTTTAGTGAGCAAATTTAAAAATACGCATGTAAGACTGAGCTTGTCAAAGTCTTCTTAGAATAAAAAATGAACACAAGAAAACAACAGCTTTCTGCATTTAATCGTCTGTTAGATATTATGGATGAACTTAGAGAAAAGTGTCCATGGGATAAAAAACAAACTTTAGAAAGCTTACGTCATCTTACTATTGAAGAAACCTACGAACTTGCTGATGCTATCTTAGAAAATGACTTACCAGAAATAAAAAAAGAATTAGGCGATATGCTTTTGCATATCGTCTTTTATGCTAAAATAGGTAGCGAACAAAAAGCCTTTGATATTGCAGATGTTGCCAATACAATCTGTGATAAGTTAATTCACAGACACCCTCATATTTATAGTGATATTAAAGTTAAAAATGAAGACGATGTTAAGCGTAATTGGGAGCAATTAAAACTAAAAGAGGGCAAAGAATCTGTTTTAGAAGGTGTTCCAAAAAGTTTACCCGCAGTTGTAAAAGCAAGCAGAATTCAAGAAAAAGTAGCTGCTGTTGGTTTTGACTGGGAAAAACCAGCTCAAGTTTGGGAAAAAGTACAAGAAGAACTTGCAGAATTAAACGAGGAAATTAAAGCTGGAAATAAAGAAAATACCGAAAAAGAATTTGGTGACGTCTTGTTTTCTATGATTAATTATGCTCGTTTTATTGATGTAAACCCAGAAAATGCTTTAGAAAAAACGAATAAAAAATTTATCAATCGGTTTCAGTATTTAGAGCAAGCAGCTAAAAAAGAAGGCAAAGAACTTGCTGATATGTCTTTAACTGAAATGGATATCTATTGGGAAAAATCGAAAGAATTTTTTAGATAAATAGCTAATTTAGATCTCATAGGTTTTAAAAAACTGAAATATCTGTAATATTATGTTATTTTTTCTTCGGATAAAATTGCGATTCTAAAAAACCTAATCCATAACCTAAAAACTGGGTTAAAGAAGTAAACATACTTAAAAAAGCTACCTGAAAACTTTTATTCTGAATTAAAGAATCAAAGAAAATTAGCAAGAAATAAATTGCATAGCTATACAATAATTGATTGTAGCCAAAAAACGCTAAAATAATACTCACATCAATACCAATAATAAATAAAGAAGGAAACCAATAAGTCGCTTTTGCTGTAGTTGGGTATTTTTTATTTAAAATAGGTCTTGCAGTTCCGAAACCAAAAGTTTGTTTAAAAAATTGTTGAATGGTACTTCTTCTTTTGTGATACACAAATGCTTCTTCTATGAGTTGAGTTTCAAAACCATTTTGCCATAATCGAAACGTTAAATCGATGTCTTCTCCATTTTTCATTTTAGAAAAACCTTGTGTAATACTAAAAGCTGTCTGAGACAGCCCCAAATTAAAACTTCTTGGCTGAAATTTACCAACTGCTTGTTTTTTTCCACGAATTCCTCCAGTTGTTAATACTGATGTCATAGAATAATTGATTGCTTTTTGCAAAGTTGTAAAACTTTTATGTGCTTGATCTGGCCCACCAAAAGCATCTGTAAAATTATTTTCTAATGCTTTTTTAACTTCAGATAAATAGTCTTTGGGAACAATTACATCTGAATCTAAAATGATAAAATAGTTTCCTGTAGCCTTTTGCATTCCGAAATTTCGGCTCTCTCCTGCTCCACTGTTTTCCTTAAAAAAGTATTTTAAGTTTAGCTGATTTTTATATTTTTCAACAATAACATCACTTTTTTGGGTAGAACCATCTTCTATAATTAAAACTTCAAAATCATTAGAATAATCTTGTTTTGTAAGACTTTCTAACAACTCGTCTATTTCATTTGGACGGTTATAAACTGGGATTATTATTGAAAAAAATAGTTTCAAAAGTTTAAAGTTTCAACGTTTCAAAATTCTTTGTTTTGAAACTACATTATAATTGTGAATAATAATTTTTTAGTTTTGTAAAAGTTAACAAGCAGGTTTAGCCCAGATTAAAATATTTCGACTTCGCTCAACACAGGCTCTATTCTTTTTTATTTTTCAGTAAAAAGATATAGTGAAAAGCTGGAAATAGCTTCAAAAAAACTACTCAAACTTTCCCATAATTGCATCACTTACTCCCATATTTGAGAATCCACCATCGTGAAATAAGTTTTGCAATGTCACTTTTTTAGTTAAATCTGAAAACAATGAAATGGTATACTCTGCACAATCTGTAGCTGAAGCATTGCCTAAAGGACTCATTTTTTCTGAAAAATTGATAAAACCATCAAAACCTTTTACGCCATTTCCTGCAGTTGTTGGTGTTGGTGATTGAGAAATAGTGTTGACACGCACCTTAAAATCTCTACCAAAATAGTACCCAAAACTACGTGCAACAGATTCTAAATAAGCTTTATTGTCTGCCATATCATTGTAATCTGGAAACACTCTTTGTGCAGCCATGTATGTTAAAGCAACAATACTCCCCCAATTTTGCATGGCTTTTTTATGGTACAAAACATTGAGTACTTTATGAAAAGAAAGAGCGGAAACGTCCCATCCTTTTTTTGAATATTCATAATTTGGATCTGTATAAGGTTTTCCCTTTCTAACATTTACAGACATGCCAATTGAGTGTAGTACAAAATCTAATTTACCACCCAAAATTTCTGTTGCTTTTTCTACTAAATTTTCTAAATCTTCAATAGAAGTTGCATCGGCAGGAATAATTTGAGAACCCGTTTTTTTTGCCAAAACCTCTAAATTGCCCATTCTAATAGAAGCTGGTGCATTTGTTAATACAAATTCTGCTCCTTGTTCGTTTGCTTTTTCTGCAGTTTTCCAGGCAATTGAGTTTTCATTTAAGGCTCCAAAAATAATTCCTTTTTTTCCTTTAAGTAAATCTTGCATTTAATTAGTTTTTAGTGCTTACTGTTATGTTAAAAATTAAAAAAACATTAAAATAGTTACATAGAAAGATACTCTGTCTCTTTGTAACTTTATAAATTCAATAATTCTTTTGCATGTATAAGTGCAGAGTCTGAAATGTCTTTACCACTTAGCATTTCTGCAATTTCTTTAATTCTTTCTTCGGTAGTTAAAAGTTTTAAGTTAGTTGTGGTAACCCCTTTTACTTCTTTTTTATATACTTTATAATGGCTGCTACCTTTTGCTGCTATTTGTGGCAAATGTGTAATGGCAATAACTTGCATATTATTACTCATTTTTTGCATTATTGCAGCTATTTTGTTAGATACTTCTCCAGAAACACCAGTATCTATTTCATCAAAAATGATAGTTGGTAATTGGGTGTTTTCTGATAGAATTGTTTTTACAGACAACATAATTCTTGATAATTCTCCTCCTGAAGCTACTTTTTTTAGTTCGCCAAAACTACCTCCTTTATTTGCTGAAAATAAGAATTCTAACTCATCTTTTCCGTTAGCAAAATAACTTCTTGTTGGGTTTATTTTTATTGAAAAACGTGCATTTTCCATTCCTAAATCGGTTAATAAAACGTGTAATTCTTTATTTAATTTAGGAATTGATTTTGTTCTTGCATTGCTAATTAATTCTGCTACTTTATCTAATTTCACAGAAACATCGTCAATTTCTATTTGTTTTTCATTGATTACTTCATCTGCAGATTCTACAGCTCCAACTTTTTCTGATAAATCATTAAAAACTAAAAGTAGTTCTTTGTTATTGCTTACTGTATGTTTTTTTTGTAAATTATATAATAATTGTAATCTATCGTTTATTTCTTCTGCTTCATTAGGATTAAAATCTACATTTTCATTTGCGTCTTCTAATTCTGAAACAATATCATCTAACTCTATTTTTACGGATGTAATTCTTTCTGATAAATTTTGATATTCTTTAGAAAAAGCTGCAATTTTAGACAATCTATTTTCTAAGGTATTTAGTAAATTCTGAATTCCTATTTCTTCATTTACCGTAATTTCTAAAGCTTCAGATAAATTGAGTTTAATAGCTTCTATATTATTTAACTTCTCTAACCTTTCTTCAAGATCTTCTTGTTCATCAACTTTAATTTTAGCTTCCTCTAATTCTTTAAAAAGATGTAAATTATATTCATATTGTAAATTGGCCTCTTTTTGTTGTTCTTTTAAAACTGAAAGTTCTTTTTTTAACTTTGTTAATTGTACAAAACCTCTTTTGTAAGAAGCAATTCTTGGAGCGTTTTTAGCCAAAGCATCTAAAATAGAAAACTGAAAAAGATTGTCTGACAATTCTATGGTTTGATGCTGAGAATGAACATCAATCAATTTAGATCTTAATTGATTTAGTACTGCCAAAGTAACAGGTGTATCATTTACAAAAGCTCTCGATTTCCCTGAAGGAAGAATTTCTCTTCTAATAATAGTTTCTGCTTCGTAATCTAAATCAACTTCATTAAAAAAGTCTTGCAAATTATAATTAGTAAGTACCACTTTGGCCTCTACAATACACTTATTGGTTGTATCTTTTAAGGATGATAAATCTGCTCTGTTACCTAAAACCAAACCTAAAGCACCTAAAAGTATGGACTTACCTGCACCAGTTTCTCCAGTAATAATAGATAAACCAGAAGAAAAATCAATAGATAATTGATTGATTAGTGCGTAGTTATTAATGGAAAGTTGTGTTAACAAATTCTCTGAATTTTAGAGTTTAAAATTAATGAAAATTGTATAAACTTAAAGAATAATTAAAGCGAATATTCTATTTAATATTTCTCCACTTCGCATTATTGTTTGGAGATATTTTTTTAACTACTTTAATAAAAGCATCTTGGTTGTTTGTTTTAGGACCATCAGCATAAATGTTTGCTAACTCTTCTGCCTTAGCATCAAAAAATAAGCGTATTAAATAATTACCAACTGTTTTATTAAAAATAGATTCTAAAGAAATAACAGCATCTTCTATAGATTGCTTAGATTTATTTTTGCTTGTAGAAAATTCGTCCAGTCCTTGTCTATGATAGTTATAAGTTGCAGTTCTATAAGTTTCTAATTTTGGTGACAATAAATTATCAATCAATAAAAAACGATTTTGTTTTCCTACCACATTTTGCCAAGAAGATATACCACTTTGTTGTGCTTGCAACATAACATCTTGGGCTACTTTTAAATTTTCTTCTCCGCCTTTTTCCCTAAAAGTATCTGCATCTACACCTATAATAATATTTGCATAAAATACCATTGTAGAAATTAAGTTGCTATCAAAGGAATTTCTATTAAAAATTAATGGATCGAATTCAAGATATTTAAAGCTAAAATCATTGTCTTTTAAATTTAAGATTGGTGATGCATAAGTTGACCCAAAAACAGGTCTTGTAGATTGTAATTGTAAGGTTGCTGTAAAATTATTTTCGTTTCTAGAAGTAATAATAATTGTCATTGCACAATCTATTCTTTCTTCTTGTTTTACCTCTCTATTGGTCCACTTTGTTTGGTTTAGAAACTCAGTCAACGCTTTTTCTAAGGTTTTAAAAACCTGTGTATTTGAACCTTGAACTTGGTTATAGTTGATATTTACTACACAGTTCAATTCTTGAGATTTTACAGTAGAAACCGAAATGAATAACAGAAAAAGGAATATAAGTTTACGCATACATTTTTAAGATTTTAGAATTACAGAAACAAATAGTAGACATCTCTAAAACTTATTTCTAAGTATCTTTATTCTTTAATTTTTATAATAATTTCGTTGATAATATCTTTTGCTACTTCTATTTTTGATTTTAATTCAAAAGATTTCTGATTCAAATTTTTATCAATAATAGTAATTTTATTGGTGTCTGTTGCAAAACCTGCACCTTTATCTTGTAAAGAATTCAATACAATAGCATCTAAATTTTTACGTTTAAGTTTATTCTTTGCGTTTTCTATTTCATTATTGGTTTCTAATGCAAAACCAACTAAAAACTGATGTTTTTTAATTTTACCTAAAGAAGCTAAAATATCTTTTGTTGCAACTAACTCAATATTTAACGTTGTATCTTTCTTTTTTATTTTCTGGGTAACAACATTTTTAGGTTTATAATCTGCTACTGCAGCAGAAAGAATTGCAATATCTACATCATTAAAATAAGTATGTGCTGCAATGTACATTTCTTCGGCAGAAATAACATCTATTCTTTTTACCAAAGAATGTTTAATTTTTTGATGACTTGGCCCTGAAATTAAATACACCTCAGCACCTAAATTTGCAGCTGCTTCTGCAATTGCAAACCCCATTTTACCAGAAGAATGATTGCCAATAAAACGAACAGGATCAATGGCTTCATAAGTTGGCCCTGCAGTTAGTAACAGTTTTTTTCCTTTTAAGGGTAATTGAGATAAAATATCATTTTGTATAAAGGATACAATATCTTCTGGCTCTGCCATTCTTCCTTCTCCAACCAAACCACTTGCTAATTCGCCAGAAGTTGCAGGAATAATAATGTTGCCAAAACTTTTTAATTTCTCTAAACTGTTCTTTGTAGAAGGATGAATGTACATATCTAAATCCATTGCAGGAGCAAAATATATAGGACATTTTGCAGACAAGTAGGTTGCTAATAACAAATTATCACAACTACCATTTGCCATTTTAGACAATGTGTTTGCTGTTGCAGGAGCAATTAGCATATAATCTGCCCAAAGCCCTAAGTCTACATGGTTATTCCACAATTCATTTTCATCTTCTTTATCATAAAAAGTAGAATGAACAGGGTTTTTAGAAAGTGTAGAAAGGGTAAGAGGTGTTATAAAATCTTTAGACGCAGGAGTCATAATTACTTTAACTTCTGCGTCTAATTTTATTAATAAACGTACTAAACTAGCTGTTTTGTAGGCAGCAATTCCAGCAGTAATTCCTAAAATAATTTTTTTACCACCTAAAACAGACATTTATTCTGTTTCTGGAGTTCTAAAATATACTTTGTCATTTAACCATTCATCAACTGCAATTGCTGTTGGTTTTGGTAATCTTTCGTAAAATTTAGAAACTTCAATTTGTTCTTTGTTTTCAAAAACCTCTTCTAAACTATCATTATAAGTCGCAAATTCCTCTAATTTATCAACCAACTCCTTTTTTAAGTCTTCGTTAATTTGAGTTGCTCTCTTAGCAATAACTGAAATAGCCTGGTAAATGTTATTTGTTGGAGCTTGCAATTCATTTTTATTGTAAGTAATAGTACTTAATGCAGCTTTAGTATCTTTATAATCCATAACTTATTATTATTTCTGTGTAAACTTAATTATTTTTTTTTGTTTTGCAATCAGGGCTTCTGCCTCTTTATTTTGTGCATGTAAAGTTTCTACCATTACATTAGCCTCTGACATAAACTGAGATTCTGGAAAATTTCTTTTTAACTTTTCATACGCTTCTAAAGCATCTTTAACACGCTCTGGCTTTCTTCTAATAGTACTTTTTAAAACAAAATCATGAGCTGCTTTTAATCTATAAAACAGAGCTTCTTCTTTAAATTCTGACCCTAAATAATCTGACAATAAATTATCAAAAGCCTGAATTGAAGCTTTGTAATTTCTTAAATCATAATCTGCAGTTCTATAATAGGTTTTTGCAATTTCGAAAGATTTTTTTTGAAGTTTGTACCTTAAATCTTTATAATGCTTATTTGCTTCTTCTATTTTTTTTGATTCTGGATACGTATTAATAAAACCCTGAAATGCTTCTAACGCCTTATTTGTTTCTGTAGGATCTAGACTGAATTTTGGAGAAGCTAATTTATAGCTGTAAGCAGATAAAAATGCGGCATCTTCCTTTTTAGAACTTTTAGGGTAATTTTTTGCAAAACGATCAAAATAATAACCAGAAATGCTATAATTTTTTTCATTAAAATTAGACTGTGCAACCATAAACTGAATACGTTCCATTTGTGGCTTACCTCTATAAGTTGGGGTAATTTTCTCAAACAAACGCAATGCTTTACCAAACTTACCAGTTTCGTACATTTTAGTTGCCATTTTATACTGCTCTTCTGTAGTACCTTTGTTTAATACCTTTTGATATTCTGCACAGGAAAATAATACAAGTGAGAAGATTAGTAAATACGCTAAATTTTTAATTTTTTGCATCGTGCAAAATTAGTGATTAAATATGGATAATAAAAGAATTTATTTTTTCTGAAATAATTCTTTCTTTTTAGCTCCTAAAACACTGAAAAACTTCAACATATAAAAAATTAGGATGACAATTTTAACAAAAACCAAAGCTCTTAACATCAAAAAAAATCGTTAAAAACAAAACGCTTTTTTTACTCAGTAAATGCATCAGATAATTTCGATACAAAAAAAGTAAAAAAAACGTTTGAGCGCTACTAAAAGAATGTTAATATTATTTTTAAAAAAAAAGAACTATAAACTTTTAAATAAGGTTATTAAAAAAGATAAAGACAGCTATTAAATCCGTTTTATCTAAAATATTCCTAGCCTATTTGTTGCTATTATTTTTTGATGTTTTAGTCAATGGAATTATACTCTACTAAAATCCCTTCACAAATTCAGCAATTTTTGTAGAAAGATGCTCACTTGCTTGTACCAAAGGCAAACGCACATCATTTTTACAAATATTTAATTCTTGTAAAACTGTTTTGATTCCTGCAGGATTATTTTCTTCAAAAATGTAATCAATAACATCCATCATTTTGTAATGAATTGCATATCCTTCTTTAGCATTACCGTCTAAACCATGGTTTATCATCGTAGAAAACGCTTTTGGAAAAGCTTGTCCTATCACAGAAATCACACCAGAACCTCCAGCTAAAGTTACTCCTAATGCTAAATCATCATCCCCAGAAATTATTAAAAAATCTGCTGGCTTGTCTTTTATTAAAGTATAATATTGTTGTTTATTATTACCTGCTTCTTTCACAGCTACAATATTATCAAAATCATTTGCCAAACGTAAAATTGTTGCTGGCTCCATATTTTTAGCAGTTCTGCCAGGAACATTGTATAAAATAATTGGCAAATTGGTTGCAGTTGCTATGGCTTTAAAATGCTGATAAAAACCTTCTTGCGTTGGCTTACTGTAATATGGAGAAACAGAAAGAATACCATCTAAACCTGTAAAATCTCTTGTTTTTAATTCTTCTACAACCAAAGCTGTATTATTACTACCTACTCCTAAAACCAAAGGAACACGTTTGTTGTTTGTTTTTATGATTAGGTTAATAATTTCTTGTTTTTCTTGCTGCGTAATTGTGGCACTTTCTGCTGTTGTACCATTGATCACTAAATAATCTGTTCCGTTTTCAATGTTAAAGTTTACCAATTTTACAAGTGCATCAAAATCTACACTTAAATCTTCTTTAAAAGGTGTAACTAAAGCAACTCCAGTTCCAATAAATTTTTGCATTTTATAATATATTTAAAGGTACAAAACTACAATTTTAAGATGGATTTTATCACTAAAAATTAGAATCTTGCTAAGAATAAACAACTTTATTATTAAAGTTTAATTTTTTAGTTTTTTTAGAATTTGAAGGTATTTTTTTAACTCTGCTGTAAATTGCTTTGTATTGCTAATTTTTTCTAAAATTTCTAATTCGTACAATTGATCATTCACTCCAGTAAAACCTGCTTTAAAAGTTGCTTTAGATTGATTTACAGCTATTTCTAAATAAATATTATTTTTATTAAAGTAACCTATTAACAAATCAAAAGGTTGGTCTAAAAAACTTTGAAATGTTGGCTCTATAAAATCGCCCTTCCAGTTGATGTCTTTTTCTGTAAAATCTTTGTAAGAAACTTCATCTAATTTATTAAAATGTTTAAAACTATACATTTTAGAGTTTCTAATACCAAGTGTAGTTTCTATGATTGATTTTATATCTAATTCTGTAGCAATACTTTCTTCTGTTAAAATACCAACAGTCA
This sequence comes from uncultured Polaribacter sp., assembly GCF_947497695.1. Lineage (GTDB taxonomy): Bacteria > Bacteroidota > Bacteroidia > Flavobacteriales > Flavobacteriaceae > Polaribacter. The sequence continues at coordinate 22,025 of NZ_CANMHM010000008.1, read as the reverse complement.
CAATTTCTTTTTGAGATACTGTTCTGTTTTCTATAAGTTTAGATACATTTTTATCAAACTTTTTTCTTAATCTCTTTTCTTTTAATTTAGATAAATTCATCAATAAAATTACATTAACACTGTAAAAGTAGGGATTATTTACTTTTTATATCTAATAAAATAAGCTGATTTCATCAATTTTTATAAACTTAAAAATCATCCTTAGAAACTAAAACAAAATTTAAACCTTTACCTGTTTATTTTCAATTAAATACAATTCATTTTAAATAATTATCAAGACAAAATATTCTTTCTAATTTAAAACTATTTTGCTACAATTACACGAATAAAAATTATAACTCTATAAAAAAAAAAGAATCTGTAGGTTTAAAAAAATTAGACCTTTTTTTTGTTTTCATCTAAAAAAGAAAAATTAATGAATTCGTGATTTTTTTTTGATAAAAATTGAATTTTTACAATTTCCTTCGATTATCATCAGACTTTGTGTCTATCAATTTATTGTAAGGATCTACTCCTACTTCTGTTGGTTTTTTATCAACAATAATGGTTATTTTATTATTAATTTGAGTAATTTTATGTTTTTGTAAATAGAGTTCCTTTTCTTTCTTTTTACCATCAATTTCTGTTACAGTAAAAACACCAATATCTATATAATCTGCTAAGGGAACTGATAAAATTGGTTTTTTAACTTCGTCATTTTTGTAAACCAAAGTATCTCCCACTTTATTACCATAAAACTTCTTCCCTTTTTCATCATTTCTATATTTAGAAACTTCAAACTCAATTTCTACCTTATATTTTCCGTTTTCTAATTGTATGGATTTTACATCTTTAATACTATTTTTATAAAGTGTAATCGTTTCAAACATATCTTTAAGTACATACTTTAAAGAATCTGGGGTTACTTCTTTAATATACTGCATCATTTCTAAAGAAGTTGTGTAAGGAGGCTCTTGAAATTGCACTTTTTCTAGATATTTTTTTAACGCTCCATTTAATTTATCTTCTCCTATATAATCACTCAAAGCATAAAAAACTAAAGAGCCTTTTTGATAATGAATATAGCCTTGTCCATCATTATACATTAAAGGTTTTTCTCGTTTAGTTTCCATGGTTCTTTGTAACAAATACTTATCTAAAGCATCTTTTAAAAATGTACGCATTTTGTTTTTTCCATGTTGATGTTCTAATACTTTTAGCGTTACATATTCAGATATGCTTTCAGACAACATGGTTGCTCCTAAAACATCTGCACCAATTACTTGATGTGCCCACCATTGATGTGAAACTTCATGCACTGTTATTGCAAAAGGATAATCTACACCATCATCTTTTTTATCATCTACATCTGCAATAAAACCTACACTTTCTGAAAACGGAATTGTATTTGGAAAAGATTGTGCAAAACTACCAGCAGTTTTAGGAAACTCTATAATTCTTAATTGTCTATGCTGATAAGGACTAAAGTTTTTAGCATTGTAATCTAGGGATGCTTTCATACCTTTTAACATTCTATCCAAATTAAAATCATGGGGTTTATGATAATAAATTTCTAGACTTATCCCTTTATATAATTCTTTTTTAACTTTATATCTGGCAGAATTAAATGCATAAAAATTTAATATTTTACTATCCATTTTATAATGGAAATAGTTACGACCATCTTCTGTCCATTCTTTTTGTAAATAGCCTGGAGCAATTGCAATTTGATCTTTTGATGTAGAAACGGTTGCTTCAAAATCTATCCAATCTGAATCTTTAGAAATATAAGTATTTCCTAAAGCTGATGAATCAGTTGGATTTGGTCGTAAATTATTAGGTGGTAAATTGTATTTTTCACGTGTTTTATTATCTGTTAATTCTCCTTTTGAGGAATACCCTAAAGTAGGAAAAATTGTAAAATTATTAATAAAAGTCCCATTTTCTATAATAGGTGAACGTCTTTTAAAGCGAGTATTTTCTTTACTTTTTACATGGATGGTTAATTGTAAAGAATCTCCTGGTTGTATTGGTTCACAAAATTGATAAACATCAAAATGAAAAAGTTTGTCTTCTACCACTAAATCAGTTGCTTTATCAAACTCAAAAGTACTTTTTAACGAATTATGATTCAAAAACAAACTATCAATAGACTTATCTGTTTTATTTACGAGTGTATAAATAGCACTTGCTTTGTAAGTTTTTTCTTTGGGATACATATCTAAACTTACATTTACAGCAACTATTCTAGGTTGATGGTATTCTTCATATTTTTTATATGTTTTTTCCCATTTTACTGCATTTAGCTCTCTTTGTTTAGACGCCGTTTTTTTACTTTTCGATCTTATTTCTTTATAAATAGAAACGCCTAAAGTTAAAAAAGCAATCAATACTAACATAAAAGCTATTTTTTGAGAGGGTTTAAAGCGTTTTTTTGCTAAAAGAAGTCTTTCTGAAAATGAACTTGGCAAGCCTCTAACCCAAAATAGTAAACTAATTATTAGCAATAAAACCCCTCCTAAAACCCAATACAATTTGTACCACAAATACCTAGACAAAGCTGTGCCATAACCATTCATATCTGAATATCTAAAACCTGAACCTTGATTGTATTTAAAGATTGGTAATTCTATACCGATTAAAGATAATAAAGGAGTACCAATTGCTATAATCAACATTATAAACAACCCTAAATATTGATTTTTAATTAAGGTTTGGATAAAAATTGCCATAAAAGCCCATATAAAGTAATTGATAAATTTTAACCCATACAATTCTTTTAAATAATGCCCTACTTCATAATCATAATAACCTTGGTAGGTTTGATACAAAACACCCGAAACCAAAATAACAGATAGTAAAACCAATTGCATTTTTAACAACGCAATGAATTTAGAAAAAAGTAACACCCAATTATATATTGGTGTGCTATCTATTAAATGATTTATTTTTGTAGTTTTTGCTCTTTGTATTAAAATACCTGCATACAAAAACGTACATAAATTTATAATTAATGTACTAAAAACATTTCCACCTCTAAGCATTTGCCAAGTAACTGGTAATGTTTTTGTGCCAACTATTTTGCCTATTGTAAACAAAGTACCTACCAACATTAAAACACCAACAATAAGTATACAGATAAATGGCAAACTTTTAAAAATATATTTAAAATCGATGTTTGATAGTTTCCACATCACTTTTAAATTTTGAATAAACGAGTAATTATGTGTTACTTTGGGTAAGGATATTCTTGTAATACCGTTAAAATTAGTTTTAGTAATTGTTTCTATTTTTGATTTTTTGAAAGAAAATGAAATTGCATTTTGATTAAATTTAAAATACCTAAACACCACACCAAAAATTACAGATGATACAAGTAGCCAGAGTAATCTATTATAAATAATTAGTTCTTTAATTGGTATTTGCAATTCGTTTTGCTCAGAAACTGTCCAATATTTTGTGTAAAAATTAGATGCAGCTGCTCCAAAAGGATCTAATATTGCCAATACATTTGCTTGCTCTGGTTCTGATAGCATGCTACTCATTGCACCTTGAGCAAACAGCAATAAGATAACAGTAATAAAACCTGCTGCAATATTTCTAGAAAATGTAACCACAGCAAATACTACTGCTCCAAAAAACAGCACATTTGGTAAAATAAAAAGTAGATAAGTCTTTAAATAGGTTACAATATTAAAACCTCCTACAATTTGTGAATTTGTTCCTGGAAATCTAAAACCAATAATCATTCCTATAGCAATTACCAAAACAATACTAGAAACAACTACAATACCACTAAAAAATTTTGCAAATAAATAATTAGCTTTTGTAAATGGGTAAGAATACAAAATAGTATGCATATCACTTTTAAAATCTCTATAAATAGCAACACCAATAATAGAGGGAAATAAAAACAGAATTAAAATAGTAATTGTGTTAAATAAACCTAAAACATTTATAGGAGAATTTACAATTCTTGACGAGCCTGTAGTACCTGTAATATCATCCCAAATACCAGCATTAGATGCTGATAATAAAAATGCAATCAATAAAAAAATAGATATATAAATATAAAAAACGGGTTTAGAAAACCAGTATTTTAACTCTTGCTTAAAAATAGTTGAAAACATAATTTTCGAGTGATTAGTGATGAGTTTTGAGTGATGAATTGTGCTACTTAAATAATGATTCCTAATTAGAGTATTTTAAATACTCTCTACTTATTAACTAATAACTCTTAAATTGTTAAAACAGGCTCATCTTCTTTTAAAGCGATAAAATACACATCGTCTAATTGTGGGGTAGCTTTCACAAAATCATCAGAAGGTTTTTCTGTTGCAAAAACTCTAATATTTAAAGAGTTATCTTGGTTATAATTTGATGATAAAATATTGAATTTTTGTGCATTTTCTTCTAACTCTTCTCTTGTAATAATTTTCGTCCAAATAGTGTTTGCTAATTCTTTGGTAGCTTCTTGTGGTGTTGTATGTTTTAAAATTTTCCCTCCATTTAAAATTGCCATTTCGTTACACAATTCTTTTACATCCTCTACAATATGTGTAGAAAAAATAACAGTACAATTGGTACCAACTTCTCGTAAAACATTTAAAAAACGATGTCTTTCTGCAGGATCTAAACCTGCAGTTGGTTCATCAACAATAATTAATTTTGGGTTGTTTAAAAGTAATTGTGCAATTCCAAAACGTTGTTTCATTCCGCCAGAATAACCTGCAACATATTTATGTCTAACGTCATATAAATTGGTAATTTCTAAAACTTGTGTTACAATTGCTTTTCTTTCTGATGAATTTGAAACCCCCTTTAAAGTTGCAAAATAATCTAACAATTCTTCTGCCGACATTTTTGGATACACCCCAAAAGATTGTGGCAAATAACCCAACACTTTTCGTAAAGACATATTGTCTTCTAAAACATTGATATCTCCAAAAGTAATTGAACCAGAATCTGGACTTTGTAACGTTGCAATAGTTCTCATTAAAGATGATTTTCCTGCTCCATTAGGACCTAACAAACCAAACATTCCTATACCAATTTCTATACTTAAATTATCAATCGCCTTTACGCCATTTTTATACGTTTTGGTTAAATTATTGATTACTAATTTCATTGTTGTTTGGTTTTAAAATTGAGTTTGGTTGTTCTTGTAAAAGTAAGCACTTTTAATACATTTTTTTGTGCTTTTTTTAATGGAATTGCTAAAAAAATGGATTATTTTTACCACTGAGAGTTTAAGATGTTCTGGTTATTTTTCTTTTTTATTTCAATTATAAAGAAAATACGAATTAACATTTTAACTTAAATTTTTCATATTTAAACTTTATAAACGTATTAATAATGTCAACAAAATCAATTTTAAATAAAAAATCGTTAGACTTTTTAGAGAAATACTTAAATAATGCTGCACCAACTGGTTATGAATGGGAAGGTCAAAAAATTTGGATGGACTATTTAAAGCCTTATGTAGATACTTTTATTACAGACACTTATGGTACTGCTGTTGGTATTATAAATCCAGATGCTAAATACAAAGTGGTCATAGAAGGGCATGCAGATGAAATTTCTTGGTATGTAAACTATATTTCTGATAACGGTTTAATTTATGTGATTAGAAACGGAGGTTCAGATCATCAAATTGCACCTAGTAAAATTGTAAATATTCACACTAAAAACGGCATTGTAAAAGGTGTTTTTGGATGGCCTGCAATCCATACCAGAAATAAAGCCAATGAAGAAGCTCCAAAACCAGACAATATTTTTATTGACACAGGTTGTGCTACTAAAGAAGAAGTAGAAGCTTTAGGCGTTCATGTTGGTTGTGTAATAACCTATCCAGATGAATTTCATATTTTAAACGGAGATAAGTTTGTGTGTAGGGCTTTAGATAATAGAATGGGTGGTTTTATGATTGCTGAAGTTGCTCGCCTTTTAAAAGAAAACAAAAAAGAATTGCCTTTTGGATTGTACATTACTAATGCTGTACAAGAAGAAATTGGTTTGCGTGGAGCAGAAATGATTACACAAACTATAAAACCAAATGTGGCTATTGTTACTGATGTAACACATGACACAACTACACCAATGATTGAACCTAAAAAAGCAGGCTTAATGGAATTAGGTAAAGGACCTGTAATTGCTTATGCACCTGCAGTACAACAAAAATTACGCGATTTAATTACAGAAACTGCCGAAGCAAAAAAGATTCCTTTTCAACGTTCTGCACTCTCTAGAGCAACAGGTACAGATACTGATGCTTTTGCTTATAGCAATGGTGGTGTTGCTTCTGCTTTAATTTCTCTACCTTTAAGATACATGCATACTACTGTAGAAATGGTACACAGAGAGGATGTAGAAAATGTAATTAAAATGATTTATGAAACGTTGTTAAATATTAAAGACGGAGAAACGTTTTCTTATTTTGAATAAATTACTCCAATTATGAATTACGAATTAATAATTCGTAATTCATAATTCTTATATATGGATGAACTTATAGACATTTTAACTTCTGAAGGAAAATCTACAGGAAAAACGGCTTTAAAATCTGAAGCACACAAACACGGTTGGTTTCATGCCACTGTACATATTTGGCTTTTTACTGCTGATAAAAAAATATTGCTGCAAAAAAGAGCAATGACAAAAAAAGTATTTCCTGGTTTGTGGGATATTTCTGTGGCAGGACATATTGGTGCTGGAGAAACTGTTTTATCTTCTGCAAAAGAGAAGTTTTTGAAGAAATTGGTATAAATTTAGAAGAAAAAGAATTGATTAAAATTGGTACAAGAATTCATCAAGTATCTCATTTAAATGGCATCCAAGACAATGAATACCATCATGTTTTTATGGCTGAATTAAAAGTGCCAGTTTCTGAATTAAAAATTCAAGAAGAAGAAGTTGACGACATTAAATTGTTTGATTTATCAACTTTAAAAAACACCAATGGCTTAAAAAATGTATTACTCTCTAGGTTTCATGACTATTATTGTAATGTTTATGGTAAAATTCATCAACAAATAGAAGAAAGATGAAAAATTCAATTGCTGAACGTGTTTTTGATTTTTTAAAAGAATACCCACCTTTTAACTTATTACCTAAAAATAAGATTTTAAAAATAGCAACAGAAGTAAAAATTATCTACCTCGAAAAAGGAAAAGTAATTTTTAATGGAGATGACACAATACATAACCATTTTTATATGGTTAGAAATGGTGGAATTAGCTTACACAAAAACACAAAAGACAATAAAATACTTATTGATATTTGTGATGGTGGAGATATTTTTGGCTTAAGACCCTTAATTAGTAAAGAAAATTATTTATTAGATGCAATTGCTAATGAAGAATCTATTGTTTATGGAATTCCGATTGCTATTTTTGAAGCCGAAATTGAAAACAATGCAAAAGTAAATAAATACCTTATAACCTCATTTGCCTCAAAATCTTTTGATCCCTATACTAATGAGCAAAGTAATAATATTTTTACAGATTATATTGCTAAAGATAATTTAGCCTCTACAAATTTACATGCTGTTAATTATACTAAAAAACCATTAAAATGCTCTATTAAATCTACAATTAAAGAGGCTGCCATAAAAATGAGTCGTAAAAAAATTGGCTGTATTGTAGTTGTTGATACAAATGCAAATCCTAAAGGGATTATTACAAATAGTGATATTAAAAATAAAATTGCCACTGGTATTGTTTCTATAGATGCAAATGTTACAGAAATTATGTCTAGCCCTGTAATTACCTATACTAAAAACCTAACGGTTTTAGATGCCCAATTACACATGATTAAAAACAAAGTTGGTCATTTATGTATTACTGAAGATGGAACAAGTAACTCTAAATTAATAGGAATTTTAACCAATCACGATGTTTTAGCGTCTTTAGGCAATAACCCAACTGTTATTTTAAAAGAAATTCAACGTGCTAAAAGAACAAGAGAAATTCGTAAAATTAGAAACAAAGCCAACTTACTTTTAAAATCTTATTTAGAGCAAAATATTCCATTAGCACATATTTCTAAAATTATCTCTGAAATAAATGATAGTGTAACTATAAGAGTTATTGAACTTTCTTTAAAAAAGATGAATATTGCTCCACCTGCAAAATTCTCATGGTTAGCTCTAGGAAGCCAAGGTAGAAAAGAGCAACTTTTATACACAGACCAAGACAATGCTTTAATTTTTGAAGATGTTGCTGAAAACAAATACGAAGAAACAAAACAATATTTCTTAAAAATGGCAGGTTATGTTACAAAATCGCTTCATAAAATTGGTTATGAATATTGTCCTGCAGAAATGATGGCAAGCAACCCAAAATGGTGTTTGTCTTTATCTGAATGGAAAAACCAATTCAATGATTGGATTATTAATGTGAATGATGAAGGAATTTTATTATCTTCTATTTTCTTTGATTACAATCGTGTTTATGGCGATTTTTTGATGGCAAAAGAATTATCTGAAAGTATTTTTAAATCATTAAACAAAAGAGACTTGTTATTTACCTTTTTAGCAAAAGAAGCCATTGCAAGCCCTTCTCCTTTAAGTTTTTTTAAACAATTTTTGGTAGAAAATAATGGAGAGCAAAAAGATACTTTCAACATAAAAAGAAGGGCTTTAATGCCCTTAATTAATGCTGCTAGACTTTTAATTTTATCAAAAAATATTTCTGGAATTAGCAATACTGCTCAACGTTTTGAAAGATTAGCAGAACTAGAACCTCAAAATAAAGAGCTATTTCAATCTTGTGCTTATGCATTTAAAGCATTATTAAAATTTAAAACCAAACAAGGAATTTTACACAACAATTCTGGTACATTTATACAATTAGAGTCTTTAACAAAAGAAGAAAAGTTAAAATTAAAAAGATGTTTTAAACCTATTAGAGAAATTCAAGAAGTACTTTCTGTAAGATTTAATTTAAGCAATATAAGATAGTTATGAAATTTCATTGGTTTTTCAAAAAAAACAAACAACCTATTCCTAATTACTATAAAGAGTATCAAAAAAGTTTTTTAAAGACCAATAAACTTTCCATCTCAAATACTCGATTTGTTGTTTTTGACACAGAAACTACTGGTTTTTCTGTTAAAAAAGATCGCGTACTTTCTATCGGGGCAATTACATTAATAAATACTACAATTAAAGTAAATGATACTTTTGAAGTATTTGTGAAACAAGCTGTTTTTAAAGCAGAAACAGTACCAATTCATGGAATTTTAAAAGATGGTTCTATAGAAAAAATTACGGAATTAGATGCTTTAAAACAATTTCTAAAATATATTGATACTGCTGTTTTAGTGGGGCATCATATTGGTTTTGATGTAAACATGATTAACGAAATTTTAAAGAGAAATAACTTACCAAAACTGCTAAATAAAACAGTAGATACAGGGTATTTATATAAAAAATCGAAACACAGCATTTATCAAAATGAAGAAAAACATTATACTTTAGATAATTTGTGTGATGAATTAAATATTTCTAAAAGCGATCGACATACAGCTACAGGAGATGCCTACATTACAGCGATTGCTTTTTTAAAAATAATGACTCGTTTAAATAAAAACAACGATTTACAGTTAAGAGATTTATTGATGAATTAAGGTAAAACAAAACTCTAATTTAACAAACTATTTAACTGGCTTCTCAAAAAATGCATCAGAAATTTCACCTGTACTTAACAATGGTAAAGTAAAATCTACAATTTTAGGAGTCGCCTTTAAAACTTCATTTTCATCTTTTTTATACCAAGTAATCTGTTTTGGTAAAACAAATCCGTTTACGTTTTCCCATTTATTATACCTAATAATTTTATAAGTATTACTTGGCTTTTTTGTTTTAAAAGTAACAGTATATCCTAACCATTCCATTTGATACGTTTTTGAATTGTAATACATCATATAATTATCATCAGGAGAAGTGCCCACATTTGCTTTGTAAGATATTTTATATCCAGGATATTGAACTCCATTAAAAGTTAAATCTGCAACTTTTTCATAGATAATTCCATCATCTGCTAAAACAAAAGGCATTGCATAAAAGTAGAAAAAAAGATTGTAGTAAAAAGTTGGGTTTCTTTTAAAAGAACCCTCTATTTCTTCAGCTAACCAAACCTCTTTTCCATCAAACCCCAAAGAATAATTAGAAGTACTTACAATTGTTTTTCTAGAATACAAATCTGCTGTATGAACTTCTTCCTCTAAGTTAAAAGACAAGGTTTTATTTTTTCTCCAAGCTTTAATTCCTCCATGTTTTTCAAAAACCTTTCCTAATTCTGTTGGGAAATTTTCTTTTTTTACTTCAGTAATTGTTTCTTTTTTTGAAACATTATTACAGCAAATAGATATCAAAACTAATAATAACAATAATACTTTTTTCATAAATTGGTATATAGATTTTAGAACGATTTTTAGGCAGTTTTATTTCAAAAACTTAATAATCTTATATTATATCTTAGATTGATAGGTATACAAATCATAATACCTACCTTTAGCTTTAATCAGTTCTTCATGATTGCCTCTTTCTGCAATTTTACCAGCTTCTATTACTAAAATTTGATCTGCTTGTTTAATAGTACTTAATCTGTGAGCAATTACAATGGTAGTTCTGTCTTTTATCAATTCTGATAAACTTTTCTGAATTAAAGACTCACTTTCTGTATCTAAACTAGACGTTGCTTCGTCTAAAATTATGATTTTTGGATTGGCTAATATCGCCCTAGCAATTGCCAAACGCTGTCTTTGTCCGCCAGATAATTTTACACCTCTTTCTCCTATCAACGTATTTAAACCATCATCAAACCTATCTGTAAACTCATTTACATAAGCAGCTTTTACAGCATTTTGTAATTCTTGTTCTGTTGCATTTGGTCTAGGAAATAAAATATTTTCTTTGATAGTTCCTTCAAATAGAAACTCATCTTGTAAAACAACACCTAAATTTTTACGATAACTCGCTAGTTTTACTTTAGACATGTCTTGCTTGTCAATTGTAATTGTACCAGATTTAGGGTTTAAAAATGTTGCTGATAAACCTGCAATAGTAGATTTACCAGAACCAGAACTACCCACCAAAGCTGTTACAGAACCTGCAGGAACCTCAAAATTAATGTTATGCAATACTTCTTTACCTTCTTCATAAGCAAATGAAACATCATCAAAAATAATTTCTCCTTTAATTTTATCTAAAATAATGGTTCTATCTTCATTATCTTCTTCTGCTGGCATATTCATTAATTCTTCTGTTCTATCTAAACCTGCCAAAGCTTCTGTTAACTGACTTCCAATATTACTCATTTGTACAATTGGGGCCACCATAAATGCTAATAGAAAAGTAAACTGTATAAAATCTCCAAAAGTCAACGTGCCTTGCATCATAAAATAGCCACCTAAACCCATAACACCAGTAGTTGCTATGCCTATTAAAAAAGTAGATGAACTGGTCATTAAAGCAGTGGCTGTCATACTTTTTTTAACGTTTGTAAAAATATCTGCAACTCCTTTTTCAAAGATTTTAGTTTCTTGTGCTTCTGCGTTAAAAGCTTTTATAACTCTAATTCCACCTAAAGTTTCTGTTAAACGCCCTTTTACTTCTGCATTAATTTTACCTCTTGCTCTAAAAATAGGACGAATGTATTTGAAGGATTTTAGGGCTATCAAACCAAAAATAGATAAGGGAACAAATGTAAAAACAGTCATCCAAACATTCATTTTTAATAGAATAACCAATGTTAAAATAGCTGTAAAAGAGCCACCAATTAATTGTACCAAACCTGTACCAATTAAATTTCTAACACCTTCAACATCACTCATAATTCTTGATACTAAAGCTCCAGATTTTGTATTATCAAAAAAACTGATTGGCAAAGTGAGCACTTTTTTTTGTACTTGTGCTCTTAATTCTGATATTAAATACTGTGCCTGAATACTCAATACTTTTGTTAACAAAAAAGATGTAATTGCTTGCACCAAAATAGCACCAATTACAATCAATATTAAGTTATACAGTTCATTTACGTTTTTATTAGGTACAACTTCATCTAATAACACCTTACTTTGCAACGGTAGTACAAAGCCAGATAAACTTCTAATAATTATTAATACTAAACCTACAAAAACCAACTTTCTACGAGGCCAAATAATAGTTATAAAAGCTTGTTTTAAAGTTACTTTTGGTTTTTTACTCAGTTTTTTTGATTCTTTAAGATGCTGCATGTTTTTATTTAAAGTAGAAATATATGTTTGTCAATTTATATGCCGTTTTATTAATATATGACATATTTACAAAGTTACAATAAACAAGAAGACCTTAAAACCTGAGTTCAATTAATAACCATCTATTTTAAAGTTGTTGTAATTATCCTGCAAGGTTTCAAAAACGTTTTAAATAGGTTTAAGAGATAATTAATACCATAACGACAAAGAACTTAAAACCTGAGAAATCCTGAAATCAAATCAACTAATTTTTTATGGATCAGTTTTTAACTTTCTAAAATTTAAAACCTTTACTTTTTACATATTATTTTATTGAAATTTATCGATTTAGCTTACACTTACAAACGTTAAAAATTTGTGTTTCTATTTTTTCATAATTTGGAATACTAACAATCAAAATAATGAATTTTCATTAATTTCAGTTAACCTATATTCTTGTTTTTATATAAAAACATAAAAGACAACAATTTTAAAACGCTAAAAATAGTAACTTAGAAAACATTATTTTAATTATAGGAGGCCTAAAAAAAATTAGATACCACATTTTAAACACTTTACAGAGTAGCTAAAAATTTTATTATTTTTTGATGAAAAATTGTTGCAAAAGTCAGAAAAGAGGCTATATTTGCAACTCTTTACCAAGCGAAAGTAGCTCAGTTGGTAGAGCGTCAGCCTTCCAAGCTGAATGTCGCCAGTTCGAACCTGGTCTTTCGCTCAAAAGCCTTATTAATTTTAATAAGGCTTTTTTTATGCTATAAATTTCTTAATTTATCTCCAAAAACTAGTACCAATACAATAGGAATTCCTAATGAAATTACTAACAGTTTATCTGTTGTAAATATAGAAGGATTTAACAATAATGTAAGCACAAAGCCACCAATTGCTCCACCTAAATGTGCAGAATGACCAACATTACCTAATTGCTTTTTCATACCATAAATAGAATATAATAAATACCCTACTCCAAAAATAGATCCAGGAATTGGAATGGGGATGAAAAATAGATATAATTCCATTGCAGGATATAAAAGTATAGAAGAATACACAATACCAGAAACTGCCCCAGAAGCTCCAACAGCAGTGTAATAGGGTTCATTTTTATGGTATTGAATTGTGTATAAACTACCAGCTAATAAACTACCAAAATAGATGATTAAAAAATTAGGCATTCCTAAAATTGTAGCAACAATATCTCCAAAAAGATACAAAGCATACATATTAAAACCAAGATGCATCCAATCTGCATGCAAAAAACCTGAAGTTAGTACTCTAATTTTTTCTCCTGATAAAATAGCTCCTACCTGAAACTTATATTTATTTAAAAAGGCATAATCTTTAAACCCTTTCATAGAAACCAAAACATTGGCTATAATAAGCATTAAAACTGCTTGATTTATATTGTTCATCATACAACAAACATAGTAAATAATAGGCTACAATTGCTATTGGTTTTTAAATTTATATACGATATTTGTGCCATCAAAAAGTACTATATGCAATACATCCTGTTTTCAATTATATATCCTATTATATGGAGCATTTCTAAGCTTCCAATGAATATATTGTATCTAATTTCTGATGGTCTTTATTTTTTAAACTATTATGTTATTGGATATCGAAAAAAAGTAGTAATTAAAAACTTAAAATTAGCTTTTCCAGAAAAAAACAAGGAGGAAATCATTCAAATTAGCAAAGGTTTCTTTAAACATTTAACTGACTTTTTTGTTGAAAGTTTAAAATCTTTTACCATTTCTGAAAAAGAAATTTTAAAAAGGATGCAATACAAAAATATTTCTTTACTAGAAGAACTTGCTAAAAACGGAAAAAGTATTGCTCTAGTAGGAATTCATCAAGCTAATTGGGAATGGCTAACAGGCTTGCCTTTACAAATTAAAAATCCTGCTTTTTTTGCTGCTTATACAAGAGTACAAAATAAGCACTTTGAAAAAATAGTTAAAACTTCTCGTTCTAAATTTGGTGGAACATTATACAGATCTTCAGATACCATAAGAAATATTCATCGAAATTTTAAAAATAACGTTCAGGGAATTTATATTTTATTGAGTGATCAATCTCCTCAAATAAACAAAACTAATTATTGGGCAGCATTTATGGGTGTTAAAGTACCTGTACACACAGGAGCTGAAGCTCTCTCTAAAAAATATGATATGAGTTTTGTATATTGGACTTCTAGAAGGGTTAAAAGAGGTTATTACGAAGTTGAATTCGAATTAGTTACAGAAAACCCCAAAGCGTATAAAAACTATGAACTTACAGATCAATTTTTAAAAATTACAGAGCGTAATATTAGAAATCAACCTGAAGTTTACTTATGGTCTCACAAACGTTTTAAACATAGAAATAAAAGATAGATATAACTCAAAAATAATTGTATGCAATTTATAAGTTTTGCACTTACCTACCCATTCATTTTATTGTTCTCTATACTACCAATGAGAATTTTATATTTAATTTCTGACTTTTTTTTCATCGTAGTTTATTATGTTTTTGGTTACAGAAAAAAAATAGTTCTTAATAATCTAAAACTAGCCTTTCCAGATAAATCTGATGATGAAATAAAAATAATTTCTAAAAATTTTTTTAAGCATTTTACTGATTTAGTTGTAGAAAGTGTTAAGTATTTTTCTATTAGCGAAAAAGAAATTAAAAAAAGGTTTCAATTTTTAAATCCAGAATTGGTAGATACTTATGGTAAAAAAGGAAAAAATATTATTATAGTTGGTGCTCACCAAGCAAATTGGGAATGGTCTACAAGTATGCCCCTTGCTTTAGAAACAACTATTTTAGGTGCTTACACTAGAGTTACAAATAAGTATTACGATAAAGCAATAAAAAAAAGTAGGAAACGATTTGGCATCAATGGGTATAAAACTTCTGAAACTGTAAAAAATATCGAAAAAAATATAGCGAATAATATACATGCTGCTTATATTTTATTGAGTGATCAATGTCCTGCTTTGAGTAAAACTTATTATTGGAGTCACTTTTTTAACATTAAAGTACCCATTCATACAGGTGCAGAAATGCTTGCTAAAAAATTTGACTGTACAATGATTAACTATGTTGCCAAAAAAGTAAAACGTGGCTATTATGAAGTTACTTTTGAATTAATTGCTGAGAAACCAAGAGATTTTAAAGATTACGAGTTAACAGAAAAGTATTTAAAAATCACTGAAAAAAATATTAAGCAACAACCTGAATTCTATTTATGGTCTCACAGACGATTTAAACATAGAAATAGAGTACCAAAAGAGTTTTTATAAAACTATCTGATACTCTATTTTATTTAAAAGACTACTTTTTTAATTGATAAAAATGTTACTATAAAAAAGTAAAAATTTGATTAATTCTTATTCAAATAAAAGAACTATTTATTTTATCAATTGTATTTAAAAAATTATGCAATTATTTCTTTAATTTCATTGATAAACCTTACTGCCAAATCATCTGCTGCTTGCTGAGATTTTGCTTCTGTATAAATTCTAATAATTGGTTCTGTATTCGATTTACGTAAATGAATCCACTCTTCTGCAAAATCAATTTTTACACCATCTATTGTATTTACATCTTCGTTAGCATATTTTGTTGCCATGGTTTCTAAAATTTTATCAACATCTATTTCTGGCGTTAACTGAATTTTATTTTTACTCATAAAATAACTTGGATATGAATCTCTCAACTCTTTACAAGACATTTTACCATTTGCTAAATGCGATAAAAACAAAGCAACACCCACCAAAGAATCACGTCCATAATGAGATGCAGGGTAAATGATTCCTCCATTTCCTTCTCCACCAATTACAGTATTAGTTTCTTTCATTTTGATGACTACATTTACTTCACCTACTGCAGAAGCAGTATAGGTTCCACCATGTTTTTCAGTAACATCTCTCAAAGCTCTAGAAGATGATAAATTAGAAACCGTATTTCCTCCTTTTAATTTCCCTAATACATAATCTGCACAAGCAACTAATGTATATTCTTCTCCAAACATAGATCCATCTTCAGAAACTAAAGCAAGTCTATCAACATCTGGGTCTACAACAATTCCTAAATCTGCTTTTTCTTTTACTACCAGTTCAGAAATAGCTGTTAAGTGTTCTTTTAATGGTTCTGGATTGTGAGGAAATTTTCCATTTGCCGTACAATATAATTCTACACATTCTACACCTAATTTATTTAATAAAGCAGGAATAAAGATTCCTCCTGTAGAATTTACACCATCTACAACAACTTTAAATTTTGCTTTTTTAATGGCTTTTACATCTACTAAATCTAACTTTAAAACTTCTTTAATATGTTTTTTTAAGTATTTTTTATTTTTTTTATATGAACCTAAATCATCTACTTCTGCAAATTCAAAATCTTCACTTTCTGCTAAAGCCAAAATTTGCTCTCCTTCTGCTCCGTTTAAAAATTCTCCTTTTTCATTTAATAATTTTAATGCATTCCATTGTTTTGGATTGTGAGATGCTGTTAAAATAATACCTCCGTCTGCTTTTTCTAATGGTACAGCAATTTCTACTGTTGGTGTGGTAGACAATCCTAAATCTATTACATCAATTCCTAAACCTACTAATGTATTTGCTACTAAGCTAGAAATCATTTTACCAGAAATACGTGCATCTCTACCAATTACAACTTTAACTTTTTTCTTTCCTTTGTTTCTTTCTTTGATAAATGCTCCATAAGCAGCTGCAAATTTTACAGCATCTATTGGTGTTAAATTATCGGCTGTTTTACCTCCGATAGTTCCTCTTATTCCTGAAATTGATTTTATTAATGTCATATTTTAATAGTGTCTTTTTTAGCTCCACAAATATAATTTTATTAAATGATTAAATAAATTAGTAAGTAGTAAATTTTGATATTGCTATTGGTTAGCAAAAGTGTGCGTTAGGGATTGAAACGGCATCCTTTTTGCTTTTTTTGCAAAAAGATATAGTGGAAAGCCCGACCTTTTTAGGGAACGCCCAAAAAATAGTTGGCAGTAGTCAGTGTTCAGTGTTCAAAAATAAAATATTGTAAAGACACTTACCAATCTAATTTTAAGAACCTTGTAAAATAGAAAAAGCCGATACAAAATGTATCGGCTTTTAGATATTTTAAATATTAGCTTTTACTAAAAAGAAATTACTTTTTCTTTTTTGCTCCTGCTTCCATTTTTTCTTTAAGAGCTGCAAGACCTCCAATGTCACCTAAAGTAGTTTTTTCTACTTCTGCTGCTTTTTTAATAGCTGCCTTAACATTTTTCTTCTCTTGTTCTTTAAATAAAGAGGTATGAGATACAACTACTCTTCTGTATTCTTTAGAAAATTCTAAAACTACAAATTCTATTGTTTCTCCTTTTTCGATTTTAGAACCGTCTTCTTTTTCTAAGAAACGTGTTGGTGCAAAACCTTCAACTCCGTCAGAAAAAGTTACAACTGCTCCTTTATCATTCTTTTCTTTTACAACACCTGTGTGCTTAGAACCAATTGCATAGGTAGCTTCATGTGCATCCCAAGGGTTATCTTGAGTTTGCTTATGACCTAAGTTTAATTTTCTGTTCTCTACATCTAATTCTAATACTTGTACTTCTAGCTTATCACCAACAGTAACAAAATCTGATGGATGCTTCACTTTCTTAGTCCAAGATAAATCTGAGATATATACTAAACCATCAATACCTTCTTCTAACTCTACAAACACACCAAAGTTAGTGTAGTTTCTTACTGTACCAGTATGAGTTGAACCAACAGGGTATTTAGTTGTAATATCTGTCCAAGGATCTGGGTGTAATTGCTTGATACCTAAAGACATTTTACGGTCTTCTCTATCTAAAGTTAAAATTTGAGCTTCTACTTTATCTCCAACTTTTACGAAATCTTGTGCAGAACGTAAATGCGTTGACCAAGACATTTCAGAAACGTGAATTAACCCTTCTACTCCTTGTTCTACTTCTACGAATGCTCCATAATCAGCTAAAACAACAACTTCACCATTTACTTTATCTCCAACTTTTAAGTCTGTGTTTAAAGCTTCCCAAGGGTGAGCAGATAATTGTTTTAATCCTAATTGAATTCTAGATTTGTTATCATCAAAGTCTAAAATTACAACGTTTAATTTTTGATCTAATTCTACAACCTCATTTGGATGATTGATTCTAGACCAAGATAAATCTGTAATATGTACTAAACCATCAACGCCACCTAAATCTACAAAGACTCCATAAGAAGTAATATTTTTAACAATACCTTCTAATACTTGTCCTTTTTCTAATTGACCAATAATTTCTTTTTTCTGTAATTCAATATCAGCTTCAATAAGTGCTTTATGAGATACAACAACGTTTTTAAATTCGTGGTTGATTTTAACAACTTTAAATTCCATTGTTTTCTCAACATATTGATCGTAATCTCTAATTGGCTTTACATCAATTTGAGATCCTGGTAAAAATGCTTCGATTCCGAAAACATCTACAATCATACCACCTCTAGTTCTACATTTAACAAAACCGTTAACTACTTCACCAGTTTCATGAGCATTGTTAACACGTTCCCATGCTTTAATTACTCTTGCTTTTTTGTGAGATAATACTAATTGACCAGAAGAATCCTCTCTTTTGTCTACTAATACTTCTACTTTATCTCCTTCTGCTAAACCTTGGTTATAACGGAATTCGTTTAAAGAGATAACTCCTTCAGATTTTGAGTTGATGTCAATAATTGCGTCTCTATCTGTAATTCTAATTACAGTTCCTTCAATTACATCACGTTCATTTACAAAACCTACAGTTCCTTCTAACGCTTTTTCAAACTCAGCTAACTTTTCTTCATCAACTTCATCAATACCTTCTTCGTATTTATGCCAGTTAAAATCTGCTAAAAATTGTTTTGGATCTACAGCAGGAGTCGCTGTTTCTTGTACTTCAGTAGCAACTACTTGCTCTTCAGTGTTTTTTGTTTCTTCAGACATTTCTGAATAATAATTTGTATCTTATTGTTTACCAGATTATTAACGATAAAAACGCAAAGAGTTGTTTTTATAAATTGTTTTATTTAATCCTTTTATAAATCTGTTATCGTAAAAAGGAGTGCAAATTTACAAAAAACATTTGATTTTTAGTACTTTAGAATTAAATTATTATTCCTTTTATTCTTGCTCAACAAAAAACTACCTTTGCATTTTTAAAACCTATTTAGTAGATTTTAATAACGATGGATAAAAAAACAAAAGATTTAGTAGATAAAGGTATAATGCTTCCCTTAATGGAAGAATTTTACACCATTCAAGGAGAAGGTTCTCACACAGGCACAGCAGCTTATTTTATTAGAGTTGGTGGTTGTGATGTAGGTTGCCATTGGTGTGATGTTAAAGAAAGTTGGAACGCAGATTTACATCCTCCAACATTAGCAGATACCATTGTGCAAAATGTTAAAAAATACGCTAATACTGTTGTTATTACTGGTGGTGAACCATTAATGTGGTCTATGGATTATATTACAAAATCATTACAAGAAAATCATATAAAAACACATATTGAAACTTCTGGAGCCTATTCTTTTTCAGGAAAATGGGACTGGTTTTGTCTTTCTCCAAAGAAAACAAAATTACCTTTGACAGAAAATTATAGAGAAGCAGATGAATTAAAAATGATTATTCACAATCAAAACGATTTTATTTTTGCTGAAGAACAAGCTGCTAAAGTGGGTAAAAAATGCCAGTTGTTTTTACAACCAGAGTGGAGTAAAAAAGAAAAAATGACTGAAGAGATTGTAGATTATGTGATGAAAAATTCAAAATGGAAAATTTCTTTACAAACTCATAAATATTTGAATATTCCTTAAAATTATTATTTGAAGCTATTTCCAGCTTTCACTACTCGCTTTTTTTACCTGAAAAAGGTAAAAAAGAGCTCAAACAGACCGTTCAATCTGGGCTAGACTTGTTTGCAAACTTTATTATTATTAAGAAATTCTTTTTTCTACTAAAGTACAAATTCTCTCAAATTGCTCAGTAATTCCCATATCAGAATTATCAAACTCAATAGCATCATTAGCCTTCATTAAAGGAGAATCTTGTCTTGTAGAATCTATTCTATCACGTTCTTGAACATTAAAAAGTATATCTTTAAACTCAACTTTATCACCCCTTTCAATCAATTCTTTATAACGCCTTGTAGCTCTTTTGTCAGCAGAAGCAGTCATAAATAATTTCAATTCAGCATCAGGAAAAACAACAGTACCTATATCTCTACCATCCATTACAATTCCTCTTTCTTTTCCCATTATTTGTTGTTCTGCAACTAACTTTGTTCTAACTTCAGAAATAGTAGACACTTTACTAACTAATTGTGAAATTTCAAGAGACCTAATGTGCTTTTCAACATTTACACCATTCAAAAACATCTCTGCAAAACCTAAATCGTTATTAAGTTGAAAAGAAAGTGAAATGTTTTTTAGGTTAGAAACAAGACCAGAAACATCTAACTTTTCAAGGCCTACAAAATTATTTTGCTTTGCATATAAAGTTACTGCTCTATACATAGCACCTGTATCAACATAAATATAATTATATTTTTGTGCTAATAATTTAGCAATCGTACTTTTACCTGTAGATGAAAAGCCATCAATTGCAATAATAATTTTTTTACTCATTTTATTTTATTCAATCTAAATCAATTAATAAACTAAAAGTACTAGCATTTGTTGCAGAATGAAATTTAGAAAATGCATAATTAAACTTTAATTTATTCATTTTAATTCCAAAACCAAAAGAAAAACCACTAAATGTTCTAACATTTTGTAACTTTAATTCTGCAGCTCTTCTAAAGTTATAACCACCTCTTAAATTTATAACACTATCAGGAAATAACTCAGCTCCTATAACAAAATGCCTCATTGCATTACCTAAAAAACCAATTTCTTCAGAAGTAACATTACCCTCTAAATCTGTAGTATTATCTGATGGATTTGAAGGAGAAATATTCCATTTTTGTAAATTTTCTAAAGTAAAATACCATTTTAAAGGCACATGATCTAATTGATAAGAACCACCTAAAGCTACCTTAAATGGTAAATCTTCCTCAACGCCATTGAAACTTTTAACTTGTTTTCCAAAATTTCTAGCAACTAAAGTAATTACAAAAGGCTTAAAAGGATTATTATATAAAATAGCAACGTCCATTGAAACACCAACTGATGAAAAATTGGCAATAGATGAATTAATAAAACGAATATTAGAACCAAAATATAAGTTTGTCCAAGGAAGATTTCTAGCATAGCCTATAGATATTGCTAAATCACTTGCATTAAAATCACCTGTTTCATTACCTTCTTCATCAGCGCCAATCAAAGAACCATAATCAATGTATTTAATACTACCATGAAGAGTACCAAATCTTCTAGAAATAGTTTTTGCAGAAGAAAGAGAACCAACATTTATACCTGCTAAATAACTAGTATAATTTACAGAAATTTTATTATCAAGTTCATCATTAATCACAGAAGGGTTCCAAATTGGTTGATTCACATCATCTAAAAGGGTTAAAACTTCTCCACC
This sequence comes from uncultured Polaribacter sp., assembly GCF_947497695.1. GTDB lineage: Bacteria > Bacteroidota > Bacteroidia > Flavobacteriales > Flavobacteriaceae > Polaribacter. Next base: position 245 of record NZ_CANMHM010000008.1, on the reverse strand, counting down.
TAAAGCAACCTGTCTAGCAGAAGTAGATAAATTTAAAAATTGATATACCTGTTCTCCTGCTTGTCCGTTACTAGAAAAAGAAGAGATAATAAAAATAAAAAAAAGAAGGTTCTTAAATGTCATTCAGAAAAATAAACTACTTATAAAACTATAACGAAAATAAGAGATTTTATTACAATATATATTAATAAATAAAAGAAAAAAGAAATCTATTTATTCGGAAAAAAAAAGCCTCAATTCGTAAG
>NZ_CANMHM010000007.1 GCF_947497695.1 uncultured Polaribacter sp. | reverse complement strand
GTATTCAGTATTCAGTATTCAGTATTCAGTATTCAGTATTCAGTATTCAGTATTCAGTATTCAGTATTCAGTATTCAAAACTAAAAAATTACATAGACTTTGTAAACTTTGCGAAAAAACTTTGCGAACTTTGCGTTTCAAATTAACTGATTAAAATCAAAAAATAAATTATGAATGACGGTTTAACTTATGTTTTAACTACAAATGGAATTCTCTTTTTAATAAGTATTATTTTTTGGAAATTTCCTCCCAAAAAAATTAATACTATTTATGGTTATAGAACTCCTAAAGCAATGCTAAACCAACAAATATGGGATTTTGCAAATAGTACTTTTAACAGAAATTTTATAATTTACACAGGCTTTTCTTTACTTGCAGGTTTACTATTTGTTACTTTTTTAAATGTAAAATTAACATGGCAACCTATGGCTTTGGTGGTTTTATCATTAGTTGCTAGTATTATAAAAACAGAAAAAGAACTTAAAGAAAATTTTACTGAAGAAGGGAAAAAGAAAAAGTAAACTTAATTAAAAATACTTTTATCATTCTCATAATTATAATTTTCTATGTTACCAATATCTAAAATACTATGGAATAAAAAATCTGTAGTAATAGAATCTTGTTTTTTTGATTTTAATTGTTGAATTTTTAGTGGGTAACTTTTTTCAAAATCATCTGAAAACCAAACCAACATTGCAGGGTTTTTAGAAGCTTTGTGTTCTTGAGCATGCAACCATTTACCATCTTCTCCTAAAGTTTCTCCATGATCTGAAAGGTAAATTAGTATTGTTTTTTTAGATGATTTTTTAAGTTTTAAAATCAATTCATTTAAAAAATTGTCTAAGTATAAAATGGTGTTATCATAAGAATTAATCAATTCTTGCTTAGATAAAGATCCAATATACTTACTGGTAATAATCGGTTTAAAATGTTGAAATTCTGGTGTAATTCTGCTATTGTAATACCAATGACTCCCAATCATGTGAAGCGTAGTTACTCTGTTATTAGCAAGAGCATTATCCACTGAAAAATAATCTAACAATGCTAGATCTTTTTCTTTTTTAAAACTTTGAAAAGAATGTAGTTTATCAATAATAAGATTCGTTTTATTAGAATAAATTACATCTTTATAACTGCTTTCTATAGATTGGTTGCCTATCCATTCTGTTTTAAAAGAAGCCTTGTTTAGCACTGTATATATACTTGTAGCTTCTTGCTGCTTTTGCCTATCATCTACAGATTTATCAGTTAAAATTTGAGGTACACTTTGAGCAGTAAATGTAAAAGGAGTGTATACTTTTTTAAAAGTAATTACATTTTTTACTTTAGATAATAATGGAGTTGTATTTCTGTAATATCCATTTAAAGATAAATGATCTGCTCTTACAGATTCTCCTACCACTAATACAATATGTAAATCTTCTTCTTTTGTAAAAACGTTTTCTTTTACTTCTTTTAATGTAATTTTTGGCTTATTTAAATACTTAACACCTGCAAAATACACATTGTATGGAAGTCTATTTTTAAAGGCATCAAACTTATAGTTTTCTACAACAAAAAAACTTAAAACACCAATAATTGAAAGTATAAAAAGCGGCGATTTAACACTACTAATCCTATTTTTTTTAAAGCGTTTAAAAAACATTAGAATACTAACAGTAGAAAATAGTAAAAAGAGCACAAATTGGTAACTAACCACATCAATAGCAATATCTGTATTTGTTTCTACAATTGCTTGAATCATACCTTCTGCAATGGTTAGATCTTGTGTATATACCCAAAATGAAAAAGAAGAAACTAGTATAAATAAAATTGGAAATACAATTTTAAATAACTTTTGTAAAAGGCTAAAAACATATACAAAACCAAATAAAGAAAAATGCAATAATAAAAAATGAGCAACATATACTAAATTCCCTTTTAAACTACCAAAAGGAAAATGCACGTAAGAAGCAATTGTAATAAAAACTGCGATTAAAATATGTAGCCCTAAATGAAACTTAACTTCTGGTAGCCAAAACTTTAATTTTTCCATTTAAGATGGGTGCTTTTTTATTGATAAAAAGAATAACTGGGTATATTATAAGTAATTGTAAAATTACAAGAATTATTTTTTCTAACTCATTAAAGTCAAAAGACTTTGAAGTCCAAAATAGTATTAAAAAAAGTTTTATTACTGTTAATGCCCTAATATGCAAAGCTAATACAGGAATTGTATTTTTACCAAAAAAAGTTAAAAACTTAATTTTTTTGAGTTTTCTAAAAAATAAAACCCAAAAAGAAATACCAACACTAGCATTTAATAAAAATAAAAATTCATTCCCATATTTTGATCTATACATATCTACATTATCAGCAAAATTAATAGCAAGAATTATGTAGAAAATAAAAAGAAAAAAAAGAAAAGAAGGTTCATATTTTATAGCTTTATTTTTAAATAGAAAATCTTTTATAAAAAAACCAAATGCATAAAAAAACAATGCAACCATAGAAACATCCAAACTCCACATTAAATGCATTTTTAACACTTTAGGTATTAAAAAACCTAGCCCAATCAATACTAATGTTACTATAATTTGGTGTTTTATTGCTGCTAATTTTCTAACAAAACTAAAAATTAAAAAACTTAGAAATATTGCAGGTAAAAACCACATTGTAATGCCCCAATTCATATACTCATTACCTCCTTGAGCATAAAATAATCCTAAAAAATTTTTTAAAACGCTTAAATTTAAACTTGCTGAGTCTCCATAATTTCTACCTATAAAAAACCAAAACAAAAACAACATAAAACTCCATAAAAAATAAGGAATTAAAATCTGTTTCGCTCTTTTTTTTATTGTACTAAAAGTTGTTGACTTTGGATGAAAAAAACCTGCAATAAAGAAAAATAAAGGGATTCTAAAACTTTCAATATAAATGTCAATAAATGGTAAGTTATGCCCATAAACAACCAGAATAATACTAAAGCCTTTTAGTTGATCTACCCAATTAATTCTTTTACTTTTGGTATGTAACATTTGTAATTTTTAAAAATTAGCTACAAAAGAAACCGATAAATTTCTTCCTGGAGCAGAAACACCTGATGCAAATTCTATATAATGTACATCAAACAAATTATCTAACCTTACTTGGGCTGAAAAATTATCACTAACCAAATACCTTCCATTCAAACCAAAAGTAAACCAACTTGGTGTACCATAATATTTATCAAGATCATTTGTAGCATTTGTATTTACAATTGGTGTTAAATCATGATTATCGATACCTTCTGTTATATTAAAATCTGTAATATTTTTTTTACTATTAAAACGTAAATCTGTACCTAATTCTATTTTATTTTTCTTATAATTTATTGCAAATTGACCAAAAAGTGGCGGAATAGAAGACATTGGTTCTTCTGTATCATAAGTTCTACCTTTTGTATAAGTTATAAAACCAGTAGTATTTATTGTTTTAGATATTTTACCCAAATAATTAGCTGTGTAACCAGTAATGTAAGCATTGCCTTTATTTTGGTTTGACACTGCATTACCAGATACGTCTCCAAAATCTTCTTGTTTTATAGTTCCATCTGCATTATAAATAAAATCTCTTTGAATATAATTATCTAACATAGTATAATAAAAATTAGCTCCTAATCTAAATTTTTTATTGTTAAAATATTTTTGAACTCCTATTTCTGCATTGTAAGCAAATTCTGGTGCAACATAAATATTTGGAATGGTTACATTACCACTTTTTTCTCTAATTCTACCTACATCATCTATATTAGGAGATCTAAAGCCAGATGATATAACACTATTTAATTGCCATTTTTTATTGGGTCTAAAAACGTAGCCAATCGTAGCAGTGATTGCAGAATTATCAGTTTTAATATTACTGTTTTCTAATTTTATAAAGGTTTCATCTATCCAATTTGCTTCTAGATGTGTGTTTGTATAACGAATACCTGTATTTAAAGTAGATTTAGTATTTATATCTTGTCTGTAATTTAAGTATAAAGCAGAACTCAAATAGCTACTTCCTCCATCAGGATAACGAGATTGGACTTTAAAAGTATCAGAAAAACCATCTATTTCTCCGTTAATAATATTTAGGGTTTTTCCATAAGAATTAGAGTGAACATCATTATAAGCAAACTCAAAGCCATAAGTCATTACTCTTTTTTCGTTCTCTGTTAGAGGGACAGAAAAATCTCCATTCAAACTAAAAACATTTACCGTTTCTTCTCTGTAAGATCGGTTTAAACTTCCAAATTTTCTTTGAATTCTACTTTCTCCAATATTTTGGTAAGCAGCAGTAATTGTTCCACTTTCAAGCCAAATTTTACTTGGGTTTATCAATAATTGAGAAGAAATTAACAATCTATTTTGAGGACCATAATGCCATTCAGCAAATTTTAAATCAGAAACATCTGTATCATCATTTAACTCCATTAATCTGTCAAACCTTGGTATGTTTGACGATGTAGAATATTGTAAATTTACTTTTAAATCTGTATTTTTTGATAGAGGAATAAAGAATTTTTGTAAAATATCTGTTTGTGTATATCCTGTATTTTTTAATAGTGTTGGGTTAGCATTTTTAGTTGGGTTTTCAGCATAATTACCATTGGTATTTTCTGAATAATAAAAAACTTTACCCCAATCATTAAACCCATGATTCCGATTTTTACCACTTTGTAAATCGCCAAAATCACTATGAGAAACACTTGTAAAAGAAGCCCAATTGCTAAAACTTAACTCTGCAGAAACATTATTTGTAACCTCATGATTAACTGATGAAAAACGAGAAAAATACTGGCTTTTTATTTTTTTTCCTTCGGATATTTTTGGTGTTTTTGTATAATAATGAATCACACCACCCAAAGCATCTGAACCATAAATTACAGAAGAAGGGCCAAAAACAACTTCTACTTTATCTAACATATTTGGTGCAACAGTAATGGCATTTTGTAAATGACCTTTTCTATAAATAGCATTATTCATTCTTACACCATCAACCACTAATAAAACACGATTAGATTCCATTCCACGAATTACAGGACTACCTCCACCAAATTGTGATTTCTGAACCTTAATACCAGGAATTGTTGCCAATAAATCTGCTGAAGTTTGGGGTGATATTTTTTGAATTTTTTTTGCTGAAACAACCGCTATTTGTTCTGCAATTCTATTACTTTTTTCTTCTTTCTTAAAAACCGATAAAACAATCTCGTCTAACTGTTCTGACTGTTTGGTTAAATAAACAGTAAAATTTTGCTTGCTTAACAGGTTTTTTGTAACCCTTAATATTGAATAGGAAATATGTGAAAAAATAATGGTTTCAGTACTTTTAAACTCAGAAACATCTACAAAACCCTCATTATCAGAAGATAAATTAGTAGTTAAAGTCTCATCATAAATAGTAACATTTTTAACAATTTTACCAGTTTGTTTGTCTACTATCTTTATTTTCTGACCCAAAGAAAAACTACTTATGGAAAGAAAAAATATGAAAACGATATATCTCATCAACTAAAAACTGTTTCTAATATTTGTAACGATTTTGGTTTTCTAAAACCATCCAAATGTAGTTCAAAATATTGAATTATTATTTTTAATACTACTTGTCTTTCTTGTTTACTAAAAGACACATTTTCTATGGCATCAAAATTTATGCCTAACAACTTTTTAAATTGATAAAAATTGTTTCCATGAATATTATTTTTTTGAGCTGATGCTTCTGCAAACCTACCTTCTAGCAAATCAAAACCCATTTTATTTTGTTCAGATAAATCTGGATAAAACCCTAAAAACCGAGTTAAATTTAATAAAAATAATAAATGGAAGTTGGCAATTTTTTCATGCAGATCTAACCAAACTAGCCCTGTTTCTAAATACTCAAAAAGAGCCCTATTTTTTTCTTCTTCTTTAATTGCATAAGTTAAAACTTCTGATAAAAATAATACAACAGATTGTTTAACAATATCCCTATAAATAGTTTTATAAGGATTAGAAACTTGCACCTCTTTTATAGAATTTAAAGTACCTTTATTGCTATGACTAGCCACAATAATTAGTTGTGTTAATGGCTGAAAATAAGCTATTTTTAAACCTCCTTTTTTGGCTTTTAAAATACCTCTAATTAAATAAGATTTTAACCCTTGATCTTCAGTAAAGCATTTTACTATTAGGCTTGTATCACTATATTTAAGAGTACTTAAAACAATAGCCTTTGTAGTTATTAAAGCCATTAATTTACAATTGCAATTTTTGTAAAAGCAGTTTCTGAAGCATCTTCACTAGATAACAAAACAATATAAATACCAGAAGCAACATGAATACCTGCAAGATTTTTTTTATCCCAAACAACTTTACCTCCTTGCAACTCTTGCCCTTCTACTACATTGGTTTCATGCACTAAATTGCCTGCAACATCTAATATTTTAACATTGGTTCCTTTAGGTAAATTGGTTCCTTTTCTACCATCAATAGTAATGGTTTTGTGATTACTTAATGCAGGATTAGGATAGGCATAAACATCGCCTAAAACATCTCCAAAAGGTGCTACTTTACTATTGTAAGCTACAATACCATTATTGGTTGCAAAATATACTTTACCTGTACTTTTATCTACTGCAATTTTTACAATTTTATTTGATGGTAAAGGAGAGTTTTCTTTGTTAAAATTCGCCAATGTAGTTTGTCCATTAGGGTTGGTATAAATAACACCTCCATTTTCTGTTCCAAACCATTTATTTTCTGCACCATCAATTTCAATAGTATTAATTGTCTGATCTCCTAAAAGTCGTTCTCCAAAACCATTTTCATCTCCATTAATTACAACTGGGTTTGCATTGGGGGTTTCATCTTCAAAAACACCAGAAACATTGTTGTAAACTACCAAACCAGATTCTGTACCTAACCAAGCTCTGTTATTTGCATCAATAGCAATAGAAATTACTTTTACATCGGGTAAGTTTCCTAAGTTTGGTGTTGCAATAAATGCCTTTTTCCGATCTCCGTTTTCATTATAAATATAAACCCCATTTCTTCTGGTACCTACCCAAAGAGTATTATTTCTATCAATAACTACTACATTTGTTTCTCTATCTGGGTTGGTTTGTAAACTAATTATATCAATACTTGACCAACTTCCACTAGGAGATAGTTTTTTTAATTTCTTTGAAGACAAAGCATCTGCTACCCATAAATTTCCTTGGCTATCAAAACTAGTTCCACTAATTCGTGTAGTAAATCTTTGTAAATTAGGCCCAGAAAAACCTAAAGGACTATTTTCTGAGTGATAAAAATTAGTTATTTCATTATTCTCTACCTCTAAAAGTCCACCACCTGAAAGCACATTACCATCAAATGTATCAGCAAATGAGCTTATAAAAACTCTATCTTCATTTTCTGGATCTATTGTAACATCTACTAAATCTGCAATAGGCAAATCTTCAGAAAATTTGGTATTAATCCATTCCTCTCCTTTATAATTACTAAATCCTTTTCTATTCCCTAAAGGCACATAAGAAGCACTATAACCACCATAAACAACCCATAAGTTATTGGTGCCAGATGTAATTGAAAAAATATCATTAGACAAAGGGCCATCTGGATGAATTTCTTTAAAATCTGTTGGTTGGTTAGATATTGTATTAAGTACACCAAATTCTTTGGTTGCTAAATAAACATTGTCATTTTCAAAAAAAGCAGTGTTTAATTTAAAATTAAAGTCTGTGTTTTTAGAAAATCTAAAAACTTCTTTTAATGTTTCATCTAATATAAATGCAGCTTCATTTGCTGTAAGAGTTAAATGAGTTGTAGAGGATTGTAAGGATAAAATATTTTCGAAATAATTAATCACTTCTACCAAAACATTGCCGTTTAACCTAAGTAGTCTTGTGCCTTCAATAAAAAAAAGTTCATTTTTAAAGAGTGTAATTTGGTTTAAGTTTCTACCAAAAAAGCGTTGTTCCCAATTATTAAAATCAATTAATAAGTTACTATTTAAATCTGCTATAAAAAGACCTGTATCTGTTGCTGCATATAAAAGTCCGTTAAAAACTTCTGTTTGAAATACTTCTAAAGAAGTGGAACCTATCCCTATAAAATAAGTATCACCAAACTCTAATTTTTCTATATCATAAACAACAATACCAAAAGGTGTTGATAAGTACAACTTATCATTAAACTCTTTCATATGATTGATGCCTTTTCTACCAGACTGATTAAAACTAACAATATCTGACGAAATAGTTATAGAACCATCATTATTTACTACTTCTAACAGTCCGTTTTCATAACCAATAAATAACCTTTCAAAACTTTTATTATAATGAATAGACGAGGTCGTTTCTCCAGACAAACCTTGCACTGAAGATAGTTTATTAATTTCTTCAGAAACAACATCAAACGTAAAAACAGCATTATCTGTTAAGGCATAAATTACATCATCTACCTTAATAAAATCTTTTACATTATTGTAAGAGTAAAAATCTTCCCAAGAAGCACTGTAATCTGTTTGTGCAGAAAAAAAGAGTGAAAAAAAGAAAAGATATATCGAAAAAAGTTTTTTCATTGTTTAATTTTGATGTTCAAAGATATTTATTTATTGTTACAATAACGATAAAACACCTTACATTAGTACAAAAACCATTAGATTTTATGAATACTGAAATTGAAAGAAAATTTTTAGTTAAGAATACCGATTTTAAAAATGAAAGTTACGCTAAGAAAAACATCAAACAAGGGTATTTAAATTCTGACAAAATAAGAACTGTTAGGGTTAGAATTGCTGATGACAAAGCTTTTATAACGATAAAAGGAACATCTAACGCTTCTGGTACAACTAGGTTTGAATGGGAAAAAGAAATAAAAAAACAAGATGCAGAAAACCTTCTATTACTTTGTGAGCCAAGCATTATTGATAAAACAAGATATTTAGTTAAAGCAGGTAAGCATACTTTTGAAGTTGATGAATTTTATGGTGATAATAAAGGTTTAATTGTTGCTGAAATAGAACTAACTCATGAAAATGAAGTTTTTACAAAACCAAAATGGCTAAAAACAGAAGTTACAGGTCAAATTAAATACTATAATTCTAGTATAAGTAAACATCCTTTTAAAGATTGGATGTAAAATAATTACAAATAGTAAATTGCAAAAAAGTGACTACTACTTCCCAACAATACAAATACATGAAAGATTACATGGTTAAAATGGTATTTTTTTGATGGAGTATAAAATAGCTCCTACAGTATAAAATATTCCTCCTGCAAGTAATAAATTAAAACCAAAACTTGTCAGTACATTCATTAATGGTTTTATAAATAATAACACTTGCCAACCCATTAAAAGATACATTGCTGTAGAAATTACATTAAATTTTCCGGTAAAAAATAACTTTAAAATAATACCGATAAAAGCAAAAACCCAAACAGCAATAAATAGATACCACCCTAATTTTGAGTCTAAAGCTACCAGACAAAAAGGTGTATAACTACCAGCAATTAATACATAAATTGCAGCATGATCTAAAATATTTAACTGTCTTCTTTTCTGCGAATTTTTAGCAGCGTGGTAAAAAGTAGATGCTGCAAATAAAATAATTAAGCTAAAACCATAAATTAGAAAACTAATTACATTCCAAAATTCTAAATAACTATTTGCTTTTACAATTAAAAAAGGAAACGCTATACAACTTGCAACCAAACCCAAAGCAAAGCATGAGACCAAACATTTAAACGTTCTTCTGCCTCTGAATAAGTGTGATTCAATTTTTTACTCATTTTTTCTATTAGTATCTATCATGTATTTTTCATCATTTATTAAATCATTATACATCATATCAAAAACTTTATCTTTTAAAATGTTCATTTGATCAATAGTAAACCCTTTTGTTGCAATAAATTGATGCTGATGCACTCTAAAAGTACCTAAACCTCCTTTAAAAATATCCCAAGAAAAAAAACGTTTACAATCGTAATAGACTTGTGGTACAATTGGTATTTCAAATTCAATTGCCAACGCAAATGCTCCTTTTTTAAATGGTGCTAAAACCACCTCTTCACTAGGTACTAATCCTTCAGGAAAAATGGCCATACTAACTCCGTTTTGCAATCTCTTTTTAGCCATTTCATAGACTCTTTTTCTACTTTCAGGATTACTTCTATCTACCATAATAACCGTTCTTTTGTAGAAAAAACCAAAAATGGGTATTTTAGCCAACTCCTTTTTACCAACAAATACAATAGGATTTTTACTTAAAGCAATCAATATAAAAGGATCCATTAAAGAAGTGTGATTGGGACAAAACATATAACTTTTATGGGGTTCAATTTCTTCATCAAACTGAACCTTTAATCCAAATCCCATTCCGTAAATTAAAACGTTAGCTATAATTCTGGCAACTTTCCAAAAATAACGGTAATGTTTTTCTTTGAAACAAAAAAGCAACAAAAAAGGAGATAAAAGGATAACACTAGACATCATTAAGGTGTAAAACCACAAACGCCAAATTAAAAGAAAAGGAATTTTAATATATTTCACAGTAGCTACAAATGTTAAATAATCTTGTACTAAAAAGAATAAAATTTAGGCTATTAAATTTCACTTTGTCGGTAAAAATAGTAATAATCTTTTTGATGTTCGTTTTTATAACATAAAAGGTTATTTTTACGCTCTCAAAGTGATAAACTATAATCATTGTTTTTAAAAAATGATTGTTTAAAATATAATTTAATGTCAAGAATTTTAACAGGCGTACAAAGCACAGGAACACCACATCTAGGAAATTTATTAGGGGCAATTTTACCTGCCATAGAAATGGCCAATAATCCAGAAAATGAAGCTTTTTTATTTATTGCTGATTTACATTCTTTAACACAAATTAAAGACGGTAAAGTTTTAAGAGAAAATACTTATAGTACTGCAGCTACTTGGTTAGCTTGTGGATTAAATATTGATAAAACTGTTTTTTACAGACAAAGTGATGTGCCACAAACAACAGAATTAACGTGGTATTTAAACTGTTTTTTTCCGTATCAAAGATTAACATTAGCCCATAGTTTTAAAGACAAATCAGATCGATTATCTGATGTAAATTCTGGGTTATTTAACTACCCAATGTTAATGGCTGCTGATATTTTATTGTATGATGCAGAAATAATTCCGGTAGGAAAAGACCAATTGCAACATTTAGAAATGACACGTGATGTTGCCAATAGATTTAACAATATTGTTGGTGATACATTAGTTGTACCAGAAGCAAAAATACAAGAAAACACAAAATTAGTTCCTGGTATTGATGGAGAAAAAATGAGTAAGTCTAGAAATAATATCATTAATATTTTCTTACCCGATAAAAAACTAAGAAAACAAATAATGGGTATTAAAACGGATAGTAAAGGTTTAGAAGAACCTAAAAACCCAGATACTGATAATGTTTTTGGTTTGTATAAATTACTTGCTTCTGACGCTCAAATTAGTGAAATGAGAGCAAATTATGAAGGTGGGAATTATGGTTATGGACATGCAAAACAAGCCTTGTATGAATTAATTTTAGATAAATTTGCAACAGTAAGAGAGCGTTACCATCATTTTATGGAAAACAAACATGAAATTGATAGTGCTTTAGAAATTGGAGCACAAAAAGCGACGGTAGTTGCCAATGATGTTTTACAAAGAGTAAGAGAAAAAATTGGTTATTAAACGATTGTATAATAGGAAAACCACGCAATTTGCGTGGTTTTTTTTTTATTTACTTTTAAAGATTATACTATACCCATTGGCAAATAATACCTCCCATAATTGCTAAAGTTACAACCCAATAACCTGTATGAATGGCTACATATTTAAACGTTTTTTTCTCAAACAATGCTTGGATTCCTATAACAGGCATTATTAAGAAAAAACTAAAAATAACTCCGTGAAAAGCTCCATGCTTAAAAGTTCTAAAACGATCACTATAAGTTGTTACAAAATTTTCGAAATAAGAGAAAGCCTCACCTGTTTGATCATTAAAACCTGGCTCTCCTGCTAATGTAGAATAAACCCCCATTTGATGAATAACCATTGGCATTAAAGCAAATGCAATTAAAAAACTAAGTACAAAACAAATAATAAGCGTTTTAAACATATTTGTGCCTTGTAAAGATTCTTTAGTAAAACCCAATTGATGCATCCAAGCATTTCCAAATAAAGGACCATACCAAATAAAGCCAATAAACATTGGTACTAAAGCTGCAATAAAAAAGATGTAAAAGTTCATTTCCATGATAAAAAAGTTTTTAGTTGTTTACCAAATGTAATCAAAATGAAATGAATCGTTTAATTGTTAGATTGTTACTTTATAGCAGAATGATACTTTTAATTTAAAATTATCTAACCACAAATGCACTAATAAAACGCATAATTATACAATAACAGCAATGGAAAAATAAAAATTTGTGTATTTGTGGCTTTTTTTATTGTAGAGTAATTCTTTACCAATTGTTAATTCTTAAATTAACTATCTTTAAGTTTTAAATTCGCTTCTTTATTGGTCTTTAAAGCTGTATAATCTAATTTCCAACCAATCGTTTCCACTAAGTTTTCCATTAAAATAATGGCTTCTAAGGCTTCTTTGTTTGCCAAATGAATTAAGTTACTATTAGGTATTTTACTTAAAACATGTTCTTTAGCCTCTTTATTTAAGGTAGATAAATCTTGCGTATCAAACTTGTTTAAATACCCATTTTGAATATCATAGAACTTAGTATCTGTTTCAATAGACAATACTTCTGGTAATGGAAATTCTGATAAGATAATTTGTTTGTTTTTTACATCAGAATGCAGTTTAATTTTTCTGAAATCGAAACCAATATGTGCTTTTGCAGTAATTAAAATAATTGCTTTTTTCTTGCTAACAATACTTCCCCAAAATTTTTCTTTTGTGTTTTCATGATGATAAATCTCAGAAAAATCTCCTTCTACAGTAATTAATTTTGAAACTTTTCTAATTTTATCTAACAAAATAACGGATTGTTTTTCTGTTAAGTTTTTCTTCTTTGATAAAGAAAATTTTTGAGATATTAGGTAAGAAATCCCTAAACCAACAATTAATCCTAAAATAATTAATTCCATATTATAAAAATACTGATAAATACATAAACTTATTTTATAACCATCGATTTTGCAATCGCTTCTAATTCAAACAAAAAAGCTCTTTTATTTACAGAAGGTGCGTACGTAAATCCTTCAAAAACAATGAGTCTATTATTTTTTTTATCTACCACTGTATAGTTTAAAAATGGTCCAGCCATAAAATCGTTTTTCACTTCCCATTTTCCACGAGTTTCATAAGCTTTTTTTCCATCAATAGTTACATCAAAAGTAAAAGGCATGTATGCTTCTTCTGTAATCATGTACATGGTTTCTGGGTCTGAACCAGGAATGTACTTTTTACCTATTCTATTTCTAACAGCAACAATACTGTCTAAAACCTGGGTTTCATCTTCTAAAGGAACTGAATATACCAATATATTATTGCTTCCTGTTTTTGCAATTCCACTTGTTAAATGATGACGTAACCACAAGAATTCTCCTGTGTCATCAACTTTATTAAATTTATCATGAATGGTTAAAGAAACTCCTAAATTTTGCAGTGTTTTAAATTGAGAATCATCTAATTTGGTTTTTGCGAATACGTTTTGCGTCATACTAATATCTGACGCTATAAACGTTTTTATAATTTCTTTTTCGTGCTTTTTAAACAATTTTACAACAGCGTCATTATCTTTAGCATACACATAAATTATGGTTTGTGGCTGTGCATATACATTGTTTTTTACAAAGAATTGTTCTTTATCAGCAACACCAATTATTAGCACATTTCTACTTACTTTCATCATATTTCCAAATCCATTTGGAGCAATTTGAGAAACTGATAAAATAGGTTCTGATTGTGGCAAACCAACCATAATTTCTCCGAAAGAATTTCTTATTTCTTTACCTATATTACCATTCCAATCACTTGACTTGGCAACAACCATTACCTTATTTATTTTACCCATAGAATCACGCAAAACAAATTTATCATTTCCAACACAAGATGTTAGTAAAACGATAAATACAAATAAGATGTATAATTTTTTCATAAATTTTAGTTTTGTTAGTTTTAAATTTGGACTTTGATTTTAGTTCTATACCAAATATTATTCCGTTTTTTTAGTTTGATGAAATAAATATAACAAAAAGAAATACGCTCAATAAAAATTTCTTTTTTAAGTTTAGCCAAAGCCTTTTATCTAGCTATTTTTTTGGATACACAGTTAATCTTTGCCCTATTTTTAAACTATTACTCTTTAGTCTATTCCAGCGTTTTAAATCACTAACACGTACTCCATACCTATTAGCAATTTTCCCTAAAAAATCTCCACTTTTTACTTTGTAACGAATACTACTATCCATTTCAAAATATTTAGGTAATGGTTTTTCTCTTTGGGCATCATCAAAATCTGCCAAAGCATAAATTTCTTTTTCTTTATCTAAAAACTCAACAATTTTATTACTTGGCAATCTAACAGTATAATTTCTATCTTTAACAAACGGAATAATAGCTAACTTATAAGAAGGGTTTAAGTTTGATAAAATTTCTTCATCAATATTCAGTTTTTCTGAAATCTGACCTAAACTTATCGTTCTTTTTATATGAATTGTATCTGTTTGAAAATTATAAAACTCAGGTACTTCAGCATAAATATTGTGATCTGCTGCATGCTTAAAAATATACATAGTTGCATAAAATGCAGGTACATAACTTGCTGTTTCTCTTGGTAAATAAGGCCTTATATTCCAATAATTTTTATAACCTCCAGATCTTTTTATTGCTTTTCTAACATTTCCTGGACCAGAATTATAAGCTGCCAAAGCTAAATCCCAATCGCCAAAAACAGCAAATAACTGACTTAAATATTTACATGCTGCAATGGTTGCTTTTACAGGATCTTGACGTTCATCTACATAAGAACTGACTTTTAAGCCAAACTCTATTCCTGTTCCATACATAAATTGCCAAATACCTGTTGCTCCTACTCCAGATTTTACTTTTGGTCTTAAAGCAGATTCTACAATTGCTAAATACTTCATTTCTAAAGGTATATCATATTGATCTAAATATTGCTCAAACATTGGAAAATAGTACTTAGCTTTTGCCATTAATGCAGGATAATATCTTTTTCGATGTGATAAATAACTATTAATAACTTGCTCTAAAGTAGGATTGTATGCTAAATTAAATGGGGTCGTTTTATTTAAATTAGCAAGTCGAAACTTTAATAAATCAGTTGTTAAAACCGTTATTACTTCACCTATAATATCTTTATCATTAATTACATACTCAAATGAATCTACCAAAGACGAGCTAAACTTATTTTCTATAAGTAAACTGTCTAAAATATTTAAATCGTTATCAGAATAAAGTGTAGGTTTAACAGGCTGTATTATCGAATCTTTTACAATCGACAATGTATCTAATTTAACCGTTTCTATTAAAGAATCTTTGTCAATTAATAACGTATCTCTTTTAATATTTAAAATGCTGTCTTTTTTTTCTTGAGAAAAAATAGTAGTGCTTAAAAGCAGAAATATGAATATTTTTTTCATTTAAACAGCTAACTCTACAACAATTGGACAATGGTCTGAATGTTTTGCTTCTGGCAAAATATAGGCTCTTGTAATTTTTTCTTTTAATGGTTCTGAAACCATGGCATAATCTAAACGCCAACCTTTATTATTTGCCCTAGAATTTGCTCTATAACTCCACCAAGAATATTCTTGTTTCTCTTGATTTAAAAAGCGAAAACTATCTATAAATCCGTTATTTATAAATTCTCCAATCCAAGTTCTTTCTTCTGGTAAAAAACCAGAAACTCCTTTCATTTTAGGGTTGTGAATATCAATGGCTTCATGGCAAATATTATAATCACCACAAATAACTAAATTAGGTAGTTCTTGTTTTAAATTATTGATGTACTCTTGAAATTGATCCATAAATTTAAACTTAAAATCTAACCTTTCAGAATTTGTACCAGAAGGTAAATACAAGCTCATTATAGAAACATCATCAAAATCTACACGTAAATTTCTACCTTCAAAATCCATCGATTCTATACCTGTGCCATATTCAATATGGTTTGGTTTTTGCCTACATAAAATAGCCACAGAAGAATAGCCTTTTTTTTGTGCAGAAAACCAATAATGATATGGATACCCAGCATTTTCAAATGCTGTAAGATCTAATTGCTCTTTATGTGCTTTGGTTTCTTGTATGCAAATTACATCTGGTTTTGCAGCTTCTAACCATTCTAAAAAACCTTTTTTTAATGCGGCTCTAATGCCATTTACATTGTATGATATTATTTTCATGTTGTATAAATTTCTCTTAATTTTCGTCTCATTACTTTGTTAGATGCTGTTCTTGGCAAACTAACAATTTTTACTAATTCTGAAACTTTAAATAAAGGATTCAATTCTTTTTTAATGATTTGTTTTGCTTTTTGTAATCGATCTATTTCTTGATTATTTTCTGTGTTTTCAACATAAAAAACAACCAATTTATTGGGACCTCCTTCTTTTGGAGCAACTCCAATTGCAGCAGATTCTTTAACAAAAGTAAGTTGTTGAACTATTTCTTCTATTTGAGTGGCACTCACTTTTATTCCTCCCAAATTTAAAGCATCATCTACTCGCCCTAAAACTTTAAAATACCCATTTTTAAGTTGATGAACCTCATCTCCATGACGTCTTAATTTCATCTTGAATTTTGGTGTATTTTCGTAATATTCTTTACGATGATTTTTATTTAACAATACTGTAGACAATCCCATTATTGGGGGAATGATAAAAACTTCTCCTTTATTAGATTCTTCTCCATTTTCATCTAAAACAACAAAATCTCCACCCAAAACTTTTGATGAAAAAGTACTTGGCCTATTTTCTTGTACAACTGTACTTGTAATATAACCTCCTCCAATTTCTGTACCTCCACAATATTCTATAATTGGTTTATTATTTGCCAGATTCATTAAATATTTCATTTCTGTTGGGTTAGAAACTTCGCCAGTAGAACTAAAACACTGAATAGAATTCCAATTAAATTGCTCCATTATTTTAGTGTTTTCCCATTGTTTCACAATACTTGGCACAATACCTAACATGGTAACTTTTGCGTTTTGTACAAATTCTCCAAAACCAGCTATTAATGGCGAATCGTAATACAATGCAATTGTAGCTTTGTTGATTAAAGATGCAAATACAAGCCAAGGTCCCATCATCCAACCTAAGTTTGTTGGCCAACAAACTACATCATTTTGCTGAATATTATGATGATAATACCCATCTGAAGCAGCTTTAATTGGTGTTGTATGATTCCAAGGAATCGCTTTTGGAACGCCAGTTGTACCTGATGAAAATAAAATGGTTGTAATTTCTTCTGGAGCTAGTTTTACTGAATTAAAATTGGTATTAGTTGATAAAAAATGACTCCAAAAAACATCGTTTTTTCTTAAAGAAATTTTATCCTCTTTAAAACTAACTACAACTATTTTCTCTGGATTTGTTTCTGATACTTTAGCATAAAGTGGTATTATTTTATCGCCTCTTTCTAAAACATCTTGTGTAAAAACCAATTTTGGTTTGGTAATTTTAAATCTTACTGCTATTTCTTTTGATGAAAAACTATCTACAACTGTGGCTACATTTATTCCTGCTTTTATAGCAGCTAAATAAATGGCAACTGCTTCTAGCGTCATTGGTAAGTTTATAGCAATTGTATTTCCTTTTTTAAGATTGAAATCAGTAAAACTATTGGCAATTCTGTTTACTAAATGTAATAATTCTTGCTGACTTACCTTTTGAATTGCTTTATTTGATTTTTGAAAAACAAGTACAGTAGCATTTTTATCATTCTGAAAACAAGAATCTACAATATTTAGTTTTGCTCCATAAAGCCATTTTGCATTTTCTACTCCATCATCAATATTTAAAATATTAGATGCCTCTTTTTCTTGCAGAATATTAAGGTTTTTAATGGTTTCTTTCCAAAAATCAGCTTTATTTTCTACTGTCCATTTCCAAAAATCATTATAATTGGTAAAAGAATGCTTTTGCATCATTTTACCAATATTAGAAGTATGTATAATTTCTTTTGTAGGACTCCAAGTCATCATTATTTTTTTAGACCTAAAAATCTGTATCTTCTTCTATAATTTCATCTTTTTCATCTGATGATTTATTATTACAATCAATTCTAATAGATAAATTGTCTGGCTTATCAAAATCTTTTTGACTAACATTTAAAGTTTTATCTGCATAACATTTCTGCATATATAATGCCCAAGAAGGCAATGACATTGTAGCTCCCTGTCCTTTAGAAATCCCTGCAAAATGGGTTGCTCTATCCTCTCCTCCAGTCCAAACACCTGTTGCTAAATTAGGTACAATACCCATAAACCATCCATCAGATTGATTTTGAGTTGTACCTGTTTTACCAGCAATTGGGTTGGTAAATTTATAAGGATGCCCAGTTATATAAGATGCTTTTTTCCAGGTAGTTTTTAAACGAACTCCAGAACCAGATTGCACCACACCTTTTAATAAATCTAAAACTACATAAGCAGACTCTTCACTTAAAACTTCTTTTGTTTCTGGTGTAAACTCCTGTAAAACAGTCCCGTTTTTGTCTTCTATTCTTGTTAAAATCATTGGAGAAACACGCAAACCTTTGTTTGCAAACGTAGCATAAGCACTTACCATTTCTAATAAAGACAAATCTATGGCACCTAATGCAATGGATGGATTTGCTTGTACATCACTTTCAATTCCAGAAGATTTTGCCAAACGAGCTACGTTTTCTGGCCCCACCATATCTATTAATC
Organism: uncultured Polaribacter sp.; assembly: GCF_947497695.1. GTDB lineage: Bacteria > Bacteroidota > Bacteroidia > Flavobacteriales > Flavobacteriaceae > Polaribacter. The sequence continues at coordinate 130,818 of NZ_CANMHM010000007.1, read as the reverse complement.
TTGCAGACATTGTATTTACAGAACCTGCTAAACCATCTTTTAAATTTAACATTCCTCCATACTTCTTATCAGAGTTTTCTGGAGTCCACTCTTCTGGTATGCCATATTTTCCTTTAGGAATTGTGTATGGAATATTTGGAAACTCATCACATGGAGATAATTTTAATTGATTAATTGCTGCTGCATACACAAATGGCTTAAAAGTAGAACCCACTTGTCTTTTCTGTTGTGCAACTGCATCATATTTAAAATGTTTATTATCAATACCTCCTACCCAAGCTTTTATATGACCAGATTGTGGTTCTATGGATAATAAGCCAGAACGTAAAAAATATTTATAGTATTTAATGGAATCATTAGGCGATAAAATGGTGTCTTTAATTCCTTTCCAAGAAAAAACACTCATTTTAGTTTTTGTATTGAAAACCTTGTCTATGTATTTTTTAGATTTTCCGTATTTTTTTAATCGTTTATATCTGTCAGAATTTTTCTTAGCTCTTTCTATAATTCCATTGATTTGAGCTGTTTCGATATCATAAAAAGGAGCTGTTTTGTTATTTTTTTGCTCCTTAAAAAAGTACGATTGCAAATTAGACATATGCTCTTCAATAGCTTCTTCTGCATATTTTTGCATTCTAGAATCTATGGTTACATATATTTTTAAACCATCTCTAAAAATATTGTATTCTTCTCCGTTTGGCTTTGGATTTTTCTGAACCCATTTTCTAAGCATTTTTTGTAAATGAGATCTAAAATAAGTGGCAGAACCATCACTATGCCCTTCTTTATTAATATTTAAACCTAAATCTAATTTTTGTAATGAATCTTTTTGTTTTAAACTGATAAACTCACTTCTGTTCATTTGTTTCAAGACAACATTTCTACGTTGTTTTACTCTTTCAGCCCTTCTTAAAGGATTAAATAATGATGAGTTTTTTAACATTCCAACCAACATTGCAGATTCCTCTACATAAAGTTCTTTAGGTTCTTTTCCAAAATAAATACGTGCAGCAGAACGAATACCAACTGCTTGATTTAGAAAATCGTATTTATTTAAATACATTGTTAAGATTTCATTCTTGGTATATTGTCTTTCTAACTTTGTGGCAACTACCCATTCTTTTAGTTTTTGACCGACTCTTAAAAAAATATTTCTAGAAGCTTTCCCTGTAAACAACATTTTTGCTAATTGTTGTGTAATTGTACTTGCTCCACCACTTCCAGGTTTTAGAATTGCTCTTGCAGTGCCTTTAAAATCAATACCAGAATGGTCATAAAAACGTTCATCTTCAGTGGCTACTAGAGCTTTTATAATATTATCTGGCAAGTCTTTAAACTTAATTGGTGTTCTATTTTCTGTTGCATATTTCCCCAACGTCTTACCATCTGAAGAAATAACTTCTGTTGCTAAGTTGTTCTCAGGATTTTCTAATTCTTCAAAAGTTGGCAACTTTCCTAACCATCCCCAAGAAGCAATTAAAAACAATAGTAATATAAATGCAAATCCCCCAAGGATAATTGCCCAAAACCATTTAATGTATTTTTTAAAATTCGTCGTTTTCTTTTTTGTCATCATAAAAAACTGTTTTTCAACATTGTTGAAATTTTATTATTTTTCTTTTAAAATTAAGGAACTCCTCTAATTTTCTATACTTAACCCAACATCTTGAATTCCTTTTAAAAATTCTATTTGTTCAATCGCTCCGTTTTTACGCATTGCATGACGAACACTTAAGGTATATTTACCAGAAATTGGAAATGCCTTTTTTTCTTTATAAAACAATTTATTTTCCTTTATTTCTGTAAAACCTTCTCCTAAAAACCTGCCTGTTTTATCTGCCATTTCATACTGTAATGTATCAACAACAAGCGTTTCATCAGGAAAACTAAGTTCAGTAATTATATACAAGTTACTAAAAGCATAAGCACTATTGTTTCTAATATTGACAAATAAATTTTTAGGAGAAATGGTATCTTTTACATCAAACTCAAACAATACCTTTTCATTTGCTTTCCAACCTTTTTGTTGGATGGATTTATAGGTATTAAAATCAATGCTATCATTACAAGAAAACATCAAAAAAAACGCTGCTACAACAACCAAAAAAGAACTATTTTTCTGATTTATTTTCATTTTTAGCGTTGTTATTTGGGTTATTATTTTTACGATTTCTATTGTTTCTTCTTGGCTTATTTGCCTTTTTAGGATTACCTTCTTGGTTATTTAAAGTTCCTTGAGGTTTAGATTTAGATTGTGGTCTTGGTTTCTGATTTGGGTTTTGATTGACCTTTGGCTTTTGGTTTGGATTCTGATTTGGGTTTACCTGCTTTTTACCCTGAGGTTTTCTTTTTTGATTTGGATTTTGCTTCGCTTTTGGTTTGTTACTATTGTTGTTATTGTTAGCAACTGCTCCAACAGGTTTTTTCTTATGCTTATTCTTATTTCTATTATTTCGTTTACGATTGTTTGTTTTAGGTACATCAAAACGTGTTAAACTATCCTGACCAACTGCATCTTCAAAGTCTACTTTTTCAATAATTTCAACATCTGCTTCATACTCTTCTAAAGAAATAGATTTTTTATTATTTTTGTTAAGAGCTACAATTTCTAAAACTTGTTCTAAAGTTAATCTAAACCATTTAAAACGCTCTTCTTTATAAGTATACCAAAGATGTTCTTTAAAAATATCCATCTTTACAAAAACAGCATCTCCTTTTTCAGTTTTTAAAACCAAATCTTGTTTAGGAAACGACTTTAAGGCGTCTAAGTATGTATCAAGTTCAAAATTTAAGCAGCATTTTAACTTACCACATTGTCCTGCTAACTTTAACGGGTTTAGTGATAATTGTTGATAACGAGCAGCAGAAGTTGTTACTTTTCTAAAATCTGTTAACCAAGTAGAACAACACAATTCTCTACCACAAGAACCAACACCACCTAAACGTGCTGCTTCTTGCCTAGCACCTACTTGTTTCATTTCTACGCGAATAGAAAAAGCACCTGCCAAATCTCTAATTAATTGTCTAAAATCTACTCTTGTTTCTGCTGTATAGTAAAAAGTCGCTTTGTTGCCATCTCCTTGATATTCTACATCAGAAAGTTTCATTTTTAAACCTAAACGACCTAAAATTTCTCTTCCTTTTCTTTGAGTTTCTTCTTCTTTGGCTCTAGATTGTTGCCAAATATCAATATCTCTTTGGCTTGCTTTTCTATAAATTTTCTTTACATCATCATCTGCAGTAATTTTGCGTTTTTTCATTTGCACTTTTACCAATTCACCAGCTAAAGAAACTGTACCAATATCATGCCCTGGAGAACCTTCTGTGGCTACAATATCTCCCATAGTAATGGGTAAATTATCTGGGTTTTTGTAAAAATGCTTTCTTCCGTTTTTAAAACGGACTTCAAAAATATTGAATCTTTCTTGTCCTGAAGGTAATGTCATATTAGACAACCAATCAAAAACAGCTAGTTTATTACTACCACTTCCACAAGTGCCACTCCCACAATTACCGTTACTTTTACATCCCTTTGGTACTCCATCTTCTGTTGTACCACAACTTCCACATGCCATATATATCTAGTCTTTAGTTTTTAGACTTTAGTTGTTTATAAAACAGACCAAAACCTAAACCTAAAGGTTTTTTAAAAATTGATATTCAATTATTTACAATAAAAATATTATTTATTGCTTAATCAGTAAATATATGAAATCTCGATGAAACTTAAAAGGCTAATTTTTTACAAAAAAAAGACCTCAAAATTGAAGTCTTTATCTTTATAATTACTTTTATCTAAATAAATTCAAAAAAAACCTTCGCCCTAAACTAATTCTTCTATTTTTTCGTCACAACTTTACTTTCTTTCAATTCATTGATAGATTTTAGTAAAATTTTCCATTTTCAACAGAAAGTAAATAATTTGTTTCTTTTTCTGATAAAGAACTCTTAATATCAATATTTTTCATGATTTTATTTCTTAAACTTTAAAACTTCACTTCTACCCTTTTTGAAGATTTTATTGCTATTTCCTTTTCCTTTTCTAAGTTCTTTTTGTTTCTCAAAGGGCAATTGAATTATTTCTTTACAATCAGTAGAACAGGTATTCTCCATCGTTTCAGAACATGCATCACATTGAATAAACAACAAGTGGCAAGCTTCATTAGCACAATTAGTATGAGTATCACAAGCTTTACCACATTGATGACAATTAGCAACAACATCATCTGTAATTTTTTCTGCTCTTCTGTGATCAAAAACAAAATTTTTACCTATAAATTTATTTTCAACCCCTTGATCTTTTACTTGACGTGTATATTCTATAATGCCACCTTCTAATTGAAAAACATTTTTAAAACCTTTGTGTTTGTAATAAGCAGATGCTTTTTCACAACGAATTCCACCTGTACAATACATCAATAAATTTTTATCTTCTTTGTTATCTTTTAAATCTTCTTCAATAATATCTAAAGAATCTCTAAAAGTATCAACATCTGGCGTTACTGCTCCCTCAAAATGACCAATTTCGCTTTCGTAATGGTTACGCATATCGACACAAACTGTGTTTGGATTTGCTAACATTTCATTAAATTCTTTTGCGTTTAAATGTACCCCTTTGTTAGTTACATCAAAAGTGTTATCATTTAAACCATCGGCAACAATTTTGTCTCGTACTTTTACTTTTAGCTTTAAAAACGACTTATTATCTTGTTCTACAGCAATATTTAAACGAATATCTTTTAAAAAAGAAATACTATCTAATTGATCTTTTAAGGCATAAAAATTTTCAGACGGAACAGATAATTGAGCATTTATGCCTTCAAAAGAAACATAAATTCTTCCTAAAACATCAAGTTCGTTCCATTCTAAAAATAATTTATCTCTAAATAATTGTGGGTTTTCTATCTTGTAATATTGATAAAAAGAAATTGTTAAGCGGTCTTTGCCAGCTTCGTCTATTAATGCAGCACGTTCTATGGCGCTTAATTTATTGTACAGTTGCATGCTATACTTTTTAAATTTAACGTTATTTTTTTACTGAAAATATTTCAGTTTTACTCTTTCTATTACCATAAAATGATAGTAATTCTGCAAAACTAATCATTTTCTAAAGAAAATTTAAATAAGACAATATTTTTTTACTCTTCTGAAAATCAAGAACTAAATAACTATATCGTTTTCTTAATTATTTTTTAAAACCTAATATTTATCATATTTTAAAATTTATTTCAAACCTAAATTTGTGATATCACTGAGAAATACATAAAAAACTTAAAATATTACTATCATGGAAGTACAAGAAATTATCTTAGAAAAACCAGAGAGAATCGAATTTAATAAAGGGGTTTGGAATACCTCTATTAATGTTAGAGATTTTGTTTTGCAAAACATTGTTTCTTATTATGGAGACGATACATTTTTAGTAGGTATCAGTAAAAAAACTGAAAAACTTTGGGAAGCTTGTAAAAAACAAACTGAAATTGAAAGAAAAAATGGAGGAGTTCATTCTGTAGATACAGAAACGATTTCTGGAATTTCTAATTTTGAAGCGGGTTACATTGATAAAGAAAACGAAGTTATTGTTGGCTTACAAACAGACACACTTTTAAAAAGAGCCATGAAACCTTTTGGAGGTTACAAAGTGGTACAAAAGGCTTTACAAGAACAAGGTTTAAAACCAAGTGAAGACATAAATACACTTTTTACAAAATATGTAAAAACACATAACGATGGTGTTTTCTCTGCATATAACGCTGAAATTAAAAAATTTCGTTCCTTAGGATTTTTAACTGGCTTGCCAGATAATTATGCTCGTGGTAGAATTATAGGAGATTATAGACGTATTGCTTTGTACGGAATTGACCAATTAATTGCCGTTAAAAAATACGATTTAGCACATATTGAAGGACCAATGACAGATGCTGTTATTCGTTTAAGAGAAGAAGTTGCTGAACAAATTAAAGCATTAAAAGACATGATTGTAATGGGAAACCATTATAATTTAGAATTAAATAGACCTGCAGAAACTGCACAAGAAGCAGTACAATGGACCTACATGGCTTATTTAGCTGCCGTAAAAGAACAAGATGGTGCTGCAATGTCTCTAGGGAATGTGTCTACATTTTTAGATATTTATATAGAACGAGATTTAAAAAGCGGTTTTATTACAGAAGAGGAAGCACAAGAATTCATCGATCAATTTGTAATGAAATTAAGAATGGTTCGTCATTTAAGAATGGCTGCTTATGATGATATTTTTGCTGGAGACCCAACTTGGGTAACAGAAGCAATTGGTGGTATGTTAAACGATGGTAGAACTAAAGTAACAAAAACTGCCTACCGTTTCTTACACACTTTATACAACTTAGGTCCATCACCAGAACCAAATATTACAGTTTTATGGTCGCCAAAATTACCAGAAAATTTTAGAAAATTTTGTTCTAAAGTAGCCATTGATACTTCGTCTATTCAGTTTGAAAATGATGATTTAATGAGAACTTTAAGGGGTTCTGATGATTATGGAATTGCTTGTTGTGTTTCTTACCAAGAAATAGGGAAACAAATTCAGTTTTTCGGAGCAAGAACCAACTTAGCTAAAACGTTATTATTAGCAATTAATGGTGGTAAATGTGAAATTACAGGAACTCAAATGGTTGATGGAATTGAAGCTGACAACAGTGAATACTTAGATTTCGACAAAGTAATGGCAAACTATAAAATTGCCATGAAACAAGTAGCAAAGGTTTATAATGATGCTATGAATATTATTCATTACATGCACGATAAATACTATTACGAAAAAGCTCAAATGGCTTTAATTGATACCAACCCAGATATTAATATTGCTTATGGTATTGCAGGTTTATCAATCTTAGCAGATTCATTATCAGCAATTAAATATGCAAAAGTAAAACCTATTAGAAATGAAGCAGGTTTAACGGTAGATTTTAAAATTGAAGGAGAATTTCCTAAATATGGTAATGATGATGACAGTGTAGATATTTTTGCACACAATGGTGTAGAAGACTTTAATAATGAATTGAAAAAGTTAAAAGTTTATAAAGATGCAACACCAACCATGTCTGTTTTAACCATTACATCAAATGTAGTTTATGGTAAAAAAACAGGTGCAACGCCAGATGGTAGAGCTTTAGGTGTTCCTTTTGCTCCTGGTGCAAACCCAATGCATGGTAGAGATACAAATGGTGCAATTGCTTCATTAAACTCAGTAGCTAAAATTGATTATAAAGATTCTCAAGACGGAATTTCGAATACATTTTCTATTGTTCCAAAATCTTTAGGAGCTACAGAAGAAGAAAGAATAGACAATTTAGCAGCAACTTTAACAGGATATTTTGAGCATGGTGCACAACACCTTAATGTAAATGTATTCGACAGAGAAACTTTAATTGATGCAATGGAGCACCCAGAAAACCACCCCCAATTAACAATACGTGTTTCTGGATACGCAGTTAATTTTATTCGATTAACTAAAGAACAACAAATGGAAGTGATTTCTCGTTCGTTCCACCAATCTATGTAGTGTTTTTTTTATGTATTGATAAGGGATTCTTCTCTTAAAATGTAGCTTTTCCCCCTAATTATTAAAGCCTCATTTTATTTTGAATCCCTTTTTTTATTCAACTAAATTTATTCGTTATCAAAACTTCAGAAAATATTTTAAACGTACATTCCATAGAATCTTTTGGCACGCACGATGGCCCTGGAATTAGAATGGTTATTTTTTTACAAGGCTGTAAATTAAAATGCCAATACTGCCATAACCCAGATACAATTGATACTCATGGAGGAGAAGAACATCAAGTAGAAGACTTGGTACAAAGAGCCCTAAAAATGAAATCTTACTTTGGCGAAAAAGGTGGTGTAACTGTTTCTGGTGGCGAACCTGTTTTACAAGCTCACAATCTTGTTCCTTTTTTTAAACGATTAAAAGAAGAAGGCATTCACACCAATTTAGATACTAATGGTCGTGTTTTAAACCATCCTGTTGTTGAATTGTTAGATAATTATACAGATTTAGTGATGTTAGATATTAAACACATGACAGAAGAAGGTTTTCAAAAAATAACTGGCGTAAAAAATAAAGAAACAACGTTTAATTTTGCTAAACACAGAGAAAAGTCTGGTAAAAAAATGTGGTTGCGTTATGTATTGATTCCTGATATTACAAACACACCAGAACTACTGCATCAATTAGGTAATTATTTTAAAGATTATAAAACTATAGAACAAATAGAGTTGCAACCCTACCATAAATTAGGCATTCATAAATGGGATGCTTTAGGTTGGGAATATAAATTGAAAGATGCTAGAGAAAACACAAAAGAAGAGCTGCAACAAGCAGCTGATATTTTAAGTACCTATTTTAAAAAAGTAAAAATCAATTAAAACAATTCACTCTAAATTTTCTCAACAAAGTTCAATCCATTCAATTTCACGACTGAAATATAATAACGCATGAAAACTTACAAAGAAGCACACAAACCGGCTTCAGAATTTAAAAGTCGGTCTGAATATTTAGAACACGAGTTACAAATAATGAAACCAAGAAGGTATAAACTAAACCTACCTGGTAGAGATTTTAAATTTGAATGGGAAGATTTAGTGCCAGCACTTGCAGGTACACTTGGTATTATTGCCATGTATTCTTCTGTGATGATGGCTTGGGCAGAAGGCTTAACAGCAACTTGGGATCATATAACACTTGGTAAGGATTTTGCCATAGAAGTATCTAGAGTAGAAATGATTATTCCTGCTTTTTTGTTTGTTATTTTGGCTTCTGGTTTTTTTAATCCGAGAGCAAATTTAGCAGGCAATCATGGACCAATGATTCCTTTGATTGCGAGTATTGCTTTAGCAGGTGCACACCCTTTAGCATTGGCTATTTTAATTGGACTATTTGGTTTAATTCTTAGTTTTATTAAAGGAGGATCTCGTTTGGTAAACTTAACCAGTAAAGGAGTTGCTGGAGGTTTACTTATCTTTTTAGGATTTACAGGTGCTTTTAGCCAAATTAAAACCATCCAAAATTGGAGTATGGGTTTAGAATCTTCTACTATAGAAATAGGTTCTATGGGATATCTAGGTTTAATTATTTTAGTAATTACAGTAATACTTTATAGTTATTTAGCAAGAATTGGCAAACGTTGGTTGGCTATACCTGCCTGTGCAATTACCGCTTTATTAATCGCTTTAATTGGTGGTGCTAGTTTTGATCTTCAGTTTACAACCCAAATGGGTTTACCTAATCTAAACCCAGCTTATTGGTGGGGAAGTACAGAAAAAGGTTGGATGCTTGGTTTGCCAAATTCTCAGCATTTTATAGCTTCTTTGCCTTTTGCCATTTTAGCAGTAGCAATGTGGTCTCCAGACTTTTTAGGACATCGAATTTTTCAAGAAATGAATTATCCTAAAAAAACAGAAAAAGTTTTAATGGATGTTGATGATACGATGACCATGTGTTCTATAAGACAAATGGTGGGTACAGCAGTTGGAGGAGGAAATATTACTTCCTCTTGGGGAACTTATATGATTCCTGCTGCAATTGCAAAACGTCCAATTCCTGCAGGGGCAATTCTGTTAGGACTTATGGTTATGGCTGTTGCCATTTTAGGCAGTCCAATGGATGTTGCTGTTTGGCCTCCTGTAAGATCTATTGCATTATTAGTTGGTGTTTTTTTACCTATGGTAGAAGCAGGAATTCAAATGGTGAAAGAAAGTGCCTGTGCACAGGCTGCAGGAATCTGTATTTTTATGGCCATGGTTACAAACCCTGTATTGGCTTGGGCATTGGCCATGTTTTTAGATAATAATGGTTTCATTGGAGACAAAGCAAGAGCTAAAAAGTTATCTATGGTAGATCGATTTATTATACCTTTAAGTATACTCATAATTTGTATTGCTGCTGTACTTACAGTTGGTATGTTAAAAGGCAGTTATGGTATTAATGCTTTCTTGTAACAAAAAGGGTCTATTAAATAAAATTCACTTAAAAAAAACAAATAGCTGGCAAACAAGTTGTAGCCCAGATTGAAACGGCATCCTTTTTTCTTTTTCAGAAAAAAGATATAGTGGAAAGCTGGAAATAGCTCCAAAAAAACAAATCAGATTGCTTGGTTATAGACAATGCCAATAAAGTTTAAATTTAAACATTAGAAAAATTGTTGCTTTAATTTTAAACTTTAAGTTATTTATAAGGTTTTGAGTAATTTAAATCATTATAATTTTTAAGATATTTGCATTTCAATAAATTAAATGTATTAGCGATGAAAATAGCTGTAGTAGGTGCAACTGGAATGGTAGGCACAGTAATGTTAAAAGTATTAGAAGAACGTAATTTACCAATAACGGAATTTATTCCTGTAGCATCAGAAAGATCTGCTGGTAAAAAATTATCATATAAAGGAAAGGATTATACCATAGTAACTTTGGCTGATGCTGTAAAAATGGCACCTGATGTTGCTTTATTTTCTGCTGGTGGAGATACTTCTTTAGAATGGGCTCCTAAATTTGCAGCTGTAGGTACAACTGTGATTGATAATTCTTCTGCCTGGAGAATGGATCCAACTAAAAAATTGGTTGTGCCAGAAATTAATGGAGATGTTTTAACAAAAGAGGATAAAATTATTGCAAACCCAAACTGTTCTACAATACAGTTAGTAGCTGCTTTATCTCCGTTGCATTTAAAATATAAAATGAAACGTGTGGTAATTTCTACCTATCAATCTGTTTCTGGTACAGGTGTAAAAGCTGTACAACAATTAGATAATGAAGAAGCTGGTATTGAAGGCGAAATGGTATATCCGCATAAAATTGGTAGAAATGCTTTGCCTCATTGTGATGTTTTCTTAGAAAATGGCTACACCAAAGAGGAAATGAAATTAGTAAAAGAACCAAAGAAAATTTTAAGAGACGATTCTTTTTCTGTAACAGCAACTGCTGTTAGAATTCCTACTGCTGGAGGTCATTCTGAAGCTGTAAATGTTCAATTTGAAAACGATTTTGATTTGGCAGAAGTTCGTGCTATTTTAGAAGCAACTCCTGGTGTAATTGTAGAAGATGACTTGGCAAATAACGTATATCCAATGCCAATTAATGCCCATGATAAAGATGAAGTATTTGTTGGACGTATTAGAAGAGATGAATCTCAAGAAAATACCTTAAATTTGTGGATTGTTGCAGACAACCTACGTAAAGGTGCAGCTACAAACACAGTTCAAATAGCCGAATATTTAATTGCAAATAATTTGGTATAAAAATAAACAATTTTAATGGCAACATTTCATAAAGTAAACATACAAGAAGTAATTAGAGAAACCGCAAATGCGGTTTCTCTTGTGTTTAAAATACCCGGTAATTTAAAAGCAAAATTTGCTTTTCATGCAGGTCAATATTTAACCTTAAAAAAAACAATTAATGGTAAAGAGGTTAGAAGAGCCTACTCTATTTGTTCCTCTCCTACTGATAATCACTTAAAAGTAGCTGTTAAAGCTGTAGAAAACGGTACTTTTTCTACCTACGCAACTTCCGAGTTAAAAGAAGGTAATTTTATAGAAATTGCAGAACCAGAAGGCAACTTTTTATTAGAACCTAAACCTAATAAAAATTACATTGGGTTTGCTGCTGGATCTGGTATTACACCTGTTTTATCTATGATTAAAGATGTTTTAAAAAACGAATCTTCTGCAACTTTTACTCTAATTTATGGTAACAAAACAGCTGTAGATACTATTTTTAAAAACGAATTAGATGCTTTAAAAGAAGCAAATCCTACCAGATTTAACCTACATTATATTTTTAGTAGAGAACAACAAGAAGACACTTTATTTGGTAGAATAGACCAAGCACATACCAATTTTTACCTCAATAATTATAAAGACACTACTTTTGATAGTGCTTATTTATGTGGCCCAGAAGAAATGATTAACGAAGTTTCTGCAACCTTAAAAGAACGTGGTTTTGCAGAAGAAAATATTCATTTTGAATTATTTACAGTTTCTGTAGATGAACAAGCTGTCTCTGAAATAAAAGAAGGCTTTACCGAAATTACTGTTTTGTTAGACGATGAAGAAACTACTTTTACCATGCAACAAACAGACAATATTTTGTCTGCAAGTTTACGTAAAGATTTAGACGCTCCTTACTCTTGCCAAGGTGGCGTTTGTAGCTCTTGCATGTGTAAAGTTACTGAAGGAAAGGCTATTATGGTTAAAAACTCTATTTTAACAGATGATGAAATTGATGAAGGTTTGGTTTTAGCTTGTCAGGCTTACCCAACAACTTCTAAAATTTCTATCGATTTTGATGATGTTTAGAAAAAACGTGTAATTATTGAATTGTCCTGCAAGGTTTCCAAAACCTTGTAGGTAAACTACTTTTATTTGGGCGTTTTAACGGGCTTTCCGCTATATCTTTTTGCAGAAAAAGCAAAAAGGATGTCGCTGCAATCCCTAACGCAAGTTTGGTTAATCATAAATATTAGGAAAAAACCACAGCAATTGTCACTTCGAACGCAGAGAGAAGTCACATAACAGTAATCACAAAAGCTTGAGCTTCTTTATGCGATTTCTCCTAAAATCGAAATGACAAACATACTTAAAATAATATTTTATATTCTGTCATTCCTGCGAAGGCATGAATCTAAACGAACTTTCTCAAAACACAATATCTAACCTATAAATGATTTTTTAAATTATTAAGATAATCGTTTAATCTAATATCAATGATGGATTCCTGTCTGCACAGGAATGACAAAATGAATTAAAAAAGAAAGGGAATTAACTCTTTCTTAATCATTTTGCTAACAAAACAATTTCAAAACTCGTAATTGGTAAATAGTAATTAAAGAATTACCTTTATACTATGGATATTTACGACTTTAAAAATGCTTTTTTAATTGGTTTTTTTATGGCTTTTATGATTGGCCCTGTCTTTTTTATGCTTATTCAAATCAGTATTTTAAAAGGGGCAAGAGCAGCAATTGCATTTGATGTTGGTGTCATTTTAGGCGATATTTCTTTTATTTTAATTGCATATTATGGAAGTAGATCTTTGTTAGAACAAATTAAAGACGATCCTCGTTTGTTTTTTATTGGTGGTTTGGTTCTTATTATTTACGGCTTAATTACATATTTTGATAGGCAAAATAAAAAAGAAGCTTTAGAAGACACAAAAACTCTAGAAGTCCCTATAAAAAACAACTATCTAAAACTATTTGTTAAAGGTTATTTCTTAAACTTTATAAACGTTGGTGTTTTAGCTTTTTGGTTAGGTACTGTTTTAGTAATTGGCCCAACTTTAAAAATGGATCAAAAAGCTATATTTTGGTATTTTTCAACCATAATTTTAGGGTATGCTCTTACAGATTTGTGTAAAATACTTTTAGCAAAACAATTAAAAAACAAATTAACACCCTTAGTTATTTATCGCCTAAAAAGAATCATGGGCATTATTTTAATTGTTTGTGGCGTTCTTTTAATGCTAAAAGGTTTTATACCAAATGATAAAATTGAAGATTTAATCAATTAAACAGCAATTTTTAATTAAAAAATTTCCCCTATTATTTTTGGCAATAAGATTCCAATAATAATTATCGAGCAAATTAATGCACTTTTCCTCTTGCCTAATTTAGGAATTTGTCTAATCAAAGAAAATACAGTTACCAATGCTAAAATTTCTATCAATACAGACATTCCTGTCCCAAAAACGACTTCTATTATAGGAAATATTTCACTTTAATTTCTATCTAACTTTAACAATAAATCGCCAGAAGAACCTAATCCATTTAAAAAAGCAAACAGAGCTACATGTAAAAAAACATACTTATCTGTATTTTTAAAAGAATCAATACTTGCAATTAAAATACAAATAGCTAAAGAAAAAATAGTGAGTATAATTAAAAATTTAATAATTTCTAACTTTGTAAAAACATTGCCATAAACAGCTAAAATCATTGCTATTAAATAACTTATAATAATAGTAAAAAGCAACCAAAGCAACTTTTTCCATTGTTTAAAACTAAAAATGATTACTGCAAGAATTAGAAATAATATGTAACTTAAATAAGAAAACTTTAAAACGTGTTTTACACCAATTTTAAAAAAAGTAACTAGCGAATTAAAAGTGAGTATTAAAGTTTGTTTTTCTCTCCAAAAAAGTTGTTATCTAAATTGATGTCTGCCATTAAGCCACTTTTATCAATCGTTACAGACTTTATTGGCTTAGAAACTTCAAAAGAATAGGTAGTGTTTGCCCAACCCCAATCTTTTAATACAGTTGCTGTAGTTAATTTACTACCACGCATCATTTCTAAGGCAATATTAAAATCTTCTTTGCTTCCATCAACAAAAACAACAGAAACATCAATTGGCATTGGCATTTTACCAATTCTTTCTAAAGTAATTTTTTGTCCGTCAACAGATTTTACTGCATAATCTATAGCATGTGTTGTTTGTGTCCACTCATTTAAATACCAACCTAAATGAATGCCAGAAACCTTTTCCATCGTTCGTTTTATAGCATTAGGTGTTGGGTGCTTAAAACTAAAATCTGTAAAGTATTTCTTCAATCCTTTTGCTACATTTTCTGCACCAATTATGTACTCTAATTGACTTAGAAAAATATTTCCTTTAGAGTAACTTGCTGTTCCATAAGCCCAATTAGTATGATATCGATCAGCATGTGTTGCTAAAGACTCTTCATAGCCATAATTTACAATTTTTCTATAACTGTTATAAGAATCAGCATGTGGATTCTCTTTTTCTTCTTTTAAAATTTCATTGACTGCTCTGTTAGAAATATAACAAGTAAAACCTTCATCCATCCAAGGATGCAAACTTTCGTTTGATGCTAATAAAAACTGAAACCAAGTATGTGCTAGTTCATGTGATGTAACTCCAAAAAGACTTTCAAATTTTCTTTGTCCTGTAATTAAAGTTGCCATTGCATATTCCATTCCTCCATCACCACCTTGAATTACAGAATATTGTTTGTATGGATATTGACCAATATTTTCACTAAAATACGTCATTAATTCGGCCGTTTTTGGCTGTAAATCCTTCCAGTTTTTTAAATATTTTTCTTCAAGATTGTTCTTATATAAAAAATGTAAATCAATTCCGTTTTCTGTCTTTAAAATATCATGAATGTATTCTGGATCTGCTGCCCAGGTAAAATCATGCACATTTGGTGCTTTAAAATGCCAGGATAATTTATCCCCTTTTGGCAAATTCAACTCTTTTGAATGATCTTGATACCCATGCCCAATTTCTTGTGGGTTTTGTAAATATCCTGTTCCTCCAACAGTATACTTTTTATCAATATGAATGGTTACATCAAAATTACCCCAAACTCCATGAAATTCTCTTGCAATGTAAGGAGGAGTATGCCATCCTTGAAAATCATATTCTGCCAATTTAGGATACCATTGTGCCATTGATAATGCTACTCCTTCTTTATTGTTTCTTCCAGAACGACGAATTTGGACAGGAATTTGAGCATCAAAATCCATTTCTAAAGTTACAGATTCTCCAGATTTTATAGGTTGATTTAAAGCTACCTCTAAAATAGTACCAACTGTTTCGTAACAAACTTTTACACCATTTTGTTTTAGAGAATTTACAATAATATACCCTATTTCATCTGGTTTTAATTTGCTAATTCTATCTCCAATTTTTTTACTTGGATCTTTAATATTTAAAGAACGAACATCCATTTGAGAACCTGGTTGGAAGGCATTAAAGTATAAATGATAAAAAACTTTATCTAAATCATCAGGAGAATTATTGGTATAAATTAGAGTTTGTTTTCCTTTATATTGATAATTTTTTACATCAACATCAATATCCATCGTATAATCTACATGTTGTTGCCAATATGCATCTTTAGCTACAGAAACTGTATTTTCTATAACTTTACAGGAAGTTAATATAATAAGCGACAGTCCTAAAAAGTAAAGTTTCCTCATACTGTAATAATCAAGTTTGGTATAAAAATAAAAAACAGCATTTTAAAAATGCTGTTTTTATCAAAAAATATAAAAATATTATTTTCTATTTACAATTTTGTCTGCCATTTTAAGAGCATTGTAAGCATTTACAACTCTACCAGAAACAGATAAATCTGCGAAAGGAACCAATTCTCCCTCAGGGTTTTCTCTAGATTTTGAACCTGGCTTAATAACATCAAAATTTATTTTAACACCAGAGTTCATTAAAATATGTTTTACTTGACTTGCAGATAATTTAGGATAATAAGAACGAACCAAAGCAGCAACACCAGCTGTAGAAGGTGCAGCCATAGAGGTACCACTAAATTTTTTATATTCATTTTCTGGTGTGGTAGAATATATATCTACTCCAGGAGCAAAAACATCGACATTTATTTTACCATAATTAGAAAAAGATGCCAATAATTCTTTATTGTAGTTTAAACTCATTGCTCCAATAGTAATAAAATTATCAGAAATTTCTGTTATTAAATCTGGCGAATCATTTGGATATGTTTTTTCAACATCTATATTGTCACTAGAGTTACCAGCAGCATTTACAATTAAAACATCTTTATCAGCTGCATATTTTATAGCATCATATACCCATTCTTTTTTAGGTGAATAACCTTTACCAAAACTAGTATTAATTACTTTTGCACCATTATCTACAGCATAACGAATTCCTAAGGCAATATCTTTGTCATATTCATCTCCATCAGGCACAGCTCTTACAGCCATAATTTTTACGTTATTTGCAACGCCATTCATGCCTATTTGATTGTTTCTAACAGCTGCAATAATACCAGAAACATGGGTTCCATGAGCTTCATCTTTTATGGAATGCCCACTTTTATTATCTCCGTAAAATTTCATTTCCATGGTATTAGGGTCATCTCCAACAACACTTCTATAATCTTGTTTTAAGGCATCTCCATTCAACAAATTAGCTGCATCTGTAACCAATTTTGTCAATTCTTTTATTGCATCACTTAAAGAAGGCAAACCAAAGCTATACATTTGCTCTGCAATAGCAATACCTTGTTGTAAATCAGCATCTTCTGTTTCAATTGCTAAAGCTTCTTCTTTTGTATAATCTTTTTTATTTAGGTACTTAGAAATAACAGCATCTGCATTGGTTACTCCCTGTAACATTTGTTCAAATCTTAACTTGCTTTGTTTTGCACCCGCAACTTTTTCATCATAAAAAGCCTTTGCTTCTTTTGCTTCTTCTTCATTTGTAATCGATGGATCTATGATGATTCTTTGATATTCTAAATGTTCTTTATATGTACTTCCTAAAAAGTTCCAACCATTGATATCATCAACATATCCGTTTTTATCATCATCAATTCCATTATTAACAATTTCCTTTTCATTAACCCATGCAACTTCTTTTAAATCTTCATGTGTTAAATCTGTACCAGAATCTACTACACCTACAATTATTTCTACTCCTTTTTTGTCTGCTATAAACTGATATGCTTTTTCAATACTCATTCCTGGAATTGAATCTGTTTCTAAATCAGCATGACTCCATTTGTTCATTTCTGCTTCAGACAAAACGCCTTTTTTAGCAGTTACATTAATTACATTTTCTGAACCTTGAGGAACTGGTAGTTTAGAAACTGACTTACAACTTGTTAAAATAAGACTTGTAAAAGCGGTGTATAAAATTGGTTTTAAAATTTTCATTCTTTATGATTTCTTAATTAAATATGTCTAAAAATTGATGTGTATTTTTTAATCGAACTCCTTTTTCTGTATGTTTCACAGTACAAAGTTCATTGTGTGCATCATGTTCTAAAAAAAGATAGTATTCTTTATCTGCAGCTTGGTTTAAAAAGGCTGCTTTTTCTTTGATAGTTAATAATGGTCTTGTATCATAACCCATCACATAAGGCAGAGGAATATGACCAACAGTGGGTAATAAATCTGCCATAAAAACAATTGTTTTTCCTTGATAAGTTAACATGGGTAACATCTGCTTTTCTGTATGACCATCCATAAAAAGCACATCAAAACCAACTTGTTCTTTATAATTACTGTGTATAAAATTTAACTGTCCGCTTTCTTTAATAGGATCAATATTTTCCTTTAAAAATGATGCTTTTTCTCTTGGATTTGGTTCAGTTGCCCATTGCCAATGCTTATCATTAGACCAAAATTTCGCGTTTTTAAAAGCAGGTTGTAAAAAAGTTTTATCTGCATTCCACTCTATAGCACCTCCACAATGATCAAAATGCAAATGTGTTAAAAAAACATCGGTAATATCATCTCTCTGAAAACCATATTTTGCTAAAGAAGTATCTAAAGAGAAATCTCCAAAAAGATAATAATAACTATAAAATTTGTTGGATTGTTTTGCTCCTAAACCAGTATCAACCAAAATTAAACGATTGCCATCTTCAATAAGCATAGATCTCATGCTCATATCAATCATATTATTTTGATCTGCAGGATTTGTTTTTTGCCAAATAGTTTTAGGAACAACGCCAAACATTGCTCCTCCATCTAATTTAAAATTTCCTGTTTCTATGGGATATATCTTCATTCTATAAAATTAAACCATTCATTTAATTATAAAATAATTATTTTACGATTTATAATAATTTCAAAATCATCGAGATTTTGATTACAACAAAGATGAAGAAAAAAAGAAGCTTTTTTGTTAAGAAAATTCTAAAGATTCACTTTAAAATTTATTGTAAAGGTATCATTTCAATAAATAAAGCATTTTCAGAACTTCTTTATTAAATAAAATACAAATATACGATTAGAAGGTTAGTGATCGTATACAATAATTTAAGCCACTTTACTAAATATTAGATTTAATAAAGAGGCTAAATTACACATCATTTAAGCAACATGCCTATTTGAATATTGATTTTGAAGGTCAGATACACCTAAAACTAATACAGAATAATCTGTAATATGACTTTTAAACTTTTTCATAAAGTCATGAATTTCTGATATACTAACAGCTTTTAATTCTGACTTAAATAGATTGGAAGTAATTCTATATTTATATTTAATTACTTTCGATGTTGAAATACTGTGAAACATAGGATTAAAATTTTAGGGGTTCTTTATCTACGTCGTAAAAATAGTTGTTCAACACACTTTTTTGTGGTTTTTTTCGATGAATGGTATAAAAAAAAGGGATGAATGGTCATTTATAATGTTTTGCCATTAAATTTTTACCTCTATTTCCTTAAAAACTTCGTTTCCAAAATTGTCAGTTACAGAAATAATATGCCTACCTAAACTTGGTTTTATTGCAATACTATGTATTTCTTTTGTAGTTTTAATAAAGGTATTGTCTACATACCAAAACAAAATTGCATCTTTATTAGAATGGGCTACTTTTAAAATAAGTTCATTCTTTTTTCCATCAAAATCTTTTGGTAAATAAATAGTACTTTTTTTTGTTGAATAGATAAATTTCATCGCATTTTGAACTTTACCTAAACAATCAACTCTAAATTTTGGCAATGGTTTATAAAACGGATTTTGATCTTTGTAATAATATTCCATTAAAGGAGGCAATACAAACCAAGGTTTTTGTTTGATGTTATCAAAAGACTCACAAGAAGTATTGACTTGGTATTTTTCTGATGTATCTAGATTTACCAAAACATGATAAGGACAAGGTGCTGTTTTTAAACCTGCATTTTGTACAAACTCTAACTTCTTTTCTTCACAAATAGTAGTTGCTCTATACCCACTTTTGCTACAAATTTCTATCTCAGTCATTTCATCAAACGGTTTTTCAAACCAATCTGAGTTTGGTAATTTATCAAAAACATCAAATAAAATTGGAGCAGCAGTTTGCACACCCACCAAACCAGGTCTTCCTTCTCCATCTGCATTTCCAACCCAAACACCCACTACATAATCTTTGGTTGTGCCAATTGCCCAAGCATCTCTAAATCCAAAACTTGTGCCTGTTTTCCATGCAATTTGTTTAGCAGCATCAAAAAACTCCCAATTTTGATTTGCATTGGGTCTGTTAACCTCTTTTAAACTCTCAAAAGTCAAGTAAATAGAGGCAGCATCAAAAATGACTTTTTCAGCTGTTTTTTTCCCGAAGTCGATTTTTTTATCCGCATAAAAAGTAGGCTCACAAAATTCATTTGTAAAATATCTACTAGAATTTTGGGTATAATGATTTACTGTGGATGCTAAAGATGCATAACTCTTACACAAATCCCATAAGTTACTTTCTGCACCACCCAAAGCAATGGTTAAGCCATAATAATGGGCACTTTTATTAATATCTTTCAGTTGTAATTTTTGTAAATAATTGTAAAATTTTTCTATACCAAAATTCTGTAACATTCTTACAGTAGGTACATTTAAAGATTTTGATAAAGCTATTTTTGCTGATACAGCTCCTGCATATTTTTTATCAAAATTTTCTGGCTGATAACTCCCAAAGTTAGTTGGCACATCTGCAACCAAAGTATTTGGTAACAAATCTCCACTATCTAACATAGCAGCATATAAAAATGGTTTTAAAATACTACCTGTACTTCTTGGCTTATCTATTACATCTACATCTTTCTGATTTTTTCTAGTAGTTTTAGAGTTGCCAACATAAGTTAAAACCTTCCTATTTTTTACATCTAAAACCAAAACAGAAATATTATATATTTCATTGTATTTCAATACATTATAGTGATTATCTACAACTTTATTTACCTGTTTTTGCAATTTTTTATTTATACTAGTTTTTATAAATTCACCAGCATTTAAATTATTAATTTTCTGTAATAAATGGGGTGCAATTTGAGGTAAAGAATAAGGTTTTTGAGGCAACTCCTCTAAAACAGCTAAATTAAAAGTTAAAGAATCTATTACTTTATTTGAAAGTAACTTTTTTAATAACCGATTCCTTTTTACCAATAATTTTTGCTGATTTTTGCCGGGATAAATTAAGTTTGGTGCATTGGGTAAAACTGCTAAAGTTGCTGATTCTGCCCAAGATAAATCCTCTGATTTTCTGTTAAAATACCTCCAAGACGCAGCTTCTAAACCCACAACATTTCCTCCAAAAGGAGCATTAGAACTCCAATATGTTAAAATTTTTTCTTTAGGTGCTCTTAGTTCTAATCGTGTTGCTAAAACCAATTCTATAAATTTTTCTAAATAGGTTCTTTTCTGGCTATTTCTACTCAACCTAATTACTTGTTGTGTTATGGTGCTTCCTCCTCTTTTTACATTTCCTGCTTGTAAATTTTGTTTCAATGCCTTAAAAATAGAAACAGGATTAAAACCAAAATGTTTATAAAAATATGCATCTTCAAACTGAATTAAACAGCTTTTAAACTTTTCTGGAACAGTATTGCTATAAGGAAAACGCCATTGACCATCAGTTGCAATTAAAGCACCTAATAATTCATTATTTTTACTAGTAATTACAGTTGATGTTGGTTTTGTAAATAACTTATTTGGTAGACAAAACGCATAGAAAACAAGCAACACAAAAACAAAAATTGCTTTCTTTTTATTTCGTTTCAAATATCCAAGGGACTTTAGTCCGTTGTTATTTTTTAGGATACTTTTTATTCTACTTCTTGTTTTCAATCTTAATTTTTAAACTAACTATTAGAGTTCAGTCCGATGCTTAAACCACTTCTAGTTTTAAAGACAAAGAATTGATTTTTTTTATTATTTTAATTTTAAAATCAAGAGACTAAAGTCCCTTGGATAAGAAAATAATTATTTTACAACCTCAATCCAACGTCCTTTTGTTCTTACCAAATAATCATTATCATACATTGCTTCTGCTTGTATTCCTGGTAAATAGTAAGTACCCAAATACGCTGCATTTAATAGAACTGTAAAGGTTTTTGTTTCTACATTTTTATTACTTTTATTCAAATCAAAATAAAAGTTTACACGATCATCTCTAATATCTGTATAACGAGCTTTACTTTTTATCGTCGTTCCAAAATCTGTAAAACGAGTGTTTACAATTTCCCAACCAGAAGGAAAAATCTGTGTCAAGGCAATGTCTTTTACAGATTCATTTTTTGGTGTACTCACCACTATTTTAGCTACAAAATCCTGACCTTGCTGTAAGCTATTAATATCTATTGATTTTCCTTTTAAATTTTTGTAATCAACAGAAACACTTAAACCTCTATTTTCTGTAATTTCTTCACCTAAAGGCAACTTCCCTGAATTGATGATTCTTGCAAAAACAATATTATTTTCATTATTTTTTAGATTGATAAAACTCTCTCCACTTTTAACATCTATCGTTCTTAGAACCATAGAACTATAAGTTTTTATAGTTTCTGTTTTACCATTATTTACATATTGAACATTAATCGCTTTTCCTCCATTTTTAATAACCATTTTAGCTATTGATAATAAACTGTAAGCTGTAGATTGTGTACTCATCCAATTATCATCCGATAAATCTTTGGCAATACTTTTTGCAACTTCCTTTACATCTTTACCATCAATTAAAAGCATTGTTTCTAAAGCCATAGCTCTATTTCTGGCAACAGAACCATAATTGTAATAATTTTGTCCTGCAAAGTTTAAGTTTGCTTTTTGCTTAATTTCTACACTTGCTTCTTTTTGACCAACCAATGCATAAGTTGCTGCTAATCGCCATTTTGCTTCGTTAGAAATTTCTTTAAATTCTCTTAATCTATTCATAGCAGATAAATCTGGACTACCAGCTAAAGCTAACGTATATAATCTGTAAGCTTGAGATAAATCTCTAGAATATCTATTGTAACTAGGTTGCCAATTTCTAGCTGCATTTTTTTGATATGCTATAAAATTACTTTTAAAAGTAATTGGCAACACAAATCCTTTTTTTTCTGCTTCTAACATAAAATGACCTGCATAACTTGTTCCCCAATCGCTTGTATAATTTTCTCCCATCCAATAGCTTAAACCTCCATCTGCTTTTTGAAAATTACCCAAACGTGTAATTCCTTTTTCTATGTTTTTTTGAACTTCTTGTTTCTTTTCTGATGATAATTCAAACAAATCATTTAAAAATAACTGCGGAAAAACACTTGATGTAGTTTGCTCTAAACAGCCATGAGGATATTGAATTAAATATGCCAATCTTCCAGAAAAATTAATTGGTGGCATGGTAGAAAGTTCTAAAACAGCAGTATTAGAACCTGCTACACCAAACGTATTAAAATTGATGATTTCTGTTTGTTTGGCTTCAACATTTTTATCAATAATCTTAGATGTAGTTGGGTTAGGATTTACAACATCTAACTCCACTTTATAAGTCGCTTTTTCTCCTGCTCCTGTTGCAATAATTTCTACAGTATTTATGCCATTTGCTTTTAAAACATCCAACTCAAAATACAGCATTTTTTCATCTGGTTTATCAAAATTAAGAGTTTGATTTTTGTTACCAATAACAGCAATTCCGTTAGATGTTTTTACCTCTACATTTATATTTTTAACCTTTTTATCCATTGCAAAAATGGTAATTGGTAAAGTTACTTTTTCTTTTGGCGATAACTTTCTAGGCAATGTTGCCAAAACCATTAAAGGCTTTTTAACAGGTACTGCTTTTTCTGCATTACCAAAAGCTTCTGTTGTAATATCTCCTGCAATAACCATAGTTCTAACAGAACCAATATAATTTGGTAGCGTAATTTTATGAGTAGCTGTTTTACCTTTTTTTAAATAATAAGGCCCTAAAAATTTTACAACAGGTTTAAATCTATTGGCTTTTTTGTTTTTTCCTTTTGATAAATTTCCATCTCCACCAATTGCAAAAACCTGATCTACACTGCCTGAATATGCACCAATTACATCATCAAAAATGTCCCATGTTTTTACGCCTAATGCTTCTCTTGCATAAAAAGTAGTATATGCATTTGGAGTTTTAAAACGGGTTAAATCTAACAAACCTTCTTCTACAACTGCCAAAGTATAGGTCATTTCTTTATTGTTCTTTTCAGAAACTTTTACTGTAAATTCTTTTTCAGGCTGCAATTCATCTAACATCAAAATTTTTGGTTCTAATAGGGTGTTTTTGTCTTCTACCAAAATAGGAATAACTCCATACAAACGAATTGGTAAATCGTTTTCTGATACTTGATGTGGTTGCAATAAAGAAATATTTACAAACACATTAGGCGTCATGTTTTTATTGATAGGAATATCTACAGAAGTAGTTCCTTTATTGGTTTCTACCCATTTAGTTTCTAATACTTTTGTACCATTTTCTATGCTAATTAAAGCTCTACCTTTAGATCCTGAAGGAAATGTAATTTTAGCAGTTTCCCCAACATTGTACTTTTCTTTATCAGCAGAAAAAACCAACATTTTTGCAGCTTCTTTGTCTCCAGAACTCGAATTTTGCCACCAATTTTTATAAAAATAAGTAGTTCTACCTGTTGCATGGCCACTTTTTTTATCGACCACTCTAATTAAAAAACGTCCTCTATCTTTTTCTGGAATCTTTAATTTAAAACTACCAATTCCTTTAGTATCTGTAGTAACTCTAATATTTTTATAACGTGCATTGTAAATGCTAGAAGTATATCTAGATAAGTTGTCTGATGAAGAACTCCACCACCAACGCCATTTAATTTGATATACCTCTACATCTAACTTTCTATTGGCAACTGGGTTTCCTTTTTCATCAACAGAGACTATAGAAAAATTTTGATTTTCATCTGTAAAAAAGGATCCATATCTATTTCCTTTTGGCGATTTTAGACCGACAAAAGAATTAAAAGGTGCATATTTTTTGGTAAATGCATCAATAGAAAAATCGCCTCCGTTTTCAAATGCTCTTACCAAAAACTGAACATTTAACATGCCTGGAGCATTTTTACCAACGGTTAGTTTATTGTTGACTTTTGCCAATCCGTTTTCATCTAATTTTCCATCAAAAACAGTGATTTCTTCTGATGCATAATCTCTAGAAGGATCTGCAAAAATATAATCTTTATAATTTTTAAAACCAGAATTTGCAACCGAAACTTTTGCTTTAATTTCTGCTTTTAAGTTTTTTGCAGGGGTTCCATGCAACCATTTTACATCTAAAGTTCCGTTAATTGGAATGTTATTTGTAAGAATTTCATCATCAAAATCTACTTTAATTTTTAAACGATTTGGTTTTACAGTTTCAACCTTTAACGTTTTATAAAACTTTGCTCCACCCACAGAAATTTTAGCAGAATAATTACCCGTTTTTGCTTCTGGTGAAGTTGTTACTGTGAACGTGTAAAAATTATTCAAATTATCTGATGTTACTTGTTTATACACCAACTTGCCACTTGAATCTGTAACTTCTAATTTTACAGGATGATTTTTTGGTAATTGATTATCTGCATCATTTAATATAAAAGTAATATGCATTGCATCTCCAGGTCGCCAAACTCCACGTTCTCCATAGATAAAGCCTTTTAAACCTTTTTGAGTTTTAGTGCCAGAAACATCAAACTTACTTAAAGACAAAGAATTACCATCTAACAACTTTACATACCCTTTATTTACACCTTTAGAAACAGTTGCAAATGCTGCGTTTTTTGGAGATTCAATATTAGCAAACCCCTCTGAATCTGTTTTGGTTGTTAGTATTTCTTGTTGCTGAAAATTAAATAACTTTATGGTTGCACCAGCTTCTGGCTGAGTGTCTAAAAGATTGGTAACTGCAAAGAAATAGTCATTATTAGCTCCCTTTTTAACAATAATACCCAAATTAGAAGCAACTAAATTTTGAGCAATTATTTTATCTTCAGCATAATATGCATCATTACATGGGTTTTTTCTTTCTTGCCAATTGTAGCTGTAATTTTTGTAATTATATAACTTATTGTCCCAATACAATTCCTCTCTTTCATCCTCATCTTCAACCTCACTTAAAGATTCGTTTTCTTCTTGGTAATAATCATCTTCATAAGCAGTATTATTTTCTGTTGATGAAGTAACCTGATTACAATTATAAAGTGTTTGGTTTTTATTAAAACTTAATTCAATTCTATAAATCGATTCTGGATCTACAGACACCATTTTAGAAATATCTATACTGTAAGCCTTCCATTTTTGACTATGATTTTCATCGGCTTTAATTAACGTAATCGTTTCTTTGGCTACTCTTCTACCAACTCTTTTTATAGCACTTTCGTTATTACTATTTAAGTCATTATCTTGTAGAAATTGCAAGACATTATCTTCAAAAATCTTAATAATTCTAACATCAACTTCTTTAACATTAATAGCTTCAAAATTGAATTTTAACTCTTTAGAATTTGGTAAAATTGTTCCATTACTTATGGCTCTAATTTGTGGTTTTTTCTGTTCGAAAATAATAGTTTCCTTAAAAGCTTTTTTTAAACGAATTCCATCAGAACTTTTTACTCCTTGATAAACAGAAACTAACACATCTCCTTGAAACCTCGAACCAGAAAAGACTTTTAATTCGTTTCCATTAACAACAAAACGAGGTGTTTTTACATTTTTTAAAGCAACCAAACCATCAAAATTTTGCTGCTTTTTTAGAGCATCAGAAAAATTAATAGAGATGTATTGCTCGTTTTTATTGACAACTTTTATAGCAAGTACTTTAAAGTTATTTTTACCAGAAATGATAATTTCATTTTCTCCTTTTCGCTTAGAATTAATGGCTGTACCATTCCAACTAAATTTTAATTTACTGTCTTCATTAAAACGTTGAACACTATCTATTTTAAATTCAAAAAAAGTTCCTTTATTAATAAACTCTTGCCAAACAATATTCTTTTTGATTCCTTTTTGAGAGGCTTGTATGATCTTTTTGGCATTTTCTAATGATATTACATCAGCAGATTCTAAAACTCCTTCTAAATATTGATATTCTTTAGAATAGGATTGTATGGTTTTTATATCAATCTTAAAATTAGGTGCAATTGTTTTAAACTGAAAGGTGTAGTTTTTAAAATCTTTAGAGATGTCTTTGTAGACTTCATCTAATTTTACGGTAACAGTATATTCTGTGTTTGAATCTAAATTTTCATCAGGAATAAAAATAAAAGCATGTTTATTTATTGCTTTAATTTTTCCATTTACATAAGGTTTTATGGATAAAATATTAGAAGAAATTTCTTGGTTTACATCCCAAGAAACGACTTCTTTTGCAAGGTTTACAGTTATTTTTTCTGCAACAGAAACAACACCAGAGGTTGTATAACTTATATATTCTTTAAATTTATAGATATTATCTGTTTCTACTGCTCCTTTTTTACAAGAAAAAAGCATTAAAAAAATAACAAGTATTGATAGTAATTGTTTCGTTTTCATAGTTGTGGTATTTGGTTAGCACAACTCAAAAATAACAATTTAAGTCTCAATAATTTAGTTAAATAAAAAATGGTTTTACAAAAAATAATTCTATAAAATAAAAAACCTCAATTTCAATAAAGAAACTGAGGTTTTTTTGAGGTGTCTAGCGGATTCGAACCGCTGTACATGGTTTTGCAAACCATTGCCTAGCCACTCGGCCAAGACACCTTTTAATTTTTTTAAAACCAATTCAAAATAAATTTTATTATGATTTTAAGGATTGCAAATTTAAGTAAATTTATAAGGATTGCAAGCCTTTTTTTAAATTATCGCTTTTTTGTAAGAATTATGACAACTTCTTCTACATTTCCACCAATTGGTGGATTTATTTTTGCTACAGCTACTTTTGCTTTTTTAATCATTCTAATTTCTTTGAAAGCTCGATCTAAAATACGTTGTGCAACTTCTTCTAAAAGCTCAGAACGTATTGCCATTTCTTCTTTTACAATATGATTTAAATGCACATAATCTACAGTATCTACTAATTTATCTGTTTTTGCTGATTTTTTTAAATCGGCTTTTACTTTAATATCTACTCTGTATTCGCTTCCAATTTTTGCTTCTTCCTCTAAACAACCATGATAAGCATATAATTTGATGTTACTAACTTTTATAATGCCCATTATTCTTCGTTATTAGATAAAAAATCTACTTTTTCCCACATTTTATCTGTGTTTAATCTAAAAGAGCCTTTGTACTCTAAATCCCACTGAGTTGGTTCTATGATTGACAAAAAAAGTTCTTCTTTTTTATTTTTATACAAATGATACGTTTCTCCAAATATAGGTTCAAAGCCAAATTTTGCACTATAGAGCATATCATTGTATTGAAATTTCTCCATCAACAATTCATACTCTTTTTTAACCTCATCAAACTTACCTTTTAATATTTTATTTGTTCGTCTTACTCCATCTGCTGTCCAAGTTGCTGTATTTGTTGGCTTAATTACTGGCGAACTTGCTGATGTTCCATAAGGTTTTAAAGCAGCATCGTACTTTTTAGTTTCTTCATTAAAAACAACTAAATCTGGTTTTTTTTCTGCGTCTTTTGTCATATTGCAAAATTACGACAAAAAATAAATACGAAATTCGCTTTTCTGAAAACTTTAACTTGCAAATATGCTTGCGTTAAGGAGTACTCATACTTTAATATTTCTTTTGAAATCTTGAATGCTATGCATTTGAAACGGCATCCTTTTTTATTTCTTTTTTAGAAATAAAAAGATATAGTGAAAATCCTGACCTGAAAGGGAACCCCCAAAATGAAATTATACAAGTTATTTTATGTAATTTTGCATTCGTTTTTAGTAATGTAAAAGTGATTACCAACAACTAAAAACCAACAACTAAAAACTAATTTGATGTCTGAAGAGAAGAATTCGCTCAATTTTTTAGAGCATATTATAGAAGAGGATTTGGCAAACGGAATGCCAAAAGAAAATTTACGTTTTCGATTTCCACCAGAGCCAAATGGATATTTACATATTGGACATACCAAAGCAATTGGTATTAGTTTTGGTTTGGGTTTAAAATACAATGCACCTGTAAACTTGCGTTTTGATGATACAAACCCTGCAAAAGAAGAGCAAGAATATGTTGATGCTATTAAAAAAGACATTGCTTGGTTAGGATATTCTTGGGCAAATGAATGTTATTCATCTGATTATTTTCAGCAATTGTTCGATTGGGCAGTTTTGTTGATAAAGGATGGAAAAGCTTATGTAGATTCTCAATCTTCAGAAGAAATGCGTGCTCAAAAAGGAACACCAACTCAAGTAGGAACCAATAGTCCTTTTAGAAATAGATCAGTGGAAGAAAACTTGGAATTATTTCAAGGAATGAAAGAAGGAAAATTTAAAGAAGGTGAGCATACTTTGCGTGCAAAGATTGATATGGAAAGTCCAAATATGTTAATGCGTGATCCTTTAATGTATCGAATTATGTACAAAGAGCATCACAGAACTGGTAGTGATTGGTGTATTTACCCAATGTATGATTGGACACATGGAGAGAGTGATTATATTGAACAAATATCACATTCTTTGTGTTCTTTAGAGTTTAAACCTCATAGAGAATTGTACAATTGGTTTAGAGATAATGTGTATGATTTTAGCAAAGCTAAATACCCAAATCCGCCAAAGCAACGTGAGTTTTCTCGTTTGAATTTGAGTTATACCATTATGAGTAAACGTAAGTTACTAACTTTGGTTGAAAACGGAATTGTTTCTGGCTGGGACGACCCAAGAATGCCAACAATTTCTGGTTTAAGAAGACGTGGTTATACTCCAAACTCCATAAAAAGTTTTATTGAAACTGTTGGAGTTTCTAAACGTGAAAACGTAATTGATGTAGCACTTTTAGAATTTAAAATTCGTGAAGATTTAAACAAAACTGCCAAAAGAGTGATGGGCGTTTTAGACCCTGTTAAAGTAGTAATTACCAATTACCCTGAAGGACAGGAAGAAATGTTAGAGGCAAATTATAATGATTATGAAGAAGGCTTTGGAAGTAGAGAAGTGCCTTTTTCGAGAGAAATTTATATAGAACGTGAAGATTTTAGAGAGGAAGCAAATAAGAAGTTTTTCCGTTTAAAATTAGGAAAAGAGGTACGTTTAAAAAATGCGTATTTTATTACTGCCAATAGTTGTACTAAAGATGCCGATGGAAATGTAATTGAAATACAATGTACTTATGATCCATTAACAAAATCTGGAATGGACACTGAAGAAAGTAAACGTAAGGTAAAAGGTACTTTGCACTGGGTTTCTGTAAAACATGCCGTAAAAGCAGAAGTGAGAGCTTATGACAGATTGTTTTTAGATGAAGCACCAGATAGCCATAAAGACAAAGATTTTATGGAGTTTATCAACCCAAATTCTTTAGAAATTATAGAAGCATATTTAGAACCAAGTTTACAATCTGCAACAATTGGCGAACGTTTTCAGTTTCAAAGAATGGGGTATTTTAATGTGGATGATGATTCCACTAAAGAAAATTTAGTTTTTAATAAAATTGTTGGATTGAGAGATAGTTGGGGAGGAAAATAAGTTTCCAGTTGCAGTTTTCAGTGCTCACTTTTGTGTTTTTAATACAATGTAATTTTTAAAATTTATGATTATGAAAAAAATAATTGTTTTAAGTTTATTAATTTTAGCTTCTTGTGGAAACAAAAAAGAAATTAAACAAATTGCAGATGTTTCTTGTGGACAATGTAAATTCGATTTAGACTCTGAAAACGGATGCAGTTTAGCTGCTAAAATTGATGATAAAGCCTATTTTGTTGATGGTTTTGAAATCAATGATTTTGGTGATGCTCATGATGAATATATTGGCTTTTGTAACGTTATTAGAAAAGCAGAAGTTACTGGTGTTTTAGTAGAAGGAAGGTTTGTTGCAAGTTCAATTGAGTTGGTTAAAGAATAGGATATTATGAGTCGTTCGAAAAAGAAAACTAAAATCCACGGAATAACTACCGCCAAATCTGAAAAGGAAGACAAACAGGCTTCGAATAGAAAGTTTCGCAGAATTGTAAAACAAAAAGTAACTTCTGAAGAAAATGAAATACCTCAACTTCGTGAAGTTTCTAATGTTTGGTCTTTTGATAAAGATGGAAAGATTTATAATTCTGAAATGACTGAGAAAGAATTGCGTAAATAAAGAGCTAGTTAA
This sequence comes from uncultured Polaribacter sp., assembly GCF_947497695.1. Lineage (GTDB taxonomy): Bacteria > Bacteroidota > Bacteroidia > Flavobacteriales > Flavobacteriaceae > Polaribacter. Next base: position 99,819 of record NZ_CANMHM010000007.1, on the reverse strand, counting down.
AAATTGATTCAAGATTTTTTTGAATAAGGAATCAAATCTACATAAACATAGATTCCTGCCTTCGCAGGAATGACAAAAGATAAAAAAACCCGAAGTAAAATTTACTTCGGGTTTTTTATTTACTGCCAACTGAATACTAAAATACTACCTACTTTTTAAGGAGCAGGATTAGGAATTAAATTGTGTACTGCATTGATATCTGCAATAATTTCATCGGATAAATCAATGTTTATACTACCAATATTTTCTTTTAACTGACTCATTTTTGTGGCTCCAATAATATTACTGGTTACAAATGGTAATTGATTGATAAATGCCAAAGACAATTCAGACAAAGTTATATTATTTTTTGATGCAATTTCTTGGTATTTTTTTACTGCGTTTGATGGACCTTCTCCCATATAACGTGCAATAAATCTTGGAAATAAATTACCTCTTGAACCTTCTGGACTTCCACCATCTAAATATTTACCAGATAAAACTCCTTGAGCCAAAGGAGAATAAGCTAACAAACCGATATCTTCTCTTAAACATACTTCTGAAGAAGCTGTTTCAAACTTTCTTAAAATAAGTGAATATGCATTTTGAATAGTGACAGGTTTTGGTAAGTTTAAATTACGAGAAGTTTCTGAGTATTTCATCATTCCCCAAGGTGTTTCATTAGACAAACCATAATGTTTAATTTTACCGGCTTTTATTAAATCATTTAAAGTTTCTATAATTCCTGTAAAATCTTCGGCTTCAATTTTAGCGTTATCTGTATTAAAATCTCTTGTGCCAAAAACATTTGTACCTCTATTTGGCCAATGTAATTGATATAAATCTAAATAATCTGTTTGTAAACGTTGTAAACTTTTATCAATAGCGTCTAAAATATTTTCTTTGGTTAGCCCTCCTTTTCTAATATGAGCTGTGTAGTCTCCTCCCCCAGCAATTTTAGATGCTAATACTATTTTATCTCTATTCCCTGTTTTTTTGAACCAATTTCCAATAATACGTTCTGTATCTCCATAAGTTTCTGGAGTTGCAGGAACAGGATACAATTCTGCAGCATCAATAAAATTAACTCCTTGATCTAAGGAATAATCCATTTGTTCAAAAGCTTCTTCTTGTGTGTTTTGGTTTCCCCAAGTCATCGTTCCTAAACAAATTTTACTGACTTTTATATTTGTGTTTGGTAAGTTTGTGTATTTCATTTTTATAATGTGTAATTGTGTATTTGTTTAATCGTGTAACTGTTAAAAAACTTACTGCTAAATTAAATACTTAAAATCGATTATAATAATAAGAATCGAGTTTTAATATAAGTTTCACTTTTAAAATGTACAAACGTGTAATTGTTAAAGTGTTTAATTGGCTATTATCAATAAAAAAGCGTGTGATTATTAAATCACACGCTTTATTAAATAAACTTGATCAAGCTCAGTTAAACATTCCTTTTATTAATTAAGATTTTTATTGAACTAATACACAGTTAACAAATAAACTTTTATTTTAAAATAGCTTCAATACCTGGTAACGTTTTTCCTTCTAACATTTCTAACATAGCACCTCCACCAGTAGAAACATAACTTACTTTATCTGCAAAACCAAATTGTTTTACAGCTGCAACAGAGTCTCCTCCACCAACTAAAGAAAACGCTCCGTTTTTAGTAGCTTTATCAATAGAGTGTCCTAATGCAATTGTTCCGTTTGCAAAAGATTCCATTTCAAAAACACCTAAAGGTCCGTTCCATAAAATCGTTTTACATTGGTTTACAATTGCATCAAAATTTGCTTGAGATTTTGGTCCTGCATCTACACCTTCCCAACCATCAGGAATTGCATTGATGTCTAAAGTTTGTGTATTTGCATCATTAGAAAAATCATCAGCAGCAATAACATCAACAGGAATATGAACTTCTACACCTTTTGCTTTTGCTTGCTTTAAAATATCTAAAGCCAATTCCATTTTATCATCTTCACAAATAGAATTTCCAATTTTTCCTCCTTGTGCTTTTATAAACGTAAAACTCATTCCACCACCAATAATTAAGTGATCTACTTTGTCTAAAATATTTTCAATTACTGTAATTTTAGACGATACTTTTGCTCCACCTAAAATTGCTAAAACTGGTTTCTCTGAATTGTTTAATACTTTATCTATACTTTCTATTTCTCTTGCTAATAAGTTTCCAAAACATTTGTTTTCTGAGAAAAACTGAGCAATAATTGTTGTTGAAGCATGTGCTCTGTGTGCAGTACCAAAAGCATCGTTTACATAAACATCTCCTAATTTAGATAGTTTTTCTGCAAAAGCAACATCGCCTTTTGTTTCTTCAGAATAGTAACGTAGGTTTTCTAATAATAAAATTTCTCCAGATTCTAAATTCGCAACTGCTTCTTCAACTTTATCGCCAATACAATCTGCTACAAACTTAACTTTAACACCTAAAATTTTGGTTGCTGTTTCTACAATATGCCCTAAAGAAAACTCATCTTGAAATCCTTTTGGACGCCCTAAATGTGACATCAAAACACAGCTTCCTTCTTGTTCTAAAATATCTATAATTGTAGATTTTGCAGCTTGAATTCTGGTAGCATCTGTTACTTCAAATTGATCATTTAAAGGCACATTAAAATCTACACGAATTAATGCTTTTTTATTCTTAAAATTAAAATCTTTTAGTGTTTTCATCTTTTGTTAAATCTATTTTGAACAAAAATACTTTTTTATTTAGTTTTTAGAAAGTTGAAACTTAAAAAATTAAGTTAACGTTTGCGTAAAACGGGATAACACTTATTTTATAAAAATGTTTAGACACGAATTTTACAAATCACACTGATTTAATCATAAAAGTTAGCTTGAATACTCGACTAAAAAATCATCTATTTAAATCAATACTATAATCAAAAAAAATAGACACAAACTTCACAGATAACACTGATTCAACCTTGAAAAATTACCAATAGCAGAAGTATAGAAAAAATTATTGCATTTATAGCAATATTTGAATCCATCCTTATCAAAAAAAATCAAAATCAAAAAACACTAAATTTATGCACAACAAATTTTATATTTGCAGATGCTTTTCAACCAAATTATCGGACAAGAACATATTAAAAAACACTTGAAAGTGTCTGCTGAAAATGGCAGAATTCCTCATGCTCAATTATTTGTTGGTAAAGAAGGAAGTGGCACTTTGCCAATGGCAATTGCTTATGCACAGTTTTTGTTGTGTAATTTTTCTGATAATGCAGATGTCTGTAATTTAAAATGCGACAAACTACAGCATCCTGATTTGCATTTTGCATACCCTGTTACTTCTAACGAAAACGTAAAAAAACATCCTGTTAGTAGCTTGTTTTTAGAAGATTGGCGTAGTTTTATTGAAACACAACCTTATGGAAGCTTGTTTAATTGGCTGCAACATATTGGTGTAGAAAACAAACAAGGATTGATTGGTGTTGATGAAGCTGAGGAAGTTGTTAAAAAACTGCGACTTAAAAGTTACGAAGGTGGTTTTAAAGTGATGATTATTTGGATGGCAGAAAAAATGAATATTGCTGCAGCCAATAAATTGCTAAAACTGATAGAAGAACCGCCAGAAAAAACGGTTTTTATTTTAATTACAGAAAGTGAAGAACAAATTATAAATACCATTAAATCTCGTTGTCAAGCATTACATTTTCCTGCATTAAGTGAACAAGATATTTCTAATACACTTGTAGTAAACCATCAAATTACTGATAATGAGGCTGCTAAAATAGCTCATCAAGCAGAAGGAAATTTTAACAAAGCCCTGCATTTAATGCAAAACGATTCTTCTGATTTGGTTTTTGAAGAATGGTTTATTGCTTGGATAAGAACTGCTTTTAAAGCCAAAGGAAATGCTGCTGTTGTGCAACAATTAATTGAATGGTCTGATACAATAGCTAAAACAGGACGTGAAACTCAAAAGCGTTTTTTAGACTATTGTTTGCAGTTTTTTAGACAAGCAATGCTATTAAATTACAAGTCTGAAAACTTGGTTTTTATGGAAACTAAAACTGGGTTTGATTTATCAAAATTTGCACCTTTTGTGCATTCTGGTAATATTTTAGACATCGAAAAAGAACTCAATGAAGCCATGTATCATATTGAAAGAAATGGTAATGCAAAAATTATTTTATTAGACCTTTCTATGAAATTAACGAGGTTTTTACATAAGAAAGAAGAGACTGTTTAAAACCTTGTGAGATTTCTCCAAAAAAATCGAGATGACAAACGATTTTTAAAATCTTACTTTTTAAATTTAGACAAAGCCTTTTTAGTAAAATCAGACAATACCAATTCCCCAGAAACAGCGGCTCTTTCAGCTAATAAATCATTCCATTGTGCTGTACCTTTCCACAACGCTTTTTTCATTTCTGATAACGCTACAGGATTATAAGATGCTAATTTTTCTGATAACAATTCTACTTCTTCATCCAATTCCTTTTGAGTTTCAAACACTTTAGCATACAACCCTTTTTCTTTTGCCCAATAGGCATTTTTCCAGTTTGCTGCATCTAAGGTAAGTTCTGCAGTTGCTCCAACACCAATTTTACGAGTTACAGCAGGTTCTATTACAAAAGGTCCAATTCCAATACTAAATTCTGATAATTTTACAGACGCTTTTTCTGTTGCCAACACATAATCACAAGCAGCAATTAAACCAACACCTCCTCCAACAGTTTTTCCTTGAACACGTCCAATAATTAATTTTCCACAAGTTCTCATGGCATTTATTACGTTTGCAAAACCACTAAAAAATTGTTTCCCATCTTCTACATTATCAATAGCTACCAATTCATCAAAAGAAGCTCCAGCACAAAAAGCTTTTTCTCCTTCAGACTTCAAAATAATTATAGCAACTGCATCATTATATCCAACAGAAATAATTTCTTTGGCTAATCGTTCTAACAATTCACTTGGAAAAGAATTACTGGCTGGATGACCAAATTCTATGGTTGCAATTTTATTTTCAATATTGGTATATAAACTTCCGTTTTGTCTTGTAGTGGTCATAAAAATGAATTTTTAGTAAAAATAAGGTTTAAATATTTAAAGTAATTAAGTATGAGATTGCTTCAAAACTCGTAATGAAAAAGTACACTACTTATTTAGAAACCAATGGCAAAAACTTACTTCTAAATTTAATAACTAATGGCAAACCTCTTGCAATCATCCAAAGTGTGAAGGCAATCCAAATTGCGGTTAATTTTAGGTTGTAATAGTCAAAAATCAACAAAGTTGGGATAAAAACCAAACCTGTAGATAAAATTAACAAGTTTCTTAGATATTTCATTTCTCCCATTCCTTTAAACATTCCATCAAAAATAAAAGTGATAGCACTGATGGGTTGTGTAATTAAAACAATCCAAAAAACATTGTAAAATTGCTCTAAAACAGCTGTATCTTTTGTGAAAATTTGTCCGATGAAATTGTAAAAAACAAAACCTAAAAACCCAATAATAATTCCTGTTATTAAACCATATTTTAAAAGCTTGTTACTTAAAAACACTAAAGAATGATACTCTTTTGCACCTAAAAATTTACCAGATAGAATATTCCCTGCACTCGAATATCCATCTACCATAAAAGCACCTAATAACCATATATTTATACCAATTGTGTAGGCAGCAATGTATTCTTTTCCATAATTTGTAGCATAAGAAGTGGCAAAATACAAAGCTGTATTTAAAGCAATGGTTCTAATAAAAAGATTGCCCATCATACCTAATAAACGAGAAATTTCTGGATGTACATTGAACGCAATTTTTAATGAAATAGCTGTTTTTTTCATCAACAAAACAAAAGCAATAATAGCCATTGTAATTTGTGCAATTACACTTGCATAGGCTGCTCCTTCAATATTCATAGCTGAAATATAGCCTTCAATTCCGTACACAAAAACAATGTCTAAAACAACGTTTAATAATGCACCAATAATTGCAATAATCATTGGGTAAAATGTGTTTTGTAAACCTCTAAAAGTACCAAAAATAGCAAATACAAAAAGTGAAAATGGAAACCCAAAAATTCTGATTTTAAAATACGTTACACAATAGTCTAAAACTACCCCAGAAGCATTATAAAATTGAAAAATTTGTTTAGAAAAAGGGTACATAATAGCTATTAATACCAAACTCCCTAACACCACAATAGCAATTGCTTGTGCTGGCAATGTTTTAACTTCGTCTAATTTATTAGCACCAACATATTGGGAAATAATGGATGAAATAGCACTTCTAATTTGCCCAAAAACCCAAATTAACATGGAAATAAATGCTCCAACAATACCAACTGCCGCTAAACTTTCTGTAGCATTAACGTTAATATTACCAATAATTGCAGTGTCTGTTATAGATAATAAGGGCTCTGCAATACCAGCAATTAAAGCAGGAATTGCTAATTTATTGATGGTTTTAAAACTGATATTAGAAGTCAATATTTTATACTTTTAATTTTTATCAAAGATACTCATCTGTAAAAACTAAAAAGACTTAATATTTTAAATCTGCAGGCTCAATAAAAGCTGTTTCTAAATTGTAAATCTCTTGAATGTAGGTTTTAATTTCATCCATAAACTCCTCTAATTTTTCTTCTGTAATTTCTACATCTGGTTTTCTGTAGTTTGATGAAAAATTGATGGATAAAAACCCGTTATTTAAGTTTTTAAAAGAATAAATTCCTCCTTCTAATGGCTTACTAAAATTATATTTCTTACTTTTTACATATAAGTATGCATATAGTAAAACTTGGATTGCTTTGTGTTGCTCCTTTTCTCTTAATTTTTCAAAATCTACAACACGTAAATCAGCACTACTTACCATGCCTGTTTTATAATCAATAATTCTTAAAACATCATTTAATTCATCAACTCTATCTACTTGTCCATGAATTTTTATTGGAACATTAATCCCTTCAATTTCTATTTCTGTTGCCAAGGTTTCTTCTGTAGAAATTATTTTAAGTTGATTGTTTTTATCTTTTAACAATTCTTTTTCTTGCCCTAAAAAATTATTTACAAATCTGTTAGCGACTTCAAAAATTAAACGATTTCTACCTGTAGAAATATCGCCGTTTTTAAAAGCTGCTTTAAAATGTTTTACTACTAAATCTTTCGATTTTTTTTGCATAGCATCAACATCATCTAACGTTAAAAATTTACCTTCAAAAGGTTTGTAAAGTTCATCTAAAGTTTCATGCACAACAGTACCCAAAGTATTGTAAGCAACAGTTTCTTCTACATCTTCAAACTCTTTTAGTTTTAAAATTTTTTGTTTGTAAAAAGAAATTGGATTGTATAAATAATTAGTTAAAGCAGAAGGAGAAATTCCTTTTTGAGCTAATTCTTTCAGTTTTCCCAAAACAGCTTCATCCTTTTTAACTTCTTTTAATTCAGTGTTTTGCGTAACAACTTTTGGTGAAATCGTTTTTTGAATAACATCTGTTCGCATCATTTCTAATTGCGTTACAAATCGACTTTTTTCTCCGCTTCCAAAAACATCATGTTCTGTATTATAAATGATAAAAACGTTTTTTGCACGTTGCAGCAATCTAAAAAAATGATAGGAAAAAATAGCATCTTTTTCTCTGTAGGTTGGCAAGCCAAATTCAATTTTTACATCAAAAGGAATAAAAGAATTTTGTTGACTACTGGCAGGTAAAACTCCCTCATTTGTTGAGACTAAAATAATATTATCAAAATCTAAGACACGCGTCTCTAACATTCCCATCAACTGTAAACCTCTTAAAGGCTCTCCTTGAAAAGACAAACTTTCAGACCCAATAAGTTGTTTAAAAAAGAGCGACAGCGTTTTTAAATCTGGAAAATATTTAAACTCATTTTGCAGTGTTTTTAATTGTGTAAAAGTGGTGTAAAATCGGAATAAATACTCTTTTTCTAACTCAGTTACATCCTCTTTTAACAAATCGATTAACTTTAAAATATTGTCTAAAAAGGCTTCAATTGAAACATAAGTGCTAAAAATGGAAACAATAACTTTTTTAAGCTCAGAATTACTATTTTTTAATAGTGTTTCAATATTATTTAGGTTGATAAATGTTTGGTTTTGTTTGGCAATTTCATCAGAAAAAGCATCTATTTCTGGAATTAATTTATAAATAGATGGGTGCTTTAAAAAACGAATTACATCTTTATAATAAAACTCATTTACAACCGTTTTTTGCAATTTATCTTGTGTTACAAATAACTGAAATATTGAAAATAGTAAACTTGTTGTTGGTACATCTTTTAACGGATAACCCATGGTAATATTGATTGCATTGATGTTTTTAGGCAAAGAATTTAACGTAATTGGTAACAAAGTTTCATCTGCCAAAACCAATGCAGTATTTTTAAAATCGGTAATTTTCTCTAAAATTTCTCCAGCATATTTTATTTGAGTAGTGTTTTTAGAAGCTCCTATCACTTCTATATTTTTAGGCTGATTAAAAGTATTGCCAAGTGTTTTTAGCTCGTTTTTCTCATAATACTTCCATTTTTTTTTATACTTTCTGATGAATTTTCCTGCTTGATGATTTCCATTAAAAAAAGCAGCATCAATATCCCAATAAATTTCTGAATTGCCAGTTTCTAAAAGCTTTTGAAATAGAAATTCTTCTGCTTTATTTAACGCATTAAAACCGATAAAAAAGAATTTTTTAGTTGAATTTTCAGTCAAAAAAGCATCAATTTTAGTACAAGACTCTCTATAAATTAAACCTTGATAGCCAATGTTTTTTTCTTTTAAAAACTGATAAAAAGCGTTGTAATAGGTGTTTAATCTTTCAAGAAAGAAATAATGATCTTTCATTAACTCGGTTTCTTTAAACTCACCTTTAACAGACCATTTTTTTAAACGTTGAATATCTCTTAAATATATAAAAATGTCTTTGGTGTCTATTAAATGTTGGTCAATCTCATTAAAATCTTGAATTACTTTAAAAGCCCAAGATGCAAAGACATCAAAAGTAACAGGTGCTGTTTCTAAACCTTTATAAATTGAATAAAAATGAAACAACAATTGAATGCTATCTGCCTTTTCTATGCCAGATATTTTATTGATAAATTGTTCTACATTTATTATTTCTGGCAAAAAGCCAAGGGTAATTTTATCTTTAAGGGTTTGTTTTACAAATACTTTTGCTCTTTGAGAGGGTAAAACAAACACAACATCTTCAAAAGAATGGTTAGTTTCTAGAATTGCATCTAAGGTTTTTGAAATAAAAGTTTGCATAAAATTAGTGGCTTGCTAGTAAAAAACTAAATTACAAAATCTATAGTTTAGTAAACCTGTATTTTTAGAATAATAATAAAATCATACTGTAAGTTTTAGAAATTATTTAGACTAATTCTAAAATTTTCTCATGAAGTTTGCTAGTCTAATACTATTTTTATTTTTACTTCTTGGGCAACAAGTTTATGCCCAAACCTGTTGTTCTGGTGGTGTGCCTTTATCTAATAACCTAGGCCTTTCTAATGAGGGTAAGGGGTCTTTTCAAGTAGGTATTAATTACGATTATAATAATTTAAATACCTTAAATGCTGGTAGTACAAGATTAAATGATAATTCCAGACAACGTATTACTAATTCTATTTTAACTAATATTGGGTATGCATTTACAGATAAATTTTCTGTAGAAACTTTATTTACTTGGGTCAATCAAACAAGAACTATTACACAATTTGGCAATGAAAATTTTACGGAAACCAAAGGAATTGGAGATGCTGTAATTTTATTAAAATATACTTTACCAAACGTTTTTAAAAATAACACCACTTTAAACATTGGTCTAGGTTCTAAAATACCTTTGGGTAAATCAGATATTGTTTCTAATCAAGGCATTCAGTTAACTGCAGATTTACAACCTGGAAGTGGCGCTTTTGATGGTATTGGATGGTTATCTTTAGCAAAACAACTAAATTTTAGACCTACAGCTACTCTTTCTAGTAGTGTAACCTACAGACTTACAGGTATAAACAATTCGTATTTAAACAATACATCTACCTATAAATTTGGTAATGTACTACAAGCAAATATTAGTTATGTAGATCAATTTTTGGTTTCTAAAACTCTTATAAACCCAGGTTTAGTTCTTAAATATAGAAAATCTACAGTAGACAAAATTGATAATGCGATTATTCCAAATACAGGTGGTGAGTGGCTTTTTGCAAGAGCAGAACTAACCATACATCTTTCTCAAAATTTACGTTTTACCAATAAACTAGAAGTTCCTTTATATAGTTATGTAGATGGCACTCAGCTTACACCAACTACTAGATTTACTACTGGTTTTACTTATAAATTCTTTAAAAAACAACCTTTAATAACAAACATAAAATGAAAAAACTTGCACTATTATGTATCTTAGGCATACTCGTTTCTTGTCAAAATAATGACAACAATATAAATGAAAATAATTTTTCATCTGAATGGAGCATTCCAATAGTAGAAATTTTTGATGGTGGCCCTGGTAGAGATGGCATACCTGCTTTAATCAACCCCAATTTAGTAAATGCAAATGATCCTGAAAGCAGTTTTATTAATGATACAGATTTAGTGATTGGTTATAAAAATGGAGATGATATTAGAGCATATTCTCATAGTATTTTAGATTGGCACGAAATTATTAATGATAATGTTGGTGATGTTTCTCTGGCTATTACTTATTGCCCACTTACAGGCACAGGAATAGGCTGGAATAGAATTTTAAATGGACGTGAAACTACTTTTGGCGTTTCTGGTTTGTTATACAATACCAATTTAATTCCTTTTGATAGACAAACAAACAGCAATTGGTCTCAAATTTTAAATACCTCTGTTAATGGAGAATTAATAGATAAAAAAATAGATTTAATACCGCTCTTTGAAACTTCTTGGAAAACCTGGAAAACTATATACCCAAATACAAAAGTGGTAAACAGAAACACAGGTTTTGCCAGAACATATGGGGTTTCACCTTATGGAGATTATAATACAAATAACAATTTATTTTTATTTCCTGTAGCAAAAGACAATAGATTGCCACTTAAAGAAAGAATTCATACTATTATAAAAGATGCTAAAGCAAAAGTTTATCCGTTTTCTGTATTTGCAACTAGTAATGTAATTAAAGATTCATTTGAAGGAGATGAATATTTGATAGCAGGAAATAACGAATTTATAGTTTCATTTCTTTTAGATGATACTACAAGCTCACTAACTTTTGAGTATTCTTATAATAATACTGAATCTTTGTTAAGCGATAACGAAGGCAACACGTGGAATATTTTTGGAGAAGCTATTGCTGGACCAAGAACAGGACAACGTTTAACATCTTCTGAATCTTTTATGGCTTTTTGGTTTTCTATACCCGCTTTTTACGATACAGAAATTTATAATCAATAATATTTTATAACAAGTAGTATCTTTATAACATAATACAAGTAAATTTATGTTATGAAAAATTCAATAACTGTATTAGGTATTCAAGCAGATTTGGTTTGGGAAAACCCGAAAGAAAACATTGCTTTTTTTGAAAATAAAATAAATGCTTTAAAACAACGTATCGATTTAATTGTGCTTCCAGAAATGTTTACTACTGGTTTTACGATGAGTCCTAAAAAAGTAGCAGAAAAAATGGATGGTTTTTCTGTTTCTTGGATGCAAAAAATAGCTACAGAAAAAGGAATTGCTATTTGTGGAAGTTTGGTGATTGCAGAAAATAGTAATTATTACAATCGTTTGGTTTTTGTTCATCCTTCAGGAAAAATAGAAACCTATAATAAAAGACATTCTTTTACTTTAGCTGATGAAGATAAGACATATACTTCTGGCAGAGAAAAACTAATTATTAACTATAAAGGATGGAAAATTTGTCCGTTTATTTGTTACGATTTACGTTTCCCTGTTTGGATAAGAAATACAAATAATTACGATCTTTTAATTTTTGTAGCAAATTGGCCACAACAAAGAATTAAAGCTTGGAAAACCCTCATAAAAGCAAGAGCTATAGAAAACATAAGTTATACTATTGGAATAAACAGAATTGGTATAGATAAAAATAACAACAAATATTCTGGTAATTCTGTAATTGTAGATTCTTTGGGTAAAAATATAAGCACACTTAAAAATAATAAAAGTGGAATTGTGGAAGCTATTTTAAATAAAAGAGATCAAAATAATATAAGAGAAAAATTAGGTTTTTTAAATGATAAAGATCATTTTAAAATTTATTAAATATAAAACCATTTCTTATCTTTCTATTTAAAAATTTAAATTCAAGTTATCCATAAAAAATAAATTACACTCAAACAGATAAATTATATAAGCTTTTCTAAATTTTCAAATTACACTTATTGTTTTTCTATTAGAGATAAAATTAAATTTATAGCTATAAAGAGAATCTCTATGTTAACCCAATGTTATCTTACTTTGCTTTAAATTAAATGATTGCTAAATACGCTTTAACTTAGTATAATTATCCTTATTTTTGATATTCACATTTTTGAATATATGTATGAATAAAAGTGATATTAAAATTTTATTGGTTGATGATGAACCAGATATTTTAGAAATTGTAGGATACAATTTAAAAAATGAAGGCTACCAAGTTTTTACAGCAAATAATGGTTTAGAGGCTGTAAAATCTGCTAAAAAAAACATTCCACATCTAATTTTATTAGACATAATGATGCCAGAAATGGATGGTATTGAAGCTTGTGAAAAAATTAGAAAAATAAAATCTTTAGAAAACGTAATTATCGCTTTTTTAACTGCAAGAGGAGAAGATTATTCTCAAGTTGCAGGTTTTGAAGCTGGTGCTGATGATTATATAACCAAACCTATAAAACCAAAAGTTTTAGTTAGTAAAGTTAAATCTTTATTAAGAAGATTAAAATCTAATAAACAAACCGAAGAAACCTCTAAAATTGGTGATATCGTTATAGACAGAGATGAATATGTTGTTTACAAAGCAGGTAAAAAAATAGCGTTGCCTAGAAAAGAATTTGAGTTACTTTCTTTATTAACCTCAAAACCTAGCAAAGTTTTTAAAAGAGAAGTTATTTTAGATACAGTTTGGGGAAATGAAGTTGTTGTTGGTGGAAGAACCATTGATGTTCATATTAGAAAATTAAGAGAAAAAATAGGAGACGATCATTTTAAAACAGTGAAAGGAGTTGGTTATAAATTTGTTTTAGAAGGCGGAGATAAATAACTAAAATTTGACTATGAAATTAAAAAAAACATACTCTTATGCTCTTTGGTCTGCCATTTATTTAACATTGCTTTCTTTAGTAATTGGAGGTGTTTCTTACTTTTATATTGTACAACATTTTGGTATTATAACCATACTTATTTCTATTGCCACACTCTTTTTATTATCTTTTTTCATCATTCAATACAGAACAGAACATTTTATTTATAGACGTTTGAAACAAATATACCAAGATGTTTCTATTTTAGATGTAAATGATTTAAGAAGAGATTCTGTAACTACAGATATTGACAAACTTTCTAAGCGAATGCAAAAATTTGTAGAAGGTAAAAGGTTGGAAATAGAAAGTTTAATTAAAAGAGATTCTTTTAGACGCGATTTCTTAGGCAATGTTGCTCATGAACTTAAAACACCATTATTTACTGTACAAGGTTATATTTTAACCTTAATTGAGGGTGCTGTTAATGACAAAGAAATTAGAACAAAATATTTAGAAAGAGCCAATAAAGGAGTAGAAAGACTAGTTGCTGTTATTAAAGATTTAGACATGATTGCTAAATTAGAAAATGAAGGCACAAAGCTAAACAGAGAGGTTTTTAATATTTTAGAATTGGTACAAGGTGTGTTTGATATGTTTGAAATGAAAGCAAAAAAAAGGAACATTACCTTAAAATTTGATAAAATTTATGAATTTCCTGTTTTTGTAAATGGAGACATTAAAAAATTTGAACAAGTTTTAATAAATCTTGTTGTAAATTCTATTAAATACGGAAAACCAAATGGAACAACCATTGTTGCTGTTGATAGTTACAATCCAAAAAAATATATCGTAAAAGTAAGCGATAATGGAGAAGGTATTAAAAAGCAACATCATACTCGCCTTTTTGAACGATTTTATAGAGTAGACCAAAGTAGATCTAGAGAGCAAGGAGGTTCTGGATTAGGTTTGTCTATTGTAAAACATATTATTGAAGCACATGAGGAAACTATTTCTCTAAAAAGTTCTTTTGGCAAAGGATCAGAATTTTCTTTTACGCTTAAAAAGGCTAAATAACTGACTATTTAAAGTAGTTTCACTTACATTTAAACCTTTATAGTCTCCTATTTTTAAAATATTTTCTTTTTCAAAATCTACAATATTAGAAAAAGGACTGTACTCTTTTTCTTTTAAATACCTTGCTAAATACTCTTGTTCTGGTTGATGTTCTGTGGGAATAAAAAACACCTTTTTATGCAAAACAGCTAAATCCATTATAGATGAATACCCAGATCTACAAATTACTATTTTACTTGAATTTATTAAATCTTGCAACTCTTTTGAAAGTACATAATTATAGAAGGTAATTCGCTCTGAAAACCATTTTTTTTGTTGATTTTCTACTTTCCCTAAAACAAAAACAATATTTCTTACATCGTTTTTAAATTCTGAAATTAATTTAGTTTCTAATATGGTTCTGTTAGGTTCTACGCCAGATAAAATGACTAAAACATCTATGTTTTTTGGTAAATTTTCTTTTTTAAATCGACTTAAAACACCTATAAATTTTGCATTTAATTTTGGTTTGGTTGCTGATAATTTTCCTGAAAATTGAGAATTTGGGTTATCAGGAATCCAGCATTCATCAAACTTTTTTATGATTTGTTGATGCACAAAACTGCTTATAAAAGTTGTAAAACCTGATAAAACATTTATTTGATGCGTAATATAAACTGAAGGAACTAAGTTACTACTTATAACAAATCTATTATCTGAAATGACACCAACAACGTCTTTATTTTGTTTGATAAAATTATTGACAATTTGCTTTTCTTTTTTTACTGCTTTTGCAATTTTAGGGATTTGCAAAAGTACGCTCAACTTTAAATTTTTACTGTACTTAATATTGTAAGCAGGTAGTTTTAGGGTTTCTAAAGTTGGAAATTCTTGTTGTAAAAAAAGCAATGCTTTACCATCTGAAGCAATAATTGGTGTAAAATTATTTTCTAACAACGCATTGATAACTGGTATACAACGTGTTGCATGACCTAAACCCCAATTTAGTGGCGCAATTATTATTTTTTTTGAGGTAACTATCATTTTTTAATAATCACTAAAAACTCGGATAAAATATTTGATTTTAAACAAGTGCGTTCAGGATTGAAATGGCATCCTTTTTTTCTTAGTTCGAGTGAATTTACTTTTCGCAAATTTGTATCGAGAACTCAGAAAAAAAGATATGGTCTTTCGACTTCGCTCAAGATAAATTCCAAGCCTGTTAAAACGCCCAAATAAAAATTTGTTTATACCAAATCGAAACCAATATCTTTTCTATAGTTCATTTGGTCGAAATGAATTTTATCGATGCTTTTATAGCTCTTTGCTAAAGCTTCTTCAATGGTGTCTCCAAAAGAAGTTACAGCCATAACTCTACCTCCACTGGTAACAACTTTACCATCTTTTAGGGTTGTACCTGCATGAAAAGCGATAGAATCTTCTAAGTTATCAAAACCTGTCATTTCTTTTCCTTTTTGATACGCTTCTGGATATCCACCAGAAACCAACATAACAGTTGTGGCTGTTTTATGGGTTACAGAAAAAGATTTTTCATTTAAATTTTGATTGGCAACACCTTCAAACAACTCAAATAAATCTGAATTGATTCTTGGTAATACCACCTCTGTTTCTGGATCTCCCATTCTTACATTGTACTCAACTACAGAAGGGTTTCCATTATCGTTCATTAAACCGATAAAAATAAAACCACGGTAATCAATTCCGTCTTTTTGCAAGCCGTTAATTGTAGGTTTTACAACCAATTCTTCTACTTTATCTAAAAATGCTTTATCTGCAAAAGGCACAGGAGAAATTGCTCCCATTCCACCAGTATTTAAACCAGTATCTCCTTCACCAATTCTTTTATAATCTTTTGCTGATGGTAAAATTTTATAGTTTTTTCCGTCTGTTAAAACAAAAACAGACAATTCTATTCCTTTTAAAAACTCTTCAATAACAACTGTTGATGATGCTTCTCCAAATTTTTGATTAGAAACCATTTCTTCTAACTCCGTTTTAGCTTCTTCTAAAGAGTTTAAAATTAAAACTCCTTTTCCTGCTGCTAAACCATCTGCTTTTAACACAAAAGGTGGTGCTAAGGTTTCTAAAAAGGCAAAACCATCTTGTAAATTCTCTTTGGTAAATGATTGATATCTTGCAGTTGGAACGCCATGTTTTTGCATGAATTGTTTCGAAAAATCTTTAGACCCTTCTAATAATGCTCCATCTTTTTTAGGTCCAATTACTGGGATGTTTTTTAGCTCATTGTCTGCTAAAAAAAAATCATGAACTCCTGCTACCAAAGGAGCTTCTGGCCCAACAACTACCATTTTAATATCGCTTTCTAAAACAAGCTTTTTTACAGCATCAAAGTCTGTAGGATTGATATTAATGTTTTTGGCAATTTTATCTGTCCCAGCATTTCCTGGAGCTACAAAAAGTTGATTGATTTTTTTGCTTTCTAATAATTTAATGGCAAAAGCGTGTTCTCTACCTCCAGAACCTAAAATAAGTACATTCATTGTTTGTGTGTTGTTGTAGTGCAAATATATTTTAAATTCTTTGGATTCCCTCTTTGAAGGTTAACACATTTTATAAAAATATAAGCTTAAATAAAGTTACTTTTTATTTTAAACCCCACTTTAAAAAATATTTAATTGCTGATGAAGTGTGACGTAAAAATAATTTTATACTTTTTGATGAGCCTTGTTTTAAAACATGTACTATTTCTTCTTGTGGAAAATATAATTTTTTCTTTCCTAATACATCTATTTTTTTGCAGATATCAACATCTTCTAGATAAAGGAAATAACGTTCATCAAAACCCTTTAATTTTATAAAATCTTCTGTTTTATATAATTGAAAACAGCCTGTTATATATTCTGCAAAAAAGGGTTGTGTTAAATCTTTTTCCCTGTATTCTCCTTTAAAAGTAGTTGATTTAAATAATGGTTTTAAAAAAGAAAACCTTCTTGCAATAAGTTCTGAAACGGATGGATATCTTCTACAAGAATATTGATGTTTCCCATCAGGAAATAGCACTTTTGGAGCAATCATTGAAACTTCTTTATTTTTATCTAACTCAGAAATTAAATTGGTGATAACATTTAATTTAAAAGTAACGTCTGGATTTAGTATTAAATGAAATTTAGAAACCTCTTTTACTTTTTTAATACTTAAATTATGACCAGATCCAAAACCTATATTTTTTCCAACAGCAATATATTCTATTTCGTTGTGTTTAAAAACATCTTTAAATAGACTGTTAGGTGTGTTGTCTATTAAGAATAATTTTTTCTTTAAGTTTATTTCTAAAAAACAATTAACGGTCTTTGTTAGCTCTTTTAAATTTTCATTAAAGAGAACTATAGATGCTGTTATGTCTAGCTTTTTATTCATCATCATTAATACGCTTTCTCTTCACCTTTAAAAACACTAAAAACTGTTTGAAAAATTATTTTAATATCTAAAAAGAAAGACCAATTTTCTATATAAAATATATCTAATCTAACTCTATTTTCTATATCAGACTTTTTCTTAACCTCACCTCTAAATCCAGATATTTGTGCTAAACCAGTAATACCTGGTTTTACAGAATTTCTAACCAAATAATTATCAATTTCTTTTAAATATTGTTGTGTTTGTATATTCATATGTGGTCTTGGCCCTACAATACTCATATCTCCTAATAAAACATTAAAAAACTGAGGTAACTCGTCTAAACTTGTTTTTCTTAAAAACGCCCCAACTTTTGTAACTCTACTATCATTTTCTGTTGCAGAAACTTTATCTGATAACTCATTTTTTTTCATAGACCTTATCTTATAACAGTAAAACTGCTTGCCATCTACACCATCTCTAAGCTGTTTGAAAAAAAAAGTTCCTCTTGAATTTAATGTAACAAAAACCCATACTATTGGTAAGAACCAAGAAAGTAAAAATACACAAATAGTAAGAGAAAATAGAATATCAAAGAATCTTTTTAAGATATGAGTTTCAATTCTTTCAAAGGGTAGTTTTTTTGGTTTTAAAACAGGAAGTGTACCATAGTATTCTAAAATAAAATCTTTACTATAAATTGCTTTATTATCAGGCACTAACCTAAAATCTATCTCATTTTCAGCACAAAAAAATCTTATTTCTTTAAGTTGATACTGGCTAACTGAATTAGGGTCACAATAAATTTCATCAATTATATTTGATAAAGAATATTGAAAACCTTCTTTAACTGTACCTAGGTGATTTTTTGATTTATTTATTTTATCAGAAAAAAAACCAATAAAACGATACCCTAAGTCTTGTTTATCGCTAAAAAGTGAGGCAATATTTTGTGCAGCCTTACTCTCTCCAAAAACAATAACATTTCTAAAATTTTTACCTGTTAACCTGTATCTTTTTAATAAATAGAAAGAAAATAGTTTAAAAAAAGATATCCCTAAAAGAATTGCAGTTAAAGTAATAAATTGGTCATGTATTATTTTACCTTCTTTAAAGATAGTAAAATAAGCAAAAAAGGCAAGAATAAAAATAAAAAACTGAGCTAATATTAATGTTAAAAGCTTAGTAATGTGCGTGTATCTATGTATACTATAAAACTTGTTATAGTAAGAAATTAAAAGCCATAATATTGTTAAATAAAGTAAAAAAGACCCTGTAAAAGATTCTGTATTTGCAATAAAATAAATAGTGAAATTTATAACTAAAACATCAATTACAGCAATAATGGGTTGTATAAAAAATGATTTTTTTCTTTTATCCTTATTCATTCAATAAAACTTTTTTATTGGGGTAATATAAAATATAACTAGATCTTATCTTTTATATTTTACTCTATTTTCCATTTTTTAAAAGTTTTATCAATACTACTGGAGTAAAAATCGTTATTTGTACCTTTTGCAATTTTCAAAACGCTTCTATTATGATAATTAAATTCAGTAACGATTTTCATTTTATCTAAAGATAAAACTATAATTGAGCCATTAAAAGTACCACATATCAGTTTATTATCTAACAAAAACGTACATAAAATAAAATTATTTTTAATTTCTGTTTGTAAAACATTGTTATTGAAAGTGTTATACTTTACTATTGCTCCATTTATGGTAGAAAACACAATCGTATTGTTATAAATATTTAAGTTTGTAATTACTTCTCCGTAAGAAACTATTAATTTATTTTTTTTGGTTTTAAGATTGTATTTATAAATATTACCTAAATCAGTAGCGTAAAATAAACTATTGTCTTTAAAATAGAAATCTCTAGCCAAAGCTTTTAAAGAGATATTATGTAGTATTTTAAAAACAGGTTTAGCACTATAATCAACAATAATAATCTTATTATTATTCATGCTTAGTATTGCTATTTTATTTTCTTTAATTATTAATGCCTTAATGGCTTTCCCTTTTTTGTAATAAAAAACATTTTCAACTTTTTTTGACTTTTTATTGTAAAATCTTAAGCTAGAGATTGTTCGTTCAAATTCATTTGAAATAGTTATAATTTGGTCATTTTTAATATCGTTAAAAATATGTAAACCATAACCACCAATAAAATAACCATCCTTAGTTATTTTATTTGTTTTAAAATTATAACTTTTAACATCTCTTTTTTCTATAAAATAAATAGAATCTTTTTGAATAGAAAAATCTCTAATTGCAAAATCGCTATTTATAATATTCTCTTGGGCATGAACCCAAACTGACAAACCTATTAGTAATAAAAAAATATTATGCTTTTTCATCTGATATTTTAACTAAGTAATAATTAAAAAAAATGGTAAAAAAGACGATTCCGTGATGACGATCAAACACATTTTCTATGTAAAAAGTAAAAAACATAATTATAAAAAAACCTATAACTTGATTTATTTTGACTTTTGAAACCCTAACATTTTTCATCCTAAATAAATTGAATACAAAAAATAATAGAATAATAAACCCAACAAATCCGTATTTAATTAAAAAAGATAAAAACTGATTATGGCTATTTAAGTCACTATCCATTAAATAATACTTTCCATTTTTGTAATGATAAAAATTTAAAATATCTTTTTCATTCATTTTTAAGTTTCCAAAAAACGGATTGTCTTTAATAGAATTTAGAGATTGTTCCCAAATTTCTGCTCTAAAATTTAATGCAGATGTATAAGTAGTATCTATCTTTTGATTAAAAATAAAAAAACAAGAAACTAAAATTGGTATAAAAAGAACAAGAAAATAGCATTGTTTTTTTCCAGAAAAGAGTTTAAAAGCATAAAAGGCAATAAAAATAAAATAAACTACCATTGCAACTTTGCTACCTAAAACAAAAAGTAATAAGAATGCAACTATAATAGTTGCACTAAAAATTATATTTTGGGTTGTAAACCTTAACTTTTTATTACTTGAAATTGAAGAAAGTAAAATATTAACAAAGAATAATGTATAAATTGATAAATAGGTATGATGCAGCTTTAACAACTCTAAAAAAGCTATTTTATTAAAAGTTATTTTTAACAAAAAAGACATGACAAACACATAAATACAAGCAACAACTAAGCCTGTAAGCAAACTAAGAGATAGCAACTTATTATCTTCACTTCCCCTCAACATCATTGGCACTAAAAAAAGCAATACTAAATGAGAAAATTCTTCATCAAATATTTTAAAAGTATACTGTAAATTAGTTTGAACAATAGCACTCATAATGATATAAACAAAAAATATAACTCCAATAAAACTAGAAAATTTAAGAGATTTTTTAGAATACAGTTTATGTTTTAAAAAAAATACTTGAATAATCTTTATCAGCATCGCTGATACTAAGCCAATAGTGCTTAAGTTTATTGATAAAGGCAGAAGAAATAAACTTAAATTGAGTATTAAAAAAGAAAAATCTTTTTCTAAGTATAATTTTTTAAGAAGATTAAGAATGGTTATTCTAAGGCTCATAATCTTTACTTCTTAAAATACTTTAATTTAAAAATTTCAATCAAAAACAAAGGTGTTGAGTACAAGTAACGCTTTGTCAATCTTAGTTCTGTAAAGCTTCTGTATAACCATTCAAATTTTAAATTAATAATCCATTGAGGTGCTCTTTTTTTAGTTTCGGCAATAAAATCAAAAACAGCACCAATTGAACATATTACTCTAGCATCTAATAAATGTTTCTGTTCTTGAACCCATTTTTCTTGTTTTGGAGCAGTCATTCCAACAAATAATATATCTGGTTTAAAAGTATTAACCTCTTTTATCATAGACTTATTATCTTCAACAGAAAACACTTTTTTAAATGGTGGAGAATAAAAACCAAACTCAATATTTTTATATTTTTTTAAGTGTTTATTATTGATTAAATCAAGCGTATTGTTACTAGAACCTAAATAAAAACATTTTAAACTCTGTTTTTCGGCAATTTCTAATAATTTGTGATGTATATCTGCTCCCGCAATTTTTTTAATTTTTTTACCTATGAGTTGTTTAACCATTAAAACAATGCCTTCACCATCTGGCAATAAAACATCTGACTCTTCTAAAGCTTTTTTAAAATCTAAATCGCTTTTTGCTACTATATAAGAATGTGCATTAATAGTATTGATTACAGTTTTACCTTTGTTTGGTAAAATAGTATTTAAATCACTATTATAAATAGTATATTTATGTAGCCTAATCTGATTCATAATTATCAAAGATACTTATTTAAAAAAATATTCTATTCTTTAATTATATTTTTATAAATACTATCTATTAAATCACTTTGTATTTTTACAGAATATTGCTCTTGATAAGTTTTAAAAGCATTTTGTCTAAAAATTTCCTTTTCTACATCAGATAAACTTTTCCATTTTTTTAATGCTTTTTCTAAATCTTCTGTTTCATTATAACGAAAATGCAACCCATTTACATCATTTTTTACTGTTGATTTTGGTGCACCTATATTACTAGCAATTACTGCACATCTATTAGAAAAAGCTTCTGTAATTGTAAGTCCAAAAGGCTCATACCAAATAGAAGGGAAAATTAATGCACTTGCCTGTTGTAGTTCTTCAGATAGTTTTTGTTTTGGTAAAAAACCTATATAATTAATATTATTAAATTCTAAAGAATATTTTTCTACCAAACTCTTTAAAGGCCCATCGCCAGCAATTTTTATAGTTTCGTTACTGTTTTTAAAAGCATTTAGTAAACATCTTATTCCTTTTTCTTCAACTAATCTTCCAATAAATAAAAAATGACTCCCTCTTTTAAGTTTTTTAAGTTCTTTTGGTTTCTTAGAGAAATTTGGTTTTATTACAAATTTGGTTTTATTTACATTTAGGGCTGAATTACAAAAAAAATCAACCATAAATTCTGACAAGCAAACATAAGTATCAACCATTTGCCAAGTCCCTATTTTTTTATGCAACCAAACAACAAAAGCTAACCAAAAGGTCTGAAAATAAGAATTTCTATATACTTTATCTTGTACAGCATTCCAGGCAAAGTTCTTTGTTAAACTACCTAGATATAGCTTATTATTATGAAACAAGGTACCTGAAGGACAAATTAATCTAAAATTATGTAGTGTTAAAACAAGCGGAATTTTTAGTTTATGAATTCCTCTTATCACTAAAGGGCCAATTGCAAAATGCCAATTGTGTAAATGGATAATATCTGGAGAAAAAGATTTAATCTTTTTTTTGATTATAGAATTACTACTAACATTCCAAATTGAAATTAAAAACTGAATTGCACCAGCAAAGCCATTTTTATTCTGAAAATGAAGAGTATTGACAATATGATTTTTACGTAACAAATCTTGCTCTAACCCAAAAACTGCATCCTCACCTCCTTTTAATCTGTAACTAGTATGTATCAATAAAATTCTCAAACAAGTATATTTATTATTTTATTTTTCTAATTAATTTAGCAGGGTTTCCTGCTACAATACTAAAAGGCTCTACATTTTTTACAACTACAGAACCTGCACCTATAATAGAATTTTCACCAATAATAATTGCCCCTAAAATTACTGAATTAGGACCAATAACAACATTATCTTTAATTATTGGAGAGCCCATATCTTTACCTTCTATATCTTCTTTATTACCTATAGTAGTATTGTGTTTTAAAGTTACATTATTACCAATAATTACTTTTTTATTTAAAACGGTAGCTCTACCATGATGTATAATTAAGCCTTTACCTATTTTTGTAGACGCTGGTATTTCACATCCTAAAACTAAATCAGTAATAAATTTATAACAAATTATAATTGGTGCAATTAAAATTAATTTAAATTTATTAGTTGCTCTTTGTCTAAAGAAAGTAACAATTGTAAAACAAACAACAATGATGCTACCTTTTAAATTGGCATTATTTTTAATATCATTTTTTATATCATTGTATAAACTCATACGTTTAACTATTTTTATTCAAAACTCTTTTTAAAACTACAATAGGATTTAAAAAAAACTTAAGTAATAATGCAAAGCAACATTTATAGGTTTTCATACCTGCACTTTTTCTAGCAAGGTAAGCTTCTTTTAACTCATCAAAAAAACTTAATTGTGCACTTATGCCTCCCAGTCTAAAATTCACTATTGGTTTGGGAATGTGAACAAATCCATTTTTATCATTTAAAAATGCCTCTAATATAAACTGATAGTCTGATGAAGACTTTAATTTGATACTATATTTGTGTTTTTGATACTCTTCTTTTACAACGAACATGGTTGGATGAGAATACGTCATATTAAAATATAGAAACTTAAAAGCAGATGGATTAAATTTAAATTCCTTTTTTGTGTTATTGGGATATACATCAAACCTATTGGCGTGTATTATTTTTGCTTTTGGATGATTTATATATGCAATCACAGATAATTCTACTGCATTTGATTGATACCAATCATCACTATTAATAGTACCTATTAATTGTCCATTTGCAAGACTTATACCTTTATTCATGGCATCATAAAGCCCTTTATCTGGTTCACTTATCCATTTTGTTATCTTATTTTTATTATTTTGTATAATATTAATGGTATTATCTGTAGATTTTCCATCAACAATAATGTATTCAATATTTTTATAGGTTTGATTGTAAACACTATCAATAGTTTGTTGTAAGTGCTTTTCACCGTTAAATACAACTGTTATAATGCTAACTAATGGTTGATTGGTCATTTAAGCTTAATTAAATTTTTAATTTCCACATTATTCATCATTCTGTATTTTTTATTAAAAACAGTACCAATAGACACCCAAAGTAAAATAAAAGTAGGAGTAAATGAAGGTCTAAATTCCACCAAACTTACTACTGTAATTGTTAAAACATAGTATCCTAAACGTTTAATAAACGTATTATTCGATTTAAAAACAGCTAGGTAAATAGCGTAAAAATAAGTTGTTATCTGTAAAATAAACATTATAAAACCTCCTTTTAATATCATTTGTAAATACCCAACTTCTACTGTAATTCTTGTAGGGACATCACCCCACCAAGGTTTTTTTAAAATGTTGATTGTATACCTTCTTGTGTGCTCAAAAAAATGGCTATAATAAGTACCTAAAGAACCTCTACCAAAAATTTTCTCAGAAAAACTTAATTCCTGCATAACTTCTCTAAATAAAAATGTTCTCGTATCTTGATATTTCATATAAGTAGCTACAATACCTGAAATATGTTCATAACCAATTGTGAAAATTAAAATAAGTAATACAGTAAAAAAGAATAAACCTGTTCTTAAAATTACTTTTCGAAGTTTTAAAGCTATAATTTTATCCATCAACAAAAGACCTCCAATTAATAATAAATATAGAAATTCGAGTCTTCTAGCACCTAAAAATGAAACAAGAATATAACAAATTAGCACTAAAAAAGTTTTAACTCTATTGGTAAAACCATAATAGTAAAATGCAACTAAAAAAATAAAATTTACAGGCCTTAATAACCAAATCCACTCTTCATTTGTTTCTATAATAGGAATAAATAATGATACAATAATCATGAATGTAAAGGCAACAGGAATTACTTTTAAAATAACATTCCAATTTTGTATTTTTAAACCAAGAAGTAACGTAAGTGGAGTTAACCAAGCAATACCCATGTAAACATTACCGAAATTTGTAACCCAGTCTTGTAGGGATAATGAAAAGCCTCTAACTAGCGTAATAATTCCCCAAAAAACTAATAAAGTAAAAAGCAATTGCCCATTAATTGATACTTTTTTTATGAGATGTAAATTGTTAAGGGATAAAAATAATATAATACTGGTAGCAATTACTAGAATACTTGTAATTGCAATATTTATAAATGTAAAACCATCTGGCATAAATAAAAAATGAAGTACAATGTATATTACTATACAAACTAAACCCCATTTTAATAACCTTTTTTCTTTAATAAACACCTAATTGATTTTTTCTATATACTATGATTTATAAACCTTTTTTATATTATGAAGATTTTTTTTCTAAAATACTCTTATACAATTCTATATATTTTTTAGCAACTACTTTGTTATCAAAATTTTCTAAAACTTTAGTTCTAGCAAAATTACTTAGAATTGCTGTTTCATTGTTTTGAAGAATCCAATCTATACCAAAAGCTAAGTCTTTAACATTTAAAGGTTTTGCTAAATATCCGTTTTCTTTATGGCTAATTAAATCTCCATTTCCACCAATATCAAAACCTACTACTGGTGTACCACAAGATAAACTTTCCATAATAACATTTGATAAATTTTCTTCTAAACTTGGCACAATCATAACATCTGCAGCATTGTATAATGCCAATAAACTTTCGTTACTACTTATTTGCCCTAAATAATGTGTTATAAAACCTGAAAACTGTAACTCTTTGGGTTTAGTACCTCCAAAAATTAATAATTCTACATTTTTATCTTTTAAATATTGTAAAGCACTATCTAATTGCATGTGCCCTTTTCTTTTATCGCTAGTAGCATGCATTGCTCCAAATAAAATATATTTCTTTTCTTTTTCTAGTCCTAAAAATACTCTTGATTTATTTTTATCAAGAGGTCTAAAAACACTTGTATCAATAGGATTAGGCAAATTTACAATATCTTTATCTTTAAATAACGAGCTTTCTTTTGCTGCTGATGCTAACCACCTACTTAAACCAACAATAGTTAAATTATATATTTGTGAATATACTTTTTGCTTTCTTATAAATAATTTTCTACTTACATCGTTTTCTTTGTCTGAATTTAAAACCAAACAAGTCCCACATTTTTTTTGATATAATTTACAGGTATCAGCATAATGACATCCACCAGTAAAAGGCCACATATCATGCAAAGTCCAAACTATTGGTGCTTTTATTTTTAATAGATCTTCTACCTTTATCATACCAGCATTTACCCAGTGCAAATGCACAATGTCTGGTGATAAATCGTTAATTTTTTTTGCAATATTAAAACTTGGTGAAAAAGATACAGAAAAAGGGGCAATATTATTAAATTTTTTGAGTGGTATAGGGTTTAATATTGCCTGTAATTTTACTAACTTTTTTTTAAAAGTAGTCTTTGGGGAAATAACATCTTTATCACTAGATTCTTTAATTTGAACAAACATTTTAGCATTAACATTTTCAGTTAATAATGAGGTATGCAATCTTTTTGCTGCTCTAGCAGCACCTCCTGCAACATCTGTAAAATTAACAATCAGTATTTTCATTTAGCTTTAAACCTATATATTTTAATGATATATTTTAATAGTATTTAAATTTTTTGATAAACAACTAAGATAGTTTGACCTATTAAATCATCTTTCTTTGAATTAACTTTCTTAATAAAAGCTTGATGAAAACCAAATATCTTATTTATTTTTCTAACAATTTTTCTTAAAAGCATAAAGGGATACTTACTGTAATAAACAGCACTCACATAATGATCTAAATGATATTCTTGAAGTCCTTCAAAATGAACATCTACTACTTTTAAAGGATACAATTTTTCTAGAGATTTAAGCGATTTTTCTTCCCAAAGTCCCATGTGATGTGGTGGATTATTTAAACAATTATCTGCATTTTTAATAAACGAATTATTATTAGGAACGCTTATAATTAGCTTACCTCCTACTTTTAAACAATCTATTTTTGCTTGTAAAAAACTTTTTACTTCTGCAATATGCTCTAAAACTTGGTAAGAACACACCAAATCAAACTCATCTTTATTTTTTTTAGAAAATGATTGAACTGTTTGGTTTAAGATTTCCCATTTTTTACTTTTAGATACTGCAGACTCATTTAACTCTAACCCTACTGTTTTGTTTAAATTAAAAAGAGTATTTATTTTTTTAATAAAAGCTCCTTGTGCACAACCAACTTCTAAAACATTTATACCATCAGACACATATTTTTGTGTAATCTCATGCTCCCATTTCCAAGGCATATAATACCAGTCAAATTCTTGAAAATGTTCATAAAATTTACTGTCTCCTGCTAAATTAAAAGGGTAATAGAAACGATAACCTGTTTCATTACATTGATATATTTTAATTTTATTTAAACCTCTAAAATAGCCTGTAACATCAATACTAAATTTTTTGTAATCTCTTATAATTTGTTTTACACTAATACTACTTATAAAAGTTACATTTTTTGATTTATTTAATGGTGATAATATTTCTTCCTTTTTTTTCATATAAATTATTTTTAAATACTACAATAAAATAATAACTTTTTAAATTAACGATCCCAAATTCCTTTTGCCTTAAAATTGATAAGCTTAAAGTATTGTATTGGGCTTAATATGCAAGAAGCTCCAATAGTAAAAGTTGTAGCTAATATTACACCAGACAAACCTAAGTTTAAATTTTTTGCGAAATAAATACTCAGTGGAATATTTATTACTATAGAAACTATGCTGATTATTATTTGTATTCTTATTTTACTTATTCCGTTTAAGAAAAAAACAAATACCATATTAAAAGTAAATAATAATACAAATAACAACATAGATAAAGACAAACTAAAAGAAACATTTACTTTATTACCAACCCAAAATCTATAGAAATCGTCTGAAAAAAACAACATAAAACTTAAAATAAAAGGTACTATTAACCATAATCGTAGAATATTTTTTACTGATTTTTTTATCCAATCATAATCTTTCTTTACAAATGCTTCTGTAAAAGAAGACCAATAAGGAGTTACAATTATTGTAAATACCATTGTAATAATTGAAAAGTACTTAAAAGCTATATTATAAGGCACAACCTCTTCTGGAGAAAAAAGTCTACTTACAATAAAATTATCCGTAGAAAACAAAACAACTCCAGCTATTTGAAGAATAAAAAAATTAAAACCAATACCCATAATTTCTTTTAAATATTCTTTTTTCCAAAGAGCAAAAGAGGGTTTTAAATGTTTAAAGCTTTCAGAAAAACCTAAAATACTTAATCCTAAAAGAACAAAAAGTGGTAATACAGAAAATATAATTGCAAAAATTAGTAAAGATGTGCTAGAAATTTTCGTTAAAAACCAAACAAAAGTTAGTAATGATACCTGAGTTATAAAATGAATTTTTACTTGAATAGAATGATTTTGGTTTGCCAAATAAATAGTCTCTATTAACTTAACTATTAACTGTAAACAAAAAGCTCCAAAAACAATAATCATTAAAAGATTTAAATTTGTATCCATTGCTGAACTTGTATTAAAAACTAGTTCCCAATTAATAAAAAAATTGATTCCAAAAAACACAAGAAATAAAACTAGACTAACAGTTGCTATTGTAAAATAAGCAGAACTAACATAGCCTCTAGCTAATTTTAAATTATTATTTGTAATTGCTTCTGTAAGTTTATTTCGTAATCCGTTACCTAAACCTACATCAAAAAAAGTAAACCAAGCTATAAAAGAACTTAATGTAAGCCAAACACCATAGTTTTCATTATCTAAATAGTTTATTGACAAAGGCACTAATAGAAAATTAGCTAAAATAGCCCCTAATTTATATAAAAAAGATATTGAAATGTGCTTAATAATATTTTGTGTTCGTCCACTTTTTAATTTGAATTTATCAAATATGCTTAACGATTTTTTTTTCAATTGATAAATATTTTATTGAAACACATTGTCTCTAAATTATTTAAACTTTACAACTGCTATTAAAACAGCTTAAAAACTTATTAAATAAAATGTTTTGATTATTTGAAAACTTTTTAAGTAGTTCTTATTTTTTATCCCTTTTCTAAGAATATTATTTCATTTATATCTAAATCTTTATCAATAAACAAAAAACTTTCTTCTGATTCTTTTTTTGTAATAATTATAAAGCTTACAAGAAAAAGTGAGTATCGTTTTTTTAACTATCAAAAAATATTTTAAATATTATTAGAATTGCATTTATGCTTATTTTTTGTAGTTATTTAAATAAATATTCACTTTATTTAATAGCAGTAAAAACACCATTAATAAAGCTCCCAAAGCTGCTAATTGTACAGCTTTGTTTTTTACAACACCTTTTATTTCATAACCTATAGGCTGAAAGTTAGAAATTACATTTATAACTTCATATTTATCAGACTTATCTTCAACTAATTCTTTTAAGTCTTTATTTATTTTTCTGTTGGTTTCAAAAAGTTCAATTTCTTTCGTTGTCCTTTTCTCACCTCCTAAATCTATATTTGTTCCATTAGAACTCTTTTTTGCTTCTTCAATCATTACCTGCATATAAACTTTTCTTAAAGAGTCTACTTGTACTAAGTTTTGGCGAAAAAGAGAATCTGTTCTGTTTAAATTTTCATTTGTTAGTTCTTTTAAACGACTAAAATATTTGTTATTCACAACAGATGATAGAATAACATCACCAAGTTTATTAAAAACATCATTTTCTTCTGAAACAACATTTATAATATGGTATTTATAATCTAATGTAGTAAAAGAGCCTTTAAAATCTTCAAAAGAATAGCTTTTAACAGTGGTAGTATCTACTTCTAATATAAATTCGTTATAAGAATTTATAATATCACTTTCATTTACAATTGGTTCTATTGAAAACTTTTTAATAGATGCTGCAGATTTTTTATCTAATTTAAATGTATTTTGAATTCCTATTGTATCCTTTTGTTTTACCAAATCATTATAATAATGAACGTTATTATATAATTGCCTTGCACTTTTAAAGTTAGGTTGTACCAGCATATCAGAACCAAACTTATCAGATGTTTTTACTTCTAAAAAAGCACCTATAACAAAACCAATAATGGCTGAAATTCCTATTTTTATAATGTTTTTTTTAACGAAAATAAGAATGGTAATTACTACATGAAAAATGTCTTTAAAAATATTTCCAATAAAATTAAACAGTTTTGAAAAACCTTTACCTATAATTAAAAATAAAGACCCTAAATCTACTTCTTCTTCGTTGTTACGTTGATTTGTTGACATTGTTAGTTTGGTTATAAATAAGTTTGTAAATTTATATAATTTGTTCTAATATTTTTTGAGTGATGGCATAAGTTGGCGTAACTCCCGTTAAACCTAAACCTCCTGAAGCTAATGTTGCTCCTGTTTCTAATGGATTATCGGATGCGTAATATGCATACCTAACCTTTACATTTTTAGAAATGTTTCCTCTAATTTTTGATGCAGATTGTATTGCTTTTTGATAATGAACACCTTCCATTTCTAACCCAATAACATTCCATGTAGAATTATGAAAATAGGTTAACAAGTCTTTATTTTGTAGTGATGTTCCTAAAACAGAAATCATAGAACCATCGTAAACATTTACTCCAAATCCTTCTAAGCATTCCTTCGTCAATTCATTTTTAAACGGATAATTATCTGCTGTTCCTTCAAAAATATGAGCAGAAGGTATCATAATATCTCCTTTCCCTCCTTTTAAAATACCTGCTTTACCCATTATTGAAACTGACTTTACATCTAAAAAAGTTTTATTTTTGTTTTTTTTGTAAGGCTTTAAAAGTTCATCCATCGTTTCATAGGCCTGTTCTCCAAAAGCATAATCCATTACAATAATAACAGGATTGTCATTATATTCTTTTTTTAACGATGAAACAGGGTTGTTTATTTTATCAACATCTATTATTTGCACATTAATATTTGTACCAGATGTGTCTTTAATATAAGTTAAACCGTTTTTTAAAGCATATTCTTTTACTTTTTTTTGTAACAAGCTACTATCTGAGTTACTTAATAACTGAAACAACTTAAAACCTTTATGCTTTTCAGCTTCTTTTGGTAAGGCTTTTTTTGCATAGATAGAATTTAATACACTATGCATGTTTGCACTAATAATATGCAAAGGTCTTTTTAAAAGTTTATGTTCTTCTAATATTTTTTTGATATTGTGTGCCCAAGCATCTCCATAAATATGGTGCCCAATTTCTTCAACTAAAACAGTACTAAAAGTAACTTTTCTTGCTTTATTATCTAAAACTTCATTCGTTGCAAGCTTGCCTAACCAATAAATTAGATGAAAAAATCGATCTTGTTTATCGTCTGTTATAAATGCTTTATAACAATTTGATACTTCTTCAAAAGTTCGTCCTAGAATACTACTTAAGTGTGCAATAGTTACCTCTCTTTGTTCATCAGAAATACTTTTATTATGAATCACAATTTCTTCTAAACACTTCCATTCTCTTGTAAAATGACCTTCATCATTTAGAATAATTTTACTTTGAATTTTATGTGATTCTATAAATAAAAAAGTCAAATGCGTTAAAATATCATAGATTTCTGATCTTCCTCGAGTAATTTCGATATTCATTTGATCTTTGTCTATTCGATAACAATTTCTTCTTCTTTTTTTTGGAATTATCGTCTTAAAATTAGAATCTTTATAACCTTCATCTGCAGTTAAGTTTATAAACTGGCATTCTTCAATTCCTTCAGGAAGTCTTTCAATAACATAGGATAAACCATTTAATTCTATCCTATCTTCTGCTATAGAACCATAAATTTCTGGTCGTAAAGAAAGTAAAGATTTACGCAAAGTTTCTCCAGAAACTCCCATAGGTTTATAGTAGCCCCTACTAAACAAATGACGCATCGAAATATATAATTTTTCAATGGCATTTGTAGATTCTTGTGCTCTAGTTCTCGCTATTTTTTGCGTTTTTGACATTCTAAAATTTAGCCCCAAATATAGAATTATTTAACAGATAATATCTGCTTATATGCATCTTGATTTTGCAATAGTTTTACAGCCTCTTTTATAACAACATCATTCTTTAAATTATGAGCGAATAATCCTTCTTGATAATAATACCTTTTTAATATTTCTTCTTTTAAAATTACCTTTAAAATATCTTTATTTTTTGATATCAAATCCACTTTATTATCAAATAATTTTTCTTTAATATTTTGATAATCAGAAGATATACTTTTCATTTTTGATGCTTTAAAAGCGATTTTAAATAAAGCTTCTTCTTTGGTTACAAAAGTAGTGTCTGTTTTTAAATAAACTGTAAATTGTTTAAAATCAACATCATCAAAATTAAAATCCGCTACATTTTTTATTTGCTGATTTTTGTAATAATAGTTGGTTGCAAAATTAAATATTGCTCTCGATTTTAGTAACTTTTCTGTTTCTTCTGTTTTTTTTGATGTTTTTATCACTACATCTGGCAACACTCCTCCTCCATCAAGCACTGTTCTGCCATTTGCTGTTTTAAATTTGTGAATACCATTGTCTGAAAACTTAGGTACTTTACCATCTTTACTTCTATTTGCATAATCTAACTCTTGTATACATCTTCCACTAGGAATGTAATATTTAGACGTAGTTAATTTTAACTGTGTTCCATAAGCAAGCTCTCTGTAACGTTGCACCAAACCTTTACCAAAAGAACGTTGTCCCATAATTACTGCTCTATCATAATCTTGCAAAGAACCACTTACAATTTCTGATGCTGATGCAGAACGATCGTTTATTAAAACCACAATAGGTATTTCTGTATCTAAAGGTTCATTTTTACTTTTATAAGTTGTACTCCATTTTTCTACTTTAGCTTTTGTACTTACAAGTACAATCCCTTTTGGTAAAAAGAAATTACAAATATTTAAAGACTCTAATAAAGAACCTCCAGGATTAGAACGCAGATCAAAAACCAACTTTTTCATCCCTTCCTTTTTAAGTTTTCTTAAAGCTTTTTTTACTTCGGATGAAGCTTTTTCATTAAAACGAGTTAAAATAAGGTAGCCTGTTTCTTCATCAATCATCTCTGAAAAAGGCACAGGATTTACCACTACTTTATCTCTTATCAACTCTTTCTGAAATGTTTTTCCTTGTCGATAAACTTCAACAGAAAAAGTGCTATTAGGAGTCCCTTTTAAAAACATAGATAATTGCTCATTTTCCATATTTTGAATGGATTGTCCATCAACAGAAAAAATAACATCTCCAGCTTTTAAACCTGCTTTATCAGCTGCAAAACCTTTGTAAATTTCGCTTATTTCAATTCCTTTTTTAGAATAGTGAACAACAATACCAATACCTCCATATTCTCCTTCTCTTCTTATTTTTGCGTCTTCAATATCTTGTGCATTGTAAAAATTTGTATAGGGATCTAAATTTTTCAAGGTGTTTTTAATTGCATTAGTTGTTAACTCTGCTGGATTTATTTCATCCACATAAAACATATTCAACTCCTTATATAATGTGTTGTAAATTTCTATCTGTTTTGCAACTTCAAAAAACTTAGATTTAAATGAAAACGATAAAAAAATCGTTGCCACTAAAAGTACAAGAACTATTTTTTTTGATAAGCTAAATTTCATCATTTTTTATTTTTTTAGTTTCGTTTACAAACAACGTTAATAGTTTTTCCATTTTTAAAAACAACTCTTGATATTTATATTCTTCTTTCCCTAAATACGTAATCATAAAAACATAATGTTCATCGAGATTGTTGTAGACAATGTCTTTTTGCAGGCGATAACATTCTCTCATTAATCTTTTAATTCGATTTCTACTTACAGCCAATTTAAAATTTCTTTTAGGAACAGAAACACCAACTTGAGCAGGAAATTCTGATGTATGGGTTGTTTGTAGAAAAACCATTCTAAGAGGATATGATTTTACATAACTACCCTCTTTATAAAGTTTTTCTATTAATTTCTTACTTTTTAAACGCTCTTGTTTGCCTAAAGTGTACTTCATTACCACAAACTTACTAGAAAAGAACTAATTTTTAGGTTTTATAACTATGAACTTCACATTTTTTTATCGTTCATCCTAAAATCAGTAGTAACTTCAAAATCTCATCCAAATAAAAAACAAGCTATTACTCTATTTTGTGTAATATTTACCCACTCTAAAAACAAAAAATTAACAATCATTAAAATAACTCTAAATCCTTATTTGTCAATCAAATAAAAAGCAATACATTTGCACTCCTTTTTTAAGGGAAAATTATTTATTAATAAACAAAAACTAATAGTGTAATTATGAACACATTAAGTTACAAAACAGTATCAGCAAACAAAGCTACCGTAAACAAGGAGTGGGTTTTAGTTGATGCAGACGGGCAAACGTTGGGTCGTCTAGCTTCTAAAATAGCAAAGCTAATTAGAGGTAAGTACAAACCAAACTTTACTCCTCACGTAGATTGTGGAGATAACGTGGTTATTATCAACGCAGAAAAAATTGTTTTAACTGGTAAAAAGTGGACAGAGAAATCTTACATCCGTCACACAGGTTATCCAGGAGGACAAAGATCATTAACTGCAACAGAAATGTTTGAGAAAGATCCTACAAGATTAATCGAAAAAGCAGTAAAAGGAATGTTACCTAAAAACATTTTAGGAGCAGCACTTTTTAGAAACTTGTATGTATATGCAGGTACAGAGCACAAACATGCAGGTCAAGAACCTAAAGCTATTAACCTTAACGATCTTAAATAATGGATACAGTACATAAAATCGGTAGAAGAAAAACAGCTGTAGCTCGTATTTACCTTTCTGAAGGAAAAGGAGACATTACAGTAAATGGTAAAGAGTATAAAAACTACTTTTCTACAGGTACTTTACAATATAAAGTACAACAACCTTTAATGTTAACAGAAAATTTAGAGTCTTATGACATTAAAGTGAATGTTTATGGTGGTGGAGTAACAGGGCAAGCAGAAGCAATTCGTTTGGCAATTACAAGAGCTTTAGTTTCTATTAATGAAGAGCATAGAGCAATCTTAAAACCAGAAGGTTTATTAACACGTGACCCAAGAATGGTTGAACGTAAGAAATTCGGTCAGAAGAAAGCACGTAAAAAATTCCAATTCTCGAAACGTTAATCCTTCGTCAAGCTCAGGATATTTTCTTGCAGCTTCAGGATTGCTTAGAGAACTGTTATTATATTTTAATATTAAACAGTTTAGCATCTAAATAGTTAGGACTCTAAAAGACTACCTAACTATTGATTTCAAAACAGAAAGTAAACACATTTAAGAAAATGGCAAACGTAAACATTAAAGAATTATTAAACAATGGTGTACATTTTGGACACCTTACAAGAAAATGGAACCCAAACATGGCTCCTTATATTTATACAGAACGTAATGGTGTTCACATCATCGATTTGTATAAAACAGCAGCAAAAATAGAAGAAACTGCAGAGGCTTTAAACAAAATTGCAAACTCTGGACGTAAAATTTTATTTGTTGCTACTAAAAAACAAGCAAAAGATATTGTTGCAGAAAAAGCAAAAGCAGTAAACATGCCTTACATCACTGAAAGATGGCCTGGAGGAATGTTAACCAATTTTGTTACGATTAGAAAAGCTGTTAAAAAAATGGCTCAAATTGATCGAATGAAACAAGATGGTTCTTTTGATGCATTATCTAAAAGAGAAAAATTACAAATCAATCGTCAGAGAGAAAAATTAGAAAAGAATTTAGGTTCTATTGCTGATATGACTCGTTTACCTGGTGCTTTATTTGTAGTAGACATTAAAAAAGAGCACATTGCTGTAGCAGAAGCTCAAAAATTAGGAATCCCTATTTTTGCAATGGTAGATACAAACTCTGATCCTAGATTAGTAGATTTTATTATACCAGCAAATGATGATGCTTCTAAATCTATTAATGTTGTATTATCTTTTGTAACTGATGCAATTGCAGAAGGTTTATCTGATAGAAAAGCAAACAAAGAAAAAGTAAAAGAAACAAAAGAAGCTGCAGCTCCAAAAGCAGAAAAAGCAGCTCCAAAAGTTGAAGAAGTAAAGGCTGAAGAGCCTAAAGCTGAAGTTACTGAAACTACTGCTGAAGAAAAAAAATAAGTATAATCAATAAAAAATAAATAACATGGAAACAGTAAAGATTAGTGCTGCTGATGTTAAAAAATTAAGAGAAGCAACTGGTGCTGGAATGATGGACTGTAAAAAGGCATTAGTAGAAGCAGTTGGTGATTTTGATAAAGCAATTGACATTTTACGTAAAAAAGGTCAGAAAATTGCTGCAAAAAGAGCTGATAGAGAATCTACAGAAGGTGTTGCAGTAACAAAAATTAATGCTGATAAAACTGCTGGTGTAGCAATTGTATTGGCTTGTGAAACTGATTTTGTTGGTAAAAATGATGCGTTTGTAGCATTAGGAGGTCAATTTGCTGAAATTGCATTGAATTCTGCTGATAAAGATGCTTTTTTAGCTGCTGATTTTGGTGGAATGACTGTTGCTGAAAAATTAATTGAGCAAACTGGTGTTATTGGAGAAAAGTTAGAGATCACTGCTTTTGAGAAAATCGAAGCTGCTTATGTTGGTGCTTATACTCACATTGGTAAAATTGCTGCTTTAGTAGGTTTATCTGCTGCTGTAGATAATGCAGATGTTTTATCTAAAGACATTGCTATGCAAGTTGCTTCTATGGGTGCAACAACTTTATCTTACAAAGATTTTGACGCTGCTTATGTAGCTGCAGAAACAGAAGCTAGAATTGCTGTAATTGAAAAAGATAATATTGAGTTAGGTAGGTTAGGAAAAACATTAAAAAATGTGCCTCAATTTATTTCTATGTCTCAATTATCTGATGAAGTTTTAGCAAAAGCAGAAGAAGCTGCAAAAGCTGAATTAGCTGCAGAAGGTAAACCAGAAAAAATCTGGGATAGAATTTTACCAGGAAAAATGGAAAGATTTATTTCTGACAACACAACTTTAGATTTAGAGCAATGTCTTTTAGACCAAGCTTTTATTAAAGATGAAAAGAAAAGCGTTGCACAATATGTAAAAACTTATGGTGATGTTTCTGTTAGTAGCTTTAAAAGAGTTACTTTAGGTTAGTAATATTCTAACATATTAAAAAGCCTCATTTTCAAACAAATTGAAAATGAGGCTTTTTTTTTGATTAGTAATATCTATTACTTATCAAATAAAAAAGTTTCATACAAAAAATAGTAGCAAGTTAATATTAAAGTTATTAAAAAAATAAAACCACCTAAATCTTAATAAAGAACTAGATGGTATTTATAGAATTGAAAGAATTAGGGGCTGCACTCTTCCGATACACTTGTTATTTCTAACACTACAAAGATAATTTATAACTACGTATTTAAATTAAAAATTCGATGAGTGGTTGTTTTTTAAAGTTAAACAAACTTTTTTTTGTGATTTAGCCTATAATTTTAAATGTATTCAATAACATCTGTTTTATAGCTTCCATTTAATCAATTAAACCGTATATTTTTCCTTATTTGTAGAGATACAGAAGCATTTAAAAAATTATAAGAAGAAATAATACCAGCAATATGTGCAAGTAAAAAAGAAGATGAAACAATTCGTATTTGGGTGCCTGGCTGTTCTTCTGGTGAAGAAGTATACTCTATTGTAATGCTTTTTGATAATTATATTTTAGAATAAAAATTAAATATAACTATTAAAATATTTGCTACAGATATAAACCAAAGAGTAATTAAAGAAGCAAGTACTTGCACTTTTCATTTAAATGTAATTAACGAATTAGATTCTGTTTATTTAGATAAATATTTTACAAAAATTGGTAACAAATTACAAATTGTATAAAATAATAAGAGAAAAAATTGTGTTTTCTAATCATAATTTAATCAAATCTCCTCCTTTTATAAGAGTTGACTTAATTTCTTATAGAAATTTACTTATTTATTTAGATAAAAAAATTCAACAGAAAGTAATGTATAACTTTCATTTTGCTTTAAATAAATTTGGCTATCTATTTTTAGGAAATAGTGAATCTTTAGAAGAAATATCTAAATTCTACAAAACAATAGATGTTAAATGGAAAATTTTACAAAATATATCAGAAGCTAAAAACATTGTTAACCAGAATAAAAATGGATATAAATACTTTACCAGTATAAGAAAAATTATTAACAAATTAACCTCGCAAATTTTGTGGGTTTTTTATTTACTAAAAAAACAAAACTCAAAAAAAAAGCTTAATTTTGCTTAACTTTTAAAATAAACTATGCAATACAAAAGAATTCTTTTAAAACTAAGTGGTGAAGCATTAATGGGAGATAGACAATATGGTATAGACCCTAAACGTCTTGCAGAATATGCACAAGAAATAAAAGAAGTAGTAGCTAAAAACATAGAAATTGCCATAGTAATTGGTGGTGGAAACATTTTTAGGGGTGTTGCAGGAGCTGCAAATGGTATGGATCGTGTGCAAGGAGATCACATGGGTATGTTAGCAACTTGTATTAATGGCTTAGCTTTGCAAAGTGCATTAGAAGATGCAGGTGTTAAAACCCGTTTGCAAACTGCCTTAGAAATTAAAGAAGTAGCAGAACCATATATTAAAAGGAAAGCTATTCGCCATTTAGAAAAAGGACGTGTTGTTATTTTTGGTGCAGGAACAGGAAACCCCTATTTTACAACAGATACTGCTGCAGTTTTAAGAGCTATAGAAATAGATGCAGATGCTATTTTAAAAGGAACTCGTGTAGATGGAATCTATGATGTAGATCCAGAAAAAGATAAAAATGCCATTAAGTATGAAACAATTACTTTTAAAGACGTTATTAAAAAAGGTTTAAAAGTAATGGATATGACTGCATTTACGTTAAGCGAAGAAAACAAATTACCAATTATTGTTTTTGATATGAATACCAATGGAAATTTACAAAAATTAATTTCTGGCAAAAGAATTGGTACTATAGTTGATACACAATAGTTAGATTATTATTAAAATTTACCAAAGATGAACGAAGAAATTGAATTTATTCTAGATAGTGCTAAAGAAGCTATGAACAATGCTATAGAGCATTTAATTAAAGAATTAAGAACTATTAGAGCAGGTAAAGCTACACCATCAATGTTATCTAATGTAATGGTAGATTATTATGGATCACAAACACCTTTAAGCCAAGTTGCAAACGTAAATACTCCAGATCCAAGAACAATATCTGTACAGCCTTGGGAAAAAAACATGTTACAACCTATTGAAAAAGCAATTCAAATTGCAAATTTAGGTTTTAACCCAATGAATAATGGAGATATTATTATGATCAACGTTCCTCCATTAACAGAAGAAAGAAGAATAGGTTTAGCTAAACAAGCAAAAGCTGAAGCAGAACATGCTAAAGTAGGTATTAGAAATGCTCGTAAAGACGCAAATAACGAAATTAAAAAAACAGACATTTCTGATGATCTAAAAAAAGATGCAGAAGCAAGTGTGCAAAGTTTAACAGATACTTTTGTAAAACAGATAGATGAAAAACTAGCTGTAAAAGAAGTAGAAATTATGAAGGTTTAATAAAACCAAAAAATAATAAAAGAGAGTGTTTTACAACACTCTCTTTTTATTTACAAAAACACACAATTAATTATCTTTACGTAAATTTTACTCAATGAATTTCTGGACCAAAGTTGCAGGTATCATATTAAGAAACAGGTATTTAGTCTTACTAGGTATTGCAATCATTACAGGCTTGTTAGCATCGCAAATGAAATATATGAAGTTTTCATATTCTGAAGCGAATCTATTACCAGAAGACCATGAAGCAAATTTACAATACAACCAATTCTTAGATATTTTTGGAGAAGAAGGCAACCTAGTAATTCTTGGTATAAAAGATGCTACTGTTTTTACAGCTACAAAATTTAATGCTTGGAATAATTTGGTTAAAAAATTTGATAGCTTACAAGAAGTAGATTTTACGCTTTCTATTGCTGATGTGCAAAAATTAAAAGCAGATAGAAAAAACAGAAAGTTTGTACTAGAACCTTTATACGAAAAAGACCCTAAAACAGCTATAGAAGTTCAAAATATCAAAAAACAACTTTTTGAGAAACTGCCTTTTTACGATAATTTACTATTCAACAAAAAAACAGGGACATTACAAACTGCCATTTACATCAAAAAAGAAATTATTAATACACCCAAACGTAAAACTTTTGTTTTTGATAAATTAATACCTATTATAAAAGAGTTCGAAAAAGAGAATGATGTAAATGTTAGGGTATCTGGTATGCCTTATATTAGAACATTAAACGCACAAAATATACAAAATGAAATTGCCCTTTTTGTTGGTGGAGCTTTAGGCATAACAGCCATTATCTTTTTCTTTTTCTTTCGGTCTTTTAGAGCAACTTTTATTACGCTTTTAGTAGTAATGACTGGTGTTATATGGGCTTTTGGATTTATTGGTTGGTTCGGGTATGAAATTACAGTTTTATCTGCTTTAATTCCTCCTTTAATTATTGTAATTGGTGTACCAAATGCTGTCTTTTTAATCAATAAATATCAACAAGAAATAAAAAAACACGGGCAACAAGCAAAAGCTTTACAACGTGTAATTTCTAAAGTAGGTAATGCTACTTTAATGACTAATATTACAACTGCATCTGGTTTTGCAACCTTTGTTTTTGTAAAAAGTAATTTGTTGAGGGAGTTTGGTATTTTAGCTTCTGTAAACATTATAAGTATCTTTATTTTGGCATTGCTAATTATTCCTATTCTATATAGTTTTATGCCACTTCCAAAGAAAAAACACTTAAATCATTTGGAAACAAAGTGGATTGAGAACGTAGTAAATTGGATGGAAAAAATGGTTAAAAACCAAAGAATAACCATTTATTTTGCCACAGTTTTTGTAATTGTTTTAAGCATAATTGGCGTCTATCAAATTAAAGTTTCTGGCAGTTTAATAGAAGATATGCCTAAAAGCACTGAGTTTTATAAAGATATCAAATTCTTTGAAAATGAATTTGGAGGTATCATGCCTTTAGAAATTTTGATTGATACAAAAAAGGAAAAAGGAGTAATGAATTTATCTACCTTAAAAAAAATGGAGAAAATAAATGAAGCCATTGAAACTTTTCCAGAACTTTCTAAACCTATCTCTGTTACCAACTTAGTAAAATACTCTAAACAAGCTTACTACAAAGGAAACCCTAAGTACTATCAACTACCAACTAGCCAAGAACAAAGTTATATTTTTGCCTACACTAAAAATTCTAATAGTGAAGCTGGCATGCTTAAAAACTTTGTAGATTCTACAGGTCGTTATGCTAGAATAACAACTTTTATGAAAGACATTGGTACTGAAAAAATGGATGTTATTCAAGAAAGATTAAAGGCAGTTATTGCAAAAGAATTTCCATCAGAAAAATATGATGTTTCTTTAACTGGTAAAGCATTGGTTTTTATAAAAGGTACAAATTACCTAATTAAAAACTTAGTGATTTCTTTATCACTAGCCATTATATTAATTGCGATTTTTATGGCTTGGATGTTTAGATCTCCACAAATGATTTTTATATCCTTAATTCCAAATATGTTACCTCTTTTAATCACAGCAGGATTAATGGGGTTTTTAGGAGTACCTATAAAGCCCTCAACAATATTAGTATTTAGTATTGCCTTTGGTATTTCTGTAGATGATACGATACACTTTTTAGCAAAATATAGACAAGAATTGATTACTAATAAATGGAAAATAAAACCATCTGTTTATGCAGCACTTCGTGAAACTGGCGTTAGTATGTTTTATACTTCTATTGTATTATTTTTTGGTTTTTTAACTTTTACTCTTTCTAATTTTGGTGGTACAATTGCATTAGGTGGGTTGGTTTCTATAACCTTGTTATTAGCAATGGTATCTAACTTATTGCTTTTACCTTCATTACTACTAACTTTCGAAAAAAAGATAGCAAATAAAAAGAGTTTTAAAGAACCTTCTTTAAAAATTTTCCCTATCGAAGATGAAAAAGAAGATAAATCATAAAAATAAAAACCTTTACTATTTAAAATAGCAAAGGTTTTAGTTTGAAATAAATTTTAGGGGATAACTTATCTCAACTTTAATTTACAAAAAAAATAAAATTCTTTTTCACAGCAATTTTCCCATTTTTCTTGTTCGGTTAGATAATATTCAAATTTAAGCTAGTATTTGGTAATAGTCAACTGTGTTTTCACGCAGTTTTTCAGTAATATTGCAATTATGAAAGATAATTTTGGAAAATATACTAGAGAAAGGGTTTCTGATATACCTATGGATTCTAATACTGCTATTTATAAAGAGTATAAAGAAAAAGTACCTCAATTTATTGGGCAAGCTTCTTACATATATTCTTTTGAAAAAAATAGAATGTTATTTGCAAACGGATGGGAAGACCTACTAGGTATTAAAGATGAGGATATTACACTCTTAAAAATTATTAGTAGCACCTCAAAAAGACATGCTAATTTTTCGAATGAACTAAATGACAAAGGCTTACAATATTTAAAAAACATTAAAGTAGATTTAGATAAATACAGTTTTACTATAGAGGTTGAAAAGATTCATAAAAACGGAGAAATCATTCCTTTGTTTTCTAGAATTGGTGTTTACAAATCTTATAATGGCAATATTTTAGAAATTATTGGAGTTTCTGAAAGAATACACTCAAGAAAACTAGGCAATATAATGCAATATGCAGCTTATGGCCCAATAACATCTGGTTTTGAAGAAAGCTTAAATGAACAACTATTTAATGAACTAGGTATTTCTAGAAAAGAAAAAGAAGCTTTAGAGTTGGCATCAAAAGGATATGCATTTAAAGAAATTGCAGAAAAATTAAATGTCAGTCAATCTGCTATTGAAAAAAGAATTATTCCATTATACAAGAGATTCGGTGTAAAAAGTTTGCCCCACCTAATTAGTTTTGCTTATGATAATCATATATTATAAGAGATTATTTATAAATTTATAATTGAAATTTTTTTCCCTTCTACACCAACATTTAACAACATCTTTTTCCATTTGTCCTTTTCTTGAATAGCTAAAGGTTGATTATTTCCAAGAATCCAAATAATATTTTTGTTTTTTAATAACGCTCTATTTTTTGTATTTACTGGTTTTAAAGTATCTATAAAACTTAAAAGTTTTGTGGGCGAAACCAATTCATCTTGTATGGGTTCACTTGGGTTTATATCATCAATCATTAAAAAATCTACCGTTTTCCAATTCCATATTTCATGTGCTTCTAAAACATCATCTTCATCTTTAAAAAAGTAATTAAACATTTTTATAGCGTTTACATACAAGCAACTGTTATTTTTTATGCTTAATTCATTTAACATACCAACACCTAAACTTGTTTTACCTGCACCTAAAGACCCAAAGACTAATAAATGATTTCCTGTGGTATTTACACTTAGAAAGTTATCAACCTTTAATTTATCATCAGCAGTAATTTTAAAATCCCATTGACTTAATCTAAATTGAAAAGGAAAACGAGCATAAAATTGATACATTTTAGTTACATACCAATATTTAGTAGCAATTGCAAGATAAATAGCTAGAACACTAAGTAAAATAAGTACATTAACCTTATTAAATTGATGAATGCAAAGCGTAAATAACAAAGCACCTAATATAAAAAAGCAAACATCTGTAAAGGTATCATAAGCAACATTTAACCATTTAGGTTTAAAAATATAGTTGTTTTCTTTTTGTATAAAAACAACATCAGAACTAGATTCTTTTTTACTAAGTAAGGGTCCTAAAAAATTATACAATTCAAATAAAAACCAAAAAAGTGAAACATACAAAGCTGCTTTTAGTGCATCAATATTAGCAAAATAATACACTAAAAATGTAGGAATAAAACCCAATGCAATATGTCCAAATTGATTTGCTAACCAAGCATAAGTTAAAGTAACCCCTCTGTGAGAATCTTTCCCTATTAAGTCTGCTTTTAATTGTTGTAATATTCTTTTAAACGGAATGCTTTTTGTC
Organism: uncultured Polaribacter sp.; assembly: GCF_947497695.1. GTDB lineage: Bacteria > Bacteroidota > Bacteroidia > Flavobacteriales > Flavobacteriaceae > Polaribacter. The sequence continues at coordinate 55,431 of NZ_CANMHM010000007.1, read as the reverse complement.
TTTTTCATGGTTTAAATATAGCGATTTAAAATAATAATTTTCTATTTTTATTCAGAATTGATCGTTGCCCATTTTAGCACAAAAAAGTATCTTTACAATTCAGTAATATTGTTAGTAACAAAACACAAAAAGGATGACAACAAAAAACGTAGCCGAAATTTTAAAAGCAGATTCATTTTTACAAGAAGTACAATTAAAAGGATGGGTTAGAACTTTTAGAAGCAATCGTTTTATTGCCTTAAATGATGGTTCTACCATTAACAACATACAATGTGTCATCGATTTTGAAAACACACCAGAAGAAACCTTAAAAAGAATAACAACAGGGGCAGCAATTGCTGTAAAAGGAACATTAGCAGAAAGCCAAGGAAAAGGACAATCTGTAGAAATACAAGTTTCTGAAATTGAAATTTTGGGCGATTCTAACCCAGATGAATATCCTATACAACCTAAAAAACATAGTTTTGAGTTTTTAAGAGAAAACGCACATTTACGTGTAAGAACAAATACTTTTAGTGCAGTAATGCGTGTTCGTTCTAAACTATCTTTTGCAGTGCATCAATATTTTCAAGAAAGAGATTTTAATTATGTAAATACACCAATTATTACTGGTACAGATGCAGAAGGAGCTGGAGAAATGTTTAGAGCCACCACTTTTAAAGACAACGAAGCACCAATTACTGAAGATGGAAAAATTGACTATTCTAAAGATTTTTTTGGTAAAGAAACCAGTTTAACAGTTTCTGGGCAATTAGAAGCAGAAACTTTTGCAATGGCTTTAGGAAAAGCCTACACTTTTGGACCAACTTTTAGAGCAGAAAACTCAAATACTACCCGTCATTTAGCAGAATTTTGGATGATTGAACCAGAAGTTGCTTTTATGGACTTAGATGGCAATATGGATTTGGCAGAAGATTTTATTAAGTCTGTTTTAAACTCAATTTTAATAAGTTGTAAAGACGATTTAGCTTTTTTAGACCAACGCTTAACCCAAGAAGAAAAAAGCAAACCACAAGCTGAAAGAAGTGAGATGAGTTTGTTAGAAAAACTTAGGTTTGTAGCAGATAATAATTTTAAAAGAGTTTCCTACACAGAAGCTATTGATATACTTAGAAATTCAAAACCAAACAAAAAGAAAAAATTTCAATTTCCTATTGATCAATGGGGAGCAGATTTACAATCTGAACACGAACGTTATTTGGTTGAAAAACATTTTAAATGCCCTGTAATTTTATTTGATTATCCTGCTGATATTAAAGCTTTTTACATGCGTTTAAATGATGATGGAAAAACAGTGAGAGCAATGGATGTTTTGTTTCCTGGTATTGGAGAAATGGTTGGAGGTGCACAACGTGAAGAACGTTATGATGTTTTAGTTGATAAAATGAAAGCCATGAATATTGATGAAAAAGAATTGTGGTGGTATTTAGATTTAAGAAAATTTGGAACAGCTGTGCATTCTGGTTTTGGCTTAGGATTTGAAAGACTAGTGCAATTTACCACAGGAATGAATAATATTAGAGATGTAATTCCTTTTCCTAGAACTCCTCAAAATGCTGAATTTTAAATAAGTTAACACAACAAACATCATTCTATTTTGAATGGTGTTTTTATTTTAACCTATTTCTTATATTTGTATATATGCTAAAACAAAGTTTAAACTATAAATTACTTCAAAAACTATCTCCTCAACAAATTCAGTTGATGAAGTTAATTCAATTGCCTACACAAGCTTTTGAAGAACGCTTAAAACAAGAAATTGAAGAAAACCCTGCATTAGATACTGGCAAAGACGAATCTGACGCTATAGATGATGATTTGTCTAACGAATTTGATGATGATGCAGGAACAGAAAAGATTGAGGCAGAAGATATTAATATTGATGAATATTTAAGTGATGATGAAATTCCTAACTATAAAACGCAAGCAAACAATTACTCTGCAGATGATGAAGAAAAAAATGTGCCTTATGCTGCAGGAACAAGCTTTCATCAATCTTTAAAAAATCAATTAAACACTTATAATTTTGATGATGAAGAGTTACTTATAGCAGAATTTTTAGTGGGTAGTATTGATGATAGTGGCTACATTAGGAGAGAAATTATAGATTTGGTAGATGACTTAGCATTTACAGCCAATGTCTTCACAACCGAAGAAAAGGTAATTTCTATTTTAAAAAGAGTTATTCATACATTAGACCCTATTGGTGTTGGTGCAAGAGATTTAAGAGAATGCCTAATTATTCAACTAAAAAGAAAAGAAAGTAACAAAATAAGAGCTTTAGCAATTGCTATTTTAGAAGATGCCTTTGATCATTTTGTAAAAAAACATTACAAAAAACTACAAGAAAAATTTAGTATTTCTGAAGATGAATTAAAAGAGGTAAATACAGAAATTTCAAAATTAAATCCTAAACCTGGTAGTTCTTATGCTGGTAATAATAAAATTGCAGAACAAATAGTACCCGATTTTTCAATTAAGTTAATTGATGGAGAGTTAGATTTAGTTTTAAACTCTAGAAATGCACCAGAATTACATATCTCTAGAGAGTATAACAATATGCTTAAAGGGTATCAAGAATCTAATACAAAGAGTAAATCTCAAAAAGATGCAGTGTTCTTTATCAAACAAAAATTAGATGCGGCAAAATGGTTTATTGACGCTATTAAACAACGTCAGCAAACACTTTTAGTAACCATGAATACCATTATGCAATATCAGCAAGAGTATTTTTTAACAGGTGATGAACGAAAGTTAAAACCCATGATTTTAAAAGATATTGCTGATAAAATTAATATGGATATATCAACAGTTTCTAGAGTTGCCAATAGCAAATATGTATCAACTCCTTATGGAACTAAACTAATTAAAGAATTCTTCTCTGAGTCTATGAAAAATGATCAAGGAGAAGATGTATCAACCAAAGAAATAAAGAAAATTTTAGAGACTGTAATTGCAGAAGAAAACAAGAAAAAACCTTTAACAGACGAAAAATTAGCGGCTATTCTAAAAGAAAAAGGATATCCTATTGCAAGAAGAACAGTCGCAAAATATAGAGAACAGTTAGATTTACCTGTAGCTCGTTTACGTAAAGAAATTTAGTGAAATTTTACAAATTCATATCAGTAATATTACATCCCATTGTAATGCCTACAATTGGCTCATTGTTATACTTTATATTGTTACCCAATAATTTAGATAGTAAACAAAGGCTCGCTGTTTTAAGTTTAATATTTATAGCAACTTACATCATACCTTTGTTTATTTTAATTCTATTTAAAAGGTTAAAATTAATTACCTCTTTTAAGGCAGAAAGTATTAGAGAAAGAAAAATTCCTGTAGCAATAATGATAGTACTGTTCTATTTATTAGGCAATACATTAAGAGGTATTACAAATTTATATGAGTTAGGAATTCTTTTTTATGGAACCTCTATTGGTTTAGTAATTATCTATATATTATTTACATTTTCTATAAAAACAAGTATCCATTTATTATCATTAGGTATTACAACTGGTTTCTTTTTTGTAATGAATACTATTTACAATCAAAATTTAATTGCGCTAATTATATCTGGATTTTTAATTTCTGGGCTTTTAGCAAGTGCAAGATTGCATTTAAAAGCACATACACATAAAGAAGTATATTTGGGATTTTTTTTAGGCTTTATAAGTCCTGTTTTTGTTTTTTACTTTTTATAAAAAATAAAAAATCATTCCAAACTTTAAGATTTTAGAATTGATCTCTTCTCCGTTAATTGTCGCATTTTCAAAAACAGGTGTTAATCCATAGAAAATATTAAAATTAAATTCATCATAACCTGCAGAAAGTGTTAGACCATATTGTAATTTATTGTAATTTGAAATATTGTTATAGTTGAAAGTAGCACCATTTGTATCATCAAATTGAAATTGATTAGACATGTTGTATAGAAATTTCACTCCTCCATATATTCTCCAAAAATCATATTTATTAGCTGTAGAAGTTCTCCACCTAAACTCTAAAGGAAACTCTAAATTATGAGATTGAAACAGGTTGCTGCTTATAGCAGCATCACTACTAAAAATAGTTGTATTATTAATTTCTTGCACTTTTAATTTATGATTAAAAAAATCGAAACCATAACCAACGCCACCAGCAACAGAAATTGTACCTTCTTTGTTTAGTATAAAATCCTTAATAAAACCTAATGAAAGCGAATAAGAAAAATTACTTTTAAATATTGGCGTAGGTTGGTTATAAAACTGAGCATAAGAAATACTTGCATAAATTTGATCATCTGCATATCTATCTCCTAGTTTTAAAGAGTCTTTTTGAGCAAAAGTTACTGATACAGCAGTTAAGAAAAGTAAAAGAGTAAAAACTATTTTCATATTTAATTTAATGTTTTATAAAGATACAATTTTTCAAACCCAAGATTGTAACTTCAAAAAAAGAAAACGTAAAAAAAGGATAACTCTTACGAATTATCCTTTATTATGTTTAAAAACTAAGTTATTATTAATCTGATTTCCCAGCAGCAGAATAACTAATTTTAAGTGCATTTACATCTCGTAATTTCAATCTAATATCAGTAATTACACCTACACTAGATTCTCTATCTGCTTTAATCGAAGTAGTCATAAATGGCACTTCAGCTTCAGAAACTTTAGATCTTGCATTAATAATAAATGCAGGTACTTCATCTGCAGAAGCTATTTTATCATTTAATTGAATTCTGTTATAGCTTGTACCATGTCTAGCAACATCATTAGATTTACCTACATAGATAGTACTTACCAAACTTTTATGTTCCAATTTTTTAACTTCTGTTGCAGAAGGTAATCTTGGGTTTTCAATCTTTAAATCAGTTTCTCTCATGGTAGTAGTTACCATGAAGAAAAATAACAACATAAATACGATGTCTGGTAGTGCAGCAGTATTAACAGCTGGCATTCCTTTTTTCTTTTTTCTAAATTTAGACATATTGTTAAACTTTTTTAAAAATTAATTTGTTGGTTCTGCATCCGAAATAATTTGAGGATAGCTCGTTTTTATACGTTCAACCCTTTGTTTTAATATTTCGTTATCTTTATCGTCTTTATATGCCTCTTCTAACTCAACAAAAGGAATTTCGTATTTTTCCATACTCAACCTATTTCTTAACTCAGAATAAGCTCTTAACAATTGATCTTGTACTGTTAAATACATTCCATATTCTGTTAACCTATCACTCTGTACAGAAATAATTGCTTTGTTAGGATGATCTGAAGAAGACTCACTTCTTTCTCCTTTACAATAAGTACAAGGTCCTGTAGCAACACCTTCTTCAACTTTACCTATACCACCACCATTATCTATAAAAGCAATAGCAGCTTCTTTAAGATCTTCAATTTCCATTCTTTCGCCTTCAACTAAAAGCTCATTATTTCTATTGATATTTACCTCAAAAATATTCTTCTCTTTAATAATTGGAGGTACATAATCTTCTGGTGGTTTTTCTGCTAATTTCTTAGAAACACCTGAATCTACATTCATGGTAGTTGTTACTAAGAAAAAGATTAATAGCAAGAAGGCAATATCTGCCATAGAACCTGCATTAATTTCTGGATTCTCTCTTCTTGCCATACTATTATGATTTTATTAATCCTTTACCTAAGTCTATTACAAAAAAACCAAGTGCAACAGCACCTAATGCAAGACTGTACCATATACCAGTACCCACCCATTTGTTAACAGATGACCCTGGTTCTCCTCCATTAGGTATTACCTTACCTTGGGTGTCTAAAACAGCATTACTATCTGCTAAAAAATAAGCAAAAATTAATACCAAACCTAAAACGGCAAGACCTAATAATGTCTTTTTTAAATTTTCTGGATTTCTTAATAAGCTCCATAATGAAAGCCCAATTGCAATTACAATAGCAGCAATTAATAAGAAAGTAGAAAAATATACAATTGGACTAATTACTTTGTTCTGTAAAGCTCCATCAGTTTGCAATAAATCTGAATCTTGCATAAAGATTCTGATAAATAAGAAAGCTCCAACAATAGCAATTAATGCAATTAAAATATTTAATATTTTATTACTTTTCATAATTGTTATTATTTTTTATATTTTACTAATAAATCTATTAATTGAATAGAAGAATCTTCCATATTATTTACAATACTATCTATTTTCGAAACGATGTAGTTGTATAAAATCTGTAAGATAATTGCAACAATTAAACCAAATACTGTTGTTAATAATGCAATTTTAATACCACCTGCAACAACTGCTGGAGAAATATCATTTGCAATTGCAATTCTATCAAAGGCATCAATCATACCAATTACAGTACCCATAAACCCAAGCATTGGTGCTAAAGCGATAAATAACGATAACCAAGATACATTTTTCTCTAAAAGCCCCATTTGTACACCTCCATAAGAAACTACTGCCTTTTCTGCTGCTTCAACTCCTTCATCAACTCTATCTAAACCTTGGTAAAAAATTGATGCCACAGGTCCTTTTGAGTTTCTACAAACTTCTTTTGCAGCTTCAACACCACCAGAACTTAATGCATCATCTACACTAGCTACTAATTTCTTTGTATTAGTTGTTGCCATGTTTAAATAAATAATTCTTTCTATAGCAATTGCTAAACCTAATATTAAGGCTAATAATACAATTCCCATAAATTCTGGACCACCTTCAATAAAACGAAGTTTTAATTCTTGGTGAAAAGTTCTTGATTCTTCTACTGCTTCTTGAGCGAAAGTTGATTGAATAGCTCCAAAAAACATAAATCCTGTTACAGATAAAACATTTACTACTTTTTTCATCTTAGTTATAATTAATTTTTAATTGTTAACGGGTTAAAGATATATAATTTCATTTTAAAAAAACAATTTAAAAAAAGAACTTTAAAAAAGTTTTACTTCAAATCATTTTTTTGAGAGTGCCAAGTAACAAAAAATAAATGAAGATTGAAAAAAAAAACAAATCTATTTGTATACTAAATATTCTTTTCTTCAATTATAGATTTAAAAATCAATATTATTGGTAATCTCTCCCCTAATAGATTTTTTAAACATTTTATTAAAATCGCTGTCAGATAATTTTTTATCAAGCAAATACATTAATTTAGAAATTGCAGATTCTATTGTAATATCTCCACCACTAATTACACCTATTTTTTTAAGCAACAGACTTGTATCATAATCCCCCATCATAACAGCTCCTCTTTTACATTGTGTAACGTTGATTATTTTAATTCCCTTTTTAATTGCCTCTTTTAGTAAATTGATAAAATCTTCTGAATTTGATGCATTCCCTGAACCATAAGTTTCTAGCACAACTCCTTTTAAATTTGGTATATTTAAGATACTTTTTACAACTAGGATAGAAATACCAGGAAATAATTTTAAAATTACAACCTCATCCACTAAATTTTTATGAACTATTAACGCTTGCTCTTTATTTTTTGGTTGATGAATTAAATGCTCATTAAACTTAAGATGCACACCACTTTCTGCTAATGGAGGAAAATTCATAGAAGCAAATGCCTCAAATTGATCTGCACTTATTTTTGTGGTTCTATTTGCTCTGTAGAGTTTGTATTCAAAATACAAACATACTTCAGATATAACTGGTTTTCCTTTTTTATAGGTACTTGCAATTTCAATAGCAGTAATTAAATTCTCTTTTGCATCTGTTCTTAGATCTCCTATTGGCAATTGAGAACCTGTAAAAATAATTGGTTTTTGTAAATTATCTAACATAAAACTAACGGCAGAAGAAGCATAAGACATGGTATCTGAACCTGTTAAAATTACAAAACCATCGAACTTTTTATAATTTTTTTCAATAATTTCAACAATATCCTTGTAATAGACAGTATTCATGTTTGAAGAATCTATAGGTTTATCAAAAGAAATACTTTTAATAGTACAGTTTAATTGTTCCAATTCTGGGATTTTAGCAACAATTTGACTAAAATTAAAAGGCTTTAAAGCATTCGTTTTTTTATCTTTAATCATACCAATTGTTCCACCTGTGTATACAAGTAATATTGAAATTTTTTTTGCCATTTTGTCAATTTTTTATCTAAAAATATAAATTGGAATACTTTATGTTGTAAATTTATCAAACAAAAATGAAACATAAATCTTAAAAATATAAATTATGATGATAGGAATGGAATATTACATTATTATTGGTGTAATTACACTTTTTAGCTGGTTAGCTAGTAATACTTTAAAAAGAAAATTTAAAAAGTACTCTAAAATTCAGTTAAGTAACAGAATGAGTGGTGCAGAAATTGCAGAAAAAATGCTTGCAGATCATGGTATTTTTGATGTAAAAGTAATCTCTACTCCTGGGCAATTAACAGATCATTACAACCCACAAAATAAAACGGTAAACCTAAGTGAATCTGTTTACAATCAAAGAAATGCTGCTTCTGCTGCAGTTGCTGCTCATGAAGTTGGGCATGCTGTACAACATGCACAAGCCTACAAATGGTTAACAATGCGTTCTCAATTAGTGCCAATGGTAAATATATCTTCTAAATTTTCTCAATATTTAGTGATGGGAGGTTTGGTTTTAGGTGCTGCATCTAGCCTAGGTTACTGGGTTTTATTAGCGGGTGTTGTATTAATGGCAATGGCAACCGTATTTAGTTTTGTAACATTACCTGTAGAATATGATGCAAGTAACAGGGCTTTGGCTTGGTTAAAAAATAAAAACATTGTAAACAGAGAAGAATTTGTTGGCTCTAAAGACGCTTTAAAATGGGCTGCAAGAACTTATTTAGTTGCTGCTTTGGGTTCTTTAGCAATGTTAGCTTATTGGGTTTTAAAATTAATGGCTAGTAGAGATTAAACATCTCAAAATACTTTTTTTTGTCAAAAAATATTAAAAAAAACACTTTTGATTAAACTCGAAAGTGTTTTTTTAGTTCTATAACCTCTAAATTTACATTACTAATAATTACTGCTTTCGCAGGATGAACTAAAATGCTGACAAAAAAATGTTAATTGTGAGATATGAAGCAAACTATAAATCAATAAAGAGATTACACATAAAGCTGAAAAAGCTTTATGTGTAATGACTCGCATAAAAAAACCTTCTTAATTTCTTAAAAAGGTTTGTAGTATATCTATTAAGTCTTGTATTTTGTTTTCAAAAAAACTAGATTCTATGCAACCCCATTAGCTAGTCGTTCAATTTCAAAACAGCCATAAATGCTTCTTGTGGAATTTCTACATTACCAACTTGTCGCATTCTTTTCTTCCCTTTTTTCTGCTTTTCTAATAGTTTACGCTTTCTAGAAATATCTCCTCCATAACATTTTGCTGTTACATCTTTACGCAATGCTTTAGTGGTTTCACGTGCAATGATTTTTGCTCCAATGGCTGCCTGAATAGGAATATCAAATTGTTGTCTTGGTATTAATTCTTTTAATTTTTCAACTATTTTTTTACCAATTGTGTAAGCATTGTCTGCATGTAAAAGAGCAGAAAGCGCATCTACAGGATCTCCATTTAATAAAACATCAACTCTAACCAACTTCGATTCTCTCATGCCAATTGGTGAATAATCAAAAGAAGCATAACCTTTAGAAACGGTTTTTAAACGATCGTAAAAATCAAAAACTATTTCAGCCAAAGGCATATCAAAACTCAACTCTACTCTTTCTGTAGTTAAATAAGTTTGATTGGTAATTTGCCCGCGTTTTTCGATACACAAACTCATTACTTGCCCAACAAAATCTGACTTTGTAATAATACTAGCCTTAATATAAGGCTCTTCTACTCTATCTAACCTAGATGGATCTGGCAAATCTGTAGGATTGTTTAAAAGTAATATTTCGTCTGGATTTTTCTTTGTATAAGCGTGGTAAGAAACATTGGGTACAGTTGTAATAACCGTCATATTAAACTCACGTTCTAAACGTTCTTGAATAATTTCCATGTGTAACATTCCTAAAAATCCACATCGAAAACCAAAACCTAAAGCCGCAGAACTTTCTGGTACAAACACCAAAGAAGCATCATTTAATTGCAGTTTTTCCATAGAATAACGCAATTCTTCAAAATCTTCTGTGTCCACAGGATAAATCCCTGCAAAAACCATAGGTTTTACGTCTTCAAAACCATCAATAATTTCTGTAGTTGGGTTTACAGCATCTGTAATAGTATCTCCTACTTTTACTTCTTTTGCTGTTTTAATTCCTGTTATTAAATAGCCAACATCGCCTGTTTTAACAGATTTTTTAACAACTTGCTCTAACTTTAAAGTACCTACTTCATCAGCAAAATACTCATTGTCTGTTGCCATAAATTTTATACGTTGCCCTTTTTTAATTTCTCCGTTTAAAACTCTAAAATAGGTTTCAATTCCACGATAAGAATTGTAAACAGAATCAAAAATTAAGGCTTGTAATGGAGCATCTGGATCTCCTTTAGGAGCAGGAATTCTATCTATTATTGCTGCTAAAATATTATCGACTCCAAAGCCTGTTTTTCCACTAGCGTGAATTACTTCTTCTGGGTCACAACCTAATAAATCTACAATATCATCAGTTACTTCTTCTGGGTTTGCACTTGGTAAATCTACTTTATTTAGTACAGGTATTATTTCTAAATCGTTCTCTAAAGCCAGGTATAAGTTAGAAATGGTTTGTGCTTGTATGCTTTGTGCAGCATCAACAATTAATAAAGCACCTTCACAAGCAGCAATAGAACGAGAAACTTCATAAGAAAAATCTACGTGACCAGGAGTATCAATTAAATTTAAAATATATTTTTCTCCTTTGTGCTCAAAATCCATCTGAATGGCGTGACTTTTTATGGTAATTCCACGTTCACGCTCTAAATCCATATTGTCTAATAACTGTGCTTTTTGCTCACGAGCAGTAACAGAGCCAGTGTAATCTAACAGTCTATCTGCCAATGTACTTTTACCATGATCTATATGTGCAATAATGCAAAAGTTTCTAATATTCTTCATACTTCGTTTTCTAACTGCGTTTAACTGACAAAGATAGGTAAATAACTTTGTGAATGAAATACCTAAAACTATCTAATTATTGCAATTGACAGCTATTTTTTGCAGTTGACAAGAAAAGCATTTTTTAAAACTTGTTATGTATGTTCTTTTGTGGTATAAATATTAAATTTACCACAGATGAAAAAAATCCTTTACTTATTACTGTTTCTGTTTTTTGGAAATTATTGTTATGCTCAAGAAAGTATTAAATTACCAGAAAAACCTTGGGTAGATATTTTAGAAATTGCTATTTCATTTGGGTCAGAACCTTTGTTTGAAAGAGGTATTGTAAAATGGAAGGATAGTATTAGGGTAAAACTTAAAGGAAATTACACTTCTAAAGATTCTCTTCAAATTTCTAAAACCTTAAAAAAACTAGATAGTGTTACTGAAACCGTTTCAATTACTTTTTCTCAAAACAAAAAAGCAAATTTCGAAATAAAATTTCTACAAGATAATGATATAGCTTTTAAAACTCCAAGATGGATAGATAATCTTCCAAATATTACTACAAGAAGTAGAAAACTTAATAATGAAGCTAAAAAAATTGTCTACGGGCAAATTATACATTATAAAGGTAAAAATTACAACAAAACTATTAAGGAGATAGAGTTGTCATTTGCAAAAATACTTTTCTATGGTAATTTTAAAACACCTCATAAAGATAGTGGATTTAATATTTTTTCAAGAAGATATGAAGCTTTTGATAGAAAAAATTATCATCTTACAGACAATGATTTAAAAATTATATCTGAAATTTATAAAAGTGATTTTGAAGAGAAATTAAAACTTGCTGATACGCAGTTTAAAGAAGAAGTATTAGAAAAAATAGAAAATTATAAAATTATAAGTAGGAATAAACAGTTGTGGTGGGTAAGTAATCCTATAGCAGTTGTTTTTGTACCTTTATTATTACTGTTTCTACTGTTTCTGTTTTTTACGTCTAAAGTTAAAAATTATACAGACAAAAAATTAAATAATAACTTTATTAAATTTTTATTAGTAAGTTTAATTGCTGTTTGTTTTTTAGATATTCTTATTATTTTTTCTGTATCATTTTTTGATCATTTAAGAACTCCAAGAAGTTTTGGATTTTCAATAGTAAGGTTTGATACTGTATTTACAACTTTTGTAGTTTCTTTATTTTGTTTTCCTTTTTTATTTTTATTTCGATATTTAGAGCAGAAAATTGAAAAAACACGAGTTAATATTACTACTAAAACCAGTTTAATATTCTTATCAACTGGTATGTTGCCATTTGTAATAATTTTGGTGATAGTAATTTTAACTATTAAAGAGAATCAAAATCATCAAGGAGGTTATACCACTTTATCTTATCTATTTTTAGGGTTAATGATTATCGCTTCATTAAGAGCCTTAATAAGTTACTTCATTTTTAAAGAACGTAACCTAATCATAGAAAACGAAGCCAAACTTTCTAACCTAAGAGAATTAAAAGCTAAGGCCGAATTAAAATCTTTACAATCCCAAATAAACCCACATTTTTTATACAATTCTTTAAATTCTATTGCAAGTTTAGCACCAATTGATGCTATAAAAACGCAAAAAATGGCACATTCTTTATCAGATTTATTTAAGTATTCTATCAACAGAAAAGATAAAAAAATGAGTACTATTAAAGATGAAATTGAAATGGTAAAATCGTATTTAGAGATTGAAAAAATTCGTTTTGGAGAGCGTTTACAATTTAATATTAAGGTTGATAATGAAATTGAAAACTATGAAATTCCGTTATTTTTAATTCAGCCTTTGGTAGAAAATGCGGTAAAACATGGTATTTCTCAAAATGAAGGCAAAGGAAAAATCGGTTTAAAAATTGATAAAATTGCAAACGAGCTTAAAATTTCAGTTTCAGACAATGGGCCAAATTTCCCAGAAGGTTTGGTTAGTGGCCATGGTTTGCAAACTGTGTATGATTTATTACGATTGAGTTATGGCGAAAATGCTTCCTTAAATTGGACAAACACACCCAAAAAAATAATTACCATTACAATTCTAGAAACAGTATAACATGAGCAAACCCTATACAACCCTTATTATAGATGATGAAGCACCTGCAAGAGCAGGATTAGAAAACTTGTTAAAAGCGTTTCCAGAAACTTTTAATGTTATTGATTCAGCAAAAAATGTAACAGAAGCCAAAGAAAAAATAGCCCAACAAAACCCAGATATTATCTTTTTAGACATAGAAATGCCAGGGCAAACAGGTTTCGATTTGTTGGCACAATTAAAAACCATACCAATTGTTGTGTTTTGTACTGCTTATGACCAATATGCCTTGGAAGCTTTTGAAACCAATAGCATCGATTATTTGGTAAAACCTGTAAAATTAGAAAGGATAAAAAAAACAGTCGAGAAATTAAAAACGTTTGATAAAAATAAATCGTCAGAAGAAATTTTAACCGTTTTAAAAGAAATTTCGAGTAGAAAGGAAGTCAAAAAAATGACTTCTATAACCACAAAGAAAAACGATAAACTTATTTTTATAAAGTTAGATGAAGTCGCCTTTTTTGAAGCTGACAATAACTATGTAAATATCAATTCTGAGACAGGTGTTTTTTTAAGCAACGAATCCATAGCAACTTTAGCCACTAAATTACCCGATAATTTTCTAAGAATTCATAGAGGCATTATTATCAATAAAGATTTTGTAAACGATATTCAGAAGTATTTTAATAGCCGATTTATCATCACTTTAAAAAATAAAAAACAATCGAGTGTTACTTCTGGCAGAAGTTATAATGAGGTTATTAAAAAATGGATAGGTGTTTAAAGAAACTGATACTTTATATTCAAAATCATTCTAAGTTGCTACTTCCAAAGAGTTTTGTCATTTCAACCACAAGAGAAATCACATAAAGTTGAGTTTTCACAACGTTTGTCACGCTTTAAGCATCTAACGTAAGAATTAGTAAAACGCAAAAAAACCTACGGAATAACAAAACTGAGTACGATTTACATGATTAATTTCTAAAAATCACAAAACAAAACAAACAAATAAAAAACAGATTAAAAACTTCCTACTCCACTCAAAACAAATTTGAAACTAGAAATAACTTCAATAATAATTCTATACTTTTTGTAAAATACTTAGAGCAGTTTTAACAGAATCAATTCTAATAAAAGTAATTAACAAACGTAATCCGTTTTTAGATTCTTTCTCTTTCATTACACAACTTTTAGGATTCTGTTGCACATATTTTAACATTCTGCTAAAAGCTTCTGTATGATAAAAATCACTCTGTTGATTGGCTACAAAATAACCCATCATTCGTTTTTGTTTTAGAATTACTTTTTCTAAACCTAATTCTTTAGCCAACCATTTTATACGAACAGAATCGAGTAAATCTTCTACTTGTGTTGGGTATTCTCCAAATCTGTCTTTAATTTCAGTTTCAAAAACTTGCAATTCTTCTTCTTTTTCTAAATTGCCTAATTTATTATATAAGGCTAATCTTTCTGTAACAGAATTGACATAATCATCAGGAAACAAAATTTCAAAATCGGTATCTATAGTTACCTCTTTTACATATTCTTTTGGTTTAGAATTGTCTGTAGGATATAAGTCTGCAAACTCATTTTCTTTTAATTCTTCTATTGCCTCTTGTAATATTTTTTGATACGTATCAAAACCAATATCGTTTATAAACCCACTTTGTTCACCACCTAATAAATCTCCTGCTCCTCTAATTTCTAAATCTTTCATGGCAATGTTAATTCCACTTCCTAAATCAGAAAACAATACCAAAGCTTCTATACGTTTTCTGGCATCATCTGTCATCATGTGATAAGGAGGTGTTATAAAATAACAAAACGCTTTTTTGTTAGATCTACCAACTCTACCACGCATTTGATGCAAATCACTCAAGCCAAAATTATTGGCATTGTTGATGAAAATTGTGTTGGCATTTGGCACATCTAAACCACTTTCTATAATTGTGGTAGAAACCAAAACATCAAAATCTCCAGCCATAAAACCAAGCATTAATGCTTCTAGTTTTTTACCTTCCATTTGTCCATGACCAACTCCTATTTTTGCAGATGGCACCAACCTTTGTAACAAACCAGCAACTTCTTTGATATTTTCTATTCTGTTATGAATAAAAAATACTTGTCCACCTCTAGAAATTTCATAAGAAATAGCATCACGAATTACATCTTCAGAAAAACGAATTACATTACTTTCTATTGGATGTCTGTTTGGTGGTGGTGTTTTTATGACTGATAAATCTCTGGCAGCCATTAAACTAAATTGCAAAGTTCTAGGAATTGGTGTTGCAGTTAATGTTAACGTATCTACATTTTCTTTTAAAGTTTTCAATTTATCTTTTACAGCAACGCCAAATTTTTGTTCTTCATCAATAATTAAAAGCCCTAAATCTTTAAATTCTAAACGTTTGTTTGTAAGTTGATGTGTGCCAATAATAATATCTACAGAACCATCATTTACACCATTAATTGCAGCAGTTTTCTGTTTTGCAGTTCTAAATCGGTTTAAATAATCTACTTTAATAGGAAAATCTTTTAAACGTTCTGTAAAAGTTTGATAATGTTGAAAAGCCAAAATTGTTGTTGGTACTAAAATGGCAACTTGTTTGCCATTATCTACTGCTTTAAAAGCGGCTCTTACAGCAACTTCTGTTTTACCAAAACCAACATCGCCACAAACTAACCTGTCCATAGGTTGTTCTTTTTCCATGTCGTTTTTTACATCCTGCGTAGCAGTAAATTGGTCTGGTGTATCTTCATACATAAAACTACCTTCTAGCTCGTGCTGAATATGAGTATCTGGTCCATAAGAAAACCCTTTTTGTAACTTTCTTTTTGCATATAATTGAATTAAATTAAACGCAATATGTTTAACTCTAGCTTTTGTTTTTTGTTTGATTTTTTTCCAAGCACCAGAACCTAATTTGTATATTTTAGGTGCTTTACCATCTTTACCATTAAACTTAGAAATTTTATGAAGCGAGTGAATACTTACGTATAAAATATCTCTTTCTCCATAAACCAATTTAATAGCTTCTTGCTTTTTACCTTGTACATCAATTTTTTGCAAACCACCAAATTTTCCAATTCCATGATCCATGTGTGTTACATAATCGCCAATTTCTAGTTTATTTAATTCTTGAAGTGTAATTGCTTGTTTTTTTGCATATCCGTTTTTTAAACGGAATTTATGATAACGTTCAAAAATTTGATGATCTGTGTAACAAACTAATTTATTATCTACATCTACAAACCCTTGATATAATGGAAAAACAACAGTTTCATAATGCACTTCTTGTTCTGCATCATCAAAAATATCATGAAAACGTTTTGCTTGCTGATCGTTTGCACAAAAAATGTAATTGGTAAATTTTGCTTTGTGATATTCCTCTAAATTATCTATTAATAAATTAAACTGTTTGTTAAAAGAAGGTTGAGGAATGGTGTTGAATTTTATTTCGTATTCTTCATCAGCATTATTATTTCTAATACTTACCAAAGTAAATTCTTGTAATTCCTTTAAAATAAAATCGCCATCACTAAACAGTTCTTCTGGTTTTGCATGTTTTATTTCTTTGGATAATTCATCAAACGCATCATTTGCTTTTTGATAAAATTTATCTAGATTCCCTTTTATTAAATCGATGTTTTTTGCAAAAACGACGGTTTTAGAAGATATGTATTTTAAAAAACTCTCTCTATTTTCATTTAAAGTTTTGTTTTCTACATTTGGAATAATTGCAATTTTTTTTAGTTTTTCTTTAGACAATTGTGTTTCTAAGTCAAAAGAACGAATACTATCTATTTCATCGCCAAAAAATTCTATTCTGTAAGGTTCATCATTAGAAAAAGAAAAAACATCTATAATTCCTCCACGCACAGAAAAATCTCCTGGTTCAGTAACAAAATCTACCCGTTTAAACTTGTATTCGAATAAAACTTCGTTCACAAAATCTAAAGATAAACTCTCACCAACAGTTACTTTTAGGGTACTTTTATCGAGTTCTTTTTTAGTAACTACTTTCTCAAACAAAGCAGTTGGGTAAGTTACAATTACAACAGGTTTTTTACGAGAATTTATTCTATTTAAAACTTCAGAACGCAACAAAACATTTGCATTATCTGTTTCTTCTATTTGATAAGGTCTTCTGTAAGAACCTGGGTAAAAAAGCACATTTTTTTCACCTAAAAGCTGCTCTAAATCGTTTAAATGATAAGCTGCTTCTTCTTTATCATTAAAAATTAAAAGAAAAGGTTTGTCTGCTTTTTTAAAACTTTCAGAAATCACAAAAGACAACGAAGAACCCACCAAATTCGATATTTGAAAATGGCTTTTGTCTTGTTGAAGCTTTGTAATTATCTGCGAAACATTCGCAGATTTTTGGTATTGGTTTACAATATTCTGCTTGCTCAACTTGCTAAATTTTGTGCAAATGTAAGGTGTATATCAGTAAAAAACCACCAACTGCTTTTATTTATTAAATATTACAATATATTTGTGTACTTTTATGAATTATACAATCCCCTAAAGTCATGAAAAATATTTCTTACTATATTATATTTTTACTTTTAGCGTGCTCTTCTTTGGTAAATGCACAAAATGAAGATAGAAAATGGGCCATATCTGTTGGAGCAGGTTCTGTATTATATTCTGAAAGTGATGGGCCTATTGTTGGGGGAAGACTAGTAGATCAATTTCCAAGATTTTCTGTTGCAAGATATATTTTAAAAAATACAACATTGGTTGCCAGTACTTCTGCTAATTTTCTAGAGGGTCAAAAATATCAAACATTTGACGGTGAATTAAGATACGATTTTGGTACTTCTAAAAATAAATTATCTCTTTATGCAGTAATTGGAGGTAGTTTTATAGAAGCAATTGATCTTTCACCAACTGCAAATTTTGGAATTGGTGGTACGTTATGGATCTCTAACAGATTTGGATTAAATGGTCAGGCATCATATAGATATAGCGATGCTAGGTTTGATTTACAAAGATCTCATTCATTTACTTCTGCTGGTTTGGTGTATCTTTTTTCTTTATCTGCTAAAAGTAAAGCTGAGACTTACAAAGGTTGTTATCGATAGTACATTAATTTTTGTATTCGTTTAATAAATTTACCATTTTCTTTTAAGTTACTAAATAAGTATTTCCTAATTTTTAATGTTGATTTAAAAAATTAATCATATTTTTTGGTGAAATATATTCGAAGTCTCTTTTTATAATTTTAAATTTTTCATCTAAAAGAATCGTTAGAGGTAAAGAAAAAGGTTTATTTTTTCTATTGCCTAACAATAATGGAATTTCGTGAATTGGTTTTCTTTTTTTACCAATTTCTTTATTAGTATATATTTTACCATCAAAAGTTATGGGTTTTCTAGACTCACTATTCATTTTTACGGCATAAAATTCGCTATTTAATTTCTGAATTACTTCTGGATCTTTAAAAGCGGCTTCATCCATTTTTTTACAATAAACACACCAATCTGTGTGAAAATTAATAAATACTTTTTTAGGCTTTATAGCTAAAGAGTCTTCTAATTGCTGAAAATTGAGCCAGTTAATTTTTTTGTTTTGTGCTTTTAAATCATCCGTAAAAACCAAAAAAAGTAACATTGAAAAAGTGAGTACTATTGTTTTCATTTTAAAGATTTTTTAGTGAAATCTACCAAATTTTATACCAACAAAAAATGTTCTTGGTGCAATAGGTCCATAAACATAATCAGAATCTCTTGTGGGTCCTGTAGAAAAATCATCTTGGTAACTATTAAAAATATTTTTTACACCTCCAGAAACAGTCATCATAAAACTATCATTAAAATCGATATGAGATTCTAATTTTATGTTCATATCAAAAAACGGATCCACTTCGTTTAGTTGTAAAAAACCATTGTCGCTTATTACCAAAGGTACAATCATACTGCCAGTATAAGTACCTGTTACATCTACGTTAAATTTTTTGTTTGGCATATAACTGGTATTAAAATAACCGTAAAAGTTAGGCGTTCTTGTAAATTCATCAATAAGAATATCGTTTTCTCCAGGAGTTCCATCAGACTCAAATAAAATTTGAGCTTCATTATACATCGCTTTTTGTAGCGTTCCACCCAATTGAAATTGCCATTTAGTGTTTGGTGAAATTCCTAATTCAAAATTAGAGCCATATACACTTACGCTAGAGCCATTTCTAACTTCTTCTAAAATAGAGCCATTATCTAAAACAGCACCTGTGCTTACTTGTGTAAACGCATTTTCTATAGTGGTGTAAAAACCTTCTACCAAAAAATTCATTTGCGTTAAATTGATGGTTTTAGAATAGTTGAATGATGCTGTATAGGCATTTGAAAATTCAGTTTTTAAATCATCAGATAAAATAACAAATAAAGGTTCTCCCCCAACACTAGAAATGTGTAAATCTTCGTTAAAAGCTTGTGGAGCTCTAAACCCTCTAGAATAACCACCTCTAAACTTTAATGCATCAGAAAGTAAATAAGAAAGCGTTAATCTTGGCGAAAATGCAGTTTGGTTAATATCTATACTTCTATTGATGCCACCAATACTATAATCTCCTTTTACAGAAACATTGTCTAATCTACCACCAATTAGAGCTGTAAATTTTTCTGTTGGGTTCCATTCATACTGTGCATAAGCACCCAAAGAATTTACACTTTGATCAATTAATCTATTATAACCAGCAATTGCATCTTTTGTATTGGTAGTGTTTATTTCTGCACCTACTGTTAAAACATCATTATTAGAGAGTCTTTTTGTATTCTGAATTCCATTTACCCATGCAAAATCATCTGTATTTCCAAAAGCATTATTTGCTGTAATACTATCTTGTCTTTGAGTTGAACCACCTAAACCTCCATAATAACTTTTTCTAAGTGTATTTGAAACTGAAGTGTACACTTGAAATTTATTCGTTAAATCTTTGCTATTTATTTCATACTCTGCACCCCCAATAAAAGTATCGTGATCTAATTCTTCTGTGATATCTGTAAATTGAGGTGCTAAGTCTAATTTATTACCACCCCTTCTATACTCTTTAATAGAATTTAAGTTTATAGAAATTCTACTTCTATCATTAGGTTTTAAAAATGCTTTTGCACCAACAGTATTGTTTCTAATCGTTATCAATTCTGTAAAACCATCTCCATCAGCATCATAAGCATCTCTATTTCTATAGTTTCCATATAAAGTAAAACCACTTTTTAAATCGTCTGCAACTACAGAGCTATTAAACGTTAGCAATCTGTCTAAAGCCTTACCATCAATAGAAGCTAAACTAGAACCTATTTCCCAAGTGTTTAAAATAGGGTCTTTTGTAATCACATTAACAGTACCTGCAATAGCATTAGAACCAAATAATGCAGAACCACCACTTCTAACAACTTCTACTTTTTCAATAATATTGGTAGGTATTTGCTCTAAACCATAAACACCAATTAATGACGTAAAAACAGGTCTACTATTCAATAAAATTTGTGTATAACCACCTTCTAAACCATTCAATCTAACTTGTGTAAACCCGCAATTTTGGCAATTTGTTTCCACTCTAACTCCAGGAGCAAAACTTAAACCTTCTGCTAAAGAAATAGATTGTGTAGCATTTAAAAGTCTTGGTTTTATGGTAGAAACTACAACAGCTGTTTTGTGTTTTTCTACCCTATTTCTAGTAGCACTAACCACTACTTCATTTAAGCCCAACATATCCTCAACCAGCTTAAAATTTATTGTTCTATTTTCATTTTTTTTGATTGATATTTTTTTTGATATTTTTCTAAACCCTTGAGAACTTACCTCGATAACAATGTTTTCTCCGGATTTAATTTCTAATTTATAGTTACCATTTTCATCTGAGTTTGTACCTTCTGTACCTCCTTTTACATATACAAATGCATAAGGAATATTTTCTCCTTTTGATGTAATCGTTCCACTTAATGTGCTTTTTTGTGCAGAAACCATACTTACTACAAATAATGTGAGTATGAATAGTATATTCTTTAAGTCCATTTAAATTAGTTTTGTTTTAATTTTTGTCAAAGATAAAATAATATTTAGACAAGGCTAAAAATAATTTAATAAAAATAAAAAGTATATATTTGTTTCGTCAAAAAAAATAGTTTGAATGTTTACACTTTCTGAAGAGAATTATTTGAAAGCCATTTATCATTTAGAATTAGATACAGATAAAGGTGTGAGTACAAATGCAATTGCAGAAAAATTAGAAACCAAGGCTTCTTCTGTTTCAGATATGATTAAAAAATTATCTGACAAAAAAGTTATTATTTATAAAAAATATAAAGGAGTAACTTTAACAGAATTAGGTAAAAAGACTGCTGCAAATATTGTTAGAAAACATAGACTTTGGGAGGTTTTTTTGGTTGAGAAGTTAAACTTTTCTTGGGATGAAGTACATGAAGTTGCAGAACAATTAGAACATATAAAATCACCCAAATTAATCGATCAAATCGATGCCTTTTTAGGCTTTCCAACACATGATCCTCATGGAGATCCAATACCAGATAAAGAGGGTAATTTGAAAACTGTTGATAAAAGTTTATTATCAACTTTATTAAAAAACGAAAGCGGAATTTGTATTGGTGTAGATGATTCATCATCTGAGTTTTTACAATTTTTAGACAAAAAAGGCATTACTCTAGGAAAAAAAATAACCATTTTAGACAAAGAAGAATTTGATAATTCTTTATCTATTTTAATTGGCGAGAAAAAATTATCAATCTCAAACAAAATAGCAAACAATTTATACATAAAAAAATCATGAGTTTATTTGATCAATTAGTAGAATATGCAAAAGAAAACCCAATTTGGGCTGCATTATATGCATCTCTCTTTACTTGGGGTTTAACAGCTGCAGGGGCCGCTTTGGTTTTCTTTTTTAAAAAATTAAACAGAGCAGTTTTAGATGGTATGTTAGGTTTTACAGGTGGTGTAATGGTTGCTGCAAGTTTTTGGAGTTTATTAGCTCCAGCAATAGAAAACAGTCCTGGAGAAGGTTTTATAAAAGTTATACCTGCAGCAATTGGTTTTGCTTTAGGTGCTTTGTCATTATTTGGAATGGACAAAATTTTACCTCATTTACACATTAATTTTGAAAAAAATGAAGCAGAAGGTGTAAAAACAGAATTGCACAGATCTACTTTATTAGTACTAGCAATTACCCTGCATAATATACCAGAAGGTTTAGCAGTAGGAGTATTATTTGGTGCAGCTTCTACTTTAGTAGGTGTAGAACAAACTGAAATGATAATTGCTGCAATTTCACTAGCAATAGGTATTGGAATTCAGAATTTCCCAGAGGGTTTTGCTGTAGCAATGCCTTTAAGAAGGCAAGGTGTAAGTCGATTAAAAAGTTTTTGGTACGGACAATTATCTGCAATAGTAGAGCCAGTTGCAGCAGTTTTAGGTGCTTTAGCAGTATCCTTTTTTACACCAATTTTACCTTATGCTCTAGCATTTGCAGCAGGAGCAATGATTTTTGTGGTGGTAGAAGAAGTAATACCAGAAACCCAAAGAGACAAATATACAGACATTGCTACACTTGGTTTTATCGGTGGTTTTATTGTAATGATGAGTTTGGATGTTGGTTTGGGTTAGAAATCCCATCTTAATCTTCCCAAAGGGAAGAAACACTCTAATGTTAAGCTTTGTAAGATTTTTCTTTGCGTCTTCGTGTCTTTGCGAGATGAAATTACTAGATACATATTTTTTTAGATTTTAAATTTTCTCTATGATTCTCTGCGAAAATGCTCTGCGTAACTTTGTGGAATGCCTTTTATCCAAAAGAATCTGTGAAATCCGTGAAATTCGTGTCTCATTTTTCTTTGCGAATCTCTGATAAAATACTCAGCGTAACTCTGTAAAACAATGCAATAAATTCGTAAATTCGTGCAATTAGCTTCTAAAACAAAATTGTGCAACAACCCTCAACTTTTCAAGTATATAATGCTTCTGCAGGAAGTGGAAAAACCTTCACTTTAGTTAAAAAATATTTAATTGTTTTATTAACTTCTGATGACATTTTTATGTTTCAGAAAATTTTAGCAATTACATTTACCAACAAAGCTGCTGGAGAAATGAAAGAGCGTGTTTTATCTAGCTTAGAAGATTTTGCAGATGGAAAAGAAAACGATTTATTCAATTTGATTATTGATGAAATTGAAGTTGACAAAACTATTATTAAAGAAAGAAGTAAAAGAATTTTAGACGCAATTCTGCAAAATTATTCCGCTTTTTCAATTACTACTATTGATAGTTTTACGCATAAAATCATTAAAAATTTTGCTTTTGATTTAGGGTTATCGCTAAATTTTGAAGTAGAAATGGATGCAGTTTCTTTGTTAAATGAAGCTGTAGATGTATTGATTTCTAAAATAGGTACAGACAAAAAACTAACCAACCTTTTAATAGAGTATTCTTTAGATAAAACTGACGATGATAAATCTTGGGATATTTCTAGAGATTTAAATGAGTTTGCAAGAATTTTACTAAATGAAGATGATGTAAAACATTTTAGAAACCTTGCAGATAAAAAACTAGAAGATTTCATTAACTTAAAAACTAAACTAAATAAGCAGCAAAAACAATTAAAAGAAGCAATTGTAAGAGTTGGGTTAGAATGTATTCAATTAATTGACAACAACAACTTGCAACACAAAGATTTTATGCGAGGAACCATCCCTAAATTCTTTAGTGATTTAAGTACAAAATCTGTAAATATTGATTTTATCAAACGAAGTGAAACTATTAAAAAAGCAATTGATACTAACCAATATTATTCCAAATCAACTTTAGATGACGTTGCAACTTCAATTGATCAAATTGTACCCGAAATTATTCGTTTATATAAAGAATCAGAATTGATTTATCAGCAATTCTCTATGAATAAATTGGCGTTAAAAAGTATCATTCCTTTAGCGGTTTTAAATCATATTAATTCAGAATTAGAAACCATAAAAGAAGAAAATAACATTCGATTAAATGCAGAGTTTAATCAACTAATTTCTGATAATATTAAAGACCAACCAGCACCCTTTATTTATGAAAGAATTGGCCAGCGTTTTCAACATTATTTTATTGATGAAATGCAAGATACTTCTGTATTGCAATGGCAAAATTTAGTTCCCTTAATAGACAATGCTTTGGCACAAGAAAAAAGTAACTTACTATTAGTTGGCGATGGAAAACAAGCCATTTACAGATGGAGAGGTGGTAAAGCAGAACAGTTTATTAACCTAGGTTCAGAAAAAGAAAATCCTTTTCATGTAGCTAAAGAAATTAAAAATTTAGAAACTAATTTTAGGAGCTATTCAGAAATCATCAATTTTAACAATTCTTTTTTTCAGCATGCTGCTAATTTTCTTCAAAATGATTCTTATAAAAATATTTTTATTGATGGTAATAAGCAATTAGAAAACTCTAAAAAAGGCGGTTTTGTTACTATAAATTTTTTAAAAAAAAATGAAGATAAAGAACTAGATAAAATAAAATATCCTCAGAAAGTTTTAGAGAAGATTCATCAACTAAAAAATGATTTTTCTTTGAATGAAATTTGCGTTTTAACAAGAACAAGAAAAGACGGCGTTAAAGTTGCAAATTATTTATCAGAAAACGGAATTAATATTATTTCATCAGAAACATTATTACTTCAAAATAGTGCAAAAGTTACTTTTATTATTAATATTTTAAAGGCTATACAAAACCC
This sequence comes from uncultured Polaribacter sp., assembly GCF_947497695.1. GTDB lineage: Bacteria > Bacteroidota > Bacteroidia > Flavobacteriales > Flavobacteriaceae > Polaribacter. Next base: position 30,675 of record NZ_CANMHM010000007.1, on the reverse strand, counting down.
AACTGATGAAGAAACACGTTTTGAAGTTTTGTATTTTTTATATCAACATTTACAAATAAAAAGTCCTAAAAATACTTTTTTAAAGGAGTTTTCAAAGACGGATAACCCTACTATTTTACAGGCTTTAAAAAATTATGGTGTTGCATTTGATATTGCAAAATTCCAGCAACTTCCTTTTTACGAAAAAATAGAAGAAATTATTAGAGGTTTTCATTTGATAAAATCATCAGATGCATATATTCAATTTTTCTTAGATGTGGTTTTAGAACAACAAAGAAAAGGAACAGACATTGCAGATTTTTTAGAGTTTTGGGAACTTAAAAAAGACAGATTAAGTATCGTTGCTCCAGAAAGTGCTTCTGCTGTTCAGGTTATGACTATTCATAAATCTAAAGGTTTAGAATTTCCAGTAGTTATTTTTCCTTGTGATGTAGATGTTTACAGACAAATAAAACCAAAATCGTGGTTAAACGAGCTGCCAGAATCTTATGAGGGTTTTAATGAATTATTGGTAGATTACAGTAAAAATTTATCTATTGTTAGTGAAAGAGGTTTAACTATTTACAATCAACAAAGAGAAGAGTTAGAGTTAGATAATTTTAATTTACTTTATGTAACCCTAACAAGAACTGTTGAACAGTTACATATTATCACTGAGAAAAAAATAAATGCAAAAGGAGAAGAAAATACCAATTTTTATTCAGGAGTATTCATTAATTATTTAAAACAACGAAACCTCTGGAATGACGATCAACTAGAATATTTATTTGGAAATGAAAATAGAAAAAGTAAAAAAGAAGAGGAAAATCTTATTTCAGATATTCATGAGCAATTTATAGCAACACCTTGGCAAGAACACAACATTGTATTGTTAGCTAATTCCTCTAAATTATGGAATACTGAACAAGGAGAAGCAATAGATTTTGGTAATCTACTTCATGAAATTTTTGCGAAAATTATCACTAAAAAAGATATTGATAGAGTGATTTATCAATATAATCAACAAGGAATTATAGATAACCAACAAACAAAACAAATAAAAAACAGTATAAATGCAGTTGTAAATCATCCCGAATTAGAAAATTATTTTTCAGAGGACGCAGTAATATATAATGAGAGAGAAATCATAGATATAGACAAGCAAGTAATTATTCCTGATAGATTGGTGTTTTCTAATAATAATGAAGTAACAATTATCGATTATAAGACAGGTGCCATTTCAAACACACATCAACAACAATTATTAAAGTATGAACGTATTTTAAAATCCATGCATTTTAAGGTTGATAAAAAAATACTCATATATATGAATAAAGAAATTAATATTGTTAAGGTTTAATTTTAAGAAAATTATGAAACAATAATGATACTAAAAGATAAAAAAAAGGTTAAAATGATTTTAAATAAGTAAAAAAACGACTTGTTTTTAATTATTAATTCTATCTAAATTTAAACAATAGATAATTTAGATTAATGCTGAATAAAGTAAATTATAATTTTTGAGTATTCTTATTAAAAGTAGCATTAATAGTAAATTTAAATAAAAAATAGACAAAAAAAAAGGGCTATCAGTTACTTCAAACTGTTTAAAATTTTTTAAAATTTTGTGTTTTTTTTAAGATTTTTTGTTTTTTCCTTTGTAGATAGTTTTAGACATCTTACTTTTGCTTTCTAATAGGAAATTTTAATTTAAATATTTTATATAATGAAACAAATCAAATTAGCTGTGATAGCTTTGTTTATGTTGGTATCAATTAGCAACTTAAGCGCACAAGATGAAAACAACCCTTGGAGAGTAGGTTTTGGAATAAACTCGGTAGATTTTACACATTGGAAAGTTACTGAATTAGAACATTATGAAGATTACCTTGGTAGCAACAATGATTGGAATATTTTACCTTCTATCTCAAGAATTTCTGTAGGAAGATACTTATCTAAAGGTTTTTCTGTTGAACTAGCAGGATCTATTAACAAAATTGATGTGTTTAGAAACGTAGATGATTCAGATTATTTATATTACTCTGCTGATGCTTCTGTATTATACGATTTAAACAACATAATAGGAGAAACTTCATGGTTTGATCCTTTTGTTCGTGCAGGTGCTAGTTATGTAAATTCTGATTCAGAATCTGATGCAATGCTTACTATAGGAGCTGGTTTCAATACTTGGTTTAACGATAACTTAGGATTAAGCTTTAATTCTGGTGGTAAATTAGGTGTCTTAGATAACGTTAAATCTCACTGGCAACATTCTATAGGTTTAGTTGTTAAGTTTGGAGGTAAAGATTCTGACAAAGATGGTATAAATGATAAAGATGATGAATGCCCTCAAGTTGCTGGTTTAAAAGAATTCAACGGTTGTCCAGATGCTGATGGAGATGGAGTAAAGGATTCTGCTGATGCTTGTCCTAATGTTGCAGGTTTAGTTGCAATGAATGGATGTCCTGATGCTGATGGTGATGGTATTGCAGATAAAAATGATGCATGTCCTAACGTTAAAGGAACTAAAGCAACAAAAGGTTGTCCAGATGCAGATAAAGATGGTATAGCAGACAAAGATGACAAGTGTCCTAAAGTAGCAGGTGTTGCAGCAAATGGTGGTTGTCCTTGGAAAGATACTGATGGAGACAGTGTATTAGACAAAGATGATAAATGTCCTCAAGTAGCAGGTGTTGCCTCTAATAATGGATGTCCAGAAGTAAGTAAAGCAGTTCAAGAATACAAAGCTGTAGCTGCAGAGCTTAATTTTGCTGCAAAATCTATCTTATTTAACACTGCTAGATCTACATTTAAACCAGGTGTAACTAGAAAATTAGATGAAATGATTGTAATTATGAATAAATTCTCTAATTCAGAATTTATAATTGAAGGTCATGCAGATAGTGTTGGTAGTTCAGCAAGTAACATGATTTTATCTAACAATAGAGCAAATAGAGTTAAAAAGTATTTAGTTTCTAAAGGAATCAGTGCTTCAAGATTATCTACTAGAGGTTTTGGTGAAGATGCTCCAATAGACACAAATGCTACAAGAGCAGGAAGAGCTAACAACAGAAGAGTTGTTATAAAAGTTGCTAATTAGTAGTCTTTTAAATAAATTTAAAAAGCCTCATCATTTTGATGAGGCTTTTTTTTGTTTTGATAATTATAGTTTTAAGTAAAAAAGTTTTTATTTTCATTCAAAAAAATTATCTTTGCAAACTTAAAATGAGGCTTAAATCTCATAAACAAAATAATAACTTTAATTAGATACATAATGTCTACAATAACAGGTAAAGTTTCACAAATTATTGGACCGGTAATTGATGTTGAATTCAGTTCGGAAAATGAACTTCCTAAAATCTATGATTCTTTAGAAATCAAAAAAGCTGACGGCTCTATTTTAGTATTAGAAGTACAACAGCATATTGGAGAAGATACCGTTAGAACTATATCAATGGATGCTACTGATGGATTAAGCAGAGGAACAGAAGTTGTTGCTACTGGTAACCCAATTCAAATGCCAATAGGAAACGATATTTATGGCCGTTTGTTTAACGTAACAGGTGATGCTATTGATGGATTAGGTAATTTGGATAAGGAGGGTAAAGATGGATTATCAATACATAGATCTGCACCTAAGTTTGAAGATTTATCAGTTTCTACTGAGGTTTTATTCACAGGAATTAAAGTAATTGACTTAATTGAGCCGTATGCAAAAGGAGGTAAAATTGGTTTATTTGGAGGTGCTGGAGTTGGTAAAACAGTATTAATTCAGGAATTGATCAATAATATTGCAAAAGGACATGGAGGTTTATCCGTTTTTGCAGGTGTTGGAGAGAGAACTCGTGAAGGAAATGACTTACTACGTGAAATGTTAGAATCTGGAATTATCAAATATGGTGATGATTTTATGCATTCTATGGAAGCAGGAGGATGGGATTTATCTAAAGTTGATAAACCAGGAATGAAAGATTCTAAAGCTACATTTGTATTTGGACAAATGAATGAGCCACCAGGTGCACGTGCACGTGTTGCCTTATCTGGTTTAACAATAGCAGAATATTTTAGAGATGGAGCAGGAGAAGCACAAGGTAAAGACGTACTTTTCTTCGTAGATAATATTTTCCGTTTTACACAAGCAGGTTCTGAAGTGTCAGCACTTTTAGGACGTATGCCATCGGCTGTAGGTTACCAACCAACATTGGCAACAGAAATGGGTGCAATGCAAGAAAGAATTACATCAACTAAAAAAGGATCAATAACATCTGTACAAGCAGTTTATGTACCTGCAGATGATTTAACAGATCCTGCACCAGCAACAACTTTTGCCCATTTAGATGCAACAACGGTATTGTCTCGTAAAATTGCAGAATTAGGTATTTATCCTGCAGTAGATCCTCTAGATTCTACTTCAAGAATATTATCTGCAGAAATTTTAGGTGATGAGCATTATAATACTGCAACAGCTGTAAAAGAAATTTTACAACGTTATAAAGAATTACAAGATATTATTGCAATTTTAGGTATGGAAGAATTATCTGAAGAGGATAAATTAGTAGTTCACAGAGCTAGACGTGTACAACGTTTCTTATCTCAACCTTTCCATGTAGCTGAACAATTTACTGGTATACCAGGGGTTTTAGTTGATATTAAAGACACTATTAAAGGTTTTAATATGATATTGGATGGTGAATTAGATAAATATCCTGAAGCAGCATTTAACCTTAGAGGTTCTATTCAAGATGCAATTGATGCAGGAGAAAAAATGTTAGCAGAAGCTTAAAATAAGTTGGCAGTTTGCTGTTGGTGGTACTTACTAACAACTGAAAACTAACGACTAAAAACTAAATTATATGTTTTTAGAAATTGTAACACCAGAAGCTATATTATTTTCATCAGAAGTTGATTCTTTATCAGTTCCTGGTGAAAACGGAGAGTTTCAAATGCTAAATAATCACGCTCCAGTTGTTTCTAATTTAAAGGAAGGAACAGTTAAAATTCATATTCATTCTCAAACTAATTTAAAATTAGATGATTTAGATGATAAATTGATTCCAGATCAAGGTGATGATAAGATTTTAACATTAGCTATTAATTCTGGGACATTAGAATTAAATGATAATAAAGCAATTATTTTAGCAGATTAAGTATAAAATAAACGTATTAAAAAAGCTCAAAGTAATATTTACATTGAGCTTTTTTTTATATTTATATATATGAAAATTGAATGATTTTTCGCTTAATTAGTAATCAAAAGTGTGGTTAATTTTAAATGTATACTTATAAAAATAAAATTTACACTCCATAAAAAATGTGTAAATTTGCAGCATGGAAGAAACGAATAGACAACGAAAAATTGCAGGAGTATTACAGAAAGATTTGGTAGATGTCTTGCAAAAGGCAGCACAAGATGGTATGAAAGGAGTAATTATTTCTGTATCTAAAGTTCATGTTACATCAGATTTAGGAGTTGCTAAAGTTTATTTGAGTGTTTTTCCATCTAATAGAAGAGATGAAATTATAAAAGGTGTAGTATCTAACACCACCATAATTCGCCATGAAATGGCTTCTAGAACTAAACATCAATTACGTCGAATGCCTGAGTTATTGTTTTATGGTGATGATACATTAGATTATATTGAAAAGATTGACAAGTCTTTAAAAGGAAAAGATGAAAACCCTATAAAAAACCCAAGTGTTTTACCTAGACGTAAAAAACTATAAATTCATTAATTTTACTTGAATTTTCCTTTATACATAGCTAAACGATATTTATTTGCTAAAACAGGCAACAATGCTATTAATATAATTACAATCATTGCTTCATTTGGTGTAATTGTAGGTTCTTTAGCTCTATTTATAATCCTTTCTGGTTTTTCTGGTTTACGTACTTTTAGTTATAGTTTGTTAGATATTTCTGATCCTGATATTAAAATATCATCATCTAAAGGAAAATCTTTTTTATATTCTGATAATATAAACCATATTTTAAATAATGATATTGCTATTGATATTACCTCTAAAATTATTGAAGAACGCGTTTTTTTAGAATATAATAATAAAAACGAGATAGCATATATAAAAGGAGTTGAAAAGAATTATACCTCAATATCGCATATAGATTCTGCATTAGTTTTAGGAAATTGGTTAAATTCAGAGATATCAAATACAGCAGTTGTTGGGAATGGTATTTCTAGAAAATTATCTTTAAACATCTTAAATTTTGGAGAACCTTTATCCATTCTAGTGCCCAAACCTGGTACTGGTTTTATTAACCCAAATAATGCATTTTATAAACTTAATGTTCATATTTCTGGATTATATTCTGGGACAGAAGAGTTTGAAAATAAGTTTGTTTTTGTTTCTATTAACGAAGCAAGGGAATTATTAAGGTTTAAAGAAAATCAAATTACTGGAATTGAAATAAAATTAAAAAACAAATTAGAAGCTAACGCTATATCAAAATTATTGCAAAAACAACTAGGCAGTGAGTTTAAAGTACAAACAAAAGAGCAATTAAATGAAGTTTTTTATAAAGTTATCAATACAGAAAACATCGTTTCTTATCTTATTTTTACTTTGATTGTAATTATTGCTTTGTTCAATGTAATTGGAGCAATTATTATGATGATTATTGATAAAAAATCAAATTTAAAAACACTTTTTAGTCTAGGAACAACAATCAAAGAAATTAAGAAAATTTTTGTGATTCAAGGATTTCTATTAACTTTTTTAGGAATGTTAATTGGTTTAATATTGGGGGTATTGTTAGTGTTTATCCAAAAACAATTTGCATTGTTTATGATTACGCAAAATTTACCTTACCCTGTAGAATTTCGATTTTCAAATCTTTTTATTGTAGTATTTACAATTACAATTTTAGGTTTTATTGCTTCAAGAATAGCAAGTAGTAGAATTACAAGAGAATTTATTGAGAAATAAAATTTTATTTATTTTGTAATAAATTCTGTTGAACTATCAATAAAATCAAGTTTAAAATTGTGGAATAATAGTATTGCCAAACTTTGCTTCTACTTCATCAAAAGCATTAAAAACGTCTTTAGCATCATCAGAAGTTACCATTTTCATTCTATATTCTTTAAAATGCGGAATTCCTTTAAAATAATTGGTGTAATGCCTTCTGGTTTCTAAAACACCAAAACTAGCACCTTTCCAATCAATAGCCATCTCTAAATGTCTCCTAGCCATTTCTACACGTTGTGCAATTGTTGGTTTACCTAAATGGTTTCCTGTTTTAAAAAAATGCTTTATTTCATTAAAAATCCAAGGATAACCTATTGCTGCTCTACCAATCATTGCTCCGTCTAAACCAAAAGAATCTCTCATTTCCATAGCTTTTTCAGGTGTAGTAACATCCCCATTACCAAAAACAGGAATGTGCATTCTTTGGTTGTTTTTAACATCTGCAATTGGTTTCCAATCAGCCTCTCCTTTATACATTTGTGCACGTGTTCTGCCATGAATAGAAATTGCTGCACAACCAACATCTTGCAAACGTTCTGCAACTTCTACAATTCTAATAGAATCATGATCCCAACCTAATCGTGTTTTTACAGTTATAGGTAAATTGGTGTGCTTTACCATTGCTTTTGTTAGTGAAACCATTAAATCTATGTCTTTTAAAATACCTGCTCCTGCTCCTTTTGAAACTACTTTTTTTACAGGACAACCAAAATTGATATCAATGATATCTGGGTTCGATTTTTCTACAATTTCAACCGTTTTTAACATCGATTCTAAATTGGCACCAAAAATCTGAATTCCTACAGGTCTTTCTTTTTCGTAAATATCTAATTTCATGACACTTTTAGCAGCATCACGAATTAAGCCTTCACTAGAAATAAATTCTGTATACACAACATCAGCACCATTTTCTTTGCACAAAGCTCTAAATGGTGGATCTGAAACATCTTCCATTGGAGCTAATAAAAGAGGAAAATTTGGAAGTTCTATGTTGCCTATTTTAACCAAAATATGTTTGTTTTTCTGCAAAATTAGTGTTTTTTCATCCTTTGTAAAAGAAAATATTTTTTTCTTATATTTTATAGGTAATAGTTAGTTATAAATTTAATTATTTTATGAGTTTAAACATTGTAATTATTAAAAAAATCTTGTTTAATAGTGCAGAAGACGCATTTAGTTATTTTGATTCTGGTAAAGATAGTCTGAAATAAAAAAATGCTTCGATCAGCAGAAATAAATAACTTTTTAAGCGGTGTTGTATCTAACGAATTATTAAAAGGCTATGATAAATCTATTAGTTGCGAAGAATTTAAGGTTGCTATTGAAGACTTAGAGAGGAATTTGTAAACCTTTTTCTGATTTTTCTACTTCATTAAATATTTGACTAACGTTTGACTACTTCTTGACAACTTCTAACATAAATAACCATGTATCATTTTGTTATTTGGATCTTTTGGGAGAATTCTCACAAGAAGCTAAAGTAAAATTGCAAAACTTTGTTTTCTCTTTGGGTAAGATTTCTAATTAAAATAAAATTGACAACAAGATAAAAAACTGTTTGTCTTTCCTGCAAAAGTAGAAGTCCAAAATGGCTAACTTATAGATTCCTGTTTTCGCAGGAATTACAGAACCAACTAAACAATCTCCATCTTTTGCAATAAAAAAGAAGCATTCATGTTTTTACAAATTCCGTTTTTTAAGGTATAATCAAAACTTAATTCGTTATTGTTTATTTCTGCATCAAAATAGTAATTTTTAATATCAGAAAACTCGTTTTCTAAGTCACACAAACTCACATCATGTGTTGCAATAATGCCTGTTGATTTAGATTTGGTCAGTTTTTCTAAAAACTTTTTAGAACCAATTGCCTTGTCTTTGCTATTTGTCCCTTTTAAAATTTCATCTAAAATGATAAAATAATCTGTTGTTTTAATTTCATCAACTATAAACTTTAAACGTTTTAATTCTGAGTAAAAATATGATTCATCTTCTGTTAAAGAATCAGTAGTTCTCATACTTGTAATCAACTTAATTGGTGCATATTTAAAATTATCTGCACAAACAGGCAAACCACAATTTGCCAATACAATAGACAAAGAAATAGTTCTTAAAAAAGTACTTTTGCCAGCCATATTTGCTCCTGTAACAATAAAAAACTGTTCTTTTTCAATGATAAAATCATTATCAATTCGTTTGGTTATATCTAATAATGGATGCCCCAAATTAGTAGCTTTTACAATACCTACATCGAAAGTTATTTCTGGAAATACAAATTTTGTATGGTTAAATTTAAAGTTTGCTAACGAATTTTGGGTGTCAAAAAAAGCAACTACAAAGAACCATTTATCAACTGTGTGTTTGTATTTAAAAATCCACTTTTCTACACTTACTGCATTTCTAATTTCAGTTAAAAAAAGTCCATTTCCTAAAACTGCAATTATCACATTGTTTCGTTGATCAAAAGCATCTAAAATTTTAGAAAACTCTTTAAAAATTGTAGAAGCTTTTTTAGTTTCAGAATTGATAATTGTTTGCTTTTCTTTTAAAATTTTAGAAGAGAATTGTTCGTTTTCAATTTCATTTAACAATACATGATATTGCTTAAATGTTTCTCTTACTTTATCTGTTTCTATGTATAAATTATTGGTTTTTTTCAAGAATCTTCCAGTAATAAAAAGTCCAATAAAAAACCAAATTAACAAATAAGAAAATGAAACAAACCCAAAAGAAACCAAACCAATTAAAATAACAGAAATCAAAGAAAAAACAATTTGAAATGTAACCAAAAACTTAGGCAATACTGCTTTATAATTCTGAATCCAACTTACAATAAATTTAGAAGTATCTTTTGTAGTTACCAAACTTGCCAATGCAGAAAAATGTTGTCTCCACTTTACTTTTGACGCTAATTCTTTAATCGTATTTTGTTTTTCTACAATTCCATCAATTTTGTTTTCTGCAAACGTATTTGCTAATAGTTTTTTTCCTTCTACTGTAACCGTTCTATTGATGTATTGAAAAAATGAACCTATTCCAAACAAATCAATATCATTACTGTAATAATGTGTAGGGTTTACAAATTCTTTTCCAGCATCTAAATGATGAAATTCTCTATTTAAAACACCTATTTCAGTTTTATTGATGTTGATTTTAGCTTTTACAATAGCTCTTTTTCTTTGTAAATTAACATGTTTTACAACTAAAAAACTAAATAACAAAATACCTAAAAACGTAATAATAAAAACATCTGGATAGTTGCCAAATGTTAGATATATTAAAAAACAGGTTCCTAAAAACACTCCAAACCTAAAAATACTTAGGTTTACAGATTTCTTTTTTAAAGAAGCTGCTTTTTTTTCTAAATTAGACTTTTCTTCACTATAAAAATCGAAAGGGTTTTTCATTTATATACTACTTATTATAACCAGATACTCCACCAATCAAACTTAAAACGTTTAGTTCTGGATATTTTTCTTTTAAATTTTTAGTTGCTCTGTAACTATTCAACCCTCTTTGGCAAACCATTATGTAGGTTTTAGTAAAATCTACTTCTATTTTACTTGCATCAAACTTATTAATATGTATTGTTTGCTGAACATTAAAAGGTAATTTTAAGTTATTTAAAACAGCTATAATTTCTAATTTATCACTCTCTGAAGTGTTTGATAAACGTTTTTTTAATTCTTCTGAAGTTATTTGCCAATCTTTATTTTGAGTAGCACAAGCCAAATCAAAATAAGTTTGTGCTTTAAATAATTTAGCAATCTTATCCTTAATAACTGTTGGTTTTAACTTCATTTTTAACTGTGTATTTTGAAGCGAATTATAAATTAGAAGTTCATTTACCAATGGTTTTCCAACACCTGTAATCAACTTTAAAACTTCATTAACTTGATGTGTTGCAATGAAACCAACAATAGAATTTAGTGTTCCTGCTTCTTCACAATTAGGTATATCTGTTGCCATTTCAGGAAAAGCATCTCTTAGATTTGCTGAATACCTTCCATCATTCTGTAAAACATTAAAAGTAGCTACATAACCATCAAACTTATACAAAGAACCATATACCAAAGGTTTGTTTTTAAGTACACAAGCATCATTTAACAAGTATTTTGTGGGTAAAGAATCTGTGCCATCAACAATAATATCAAACTCAGAAATTAACTCAAATACGTTTTCTTTTGTAATTGGTTTGTTTGTAAAACTAACCTCTGTAAAAGGTGCTCTTTTTTTTATGAATGCTGATAAAACAGCTGCTTTGGGTTGACCAACATCGTCTAAACCATAAAAAACTTGTCTGTGTAAGTTTGAAATATCTACAGTATCAAAATCTACCAAATGAATTTTCCCAATTCCACTTGATGCTAAATACACAGCAATAGGACTTCCTAAACCTCCACAACCAACTACCAAAACAGCTGCGTTTTGTAGTTTTTCTTGCCCAACCTTACCTATTTCAGCTAAAGTAATCTGGCGTTTAAAAAGCTCGTTTTTTGTTACTTTCATTGCGTTGACAAGATAGCTAAATAAAAAAGTCATTACAACTTTGTAATGACTTTAATAATTATAATTTAGGCATCTATTTATTCCACTTTTATTTTAATTGAAGTGTAATCATTTGACCTTATACCTATTAATCCTGAGATAGTTTTTCCAGCCTCAATCGTTGCTCCATTTATATTATAATCTAATAAATCTTTTTCAAACTTAGTATTGGCAGAACTAGAAGCAGCCATATTACCACCAGCCAATGCAGGCCCAAGAATAAAACCAATAGGAAAAGAACTTGTTTCTGTTGGCATACCATTTTCAGTTTTATTTATAAATAATTTAACCGGTGCTAATAATAGATAAAACAAATAAGAAGCTGTACTTTGTTTTAAAGAAGTGTATACTTTTTCATTTTCCATAATATATGGTAAAGATTCATCGTCATAAATTAACTTAACATCTTTGCCAAAAACTAAGTCTTTATCGCTATTATTCGTGATTTTTACAGCAACTAATTTCACTCCTTTAGATACTTCTTTCTTTTGATATTTTTTTGATAAAAGCTCGTATTTATATTCAAAATCTACCTTATTATCTGTGCTTTTAGAGCGATAAATTAAAGTATTTGGATTAATTGATTTGTAAGTTGAAGCACAACTTGATAACACAACTATAAATAACAATAAAGTAATCTTTAAAAATTTCATATGTATATTTTTTAAATGCAAATATAGTATTTAACCCACAATATTTATAATTTTACCAGGAACAACAATTACTTTTTTAGGCGTTTTACCCTCTAATTGAGCGATTGTTTTTTCGTTTTCCATGACTATTTTTTCTATTTCTTCTTTTGATAAATCTAAAGGAAGTTCTAATGTAAAACGCATTTTTCCATTAAAAGAAATTGGGTAATTTTTAGCACTTTCTACTAAATGACTTGCCTCAAAAACTGGGAAATTAGCGGTAGAAATACTTTCTTTATGTCCTAACAAACTCCATAATTCTTCTGCAATATGAGGTGCATAAGGAGAAACCAATATTGCTAAAGGTTCTAAAATTGCACGTTTGTTACATTTTAAAGCAGTTAATTCGTTTACAGCAATCATAAAAGTAGAAACAGAGGTATTAAAAGAGAAATTCTCTATATCATCTTCTACTTTTTTAATGGTTTTATGTAATGTTTTAAGTTCGTCTTTTGTTGGTTCTGCATCTGAAACTTCAAAATTATCGTCATTAAAATATAGTTTCCATAATTTTTTTAAGAATGAAGAAACTCCAGAAATACCAGACGTTTTCCATGGTTTTGCTTGTTCTAAAGGACCTAAAAACATTTCGAACAAACGTAAACTATCTGCTCCGTAATTTTCTACAATATCATCAGGATTGACAACATTGTATTTAGATTTAGACATTTTTTCTACTTCACGACCTACTTTATAAGCTTTCTCTTCTAAAATAAATTCAGCATTTTTATAATCGCCATTTAAAGGATGATTTTTAAAACCATCAACATCAAGTTCATCAGATGCATTTACCAAAGCAACATCAGCATGAATTGCTGTTTTAGTAATCATCACTAAATCTGCAAAATTAGGATCTAAAAACTTGTTGTCTAATAAGTAATTTTTAACAACCGTTTCAAATTCATCATCAGAACTGAATAAATTTTTAGAAACAAAAACGGTGGGTATTTTCTCTAAAACATCATCCATCGATTTTTCATCAGAACATCCACAACCATTTTTTACAAAAGCAGTTGCTTTGTACACAAAAGCAGAAGTTCCTAAAATCATTCCTTGATTAATCAGTTTTTTTGCAAATTCATCAACAGGTACAATTCCTTTATCGAATAAGAATTTTTGCCAAAAACGAGCATATAATAAATGACCTGTTGCATGTTCAGAACCACCAATATATAAGTCTACTTCTCTCCAATATTCTAAGTTTTCTTTACTTGCAAAAGCCTCTGAATTTGTAGGATCCATATATCTGTTAAAATACCAAGAACTACCTGCCCAACCTGGCATTGTATTTAATTCTAAAGGATAAACCGTTTTGTTTTTTAACTTATCATTAGAAACCACTTTTTTATTACGAGTATCCCAAGCCCATTCTGTTGCGTTTCCTAAAGGTGGTTTTCCATCTTCTGTTGGCAAGTATTTTTCTACTTCTGGCAAAACAATTGGCAAGTGCTCTGCATCAATCATTTGAGGCATTCCATCTTTGTAATACACAGGAAAAGGTTCTCCCCAATAACGTTGTCTGCTAAAAACAGCATCACGTAATCTGTAGTTTATTTTACCATAACCAAAACCACGTTTTTCCATTTCAAAAATGGCTAATTTTAAAGCTTTCTTATATTTTAATCCTGATAAAAAGTCTGAATTTGCAATTATAGTTCCTTCTTTTCCAGTATGAGCTTCTTCAGAAATATCTACACCTTCAAAAATATTTGGGATGGGTATATTAAAATGTTTTGCAAAATCATAATCACGTTGATCTCCACAGGGAACTGCCATAACTGCTCCTGTTCCGTAATTTGCTAACACGTAATCTCCAATCCAAATTTGAATTTTTTCACCAGAAAAAGGATGAATTGCAAAAGCTCCAGTAAATGCACCAGAAATGGTTTTTACATCTGCCATTCTATCACGTTCAGAACGTTTTGAAGTTGCTGTTATATATGCCTCAACTTCTGCCTTTTGAGCATCTGTTGTAATTTTTGCAACTAATTCGTGTTCAGGTGCAAGTGTCATAAAACTTACTCCATAAATTGTATCTGGCCTTGTTGTAAAAACATCAATTTTGTATTGATTATAATCTTTTACAACGACTTTTTCTTCTGATTTTTTTTCAGTTACTTTAGGGAATTGAATTGCAAAATTAATTTCAGAAACCACTTTTACTACATTTTGCAAAACTTCTTCGTTTGTAAAACGAATGATATTAAAACCTTTGCTTTCAAAAAATTCAGTTCTTGCTGCTTCATCTTCTTTACCAGAAAATTCTACAATTAAGTTTTTTGAAACGCATACATAATCAACTAAGAAAGTACCTATCGTATACTTTTTTCTAAATTTTGTTGCTCCTTTTTTATTCTTTAATTCATCCCAAAGTGTTATTTCTGCTTTCGATAAATTTTGACGTAATTCTTTTAATGCCTCTAATTCTTTGTAAGATAATTTTATTTCAGAATTTGATTTTATTGCACCAGAATCAACCTTGAAAGTAACCATTGCACCTTGACTTCTTCCAATCCAATTGGTTTGAGAATCTTTTAAAGGTTGTGGCCAGTCTATCGTTTCTAAACCATCTAACAAACGTTGTGCATAGGCAGAAATTCTCATAGACCATTGTGTCATCTTTTTTCTGATAACAGGATGACTTCCACGTTCTGAAACTCCGTTTACAATTTCATCATTTGCTAAAACAGTTCCTAAGGCAGGACACCAATTTACTTCTGTATCCGACAAAAATGTTAAACGATATTGTAATAATATTTCTTCTTTTTCGGTTGATGAAAATGCTTTCCAATCATCCGCAGAAAAATATTGAGTTTCTTCATCACAAACTGCATTTACAGTTGCGTTTCCATCTTTTTTAAAGATTTTTTCTAAGGATGATATATCTTCTGCCTTGTCACTTTCTTTATTATACCAAGAGTTAAAAAGCTGAATAAAAATCCACTGTGTCCATTTATAATATTCAGGATCTGAAGTTCTTACTTCTCTGCTCCAATCAAAAGAAAAACCAATATTATCTAATTGTTTTCTATACGTTGCAACGTTTTCTTCTGTAGTTTTTGCAGGATGTTGCCCAGTTTGAATGGCATATTGTTCTGCAGGTAAACCAAAAGAATCATACCCTTGAGGATGCAACACATTAAAGCCTTTATGACGTTTGTAACGTGCATAAATATCACTTGCAATATACCCTAAAGGATGTCCAACATGCAAACCTGCTCCTGAAGGATAAGGGAACATATCTAACACATAATATTTAGGTTTATCAGACTGATTACTGGCTTTAAAAGTTTGGTTTTCCGCCCAAAATTTTTGCCATTTCTTTTCTATATCTAAGTGATTGTATTGCATTTGATTCTTTTATTAAAGTGTGCAAATTTACGTTTATTCTTAGAAAGAATAAAGTAAATAAATTGTTGATTAACGGGCAAAAAAAATCGAGATTTCAGCATTCTGAAATCTCGATTTTATATTGGTTTTTTGAAATTATTATTTCAATTTCTTTTTAACTGCTACTTCCTTATAAGCTTCAATAACATCACCTTGTGCAATATCATTGTAGTTTTTAATTTGAACACCACAATCAAACCCTTTTGTAACTTCTCTAACATCGTCTTTAAAACGTTTTAAAGCTGTTAAAGTTCCATCATGAACTACAATTCCATCTCTAATAATTCTAATATTAGAATCTCTTTGTATTTTACCAGACATTACCATACAACCTGCAATGTTACCAACTTTAGAAATTTTATAAATTTCTCTAATTTCTACATTCCCTGTAACTTCTTCTTTCATTTCAGGAGATAACATTCCTTCCATGGCATCTTTTAAGTCATTTATGGCATCATATATAATAGAGTACGTTCTGATATCTACTTCTTCTTTATCTGCTATTGTTCTTGCATTTCCTTGAGGGCGTACATTAAACCCAACAATAATTGCATCTGATGCTGTTGCTAATAACACATCACTTTCTGTGATGGCACCAACACCTTTGTGTAAAATATTAACTTGAATTTCTTCTGTAGATAATTTTTGGAATGAGTTTGTTAAAGCTTCTACAGAACCATCAACATCTCCTTTAAGGATAATATTTAATTCTTTAAAGTCTCCTAATGCAATTCTACGTCCTATTTCATCTAACGTTAATGTTTTCTGAGTTCTTACAGATTGCTCACGCTGTAATTGAGATCGTTTAGACGCAATTTGTTTTGCTTCACGTTCATCTTCAAATACATTAAATTTATCACCTGCTTGTGGTGCACCATCTAGACCTAAAATAGATACTGGTGTTGATGGGCCTGCAACTTTTAAGTTATTTCCTTTATCATCAAACATGGCTCTTACTTTACCACTATTTGATCCTGCAAGAATATAATCTCCAATTTTTAAAGTACCTGCTTGCACCATAACTGTAGATACATAACCTCTACCTTTGTCTAACAATGCTTCTACAACTGTACCAACTGCATTTTTATTAGGATTTGCTTTTAATTCTAAAATTTCTGCTTCTAATAAAACTTTTTCTAATAATTCTTCAACTCCTTGACCAGTTTTGGCTGATATATCTTGAGATTGAATAGTACCACCCCATTCTTCGATCAATAAATTCATTGAAGAAAGTTGTGTTTTTACATTATCTGGATTCGCGTTTGGCTTATCAATTTTGTTAATTGCAAATATAATTGGCACTCCTGCTGCTTGTGCATGAGAAATTGCTTCTTTTGTTTGCGGCATTACATCATCATCTGCTGCTGCTACAATAATAACTAAATCTGTTACCTGAGCTCCACGAGCACGCATTGCTGTAAAGGCTTCGTGACCTGGAGTATCTAAAAATGCTATTTTTTGATCACCAACTTTAACAGAATAAGCACCTATATGTTGTGTAATTCCACCACTTTCTCCTTCAATTACATTTGCTTTTCTGATGTAATCTAGTAAAGATGTTTTACCATGATCTACATGACCCATTACTGTTATAATTGGGGCACGAGTTTCTAAATCTTCTGGTTTGTCTATGGTTTCTTCTATAGACTCCTCAACTTCAGCACCAATAAACTCTACTTTATGATTAAATTCTTCTGCTACAATAACTAATGTTTCTGCATCTAAACGCTGATTCATTGTTACCATCATACCTAAAGACATACATGCAGAAATAATGTTGGTTACAGGAACCTCCATCATTGTAGCAACTTCACTTACTGTAACAAATTCTGTTACTTTTAAGATTTTATTGTCTAATGCTTGAGCTTCTAACTCAGCATCAGAATGTTCTCTGTGAGCCTCTCTTTTATTTCTACGATATTTTGCACCTTTTCCTTTAGAAGATTTTCCTTGCAGTTTTTCAAGTGTTTCTCTTACCTGTTTTTGAATTTCTGCTTCTGTTGGCTCTTCTTTCTTAACAGCTGCAGGTCTAGCATTCCCTCTTCCTCCTCTGTTAAATGGTGGTCTACTTCCTCCTCTATTACCTTGTCCTGGCCTACTTGGTCTTGCAGTTGCAGAACCTGGAGCACCAGCTTTGGTTACAATACGTTTACGCTTCTTTTTATCTGCGTTCCCATCTTTTTTAGCCTCTGGTTTTTTCTTTTTAGGTTTTTCAAATTGCTTTAAATCAATTTTTTTACCTGTAAAGTTAGGTCCGTCTAACTTTTTATATTGCGTTTTAATTGCTTCTGCATTTTCTGCAGTCACGTCTTCAGCTTTCTCTTCTACTTTTGAAGTCTCATTTTTAGCTTTGGGCTTTTCAATAACTCTAGAAACTTCTTTTTCTATTTCAGAAACTACTTTTTTATCAGTTGGCTTTTCTACTTTAGCCTTTTCCACTAGTGGAGTTTCTTTAACTACTGCTTCAATTTTTGGTTCTTCAACCTTTGGTTTTTCAACTTCCTTAACTTCTTTTTTAGGAGCTTCAACAACCTCTTTAGTAGTTTCTTTTACCTCTTCAACTTTGCTAGCAGGTTTTTTTCCGATATTATCAATATCAATTTTACCAACAGTTTTAAATTCTAGTTTATCTGCTTTGGCTTTTAAAACCTCTTCCTTTCTAGCATCTTCTGCTTTTTTCTTCTCTAACTTAGCTTCATGCTCTAAACGAATCGCTTCTTTCTCTTTTCGTTTTTCTTCTCCAACTTCTTTAGATGCTGCTTTTTTATTAGCATCTGTTTCGAAGCCATCAAGTAAAACTTGATAGACATCACCCGAAATTTTAGTGGTTGGTCTTGATTCTATTTCATGACCTTTATCCGCTAAATATTCGACTGCTCTATCAAGAGAAATATTTAATTCTCTTAAAACTTTATTAAGCCTCATTGTTTTGCCTACAGACATATATTCTATTTAACTTTATACTTGTAAAAATATACTTTTTACTTTACTTCTATACTATAATTAGTCCTCGAATTCTTCTTTTAAAATTCTTTGAACATCCATAATTGTTTCTTCCTCTAAATCGGTTCTTTTTACCAACTCAGCAACACTAGTTTCTAAGACACTTCTTGCAGTATCTAAACCAATCTTTTTGAATTCAACAATAATCCAATCTTCAATTTCGTCTCCAAATTCTGTTAATTCAACATCTTCTTCTTCTAAACCTTCTCTCTTAACATCTATTTCGTAACCTGTTAACTCACTTGCTAAACGAATGTTTACACCACCTCTACCAATTGCTTTAGAAACTTCTTCTGGTTTTAACAAAACGCTTACACGTCCTTTTTTACCATTTTTTTCTTCTTCATACATTTCTATTTCCATTGAAGTCACTTTTGCAGGACTCAATGCTCTAGAAATAAATAATTGTTCGTTTTTGGTATAGTTAATAACATCTATATTTTCGTTACCTAATTCACGTACAATACCATGAATTCTAGAACCTTTTACACCAACACAAGCACCAACAGGGTCAATTCTATCATCATAAGAATCTACTGCTACTTTTGCTTTTTCCCCTGGAATTCTAGCAACTCCTTCAACGGTAATTAAACCATCAAAAACTTCAGGAATTTCTTGTTCAAATAATTTATTTAAGAAAAGTGGCGATGTTCTAGATAAAATAATCGCTGGTTTATTTCCTCTTAATTCTACTGTTTTGATAACCCCTCTTACAGAATCTCCTTTTCTAAAAAAGTCTGAACGAATTTGCTCACTCTTTGGCAATACAATTTCATTACCATCATCATCTAACAAAATAATTGCATTATGACGAATGTGATGTACTTCTGCACTATATAAATCGCCTTCTAATTCTTTAAATTGCTTAAAGATATTTGTGCTATCGTGTTCATAAATCTTAGATATTAAGTTTTGTCTTAAAGCTAAAATAGCTCTTCTTCCTAAATCAATCAATTTAACTTCTTCAGATACATCTTCACCAATTTCAAAATCGGGTTCAATTAATCTTGCTTCTGCTAATTCTATTTCTTCATTATCATCTTCAGAAAAACCATCTGCAACAACAACTCTATTTCTCCAAATTTCTAAATCTCCTTTATCTGGATTGATAATGATATCAAAATTATCATCAGAACCAAATTTACGCTTTAAGGCTGCTCTAAAAACTTCTTCTAAAATAGACATTAAGGTTACTCTGTCTATACTCTTATTATCTTTAAATTCTGAAAACGAATCAATTAATGCTATATTCTCCATTACATTTTTTGCTTAAAATACAATCTTCACTTTTGCTTCTTTAATATCTTTATAGTTTATAGTTGCTGTTTTTTGTACAGTAACTTTACCTTTACCTATTGGTTTTGGTTCTCTTGCTTTCCAGTTTAAAACAATTTTATCTTCATCTACTGTTGCTAAAGTTCCTTCAAATTCCTCTTCAGAAGTTTTAACTTTTAGTATTCTGTTGATATTTTTAATATATTGTCTTTTTACTTTTAATGGATGTGCAATATCTGGAGTAGAAACTTCTAAAGAGAAATCTTCTATTTCTCTATCAAAGTTGTCATTTACGTTTCTACTAATTCTAATACATTCGCTTAATGGAACTCCATTATCACCATCAACAGTAACCTGAATTTTGTTATTTTCTGATATTACTAAATCTATCAAATACAACGATTCATTCACTGCTAGTGCTTCATCTACTAAATTTTTTACTTTGATTTGATCCATTTTAAATCTTAAAATAAAATATAAAAAGAGGGGACGCTGAGTCCCCTTTTTCATCCATCTATTACAAATTTCGGTGCAAATGTACAAATTCTTTAGCATTTAACAAAATTTAGCATTCCTTTTATAATCAACTAAATAAAATACTTTTTTTTCTGTTCAAATATAAAATGAAGATGGTGTTTATTTTTTGTTAAAAGACAAAAAATAGGGAAGTAAAACTGATTTTTTTTGTAAATTTAGTTAGTTAGTTTTTAATATTCACTTTTAAATTTATGTAAAATGAAAAAAATTTTAGTTCCCATAGATTTTTCAAAAACATCTGAATATGCTTCTAAAGCAGCAGCAGTAGTTGCAAAGAAAACAAAAGCAACGGTATATTTAATTCATTTAATTGAGCTCCCTAAGGGTGTTATAGACATGGCTGCTAGTAGTAGATTTAGCATACCAGAAAGCATGCTTTATTTAAGAAAAATTAGAAAAAAAATATTACACTTTAAGAACACTATTTTTAGTGATGATATACATGTAGAATATTTTATTAAACTAAACAATCCTTTTGAAGGTATACAAAAATATGCTGATAAAATTGATGCTGATCTAATTATCATGGGATCTAAAGGACATTCTGAATTAGAAGAAATGATTATTGGGTCTAACACAGAAAAAGTAGTAAGAAATATTACAAGACCTGTAATTATAGTAAAAAAAGATTGCAAAAAATTAAAACTAAAAAACGTAATTTTTGCTTCTAACTTTAAAGAAGAAAACAAAGCAGTTTTTGCTAAATTCGTGAATTTTGCGTCTATTTTTAATAGTAAAATTCATTTATTAAATATCAATACCCCTTCTAATTTTCAAGCAACAGCTAAAGCTAAACAAAAAATAAAAGATTTTATTAAGGACTTTGATTTACAAAAATATAAAATAAATGTATTTAGTGACGCGTCTGTTGAAAAAGGAATTTTAAATTTTTCTGATGAAATAAAAGCTGACTTAATTGCATTGAGCACTCATGGAAGAAGTGGTTTGGCACATTTATTTACAGGTAGTGTAACTAAAAATTTATCTAAAAATGCTTTGAAACCTATGATGACTATTAAGGTTTAAAAATTTAAAACCCCTAATTTTATTAAAGTTCATTCAGTAAAATTAGGGATTTAAAATATTTATAATTTGTAACCTTTTCTTACAAAATATAATCTGTATTGATAAAATTAGAAGCTTTTTTATCTAATAATTCTTCTAAAATAGCATTATTATAAGGTGTGTCTTTAGACGCCACAAATGTTCTAATTGAAAAAGAACGTAAGGCATCATGCACACTCAAAGTTGCTACTGCAGAATCTTTTCTTCCTGTAAAAGGATACACATCTGGCCCTCTTTGTGCTGCACTATTTAGGTTTACTCTACATACTAAGTTTACCAACGTATCAATTAATGGTGCTAAGGTTTTTACTTCGCTACCAAAAACACTTACTTGTTGTCCGTAATTAGATTCTGCCATATCATCTAGAGGTTCTTGTATGTTTTTAAAAGAAACTATTGGTGTAACTGGCCCAAATTGTTCTTCTTGAAAAACTCTCATATCTTTAGAAACCGGATATAAAACTGCTGGAAAAATATAATTATCAGTTGTTTCTCCTCCTTTTTTATTGATTACCTCTGCTCCTTTTGAGGTAGCATCATCAATTAATTCTTGAATATATGCTGGTTTTCCTGGTTCTGGTAAAGGTGTCAATTTTACACCATTTTCCCATGGATTTCCATATTTTAAAGCGTCAATTCTTTCTGCAAAACGTTTGTTAAATTTATCTACAATATGTTCATGAACATATAATATTTTTAACGCAGTACAACGTTGTCCGTTAAATGATGTTGCACCAGAAAGGCATTCATCAATAGCCAAATCTAAATCTGCATCTGGTAAAACAATGCCAGGGTTTTTAGCCTCTAAACCTAACACTAAACGCAATCTATTTTTAAACGGATGGTTTGCCTGAATAGCATTTGCAGATTTACTGTTTCCTATTAAAGCCAAAACATCTACCAAACCAGTTTTCATAATCGGAGTCGCTAATGTTCTACCTCTTCCATAAATTATATTAACAACACCTTCTGGAAAACTGTTCTGAAAAGCTTCTATTAAGGGAGATAGTAATAAAACTCCATGTTTTGCAGGTTTAAAAACAGCTGTGTTTCCCATAATTAAAGCAGGAATTAACAGAGCAAATGTTTCATTTAAAGGGTAATTATAAGGTCCTAGACATAAAACAACACCTAAAGGTCCACGTCTTATATGTGCATGAACTCCACTATTTTTTTCAAACTTAGCAGAATCTCTGTCCATTTGCTTGTAGTCTTCAATGGTATCGTAAATATATTCTATAGTTCTATCAAATTCTTTTTCAGAATCTGGTAAAGCCTTTCCTATTTCCCACATCAACAACTTTACAACTTCATCTCTTTTAGTTTTCATTTGCTCTGCAAACTCCTCCATACATTCAATTCTATCTGCAACTCTCATTGTTGGCCATAAACCTTGCCCTTTGTCATAAGCTCTGTAAGCAGAATTTAATGCCTCTAAACCTTCTTTGCCAGTTAAATTAGGTACAGTACCTAATAATGTTGGTTTGTATTCTTTAGTTGATGATATTGTAGAATATACTTCTGTAAATTCACCTTTCCACTCCTTTAACTCTCCACTAACTAAGTATGTTTTTTGGTGTAAAAGTGATGTTATTTTATAAACATCAGGAATTTCTGTAAATTGATTCTTCATAAATTATTTTAAATAAAGTAGTTTTTATTTCGATACAAAAATAAATAAAAAACTATCAGTAGGTATCCTGTTCTTATTTTAAAAACGAAAAGCATTTCGAAGTTTAACAAGGAAATATGGTCACTTGCTACATGTTTAAATTAGAACACATAACACCAATAACATACTTCAAATCTTCTGAATGTGGTAAAAGTTAATATTTGTTTGTATATGGCTTATTGTATTTTCTATTTGATTTGTAGATGTAATTTCTTTTGGTAAACTATATTTTTATTGACAAATTGGTTTTAGATTTAACAAGGGAGCATACTCCATTGATGTGAATTACACTAAAAACTGAAACAAATCTGGCTTATCATTTAAGTAATCGCCAAAAAAGTTTCTTTCTTTCATTTTGTTAATTAAAGGAGCTAAATCTTTAGATGATTTTAACTCTAAACCTACAACAGCAGCACCATTTGTTCTGTTATTCTTTTTTGTATATTCAAAATGAGTAATATCATCATTTGGCCCTAAAATTTCTGCCACAAACTCTTTTAAAGCTCCTGCTCTTTGAGGAAATTTTACAATAAAATAATGTTTTAAATTGGCATACAACAAAGCACGTTCTTTAATTTCTGCAGTTCTTGTAATATCATTATTACTACCACTAACCACACAAACCACATTTTTACCTTTAATTTCATCAGCAAAAAAATCTAAAGCAGCTATACTTAAAGCACCTGCAGGCTCTACAACAATAGCATCTTTGTTATACAAATCTAAAATAACCTGACAAATTTTACCTTCTGGAACTGTAATTACATCTGCTAAATTCTGCTGACAAATAACAAAATTTAAATCGCCTACTTTTTTCACAGAAGCACCATCTACAAAAGTATCTACAGTTTCTAAAGCGGTGTTTTTTTTATTTTTGATAGATGTTAACATGGAAGGTGCTCCTTTAGGTTCTACACCAATTATTTTGGTTTCTGGAGATAGGTATTTAAAAACGGATGACAAGCCTGCAGAAATACCTCCACCACCAATTGGTACAAAAACATAATCTATTTTTTCTTTTGTCTGATTTAAAATTTCCAACCCAACAGTTGCTTGTCCTTCAATCACTTTTTCATCATCAAAAGGATGAATAAAAGTTTTATTTTTAGAATTGCATTCTATTTTTGCAGCATTAAAAGCATCATCAAAAGTATCGCCACCAATTACAATATCAATAAAATCTTCGCCAAACATTTTTACTTGGTTAATTTTTTGATTTGGAGTTGGAGAAGGCATAAAAATAGTACCTTTTATCTGTAATAATTTACAAGATAAAGCAACACCTTGTGCATGATTACCTGCACTGGCACAAACAATACCTCGTTGTTTTTCATCAGCAGTTAAAGAGGCCATTTTATTGTAAGCTCCTCTAATTTTATAAGAACGAACCACTTGTAAATCTTCTCTTTTAAACAAAATTGAGGCTTCTAATTCTTTTGATAAGTTAAAATTTTGGCTTAATGGAGTTTCAAAAGCAACACCTTTTAGATTTTCTGCAGCTAATTTTATACTTTCTAAACTTGGATAATAATTCTGTTTTGTTTGCATAGGTTATATTATAAAAATAAAAACCTGTCAGAATTGATATCTGACAGGTTTTATAAAATTTTTAAAAAAACTAAGTTTCTTAAGCCGATTTTATAACTTTCATTGCTGTCATAGAAGCTCTTAATTTTGCTCCAACAATTTCTACTGGGTGATTTCTAATAATAGCGTTAATTCTAATTAACTCTTGGTTATCAACTCCGTTTTCAGAGCTAAAAGGTTTACCAATAACATCTGTTTTAATATTTTTCATAAAATCAGTTAATAAAGGCTTACAAGCATGGTCAAATAAATAACAACCATATTCTGCAGTATCAGAAATTACACGGTTCATTTCTGCCAATTTCATTCTTGCTATTGTATTTGCAATTAATGGCGTTTCGTGTAAAGATTCGTAATAAGCAGAAGCGTCTATAATTCCAGATTCTGTCATTGCTTCAAAAGCTAATTCTACACCAGCTCTAACAAAAGCAACTAATAATGTTCCATGATCAAAATACTCTTGTTCAGGAATTTCATCCGAAGTAATTTCTTGTTTTTCAAAAGCAGTTTCTCCTGTTGCAGCTCTCCAAGTTAATAAGTTTACATCATCATTTGCCCAATCTTCCATCATGGTTTTAGAAAAATGACCTGTCATAATATCATCCATATGTTTTTGAAACAACGGACGCATAATGTCTTTTAATTCTTCTGATAAACGAAAAGCTTCTACTTTTGCAGGATTAGACAATCTATCCATCATATTGGTAATACCACCGTGCTTTAAAGCTTCTGTAGTTGTTTCCCAACCATATTGAATTAATTTAGCAGCATAACCTGGTTCAATTCCTTCTTCTACCATTTTATCAAAAGATAAAATAGCTCCTGTTTGTAACAAACCACATAAAATAGTTTGTTCTCCCATTAAATCAGATTTTACCTCGGCAACAAAAGAAGATTGTAAAACCCCTGCTCTATGTCCTCCAGTTCCAACTGCATAAGCTTTTGCTTGTGCCCAACCTTTTCCTTGTGGATCATTTTCTGGATGCACTGCAATTAATGTTGGCACTCCAAAACCTCTTTTATATTCTTCTCTAACTTCAGAACCAGGACATTTTGGTGCAACCATAATTACTGTTAAATCTTTACGAACTTCCATTCCTTCTTCAACAATATTAAAACCATGAGAATACGATAAAGTAGCTCCTTTTTTCATTAAAGGCATTACTGTTTGTACAACATTTGTATGTTGCTTATCTGGTGCTAAGTTAATAACAACATCTGCTGTTGGCAACAACTCTTCATACGTACCAACTGTAAAATTATTAGTTGTAGCATTAATATAAGATTGTCTTTTTTCATTTATTGCTGCTTGTCTTAACGTATAAGAAATATCTAAACCAGAATCTCTCATGTTTAAACCTTGGTTTAAACCTTGTGCTCCACAACCTACAATAACAATTTTCTTTCCTTTTAGTGCTTCTACTCCGTCTTCAAACTCTGAAGCGTCCATAAAACGACATTTTCCTAATTGTTCTAATTTTTCTCTTAATGTTAATGTGTTAAAATAATTTTGCATTTTAATTGTTTTTGTTTGATAATTTGAGAAAAGAAAATAGAGAAAAGAACAAAGATATTAGTATATATACTAATTGTCTTTTTTCTAAAATCTAAACCCTTTTATCTTTTTTTTTAGTTATTGTATGTTTCTAATAATTCTGTTATTCTCATCTCATCTTTGGTAACAGCAATCAATCCAGAACGTGTGTATTGCATAATTCCATAAACACTTAATTGCTCATATAATTCTACAATTTCTTCCTTTCTTCCTGATTTTTCTATTACAAAGAATTCTTTATTTACAGTCACAATTCTTGCATGACTCTTTTTAATGATATTCTGAATTTGAGGCTCTTCAAATAACAACTCAGACTTTACTTTAAACAAGCCTGATATTTGATAAATAACTTCATCAAGTGTATGATAATAAGCTTTTATTACTTCTACTTGCTTCTCTATTTGCCCAATAATTTTCTTCACATCAACCTCAATCATGTTTACTACAATAGTAAATCGTGATACATTGTCTATTTCAGAAGCAGAGATATTTAAACTTTCAATGTTAATATGCCTTCTTTGGAAAATTGCTGAAATTCTATTCAACAATCCAATATTGTTTTCAGTATAAATAGATACTGTAAATAGTTCTTTTTCTGTACTCATCTTATTCTAATCTTATATCTGAAACACTTGCTCCTGTAGGAATCATTGGAAAAACATTTCCTTCTTTTTCTACACAAACCTCTAAAAAGTAAGCCTCTTTACTTTCCATCATTTCTTTAACAGCAGCTGCTAATTCTTCTCTTTTTGTAACTTTTTTGGCTTTGATGTAATAACCTTCTGCTATTTTTACAAAATTAGGGTTTACCATTTCTGTAGATGCATAACGTTTATCGAAAAACAACTGCTGCCATTGACGCACCATTCCTAAGAAATCGTTATTTAAAACCACTACTTTTACGGCTGCTTTTTGCTGAAAAATAGTTCCTAATTCTTGAATTGTCATTTGGTAACCTCCATCGCCAGAAATAGAAACTACTTCACGTTCTGGAGCTGCCATTTTTGCCCCAATTGCTGCTGGCAAACCAAAGCCCATTGTTCCTAATCCACCTGAAGTAATATTACTTTTAGTGATATTAAAATCTGCATATCTACAAGCAATCATTTGATGTTGCCCTACATCAGTTACAATTGCAGCATTTCCTTTACTTTGGATGTTGATTTCTTTTAAAACCTCACCCATTGTTAAACCTTCTTTAGTAGGATATAAATCGTCTTTGATTACCTTTTCATATTCAATAGCATATAAATCTTTAAATTCTTGATGCCAATCTGTATGTTTCTTTTCCTCTAACAAAGGTAATAATAGTTCTAAGCTTGCTTTTGCATCACCTAAAACTGCTACATCTGTTTTTACGTTTTTATCTATTTCTGCTGGATCAATTTCAAAATGAATAATTTTAGCTTGTTTTGCATAAGTTGCTAAAGTACCAGTAACACGATCATCAAAACGCATACCAACTGCAATTAAAACATCACATTCATTGGTTAATTTATTTGGTGCATAATTACCATGCATACCAACCATACCAACATTTAATGGATGTGAAGTAGGGATTGCAGAAGCTCCTAAAATTGTCCAAGCTGCAGGAATACCTGCTTTTTCTACTACTGCAATTAATTGTTTTTCTGCTTCACTTAATATAACTCCTTGCCCCCAAACTATTAATGGTTTTTTAGCAGCATTAATTAATTTTGCTGCAGCTTCTACAGCCGCTATTTCTGTTTTTGGTACTGGATTATAGCTTCTTACTTGTGTACATTTTTCATAAGAAAAATCAAATTCTTCTAATTGTGCATCTTTTGTAATATCAATTAAAACAGGTCCAGGTCTTCCGCTTTTTGCAATATAAAATGCTTTTGCAATTGCGGCAGGAATATCTGAAGCTTTGGTAACTTGACAATTCCATTTTGTAACTGGTGTAGAAATACCTACAATATCCGTTTCTTGAAAAGCGTCACTACCTAATAAATGAGAAAAAACTTGCCCTGTAATGCACACCATTGGTGTAGAATCTATTTGTGCATCTGCAATACCTGTAATTAAATTGGTAGCTCCAGGTCCAGAAGTTGCAATAGCAACGCCCACTTGACCAGAAATTCTTGCAAATCCTTGAGCAGAATGTGTTGCACCTTGTTCATGACGTGTTAATACGTGATGAATTTTATCTTGAAATTTAAATAATTCATCATAAACTGGCATGATTGCTCCTCCAGGATATCCGTAAATTATTTTTGTTCCTTCTTCAATTAAACATCTAACAATTGCTTCGCTTCCAGAAATTCTCTCTGTCGCTTTTTTTGTAGTTTGATTGTTTTTTATGGTTTGTATTTCCATATGCTTATATTTTAGATTCCTGCTTTCGCAGGAATGACAGTCTTGTTTAAATTACAAATCTGTAACACATCCTTTAGATGCTGATGCTACTGTTTTTGCATATTTGTATAAAATTCCTTTTTTGTGCTTTGGTTCTTGAGCTGTCCAATTTGCTTTTCTTTCAGCTAACTCTTCATCAGAAATTAATACATTAATTGAATTATCTTCTGCACTAATTCTAATTTTGTCTCCTGTTTCAATTAAACCAATTGCGCCTCCATTTATTGCTTCTGGTGTTATATGTCCGACCACAAAACCATGAGTACCTCCAGAAAAACGACCATCTGTAATTAACGCTACAGATTTTCCTAAACCTGCTCCCATAATTAAAGAAGTTGGTTTTAACATTTCTGGCATTCCTGGTCCTCCTTTAGGTCCAACATACCTAATGACGACTACATCTCCTCTTTCTACCTCTCCGTTTGAAATACCTGTATTTGCAGCTTGTTCACCATCGTAAACAACTGCTTTTCCTTCAAATAATAAACCTTCGTTTCCAGAAATTTTTGCTACAGCTCCTTCTTCAGCAAGATTTCCATATAAAATCTGTAAGTTTCCAGATTTTTTTAATGCATTTTCTTTTTGATAAACAATATCTTGTTCTTCAAATTCTATTGCTTCTACATCAGCTAAATTCTCAGCTAATGTTTTACCTGTAACTGTCATACAATCACCATGTAAAAATCCGTTTTCTAATAGATACTTCATAATTGCAGGTATACCTCCAATACCATGAACATCTTCCATTAAATATTTTCCTGAAGGTTTTAAATCTCCAATTAAAGGGGTTTTATCACTTACTCTCTGAAAATCTTCTAAAGTAAAATCGATATCTGCTGCATGAGAAATTGCTAAAAAATGTAAAACTGCATTTGTTGAACCTCCTAAAGCATTTACCAAAGTAACTGCATTTTCTATCGATTTTTTAGAAATAATATCTAAAGGTTTTAAATCTAATTCTAATAAATTTTTAATCGCTCTTGCAGTTCTTTCTGCTTCTGATAGTTTATTAGGATTTTCTGCAGGAATAGAAGAATTATAAGGCAATGCAAACCCCATACATTCAATGGCAGATGCCATTGTATTTGCGGTATACATTCCTCCACAAGCTCCTGCTCCTGGAATAGCTCTTTTTATGATTTCTTTATATTCTACCTCATCAATTTCTCCAGCCACTTTTTGACCTAATGCTTCAAAAGCAGAAACGATGTTTAATTTTTTTCCTTTATACTTACCTGATGCAGTAGAACCTCCATACATCATAATTGCTGGTCTGTTTAAACGCAACATTGCCATAATTGCTCCAGGCATGTTCTTATCACAGCCAACTATAGCTACCAATGCATCATAGCTTTGAGCGTTCATTACAGTTTCTAAAGAATCTGCAATAATATCTCTAGAAACTAATGAGTAATTCATCCCAGAAGTTCCCATAGAAATTCCGTCTGAAACACCTATTGTATTAAAACCTAAACCAACTAAACCTGCAATATTACATTCTACTTTTACCTCATCTTTTAGTCTATTCAAATGCATATTACAAGGATTACCATCATAACCTGTACTTGCAATACCAACCTGAGCTTTGCTCATATCTTCATCTGTTAAACCTGCTGCATACAACATTGCTTGTGATGCTGGTTGAGATTCATCTTGTGTTAATCTGCTACTATGTTTATTTAGTTTCATCTTTGTTTTATTCAATTCTTTGTCTAAATTACTGTGTTTCTTTCTTTTTATTGAATAATAGTCAATAGAACTCTTTAAATTCACGTGTTAAAAATAATGTATAAATATTTGAAATACAGTATTTTAACCTTTTTTAATTATGACATTCAATAATTGAAATAAATTCATAACAAAACTTCTTTTTTTATGAAGTTTGAGTTAAAAATTAAACAAAACAAAGTTCTAGTAAGTTTTTTTGCTAAATTAACGTGAGTTCGACTTAACTTATACTTTTATTAGGTAACATATTATCAATTTTTATAGAAGGTTTCTTAGGTAAAAAA